>NZ_JAVDWM010000001.1:670000-1270744 GCF_031457495.1 Sphingopyxis sp. BE259
CTCAGCGAAATTGAATTCTCCGTGAAGATGCGGAGTACCCGCGGTTAGACGGAAAGACCCCGTGCACCTTTACTGCAGCTTCAGAGTGGCATTAGGAAAGAACTGTGTAGCATAGGTGGGAGGCTTTGAAGCACTGGCGCCAGCCGGTGTGGAGCCATAGGTGAAATACCACCCTGTTGTTTTCTGATGTCTAACCTCGATCCATGAAACTGGATCAGGGACCCTCTGTGGCGGGTAGTTTGACTGGGGCGGTCGCCTCCTAAAGAGTAACGGAGGCGCGCGATGGTAGGCTCAGGACGGTTGGAAACCGTCTGCAAGAGTGCAATGGCATAAGCCTGCCTGACTGCGAGACTGACGAGTCGAGCAGAGACGAAAGTCGGTCATAGTGATCCGGTGGTCCCGAGTGGAAGGGCCATCGCTCAACGGATAAAAGGTACGCCGGGGATAACAGGCTGATGATTCCCAAGAGCTCATATCGACGGAATCGTTTGGCACCTCGATGTCGGCTCATCACATCCTGGGGCTGGAGCAGGTCCCAAGGGTTTGGCTGTTCGCCAATTAAAGTGGTACGTGAGCTGGGTTCAGAACGTCGTGAGACAGTTTGGTCCCTATCTGCCGTGGGCGTCGAAATTTGAGAGGAGTTGACCCTAGTACGAGAGGACCGGGTTGAACATACCTCTGGTGTACCTGTCGTCACGCCAGTGGCGCAGCAGGGTAGCTATGTATGGACGGGATAACCGCTGAAAGCATCTAAGCGGGAAGCCTCCCTCAAGATAAGATTTCATAGAGCCGTGGAAGACCACCACGTTGATAGATCGGATGTAGAAGCGCGGTAACGTGTGGAGCTAACCGATACTAATTGCTCTATTCGCACTTAAGAGTCCCACCATCAACGACAGTCCTGAATGGCCAACGGCCTGAAGGTTGTCCGCGAAGTGGATGATTGTAACATAGTCCAAATTGCACGGGCATTCGATTGAAACCCAAATTCGACCCACGCCGGCTTCATTGCTTGGTGACCATGGCGTCAGTGACCCACCCGATCCCATCTCGAACTCGGCCGTGAAACCTGACAGCGCCGATGGTACTATGGCTCAAGCCCTGGAAGAGTAGGACGTCGCCAGGCATTGTAGCCGACGTGTGGACGAATTTTGGAAAAACCCATTCACAAAGTTAGAGGCCGGCAGAAATGCCGGCCTTTTGCTGTTTTCGCGGATCGCTTTTGGCGCCGCGACATTGGTGGCGCGGGATGGAGCAGCCCGGTAGCTCGTCAGGCTCATAACCTGAAGGTCGTAGGTTCAAATCCTACTCCCGCAACCAAATAGGAAGCCCGCAGGTCTAACGACTTGACGGGCTTTTTTATTTGCCGTGGACGTTGCTCTTGAGCCATCTGACAGACCGCGGCTTTGGGGTGGGGGGCTGCCCTCATGGACTCGTCACCCCGGACTTGATCCGGGGTCCATGAGGCCATGCGCCGCCCGCTGCCAAGAGGGCGCATGGATCCCGGATCAAGTCCGGGATGACGAAAGTTTATGTCCGCTACCGGTCTAAACCAGCCATTCGCGCCGCAGAAGTTTGCATGGCAATTCGCTACTGAGCACAGCCGTCACCTTGCCGAAGGCGGGGACCGCGATCATTTATCCTGCCAGTCGGGGTGTCTCGCTAGCCTGCGCGCCACCCTGTTCCCGACACTCCCAAAGTCCGACCTCAACGTGGCCATTCGGGGAGGGCGGTCTATGTCGTGATCAGATAACGCACCGAAACCTTGAGATTCTGACGGCAGGCCAGATAGCCCACTAGGCATACCGCCGCCGCCATCGCAAACACCATTGCCGTGACCCACCGAATATCCGGGTTGTAGGTCAGGTTGAACTGGGCCTGATAGATCAGCAATCCCCCGCTCCAGGTGCCCGCGATCGCGCCGCTGGCGGCGATCAGGGCGGTGACACCCCAATCGTAGAAATTCAGTTTCAGGCAATCGCGATCGCGTAGCCCCATGCTCATCAGCAACCCGTTTTTCTGACGGTCATCGGCGCTGAAACCGCTTACCGACGCCGCGAGCACGAAGAGCGCGAGCAAGAGCACCATGGCTGCATAGCCGCTTGTCACCTTCTTGACGATCGCGAGCGTCCGGTCGAACCGTTCGGTCAGTTCCTGAAGCGGGACAAGCGACAGCGTCGGATATTGTTGCCACAGGCCAGCCAGCGCATCCCATGCCGGTTCCGACAATTCCATGCTGCCCATATAGCGGGTTGGGGCATCGATTTGCGCCCTCGCCGACAATGGAACCTGAAACCAGAAGGTGATCGACCCGGCGCCCGGCTGGTAGGCGTGGCTTGCCACCAGCGTGAAGTCATAGGATCTGCCGCCGATCTGATAGGTAAGCCTGTCGCCATAGTTGAACCCCATGTCTGTCATCACTTCGGGTTCGGCGGAAATCTGTTGCCAGTTTGCGGTCCCTTGCCGCCACCATTTGCCGCCAACAAGGCGGTTGTTTTGCGGCATGGCATCCGTCCAGCTCAGCCGGATCGGATCTTTGAGGGTGGCCAGCGTGTCGCTGGGTTTCTGGATATCCGACAGGGCTAGGCCGTTCACCGACACAAGCTGCGCGGACACAAAAGGGCGCAGCGCGCGAATGCTGCTGCCCGTTTTCTCCGCCCAGCGATGGATCTGGTCGATCTGGTCGGCCTGGGCTTCGGCGATCATCAGATTGCCGTCATGACTGCGGCCATAGCCTTCCATTGTGGTGCCCAAATCGCGCATCAGCATCAGCGAGAACAGCAGCAGCAGCCCGCACAACCCCAGCCCCATAACCTGCGCCGATTTGGCGAACAGGCGCTGCCGCATCATGAAAAAGGCAAAGGGCAGCAGGCCAGCGCGGCGGCGGCCCCACCGATCACCCAGCCGGACGACCGTCCAGGTCAGCGCCGCCATCAGGGCGAGCGCGGTGGCGATTGCGGCCAATGTCAGGCCGGTCAGCAGCATATTGTCGGAATAGGCGGCGGCCAGCAAAGTGACCGATGTGATGCTCCAGAACAGGCGATGCCACACATAGCTGCCTTCGGCCGGATTGCGGATAAGCGAAAGCAGCGACGCGCGGGACAGCTGGATAAAGCTGGGAACCTGAAGCGCGAGCAGCAGCAGGAAGAACAGGCCGATGGTCTTGAAAGCAGCTGCCGCATCCCATGTGGCGCGAAGCCCCGGGAAATATCCCTGCAGTTCGGCGACGATCAGTCCGTACGCGATCATCGCCAGTGTGCTGGCGAGGGCGATGGACAGGATAAAGCCGGCCAGCCATTCGCCCAGCGCCATCAGCATCGCGGTGCGGGTGCCGGTGCCAAAGCTGGCGTAGATCGCCAGCCGATAGCGCATTTTGGCGAGCCAGCGGCGGTTGGTCATATCGAGCGCCACGGCGCCCATGAACAACAGGATCACCGATGCCAGACCGAGGAAATTTTCGGTCCGTTGCCAGAAGCTGGCGAGCGGGTGCTGGCCACCGAATTTCTTGATGACGCGGGCGCCGGGCAGGGTCTTGCGCGACCAGCTTTCGATCGCCTGCTGCCGGCTTTCATCCGCCGTGACCAGATAGCGCGTGCGACCTTTGCTGCTGTTGATCGACGTGTCTTTAAGGCTGTCGGTGTGGACCATCGCGCGCATGGCCACGCTATGGCCTTCCATGATGCGGTCGGGTTCATGAAACAGAATAGCGCTTAGCCGCAAATCGGTGCCGCCGATGGTGAGAATGTCCCCGACGCGCATCTCCAGTTTAATGGCGAGCCGCGAATCTATCCAGATTTCGCCGACCGCGGGGCCGCGGCTGGCGGCGCGCTGTGTAGCTACCGGCGTGTCGCCGATCTGCAGATCGCCTTGCAGCGGATACGCGTCATCGACCAGCTTCAACTGCACGCGGGCCCATTCTTGCCGGTGCGTGAGGGTGATGTCGGCCAGCTGGGTTACCGAGAGATCCGCCGCCAGGGATCTGAATGTCGCTTCGTCCGCCTTGGTCAGCGGGGTATGGCTTTCAATCACCAGGTCCGACCCGAGCATCTGGTCGAGATTGTCGGCCAGATAGTTTTGAATCGACGCGCTGGTGAGCGTCAGCGTCATGAGGAAAAACAGCAGCGCCGTTTGCGTCGCCATGCTGATCCGCCCGTCGCCGCCGACGAGATCGCGCCAGCTGTTCTCGAGCATCAGTTTGACCCGGTTCATGCCGCGGCCTTCAGCTGTCCGGCCGCTAACAGCAGGCTTGTGTCGGCGCGCCTTGCCAACTGCTTGCTGTGGGTCACGATCACCAGGCCGCACCCCGTCTCGCGGGCGCAGTCGAACATCAGGCCGGCCACGCTGTCGGATGTGTGCATATCCAGATTGCCGGTGGGCTCATCGGCGAAGATGAAGCGCGGGGCACTGACAAACGCCCGCGCCACCGCAATGCGCTGTTGCTCGCCACCGCTCAACTGGTGGGGGCGATGCCGGGCGCGATCTTTGAGCCCCACCCTTTCAAGCCAGAGCGCCGCGATGTCGAATGCGCCCCGGTTGCCCTTCAGACGGAGCGGCAACGCCAGGTTGCCGATCGCATCAAGCTCGGGCAACAGGTGGAATTGCTGGAAAATGAAGCCCGAATTGGCGCGCATCGTCAGCGCGTCCACCGAGACATCATCGATGGTGAAGCAGACACGACCGCCCGCCGGGATCTCCAGCCCCGCCGCGATCGCCAGCAAGCTCGACTTTCCGGCGCCCGACGGGCCGATGATCGCCAGTGTTTCGTGCGCGCGGATCGTGTGAGAAAGGTCGCGGAAAAGCTCGATCCGTTCTCGGTCGGTATCGAAATGATGGCTGATCGCGTCGAGTTCGATGGTATCCGGCATAATCTGCTCCTGTCGCTTCGCAGACCTGCGCCCAAGGCACGTCATACGACGCTGAAAGGGCGCTCGTAGGGCGGCGAACGTCAAACGGACGTCAAACAGAAAGCAGACGAGCTTTCGCCCATGGGGCAGCGCCTGCGGCGCTTCCGATTTTCCGGGAGGCGAGCCTGCGAACGGCCCGATCGCTCGCGCTCAGGTGGCGAAGAGCTGGCGCATATCGGCAAACGCCTTGAACTCGAGCGCATTGCCTGCGGGATCGAGAAAGAACATCGTCGATTGCTCTCCGACCTGCCCGGCAAAGCGGGTCTGCGGTTCGATGACGAACGCGACGTCTTGCGCGATCAGCCGGTCGGCGAGCGCCTGCCAGTCGGCGGGGGACAGGACCACGCCGAAGTGGGGCACCGGCACTGAATGGCCATCGACGGGATTGTGCGCGGGGGTGCTGCGCGGACGATCGATGCGGTGCGCGACGATCTGATGGCCATAGAGGTCGAAATCGATCCAGTCGGCGTCGCTGCGCCCCTCGGGACAGCCGAGCACGCGGCCATAGAAATGGCGCGCGGCGTCAAGATCGTCGACGGGAAAGGCGATGTGAAAGGGGGCAAGATCGCTCATGGCGCCTGTCTGCCGCAGCCGCGTGCAGAAAGCCAGTGCGGGACTTGGGTTGTGCGCCGCAACATGCTAGGCGCGCGGCCATGCTGACGATCAACGGAATCACTGTACGCCTTGGCGGGCGCGCCATCCTCGAACGCGCCACCGCGAGCCTACCGGCGAAAAGCCGCGTCGGGCTGATCGGACGCAATGGCGCGGGCAAATCGACGCTGATGAAGGTTATGATCGGTCAGCTCGAAGCCGACGAGGGCAGCATCGATATGCCCCGCAAGACGCGCGTCGGCTATATCGCGCAGGAAGCGCCGCACGGGACCGCAACGCCGTTCGACACCGTGCTGGCCGCCGACACCGAACGCGCCGAATTGCTGACCGCGTCGGAGGTTGAGCAGGATCCCGACAAGCTCGGCGACATCCACGAACGGCTGATTGCGATCGATGCCTATACCGCGCCGGCGCGCGCCGCGCGCATCCTGATCGGGCTGGGGTTCGACGAGGATATGCAGGCGCAGCCGCTCGACAGCTTCTCGGGCGGGTGGAAGATGCGCGTCGCGCTCGCGGCGCTCTTGTTCTCCGAACCCGATCTGCTGCTGCTCGACGAACCGTCGAACCACCTCGACCTGGAAGCAACGCTGTGGCTGGAAAATTTCCTGCGCGCCTATCCGGGGCAGCTGGTGGTGATCAGTCACGAGCGCGACCTGCTCAACAATGTCGTCGACAATATCCTGCATCTCGAAGGCGGCAAGGTGACGCTCTACGCCGGCGGCTATGACGCGTTCGAACGCCAGCGTGCCGAGCGCGCGGCGCAGCTCGCCGCGGCGAAAGCGTCGCAGGATGCCCAGCGCGCCAAGCTGCAGGATTATGTCGCGCGCAACAGCGCCCGCGCCTCGACCGCGAAGCAGGCGCAGTCGCGCGCGAAGCTGCTCGCCAAGATGCAGCCCATCGCGGCGCTGGCAGAGGACCAGACTTTGGCGTTCGATTTTCCCAGTCCCGACGAGTTGAAGCCGCCGCTGATCACGCTTGACCTGGCCAGCGTCGGTTATGCGGATCGCCCGGTGCTTCAGCGGCTCAACCTGCGGATCGATCCCGATGACCGCATCGCGCTGCTCGGGCGGAACGGCAACGGCAAGACAACGCTGGCACGCCTGCTCGCCGCGCAGCTCAGCCCGATGGCGGGCGCGATGGCGGCGTCGGGCAAGATGCGCGTCGGCTATTTCACCCAATATCAGGTCGAGGAACTCGACGGCAGCGACACCCCGCTCGCGCATATGACGCGCGTGATGGAGGGCAAGACACAGGCCGCGATCCGCGCTCAGCTCGGCCGTTTCGGTTTTTCGGGCAACAAGGCGGTGACCGAGGTCAAAAAGCTGTCGGGCGGCGAACGCGCGCGGCTGGCGCTGGCGCTGATCACCCGCGACGCGCCGCATTTGTTGATCCTCGACGAACCGACCAATCACCTTGACGTCGATGCCCGCGAGGCGCTGGTGCAGGCGCTCAACAGTTTCGACGGCGCGGTGGTGCTGGTCAGCCACGACCGCCACATGCTCGAACTCACCGCCGATCGGCTGGTGCTGGTCGATGACGGCACGGCGCGCGAATATTCGGGCAGCATGGACGATTATGTCGACATGATCCTGGGCAAGGGGCCGTCGAAGGACAAGGTTTCGAAAGCCGACAAAAAGGGAGACCGCAAAGCCGCTGCGGTCGCGCGCGAGGCCGGGGCGAAGATCCGCAAGGATGTCTCGGATGCCGAGGCCGATCTGGCCAAATATCAGGTCATCCTCTCGGCGATCGACCGCGCGATGTTCGACCCCGCGGGCGCCGCGAACGAATATAAGGGGCTGACGATGAGCGAGCTGTCGCAGCGCCGCGGCAAGATTGTTGCAGCGCAGGAAGCCGCCGAAATTCGCTGGATCGCTGCCGGTGAGGCGCTGGAGGCGTTTGAGGGCGCGGCTTAGAAAGCGGCCCCCTCTATCGCCACCCCGGACTTGATCCGGGGTCCCCAACCGGGCCGCCGAATGGATGCCGGATCAAGTCCGGCATGACGAAGCTGTCGTCGGTCGGCCTGCATTGACTCTCCCACCCCAATCCATCATAATAGTTTCAATTGAAACTAGATGGGATAATGACGATGACCGACCTGTTCGACAATCCGTTGGGCCTCGACGGATTTGAATTCGTCGAATTTTCGGCGCCCGACAAGGGCATTCTCGAACCGGTTTTCCAGGCGATGGGCTTTGCTCAGATCGCCCATCACCGCTCAAAGGACGTCCAGCTGTGGCGCCAGGGCGGCATCAACCTGATCGCTAACTATGAACCCAAATCGCCCGCCGCCTATTTCGCTGCCGAGCACGGACCGTCGGCGTGCGGCATGGGCTGGCGCGTCCGCGATGCCGCCAAGGCTTACAGCGAAGCGATCGAACGCGGGGCCGAGCCGGTCGAGGTCAACCCCGGCCCGATGGAACTGCGCCTGCCCGCAATCCGCGGCATCGGCGGGTCGATCATCTATCTGATCGACCGGTACGGCGACGACCTCAGCATCTACGATATCGACTTCGTTTATGAGGAAGGCGTCGATCGCCACCCGGTGGGTGCGGGGATGCAGCTGATCGATCATCTGACGCACAATGTCTATGGCGGCCGCATGGCGCATTGGGCGGCGTTTTACGAGCGCATCGCGGGCTTCCGCGAGATTCGCTATTTTGACATCAAGGGCGAATATACCGGGCTGACGTCAAAGGCGATGACCGCGCCCGACGGCAAGATCCGCATCCCGCTCAACGAAGAGGGCGCGGGCGGAAAGGGGCAGATCGAGGAGTATCTGCGCGCCTATAATGGCGAGGGTATCCAGCATATCGCGTTCAGCTGCGACGATCTCTACGCCGCGTGGGACAAGCTCAAGGCGCTCGGCAACCCGTTTGCCCCGGCACCCCCGGCGACCTATTACGAGATGCTCGAAGAGCGGCTGCCGGGCCATGGCGAGTCCGTCGAGGGACTCCAGTCGCGCGGCATCCTGCTCGACGGTTCGACGACCGAAGGCGACCCGCGCCTGCTCCTCCAGATTTTCGGCCAGACCGTCATCGGCCCGGTGTTTTTCGAATTCATCCAGCGCAAGAAGGATGAAGGCTTCGGCGAGGGCAATTTCACCGCGCTGTTCAAATCGATGGAGATGGACCAGATTCGCCGCGGCGCGCTCAACGTGACGGAGCCTGCCGAATGACCAGCCCGATCAAACTCGGCGGCGTGCATCACGCCGCCTATCGCTGCAAGGACGCCAAGCAGACGGTCGACTGGTACGAGCGCATGCTCGGTATGACCTACACCACCGCCTTTGCCGAGGACCATGTGCCGTCGACCGGTGAATATGATCCGTACATGCATGTCTTTCTCGACGCGGGGAACGGCAATATCCTGGCGTTTTTTGAGCTGCCGAACCAGCCGGTGATGGGCCGCGACGAGAATACTCCGGCGTGGGTTCAGCATTTGGCGTTCAAGGTCGGCGGCTACGACGAACTGGTGGCGGCGAAGGCGCATCTGGAAAGCGAAGGCGTCGACGTGCTCGGCCCGACGCATCATGGCATCTTCAAATCGATCTATTTCTTCGATCCCAACGGCCACCGCGTGGAACTGGCGTGCGACATCGGCACCGCCGAACAATATGCCGAACTGAAGCGCGTCGCGCCGCTGATGCTCGAGGAATGGAGCCAGACCAAGAAGGCCCCGCGTCACGCCGACTGGCTGCACACCGCGGCGAACGAGTAGGCCGCCCTCCCAATCCCGTTTGTATCGAGCGAAGTCGAGATACGCGAAGGCGCGCACGAACTCAGCGTGTCTCGACTTCGCTCGACACGAACGGAATATTTGATCGGCGGGTTAGCAGTGCTAGCCGTGGCTCGTTCGCCCCGCGCTCAAAACTTCCGCGAAAAGCTGACCAGGTCGGCGTCGGGATCGCCGTCGCCGCAGATCAGCCCGCGCAGCATCTGCGCCGCCATCATCGAAAAGGTGATGCCGTTGCCGCCATAGCCCATCGCGGCATAACAATTCGGCATCCGCGGGATCCGCCCGATCGTCGGGGTGCCGGTCTTGCTGTCGCCGAAGCTGCCCGCCCACGCATGCACCGGGGTCGGGTCGATCATCGGCAGCAGCGCGCCGAGCTTGCGCGACAGGGTGGCCGTCTTGGCGGCGATTTTCGCATCACGCTCGTCCGCATCGCTGATCTCTTCATCCTCGCCGCCGCAGATCACTTCGCCCGCCGGGGTGGTGCGGATGTAGAGATAGGGATCGGCCGCCTCCCAGATCATCGCTGCGGTCGGCCAAATCGCGCGCGGCTGCGGCTTGGTCGCGATCGACCAGCTGGAGATGATTGTGTTCCCCTTGCGCGGCACCCCCTTCATCATCTCATAGCCTGTCGCGACGACCAGCGTGCGCGCGCGGATTTCGCGGCCATCGGCGCTCTGAAGCGTCACACCGCTCTCGCTGGGCGCCACGTCGCAAATGTCGACCGGGCTATAGACCCGCGCCCCGCGCCCGATCGCGACATTCAGATACCCGGCCGCCAGCTGGCGCGGATCGGCCGAATAATTGCCGAAGCCGATGATCGCATGGCGTCCCTTGATCCCATAGCGGTCGAGCACCGCGGCGGGTTTCAGCAGCTCGATCTCGAACCCCGCGCGCCGCCGCGCTTCGGCCTCGCGCGCCAGACCCTCGGCATCGAGCACATTGCCGTGCAGATAGATCGAGCCGCGCGTCGCGGCGTCAACCTTCAGCCCCAGCCGCTCGGTCCGCTCGCGCAGCGCGTCGACCGACTGTCGCGAGCGGCGCCACAGCCGTTCGGCGCGGTCGCGCCCGATCTGCTCGGCCAATAGCGACAGCGGGGTGTCGATTTCATATTGCAGCATCGCGGTCGATGCGGCGGTCGATCCCTCCAGCGGGCCGCGGCGGTCGACGACGACGACCTTTAAGCCCGCCTCTGACAGCGTTTCGGCGATCAGTGCGCCCGAAATGCCAGCGCCGATGATCACGACATCGCAACTGACGTCGCGGTTGAGCGGCTGGGTCGGGACGGTCGGGCGCCGCCGCGCCGACCAGATCGACTGGCCGGTCCGCAGATCGCGGTGATGCGTCGCGGATTCGGCGCTCGCGCGCGAGGGGGTCTTCGTCATGGGATGCTCCGTGCCGCGGTATGGGCGACACGCACCTAATTCACCGGGGCGCTCCCGGTTGCACGGCGTGACGCTATTTCCGGTCGAGCCCGATGCTCTCCAGCGTCGCGCCGCTGCATTTGTCGGCTTCCTTCGCCTCGCCATCGCCCGACAGCGCACCGATGACCAGGAATCCCGCGACGACAGCAACGACGAAGGCGCCGGTGACCCACACCAGATATTTGTCGATGAACGCCTTGATCGGTGCCCCGAACAATTTGAACAGGATGCCGACCAGCATGAACGAAAAGGCGCGGCTTGCCATGCTGGCCCACAAAAAGGTCCAGAAATTCATGTGGATGAACCCGGCGGTGATCGTCAGCAGCTTGAACGGGATCGGCGTTGCGCCCTTGATCAGGATGATCTCGGCGCCGAACTCGCGCAGGTAGCAGGCGGCGGGCGGGAAGGCCTCGGTCAGCCCGAGCACCCCGAGCAGCCACAGCCCGACGCTTTCATAGAGGAAAAAGCCGATCCCATAGCCGAACACGCCCCCCGCGACCGACGCGAGGGTGCAGATCAGCGCGTAACGCACCGCCTTTTGCGGATTGGCGAGGCACATCAGCCCCAGCATCGGGTGCGGCGGAATCGGGAAAAAACTTGCCTCGACGAACGACACGAGCGCCAGCCAATATTCGGCATGCGGATGCGCCGATTTTTCCATCGTCCAGTTATACATATTCTGGATCAGCGACTTGTTGCGGGTCGTGGCGGTCATGCTGGTCCTTGTCAAATGCCGCGCTCGCGACCGTCGCTGCTTCTATGCCGTTCGGGTCGAGCGAAGTCGAGACGCGTGACACGAGAAGCGTGCGCTCCCCAAGCGTGTCTAGACTTCGCTCGACACGAGCGGGATTATCAGTGCCGGAAATGCCGCATCCCGGTGAACACCATCGCGAGGCCCGCTGCGTTCGCCGCCGCAATCACTTCGTCGTCGCGGATCGAGCCGCCTGGCTGGATGACGCAGGTCGCGCCCGCCTCGACCGCCGCCAGCAGGCCGTCGGCGAAGGGGAAGAAGGCGTCGCTCGCCACCGCGCTGCCGACGGTGCGTGGGCTGGCCCAGCCGTGGCTCTCAGCAGCTTCGCGCGCCTTGACCGCGGCGATGCGCGCGCTGTCGCGGCGGTTCATCTGTCCCGCGCCGATGCCCGCGGTCGATCCGCCCTTGGCATAGACGATGGCGTTCGATTTCACATGCTTGGCGATGGTCCAAGCGAACAGCGCATCGGCCAGTTCCTCGTCGGACGGGGCGCGATCGGTCACGACCTTCAGGTCGGCGCGGGCGATGCGGCCATTGTCGCGGCTTTGCGCCAGCCAGCCGCCCGCGATCGTCTTCATCATCAGTCCGCCGCGTGCCGGATCGGGCAATTCGCCGGTCAGCAGCAGGCGGAGGTTCTTCTTTTTCGCAAACACCGCGCGCGCATCGGCGTCGGCATCGGGGGCGCAGACGACCTCGGTAAAGATGCCGCTGATCAGTTCAGCCGTCGCGCCGTCGAGGGGCCGGTTGACCGCAATGATGCCGCCGAACGCCGACACATCATCGCACTTCAGCGCCGCGTCATAGGCCTCGGCGATCGTCGCGGCGGTGGCGACGCCGCACGGATTGGCGTGTTTGACGATGACGCAGGTCGGATCGGCCGCGCGGAATTCGGCGACCAGTTCGAGCGCCGCATCGGCGTCGTTGATATTGTTGTAGCTAAGTTCCTTGCCCTGCACTTGTTCGGCCTGCGCGATCCCGCGCGACGACGGCCCGGCGGGCAGATACAACGCGGCCTTTTGGTGCGGATTCTCGCCATAGCGCAGTTCGGTCGCCAGCTTGGCGGTCAGCGGCAGCGTGTCGGGAAACAGTTTGCCCTGATCGGCAAAGGCGAACCAGCTGGCGATCATCCCGTCATAGGTTGCAGTGTGGGCGAAGGCGGTTGCAGCCAAGCGTTTGCGTAGCGCGAGAGTGGTCGCGCCGCCGTTCGCGTCCAGCTCGGCGATCACCGCAGCATAATCCTCAGGCTCGGTGACGATGTTCACAAAGGCGTGGTTTTTCGCCGACGATCGCACCATCGCGGGTCCGCCGATGTCGATATTCTCGATGATCTCGTCGCGCGCCGCGCCTTTCGCGACGGTCGCGGCGAACGGGTAGAGATTGACCACCACCAGGTCGATCGCGCCAATCCGGTGCTCGTCCATCGCCGCGACATGCGCCGCATCGTCGCGCACCGCCAGGATGCCGCCATGGACCGTCGGGTGCAGCGTCTTGACGCGGCCGTCCATCATCTCGGGAAAGCCGGTCAGGTCGGCGACATCGAGGACCATGTGTCCCGCCTCGCGCAGCGCCTTGGCCGTGCCGCCCGTCGACACCAGTTCGACGCCATGTTTGACGAGCGCAGCGGCAAGCTCGGTCAGCCCCGCCTTGTCGCTGACGGACAAGAGCGCGCGGCGGACGGGAATCAGATCGGTCATGGGAAAGGGCGGCCTTTGCAGGATGGGAAAGACGCCGCCCCCCTAGGCGGGTGGGGCTACTATCGCAACCCTTGCGCCCATTTTACAGCCCCAGCGCCGCCGCGATCTGATTCCAGCGCACCAGCTTGAAATTCTGCGCCTTGGGGGCGTTGTCGCCGTCCTGCGCCAGAAAGATGCCGTCAGGGTATGCCGGGCCGAAATTGCCCGCGATCGCATCGATCCCGTCGGTTTCGCTCGTCGCGCCGAACGTTCCGGCGGTCACCGCAAACCGCCCGACATACTCGACCGACGGCAGGCGGAACACCGCATAGGCATTGTCGCCCTGGCTCGACGCGATGAGGTAGCGTTGGCCCTTGTGATCGATCGTTGCCAGCCCTTCGAGGTCGGCGACCAGCCGCTGGTTGTCGATCGGCGCGACCAGCCGTGCCGTGGCGCCGTTGCCGTTCTGCCTCAGTTCCCACAAGCCGCCGACTTCTTCGCCAACATAGAGGGTGTCGCCATCGAAGACGCAGCCTTCGGACTGGGTCGCGATCTTATGCTCCCATTGCACCGCAAAGCTGGGGGTGGCGCCGACCGTCAGCGTGCCGACGCGGACGGTGCCGTCCTTGACGATCAGCGCCGCGGTGATCGGCGCCCCCGTCATCGGCATACTGGGTGCGGTCTTTTTCAGGCACAAGCCATAGGCCTCACCGCTGCCCGCCGCGGCGCGGCCCAGCGCGGTGAGCGCGGGCTTGGTCCCGTCGAGGCGATAGACCGCCAGATGGGCATTGAGGCCGTCATTGCGGTCGCTGGCGACGATGATGTCGCCGACAATATCGACATTATTGACCAGGCCGCTCTTCAGAAACGCCAGATCCTTGCCGGTCAGATCATAGACGTGCAGCCCGGCCTTCTTGTCGGTCGCAATGATCAGCGCCCGGGCCGGGTTGGCGGGGTCGATCCAGATCGCCGGATCGTCGGCGGCATCAGCGCGGCCGGTACCGACCGGCGCGGTCTCGCCGCTCGCGGTCACGGCGACCGGCGGTAGGCCGGTGATAACGGGCGCGGCCTGACCCGCGCAGCCCGCCACCAGCGAGGCAAAAGCGAGCGAAGTCAGCAGCTTCGATATGCGGACGGCGGTCATGACGATTTCCCCTGTTTCCATTGGCGCCAACGGTGATTGGCGCGCCCCGTCCCAGCAAAGTGCGCGCGCGTCAATCCCACAATATTTCCGTCACTTAACTGTCATGCAACCGTCATGATGCTCGTCGCAAACTGTCACATCGCGACCCTAGAGGCCCGGCAACCACAAAGGGGGGTCTGACCAACATGATTCGTTTCTTCAGCCTGAATTCCGCCGCGGCGCTTGCGCTGGCAACGGCGATGACGTCCGCTCCCGCCACCGCGCAGGACGCGCCGGACATGGCGCCGATCCAGAATGCCGACGGCACGATCACCACGTCGCAGGACATCGTCGTGCTGGGCAGCATCGGGTACCGCAACCGCAGCGAGGATCAGGCTGAACCCGTGCTGTCCTACGACAGCGAATTTTTCCAGCGCTTCGAACCGCTGACCGCGGGCGACGCGCTGAAGCGCGTGCCGTCGGTGACCTTTCTGTCCGACGTCATCGAAAGCGACGGGGCGCGTCTGCGCGGCCTGCCGCCCGGCTACACACAGATCCTGATCAACGGCGAAAAGGTGCCGGGGTCGAATGCCGATCGCAGCTTCTTTCTCGACCGCATCCCCGCCGAACTGATCGACCGGGTCGAAATCGTTCGCTCGTCATCGGCGCGGCGCACCGGCGACGCGGTCGCCGGCACGCTCAACATCAAGCTGCGCGACGGCTATGAACTCGACGGCGGTTATCTGCGCGCCGGCGGGCTCTATTATGACGACAAGGAACTGGAACCCAGCGTCGGCGGCGTGTTCGGCGGCGCGCTCGGGCCTGGGCGCTTCCTGATCGGCGGCAATTTTCAGGGGCGGCATAACCCGAAGAAGAAATTCTCGCTGCGGTACAATGAGTCGCCGGAAAATGATCCGAACTACGCGACGGATCCGGATGTTTTCGAAAATCGCGAAGACCAGACCGACACGCGCGACGGCAAGGATTATTCGTTTAACGCGACCTATGACATCAAGGGTGACACCACCGATTTCTCGGTGAATGGCTTTTATGTCCACACCGACCGCACCGAAACCGAGCGCAGCCTGGAATATAACCACCCGACCAACATCAACGAGCCGATCCGCGCGACGCCGTCGGGCAATCTGACCGTCGATAACGCCAACGTCGCGACGATCAATCAGGACAATTATAGCGTCAATGGCAAGCTCGCGCACCGCTGGTCGGGCGGCGAGACGAGCCTGAAGGTCGGCTACGCCTATTTCGACGAAGACCGCTTCGAAACTGAATATGAGGTCGAATTCGACCGCGCGTTGCCGCGCTTTACCGGCGACCAGACGCTGACCGGGATCACCGACAAGGAATTTTCGGTGCGGCTCGAACATGAAATCGCGCTTGGCGAAGACACCAAGCTGCTGTTCGGTGGGCTGTGGCAGGACAAGGACCGCGACACGTCGATCACCGCCGCAACACGCGACCGCTATAATCTGACCGCCGCCAATCGGCAGGGCTACGACCAGTTCACCCGCAACCCGACCGAGTTCGTGCGGACTTTCGGCGCGTTCACGCCGGGCCCGGGCGGGCTCAACACGATCGAGGAAAAGCGGCTCGACGGCTTTGTGCTGGTCGAGGGCGACATGCCCGGCGTCAAATGGGAGGCCGGGGTGCGCTATGAAACCACCGATCTCACCATCGACGATTTCACCGTCCCCGCGGCGGTGCAGCGCACGACCAACGATTACGCCAAGCTGCTGCCATCGGCGTCGGTCAAGATCGATGTCGGCCCCCGCGGCCGCGTCATCGCCTCGGCCGCCCGCACCAGTCGCCGCCCCGAATTCAATTTCCTTTCGCCCGCCGAACTCGAGGCCGAACTGGGCGACAACGACCTGATCGGCAATCCGCTGCTCGACCCCGAAACCGCATGGGGTTTTGACCTTGGCTACGAACAGCGCCTTGGCCGCGCGGGCATCGCTGGGGTCAATATCTTCTATCGCAAGGTGAACGACCTGATCGAGCTGACCAACATCGGCGGTCCCGGCTCCGAGGGTGCGGGAACCTTCAACTACCAGCCGCAGAATGTCGGTGACGGTAAGGTGTGGGGTGTCGAATTCGATCTGTCGACCGACCTCGGCTTCGTCGGCCTGCCGGATACCGGAATATTCGGCAACATCTCGTGGCTCGACAGCAAGATCAACGACGAATTCGGCCAGCGCCGTTTCAACGGCCAGAGCAAATATGTCTATAACTTCGGGGTCATTCAGGACATTCCGTCGGTCGGTGCGGCATTCGGCGCCACCTATCGCAAACAGGGGCGGGCGTTTGACCGCACCGTCGGCGAGGAAGTGTTCACCACCTATGGTGCCGATCTCGAAATTTTCGTCGAAAAGCGCTTCGGCAAGAGCTTCACGATCCGTGCGGTCGGCGCGAACCTGCTCAACGGCGCGAAGCGTGAGGCGTTCAACAAGTTCACGACGATCGGCGATCAGAACGACCGCGGCCCTGGCACCTTCGACGAATATGAACTCGAAAGCGAAAAGGCCGGTCCGGTATTCCAGCTGATCGCGCGCTACGCTTTCTGACGGATCGGCGGCCAGCGCTCAGTCCCTGGGGCGCCGGTTGTCTCCTCTGCTCGTCATTGCGAGCGAAGCGAAGCAATCCAGGGTGGCCTAAAGCCGCTCTGGATTGCTTCGTCGCTTCGCTCCTTGCAATGACAACGCAAAAGCTACCCGATATGCTTGAAAATCCACCCGATGCTGGCGCCGCCTGCGGGCGTGGTGCCGGTGACGACCAGTTGTTCGGTCGGGTGCGGGCGGCCCTCGCCGTCGACCCACAGGCTTTGCTCGATGTCGAGCGCGCCTTCCGAGGTGCGGAATTGCCACAGTGTCCCGCCATTGATGCGCAGTAGCGCGCCCAGCTTATCGGCGGTCAGGCTGGCCGAGATATTGCGGCCGAGGTGAAAGCGCAGCGCGAACCCCTTGTCGCCCTTGCGCCGGGTGCGCGGGGCGGGGAGCAGCATGTCCTCGCCGCGCAGCTCGCGGCCGTTCGGGGACAGGATCAGCAGGCGGCGGTGGATCAGCCCGTGGCGCCGCGCATAGCCGTCGTGGCTCATCTCGACGCGGCTGCCCTGCGGCGTTTCGCGCCGGTCGAGCTCGACCTCGGTCACCCCTTTGCCGAGCGTTCCATTGGGCAGTATCGCGGTCGAATTGGTGTCGGCCAGGATCAATGTGGAATGGGCGGCGGTGGTGCGAAGGCCGCGCGCGAGGTCGGCGGGGATCGTCGCGCCGGTCAGCGCGGCGCCGCCGCAATTGACGACGATGCGTTCGTCCCCGTCGGACAGTTCGAACGCCAGCGTCGACGCGCAGCCAGCCTCGGTCACCCGCGCGATCGGCGGCGGCGCGGCGTCGGTCAGCAGGACGACCTTGTTGGCGACCAGCCGCTGATAGCCCCAGTCGCGTGCCTGTTTCAGCGGCCGGGTGCGCACGCCGCTCGCGGCGACGATCGCCTGAACAGTGGCCGCCGATGTCGCGCCGCTGCCCTGCCAGCTGCCCATACCGCCGTCGCTGTGCAGCAGCCCAAGCAGCGCCGGGACGGCACGCGCCAGCACCTCCTGGACGAACGGCGGCACCTCCATCCGGCGCATGTCATAAACTTTGGCGAGCATCGACAGCGCCATCACCGCGTCGAGTTGCGCCTGCGGTGAGCGCGAGATATTACCGCCATCAGCGTAGAAGCTGGTTTCGAGCACTTTGCGGAGGCCCGCCTCACCGAACACCTGCCGCGGCTCGCCGCCCGGCATCAGCAGCGACGCGGCGACGATGCCGACCCATGCCACCATCTGGCCGGTGCCGGGGCGCGTCTTGTCGGCGACGCGGTCAAGGTGGCGCGCGGCGCGGGCCAGATGATTGAGCACCGCCGAACGATAGACGAGGTCACTCGACGACAGGATCAGCGGCGCATGGCTCGCCCAGAACAGAATGCGCCACGCGGTGTTGTCGGCCTTCCACGCCGGTTCGCTCACCGTCTCGCCATGCGTGCCCAGCCAGTGGCGAACGACCGCCTCGGCGATCGGCACTCCGTCGGCGCGGGTGCCGGTGGCGGCGAGATCGCGCAGCCAGGCAAAGCTGTGGAGGTAGTCGGCAAAGGTCGGCGCAACGGTCAGCGCCGCAAAGTCGAGCTCGCCGAGCGGCAGCTTCAAACCGCGATGGAGGAAATGGCCGGCGCGAATGGCAGTCCCGGCCCGGTTGTCGCCGGGTACCGGATCGGCCGGAACGCCTAGCAATTTGAGCGGAAAGCGGCCCTTCAGGCGGAAGGCGTGGAGCGGGGTGCGCCAGGTCAGCCGGGTGATCGCATTGGCAACGCGGTCACCGAGCGACAGTCCCTTGTCGGCGGGCAGGCGGATCAGCCGCTTGCCGGGTTCGATCGAATCGTCGATCGGCGGCGCGTCGTCAGCCAAATCGGGCGGCGGGTCGGCAGGGGCAGAATTGAGCGGTCTCCCCTCCATCGGTCAGGCGCCGCGCAGTTGCCGGATATTGCCCGCATAGGCGTCAGGGCCGCCCTTGAAGGTCGCGGTCCCCGCCACCAGCACATCGGCGCCTGCCGCGATCGCCAGCGGCGCGGTGTTCACATCGATGCCGCCATCGACCTCCAGCCTTATATCGCGGCCGCTTTTGTCGATCATCTTGCGCACTGCCTCGATCTTGCGCAGCTGGCTGGTGATAAAGCTCTGGCCACCGAAACCGGGGTTGACGCTCATGATCAGCACCAGGTCGATGTCGTCGATCAGATAGTCGAGCATCTTCGCCGGGGTCGCCGGGTTCAGCGACACCCCCGCCTGCTTGCCCAGCGACTTGATGTGCTGAATGCTGCGGTGGATATGCGGCCCCGCTTCGGGATGGACGGTGATGATGTCGGCGCCCGCCGCGGCAAAAGCGTCGAGGAAATGATCGACCGGGCTGATCATCAAATGGACGTCAAAGGGCAGCGTCGAATGCGGGCGCAGCGCCTTCACCACCGCCGGACCGATCGTCAGATTGGGGACGAAATGGCCGTCCATCACGTCGATATGGACCCAGTCGGCGCCCGCCGCCTCGATCGCGCGCACTTCCTGGCCCAGAGCGGCGAAATCGGCGCTGAGGATCGATGGAGCGATACGAACGGCGGTGGGGGTACTAGTCATGATGATCGGCCTTAACCATCAACCCCTTGGGGGGCAAGCGGGGTCACGGCGCTAGCGGTGGAAAAGGTCAGCGATCCTCCCTATGGCGAAGCCATGGGGAAGGGGACCGTCCGCGAAGCGGATGGTCAAGGGGCCGCGACGGTCGTGTAAAAGCCCCTCCGTCAGCCCTGCGGGCTGCCACCGCCCCGTGGCTGCGCCACAGGGAGGATTGCTCCATTCACCGCCAGCGCCAGCCGCCCTCGGTCTTGGCGCGATAGATCGGCATCGGCGCCAGCCCCGCCAGGATCACCGCGATCGTCATTGCCACCGGTTGACCCCGCAACGCCGCCGCCAGCCCCGTGATCATCGCCACGTGCAGCGCCATAAAAAGCCCGCCCTCCCAAACGATCGGCAGCCCGGTACCAAACCCATGGCTCTTCGCGCGAAACCACGGTCCTTTGCGCATGAACATATGCATCATGATCCACTCTCCTCTTTCGGCGGCCGCCCGCGCCGTGTGGGCGCCGTCGCCTTGGGCTTCACCCCGCGCCGCGCCAGCGCCTCGCGCAGCAAGATTTCGATCTCGGCATTGGTGCTGCGCAACTCGTTCGCCGCCAGCCGCTCGACCGCCGCGTACAGCGCGGGGTCGAGGCGGAGGGCAAAGGCTTTTTTGGCGGACGCGGGCATTTATCGACTCGCTCAGTAAAGCGACCCGGCGTTCACCACCGGCTGCGTATCGCGTTCGCCGCACAGCACGACCATCAGGTTCGACACCATCACCGCCTTGCGTTCGTCGTCGAGATCGACGACGCCCTTTTCGGACAATTGGGTCAGTGCCATTTCGACCATCGTCACCGCGCCCTCGACCAGCTTCTTGCGCGCCGCGATCACCGCTTCGGCCTGCTGGCGGCGCAGCATCGCACCGGCGATTTCCTGGGCATAAGCGAGGTGGGTCAGGCCGCATTCGTCGACGGTAATTCCGGCCACTTCCAGCCGCTCGATCAGCGCCTTGCGAAGCTCGATGCCGACCTCGTCATGATTGCCGCGCAGCGTGACTTCCTGATGTTCGATGTCGTCATAGGGGTAGCGCGAGCCAATCGAGCGCACCGCGGCCTCGATCTGTGCCATCACGAATTCCTTGTAATCATCGACGTCGAACAGCGCCTGCGCGGTGTCGGTGACGCGCCACACGACCTGCGCCGCCATCTCGATCGGGTTGCCGCGCAGATCGTTGACCTTGATCTTGTCCGAAATCACGTTGTTAGCGCGCACCGCGATCTTTTTGCGCGTCAGCCAGGGCAGCACCCAGCGCAGCCCCTCCTCTCGGTCGGTGCCCTTGTAAGCGCCAAACAGCTGGATCGCCGCGGCTTCGTTCGGGTTGATCAGGTAAAAGCCGCACAGAATGATTGTGCCGACCACGGCGCTGGCGATCACGACGCCCCAGGACCAGTTCCAATCGACCCCATCGCCCCCCACATTGCTGGTCGCCGCCCATATCGCCACACCGAGCAACAACACCCAGATCAGCAGCATCAAATAACCGCTTTGCGTCCGCGCGCGCGTCTCACGACTGCGATTCAGCGCGGGTGTCCCTCCATCAACCATTTTTCCCTCCGACTCGATATAAAGATGATATCATATTTATATCGTTTTTGGTGATCGTCAATCGGAATCGAATGGGGAGGGCGCGCTGAGGCTGCTTTGGGGTGGGGAGCGGATATTCCTTTTCCTCGTCACCCCGGACTTGATCCGGGGTCCACGACGTCTCGCGCTGCCTTTCGCTTAAAGGTCGCATGGATCCCGGATCAAGTCCGGGATGACGAAGTTGTTGACGTCCGCTTCCGGTCGCTTCCCGACATTCGTTACCCCGGCCAGCCGGACAAACAAAGGGGGCCATAAAGACCCCCTTTGCCTCCCCGGTTTTGTTCAGGCTATTCGGTCGGAAACCCGCGCTTTTTCAGCAGCGCCGACACGTCGGGATCGCGGCCGCGGAAGGCGCGATAGGCCTCGGCGCGGTCGGTTTCGTTGCCGGTCATCAGCAAGATGGTGCGGAAGCGGTCGGCGACGGTGCGGTCCCAGGGGCCGCCCGCTTCGGTGAACGCCGCCCAAGTGTCGGCGTCCATCGTTTCGGACCACAAATAGCTGTAATAGCCCGCCGAATAGGCGTCGCTCGAAAACAGATGGCCGAATTGCGGCAGGCGGTGGCGCATGACGATTTCGCGCGGCATGCCGATTTCGGCCAGCGTCTCGCGCTCAAACTTATCGATGTCGGTCGGCGGCAGTTTGCGATCGTGCAGCTTCATGTCGACGATCGCGCTCGACAGATATTCGACGGTTTCAAAGCCCTGATTGAACTTGCCCGACGCCTCGATCTTGTCGAGCAAAGCCTGCGGCATCGGCGCGCCCGTTTTGTAGTGCGTTGCGAATTTCGACAGCACTTCGGGGGTCATCAACCAATTTTCGTTCACCTGGCTGGGATATTCGACGAAGTCGCGCGGCACGCCTGCCAAGGCCGGGTAGTAGATATGCTGGAGCAGATAGTGGATGCCGTGCCCGAATTCGTGGAACAAGGTCGTGGCATCGTCGAGGCTGATCAGCGTCGGTTCGCCCTTCGCCGCCTCGGTGAAATTATTGTTGTTCGACGCCAGCACATTGCGTTCGCCGCCCAGCGTCTGCTGGCTGCGATAGGTGGTCATCCAGGCGCCCGACCGCTTGCCGTCGCGGGCGAAATTGTCGAGGTAAAAGACGCCGACATTCTCGTTCGTCTTGAGGTTATACACCTCGAACGTCCGCACCTTGGGGTCGAACACCGGGATCGTCCCGGTGTTTTCGCGGAACCCCAGATCATAGAGCTGGCCCGCCGACCAGAACATGCCGTCGACCAGCTTGTCGAGCTGGAGATACGGCTTCACCTCGCTTTCATCGAGGTCGTATTTGGCTTTGCGGACCTTTTCCGAATAGAAGCGGTAATCCCACGGCTCGATGGTGATTTTCGGTCCCTTGCCGGCTTTCGCTTCTTGGTCGGCAATCGCCTGCATGTCGGCGACCTCTTCCTTCACCCGCGCCACCGCGGCAGGCCACACCTTCATCATCAGCCCCATCGCATTGGCGGGGGTCTTCGCCATTGTGTCGGCCATGCGGTACGTCGCATGGTTGGGAAAGCCGAGCAGTTCGGCGCGCTGCTGGCGCAGCGCCAGGATTTCGGCGATCGTCGCGTTGGTGTCGTTGGCGTCGCCATTGTCGCCGCGGCTGACAAACGCCTTATAGACCTTCTCGCGCAGCGCGCGGTTGGTGGCGTTTTGCAGCACCGGCTGCGCCGACGAGCGAGTGTTCTTGATCGCCCACTGACCGGGCTTGCCATTGGCTTCGGCGGCGGCGGCGAGCGAGGCGACGAAGCCCGCGTCGAGTCCCGCCAGTTCGGCCTTGTCGGTGACAAAGGTATAGAGCTTTTCGTCGCCGAGCAGCTTTGACGAGAAGGCCGAAAACAGCCCCTCCAGCTTAGAATTCATTGCCACCAGCTTGGTCTTGTCGGCCGCCGACAGGTTGGCGCCGTCGCGGACCATCTCGTCATAACTGCGCTCGACGATACGGATCTGCTGCGCGTTGAGGCCGCTCGAATTGCGCTTGTCGTAAACCGCCTTGTAGCGGGCGAACAATTTGGGATCGAGGAACAGTTCGGTGTAGAAAGTGGTGAGCTTGGGGCTCCATTCGGCGTCGATGTCCTCGACCCGATCGTTCGACTTGTTCGACGTCTGGACGCCCCACAGCGCGAACAGCCGCTCCATCGTGTCGCCCGCCAGCATCATCGGGACATGGGTGTTTTCGAACGTCGGCGCCGCGGGATTGTCGATCACCGCCTGCACCTCGGCGCGCGTTGCCGCCATGCCCTTGGTAAAGGCGTCGGGAAACAGTTCGGGATCCATCTTGTCCCACGGCGGCACCCCTTCATAGGGGCCGGTCCATTCCGCCAGCATCGGGTTTTGTGCGACAGGCGATGCGGCGGGCGCGGGCGTGGCGGCAGGGGCGGTGGCAGCGGTCATCGGTCGGTCCATATTGGTGCAACCCGCGAGCAACGCGGTGGATGCGAGCAATATGGGCAGGTGACGGCGAAAAGGAAGCGCGTGGCGCAGCATGAACAAATCTCCCCGGGGAAACGGTTTCGGTCGAAACCAGTTGGGGCTGTCTTAACCTTATGTGGCGGCGATGTGCAAGTTTTGGGGGATCGCCTTCACATTCCAACCTCCGTTCGTCCTGAGGGGCCATTGAGCCTGTCGAAATGGCATCTCGAAGGACCCAGCGCGGCCCGGCGTCCTTCGAGACGGGCCTTCGCCAAAGCTCAGTCCTTCCTCAGGACAATCGGTTTGATCGAGCGGGCGTTCTCATCCTCCAAACATCGGCTGGACCAACCCCGGCACCGCGACCCGGAACGCAAACACCCCGCCCGCGTGTGGCTGTGCTTTACGCTCGTCGTCGGACAAATTCTTGCCCGCGCTGGTGACGAACGCCGTTTGCATATCCGCGCCGCCGAACGCGATCATTGTCGGGCGCTGCACCGGCAACTCGACCGTTTGCAATAATTCGCCCGCGGGCGACAGGCGGACGACGCGCCACCCGTCCCACAGCGCCGACCAGTAGCAGCCCTCGGCATCGACCGCCGCGCCGTCGGGGCGACCATTCCCCAACGCAAACTGGTGGAACACCCGGCCTTCGCCCAAGGCGCCGGTCGCCGGATCGACATCATAGGCGCGGACCGCATGGGTCGGGGTATCGGCGTGATAGAATGTCTGCCCGTCGGGACTGAACGCCGCGCCGTTGCTGGTGGTGAGGCCACCGAAAACTTCCGCGAGCGAACCGTCAGGATCGAGGCGATAGAGCGTCGCGGCGGGATTCGCCTTGTCGCTCGTCAGGCTGCCGACCCACAGTCGGCCCAAAGCATCGATGCAGCCGTCGTTGAACCGCTGCTCGGGTTTGTCCGCCAGCACCGCCGGACCGAAGGCCCGCGGTGCAGCGCCCCATGCGTCGATCAGCGCGCAGCCATCCTCCAGCGCCGCGACCAGCCCGCCGCCCGCACGGGGCGCGACGCAGCCGACCTGCTGATCGAGCTGCATCACCTCATCCGTGCCGGTCGCGGGGTCGGTGCGGTGGATCGTCCGTCCCTCGATATCGACCCAGTACAGCCGTTGTTCGGCCACGCTCCAGCGCGGCGATTCGCCGAGCAGCGCGTCGGCGTCGAGAAGAAGTTGCACCATGGTGGATATGGTAGCGCGGGGAGGGGGCGCTGCCCAGCGCCTGCAAACCTATTCGGCACTGGAACATGAGAGGGAGGCAGCTGCAACATTCGTCACCCCGGACTTGATCCGGAGTCCATGAGGTCGCGCGCTGCCCGCTCGTCAGCGTCGCATGGATC
Organism: Sphingopyxis sp. BE259; assembly: GCF_031457495.1. Lineage (NCBI taxonomy): Bacteria > Pseudomonadati > Pseudomonadota > Alphaproteobacteria > Sphingomonadales > Sphingopyxidaceae > Sphingopyxis > Sphingopyxis sp. BE259. Next base: position 694,782 of record NZ_JAVDWM010000001.1, read on the forward strand.
CCGGATCAAGTCCGGGATGACGAGGGCAGAGGGGCGACGATGAAAGAGTTTCCTGCCGTAACGTCTTTCCACTTGACGTGCACGTAAACGTAAGGTCTTTTGACGGCCGAAAAGTTGCGGCCGACTCCCCGCCTGCGTTCGGCTGCCGCAAGGGAAAGGAAAGCCATGTCGCTCGATAACCTGTCGCGCTCTGCCTATACCGACGATCATGAGGCGTTTCGCGCCACCGTCCGCCAGTTCCTGGAAAAGGAGGTCGCGCCGAACGCGGCGCAATGGGCCGAGGACAAGATCGTCCCCAAGTCGATCTGGCCCAAGGCGGGCGAACTTGGCATGTTGTGCCCCACGGTGCCCGAGGAATATGGCGGGCTGGGCCTCGATTTCGGCTATAACGCGATCGTCGACGAAGAGAGCGCCTATTATGGCCGCGCCACCACCGGCTTCTCGCTCCAGTCGGACATCGTCACCAACTATATCGTCAAATATGGCAGCGAGGAGCAGAAGAAGCACTGGCTGCCCAAGATGGTGTCTGGCGAAGTGATCACCGCGATCGCGATGACGGAACCCGGCACCGGCAGCGACCTGCAAGGGATGCGGACGACCGCGAAAAAGGATGGCAATCATTATGTCATCAACGGCTCGAAAACCTATATTACCAACGGTCAGAACGCCGACCTGATCCTCGTCTGCGTCAAGACCGACACCGAGGTGCAGCCGGCGTGGAAGGGCGTGTCGATCGTCCTCGTCGAGGCCGACCGCGAAGGCTATCAGCGCGGCCGCAACCTCGACAAGATCGGGCAGGACGAGGCCGACACGTCGGAAATGTTCTTCAACGACGTTCGCGTCCCGATCACCAATTGCCTGGGAGAAGAAGGCAAGGGTTTCATCTATCTGATGAGCGAACTGCCGCAGGAACGGCTTTCAATCGCGGTGTCCGCACAGGCGTCGGCGCAGCGCGCCTTCGACGACACGGTCGAATTCACGCGCGACCGCAAGGCGTTCGGCAAACCGATCCTCGATTTCCAGAACACGCGCTTCGTCCTCGCCGATTTGAAGACCAAGCTGCAGGTCGGTTGGGCGCATCTCGACTGGGCGCTGGCGCGGCATCTGAAAAAGGAGCTGACCCCGGAGGAGGGCGCCGCGGCGAAGCTGTGGCACACCGACCTGCAATGGGAAGTCATGGACAAATGTCTCCAGCTGCACGGCGGCGCGGGTTATATGAACGAATATCCGATCGCCCGCGCCTGGCGCGCGGCGCGCGTGACGCGGATTTTCGGCGGCACGAACGAGATCATGAAGGAACTGATCGGGCGCAAGCTCTGATAACTAAACTCTCTCCCCTTGCGGGAGAGAAAGACTTGGCTTGGCGACTTGTCGCCTTGCAAGTCTTGTGAGGGGTTCTGACGTTGGCGCTGAAGCGCGACCCCTCTCCCAGCTTCGACTAGGCAGCAAGCTGCCAAGTCTCCACATCCCTCTCCCGCAAGGGGAGAGGGAAGAAGGTGAAAGGACTATCCCCATGGCCCACGCATATATCGTTGACGCCGTCCGCACCGCCGGCGGCAAGCGCGGCGGCAAACTCGCCGGCGTCCACCCCGTCGACCTTGGCGCGGCGGTGTTCGACGCGATTGCCGCCCGCAATGACTTCGACACCTCGAAGATCGACGACGTCATCACCGGCTGCGTGTCGCAGGGCGGGCAGCAGACGATGGACCTTGGCCGCAACGCCGTCCTCGCCTCGAACCTGCCCGATTCGATCCCCGCGGTGACGATCGACCGCCAGTGCGGATCGTCGCAGCAGGCGATGATGTTCGCCGCGCAGGCGGTGATGTCGGGAACGCAGGACATCGTCCTCGCCAGCGGCATCGAAAGCATGACGCGCGTGCCCATGGGCAGCGTCGCGACCTTGTTCATCAAGGAAGGCCTAGGCCACTACAAGTCGGAGCGGCTGGAAGAGAAATATCCCGGCATCATGTTCAGTCAGTTCATGGGCGCCGAAATGATCGTCAAGAAGCATGGCTTCACCAAGGACGACCTCGACGCCTATGCCTTCGAAAGCCACCGCCGCGCCAAGGCGGCGACCGAAGCCGGTCATTTCCAGCGCGAGATCGTTGGCCTCGACATCGACACCCCCGAGGGCCGCCAGACGCACCTCGTCGACGAAGGCATCCGCTTCGACGCGACCCTGGAGGGGATCGCAGGCGTGAAATTGCTACAGGAAGGCGGCACCATCACCGCCGCCTCTGCGAGCCAGATCTGCGACGGCGCCTCGGCGGCGCTGATCGTGTCGGAGCAGGCGCTGAAAGACCATGGCCTGACCCCGCGCGCGCGTATCCACCATGTCTCGGTGACCGCGGGCGACCCGGTGATCATGCTCGAAGAACCGCTGTTCGCGACCGAAAAGGCGCTGAAGCGCGCGGGCATGAAGATCGGTGACATCGACGCTTATGAGGTCAACGAAGCCTTCGCCCCGGTGCCGCTGGCGTGGCTCAAATATCTCGGCGCCGATCATGCGCGTTTGAACCAACATGGCGGCGCGATCGCGCTCGGCCACCCGCTCGGTGCCAGCGGCACCAAGCTGATGGCGACATTGCTTGGCGTGCTCGACGCGACCGGCGGCAAATATGGCCTGCAGACGATGTGCGAAGGCGGCGGTCAGGCCAACGTCACGATCATCGAACGGCTTTGAAATCGAACAACCGTTCGTCCTGAGGAGCCATTGAGCTTGTCGAAATGGTGTCTCGAAGGACTGCGACGTGGCGGCCCTTCGAGACGGGTCTTCGACAAGCTCAGCCCCTCCTCAGGGCGAACGGAACTAAGGAAGGAACATTAGAATGAAACTCGACTCAACCGTATCCGCCGTCGTCACCGGCGGCGCCTCGGGCCTCGGTGCCGCCACTGCGCGCGCGCTCGCGGCCAAGGGCGTCAAGGTCGCGATCTTCGACCTGCAGGAAGAAAAAGGCACCGCCCTCGCCGCTGAGCTTGGCGGGGTATTCTGCGAATGCAATGTCACCGACGATGCATCGGTCGACGCCGCTTTCGCCAAATCGCGCGAAGCGATCGGGCAGGAACGCATCCTCGTCAATTGCGCGGGCACCGGCAACGCGATCAAGACCGCCAGCCGCAGCAAGGAAGACGGCAGCATCAAGCATTTCCCGCTCGATGCGTTCAACTGGATCATCCAGATCAACCTCGTCGGCACCTTCCGCTGCATCGCCAAATCGGCGGCCGGCATGATGACGCTCGATCCGATGGAAGACGGCGAGCGCGGTGCGATCGTCAACACTGCATCGGTCGCCGCCGAAGACGGCCAGATCGGCCAGGCGGCTTACTCGGCATCGAAGGGCGGCGTTGTCGGCATGACCCTGCCGATCGCGCGCGACCTCGCTTCGGAAAACATCCGCGTCAACACGATCCTACCCGGCATCTTCGACACCCCGCTGCTCGCGGGTGCGCCGCAGAATGTCCGCGATGCGCTGGGCGCTTCGGTGCTCAACCCGAAACGCCTTGGCAATCCGGCCGAATATGCAGGGCTTGCGCTGACGATGATCGAGAATGGCTATTTCAACGGCGAGGACGTGCGCCTCGACGGCGGGATCCGCATGGGTCCGCGCTGATATGCCGAAACCGGAAAGCTGGCGGCTCGATGCCGCCAGCTACCCCGTCTGTACCGAGTTTCAGACGCGCTTTCAGGACATGGACATCAACGGCCACCTCAACAATGTGGCCTTTGCCGCGCTGTTCGAAAGTGGGCGCGTCCTGCTCAACCGCCAGGTCCGCCCGCTGGGCGAGCGTCCGGCGAACGAACGCACGATGGTCGCCGCGGTCGAGATCAACTATCTGGCCGAGGGCAATTTCCCCGACCCCGTCGAGATTGCGACCGGCATCGGGCGGCTCGGCACCTCCAGCTGGACGATCGTCCAGGCGATGTTCCAGAATGGCCGAGCCATCGCGACCTGCGACACGGTGGTCGTGTGCCGCACCGACAATCAGGCCAAGCCGCTGCGTGCCGAGATGGTTGCGGAGCTGACTGCGAGTTTGGTGACGCCAGTGTAAACTCCTTCTCCCTTGATGGGAGAAGGATACGCAGCCTTATCGCGAAGCGATTAGGCGGAGTTGGATGAGGGTGATGCAGCGTCATCGTGCCGTTGTTTCAGGCCGAGACCGCACCCCCACCGCTGCGACTAAGCCAGCAAGCTGGCAAGTCTCGCCGCCTCCCCCATGAAGGGGGAGGGTATCAAACCTAAATCGCCGTATCGCCCTCAGGCACCGACCGGATCAAATCGCGCGCAAAGCCGATCAGCCCGATCTGGCGGCGGCGCTTCAACCGCTCGGCGCGCAGGATCGCCATCACTTCGCCATAACATTCGTCGACTTGATCGTTGATCAGCACATAGTCATAGCCGTCCCAGTGGCTGATCTCGTTCGCGGCGCGCGCCATACGGGCGGCGATCACCTCGTCGCTGTCTGTCTTGCGCGCGCGCAGGCGGCGTTCGAGTTCGTCCATCGTCGGCGGCAGGACAAAGACGCGAACCACGTCCGGCCCCGCCTCTTGATACAGCTGCTGCGCGCCCTGCCAGTCGATGTCGAACAGCACGTCCTTGCCCGCGTCGAGCAGTTCGTCGACCCGCGCGCGCGGGGTGCCGTAACGATGCCCGAACACGTGCGCCCATTCGAGGAATTCGCCGTCGGCGGCCATTTGTTTGAAGGTTTCGACATCGACGAAATGATAATCGACGCCGTCCTGCTCGCCGGGCCGCATCGGCCGCGTCGTCGCCGAAATCGACAGCGCGATGTCGGGATCGCTCGCCAGCATCTTTTTCGAGATCGTGGTTTTGCCGGCGCCCGACGGCGAGGACAGGGCGAACAACACGCCGCGGCGGTTGAGGTGGACGCTTTCAGCCATGGCCGCTATTCGCGAAAGCAGCGCCACGGGTCAAGCGCGAAGGGGGCAAGGCATGGCAGGAATTTCGCGCAAGGGTTGGCTGGTCGCCGCGGCATTGTTGGCGGTGTTTACCGCGATATTGTTCGCGATGGGCCGCCCGCCGATCTGTCCGTGCGGCACGATCAGCTTGTGGCATGGCACCGTCCAGTCGGACCAGAACAGCCAGCAGATTTCGGACTGGTATAGCTTCAGCCACATCATCCACGGCTTCATCTTCTACGGTCTCGGTCGCTGGCTGCTGCCGCGCCAGCCGCTCTGGGTGCTGCTCGCGCTGGCGATCGGGATCGAGGCGGCGTGGGAAATCCTCGAAAATTCTCCGATCATTATCGACCGTTATCGCGAGGTGACGATGGCATTCGGCTACAGCGGCGATTCGATCCTGAATTCGGTCAGCGACGCGCTGTTCATGATCGCGGGTTTCCTCGCCGCCAGCCGGATGCGCTGGTGGGTCACGCTTATCATCGCGATCGTATTCGAACTTTTCACCCTGTGGACAATCCGCGACAATCTGACGCTTAACGTGCTGATGCTGGTCTCGCCCGTCGAGGCGATCAAGGCGTGGCAGGCGGGGGGTAGCCCGACCTAGTGGATCGCGCCCCGCGGCGCATTGTCATCCACCGGAATCGCTGGCGGTAGCGCGTCGCCCATCTTCTGCCCGTCCGGCTCGACATCGGCGGTCCCGGCGTAGGTGTCGACAACACCCGCCTGCGCCAGCTGCGGATCGAGCGCATGCGCCTCTTCGGCGGCCTTGCGGGCTTCGGCGCGCTCGGCCCATTTCTTGGTCAGATAGCCCGCGGCGGCCCAAGCGGCGATCGCCGCATAACGCTGCGGGAACAGGCGCCGCGCCGCGAATAGCGCGCCAGCGCCGATGACCGCACCGGCGACCGGGTGATTGCCTTTTTGTTTCCCGATGGCGCTGCCCAGAGCGCCGCCAACGATCCTGCCAATCATGCCCATCTCTCCTTCTCCCCTATCAATTCGCGGACGGGGCGTTCGGTTCCGGCCCGAGCATTGTCCGCGGATCGACCAGCCGGTCGAACGTCGCGGCGTCGACATAGCCGAGGTCCAACGCCGCTTCCTTCAACGTGCTGCCGCTGTCATGGGCGTGCTTGGCGATCTTCGCCGCCTTGTCATAACCGATTTCTGGCGCCAGTGCGGTGACGAGCATCAGCGAGCGGTTCATCAATTCGTCGATGCGGGCGCGGTTGGGGGCGAGGCCGACGACGCAATGTTCGGTGAAGCCTGCCATGCCGATGCTCAGCAGATCGATCGAGCGCAGCACATTGGCGCCGATCAGCGGCTTGAAGACGTTGAGTTCAAGATGTCCCTGCATCCCGCCGACGGTGACGGCCTGATGGTTGCCGATTACTTGGCCTGCGACCATCGACAGCATCTCGCACTGGGTCGGATTGACCTTGCCCGGCATGATCGAACTGCCCGGCTCGTTGGCCGGCAGGTCGAGCTCGCCGAGGCCCGCGCGCGGGCCGGAGCCGAGCAGGCGGATGTCGCCCGCGATCTTGGTCAGCGCCACGGCGAGCGTGTTCAGTGCGCCCGAGAAAAAGACGAGCCCATCGTTAGAGCCCAGCGCCTCGAACTTGTTGCGTGCGGGTTCGAACGCGATGCCCGTGCTGTGGCTGAGGTCGGCCGCCATCGCGGCGTCGAAGCCGACGGGCGCGTTGAGCCCGGTGCCGACCGCGGTGCCGCCCTGCGCCAGCTTGCAGATATTGTGCGCCATCGCGCCCTCGATGCGGGCGCGGCAGGCGATCAGCTGCGCGACATAGCCCGAAAATTCCTGCCCCAGCGTCAGCGGGGTGGCGTCCTGCAAATGGGTGCGGCCGATCTTGACAATGTCGCTCCATGCCGCGACTTTTGCCGCCAGCGCATCGGTCAGCGCGATCAGCGCGGGGAGCAGCCGCGCGGTCGTCTCGACCGCCACCGCGACATGGATCGCGGTCGGAAAGCTGTCGTTCGACGACTGCCCCATGTTGACATGATCATTGGGATGTACCGGCGCCTTGCCGCCGCGCGTTCCTGTCAGCGCTTCGTTGGCGATTCCGGCAATCACCTCGTTGGCGTTCATGTTCGACTGGGTGCCGCTGCCGGTCTGCCAGATCGCGAGCGGGAATTGATCGTCATATCGCCCGGCCGCGACGGCATCGGCGGCGGCGGCAATCGCGTCGGCCAATCCGGCGTCGAGCCCGTGCGCGCGGTTGACCCGCGCCGCCGCGGCCTTGATCCGCGCCAGGCCATGGACGATCGGCAATGGCATGCGTTCATGCGCGGGAAACGCGAAATTGTGACGGCTGCGTTCGGTCTGCGCGCCCCAATAAGCGTCGGCCGGAACCTCGATCGCGCCGATGCTGTCGCTTTCGGTCCGGGTGGCGTTCATCCCACCAGCGTCCGCGTCACCAGCACCGACCCTGTCCAGATCATCGCGACCAGCCCGAGCAATTGCCAATAGCCGGTTTCGCCGACGCGGCGGCGCAGCCAGGCGGCGATCAGCCAGACAAGGACCAGCGCGGGGGTGAGGATCATCAGGCTGAAGCGGAGCAGCCCGTCGGCGATCTGGCCGCGCGATGTCGCTTCCTCGAACAGGCTATAACCCGCGACGCTCCACCAGAAGGCGGCGGTCAGCACCAACATCCCGGCGAGCGCCCAATATTGCCAGAACCGGCTGGGGGGCCATGGCGGCGCCATGGCGCTATTTCCGCTTGCCGAAATCCACCGTCACGACGTTCGACCCATCGTCGCTGACGACGTCGGGGCGATCATTGTCGGCCTCGTCATGCGGTTCGGGCTGGACGGAATCGTCGTCGCTGACCTGAAACTGCAATCCGAAATCGACCGACGGATCGACGAAAGCGGTGATCGCGGCATAGGGAATAGTCAGGATCGACGGCGTCTGATTGAAGGACAGGCCGACGCTGAAATGGTCGGTCGCGACCTTCAGATCCCAGAAACGGTTCTGCAGCACGATCGTCATTTCGTCGGGGAATTTGGCGATCAGATGCGCCGGAATCGACACCCCGGTCGCCTGCGTCTTGAACGTGATATAGAAATGATGCTCGCCGGGCAGGCTGTCATAGCCTTCGACCTGGCGCAGCACGCGGCCGACCACGGCGCGCAGGGCGTCCTGCACGATTTCGTCATAGGGAATCAGGCTGTCGCGGACGTCTTCACTCATGGGGCAGGGGGATGAACGGACCAAGCGGGTGGGTCAAGGGGGGAGAGTCGCCTTGCATGGCGAAAAGTGGCTGCTATGGGGCAGGACATGCGAACCGCCACCGTCCAGCGCACGACCAAGGAAACCGACATCGCGATCGCCGTCAATCTCGACGGCACCGGCGATTACGCGGTTTCGACCGGCATCGGTTTCCTCGACCATATGGTCGAACAATTGTCGCGCCACTCGCTGATCGACATTTCGATGCAGGTGAAGGGCGATCTCCACATCGACCAGCACCACACGGTCGAAGATTCGGCGCTCGCGCTGGGTGAGGCGGTGTTGAAGGCGCTCGGCGACAAACGCGGTATCGCGCGATACGGCGAGGCGCATGCCCCGATGGACGAAACGCTGACCCGCTGCGTGCTCGACATTTCGGGGCGCCCGCACTGTGTTTACAAATCCACCTTCTCGCAGCCGCGCCTCGGCGAAATGGACACCGAGATGTTCCCGCACTGGTTCCACAGCTTTGCCCAGACCGCCGGAATCACGCTGCACATCGAGACGCTCTACGGCGAGAACAACCACCATATCGCCGAAAGCATGTACAAGGCGCTGGCGCGCGCGCTGCGCCAGGCGGTCGAAATCGACCCGCGCAAGGGCGATGCGATTCCCTCGACCAAGGGGGTCCTTTAAGGACCAGCCGATGACCGCGATTGCCCTGATCGACTATGGCGCGGGCAATCTTCGCTCGGTGCATAATGCGCTCATCGCGGCGGGCGCCGATGGCGTGGCGGTTACGGCCGATCCCGACGTTGTCGCCACAGCCGATCGCATCGTGCTGCCGGGCGTCGGGGCGTTTGCGGCCTGCATGAACGGGCTGTCGGCAATCTCTGGCCTCATCGACGCAATGGAGCGCCGCGTCCGTACCGAAGGCGCACCCTTTCTGGGCATCTGCGTCGGCATGCAATTGCTCGCCGACGCGGGCGAGGAGCATGGCAGGCACCAAGGGCTCGGCTGGATCGGCGGCACCGTGCGCGCATTTGACCCTCAACCCGGCCTGCGAATCCCGCACATGGGCTGGAACGATGTTGTGCCAACCGGCGTCCATCCGGTCATCGCGGCGGGCGAGGCTTATTATCTCCACGGCTATCATTTCGCCGACGCGGTCGATGTCGCCGCCACCAGCAGCCACGGCGCGACCTTCACCGCCGCGGTGGCGAAGGACAATATCGTCGGCGTCCAGTACCACCCCGAAAAAAGCCAGGCCTACGGCCTCGCAACGCTCGAAAGATTCCTCGCATGGCGGCCTTGACCATCTTCCCCGCGATCGACCTCAAGGGCGGACAGGTGGTGCGGCTGGCCGAGGGCGATATGGATCGCGCGACCATCTATGGCGATGATCCGGCGGCGCAGGCGCGGCTGTTCGCCGACGCTGGGGCGTCGCACCTGCATGTCGTCGATCTCGACGGTGCCTTTGCGGGCGCCAGCGTCAACGGCGCCGCGGTCGAGAGCATCATCGCGGCCTTTCCGGGCAAGGTCCAGGTCGGCGGCGGTATCCGCGACCGCGCCGGGGTGGATCGCTGGCTGGCGCTGGGCGTCGAGCGGGTAATCATCGGCACCGCGGCGCTGAAGGACCCCGAGTTCGTCAAATCGGCGGCGCGCGACTTGCCCGGGCGGATCATCGTCGGCGTCGATGCCCGCGACGGGATGGTCGCGACCGAGGGCTGGGCCGACGTGTCCGATGTGCGGGTCGAGGATCTGGCGCGGCGCTTTGAGGATGCCGGGGTCGCGGCGCTGCTGTTCACCGATGTCGGGCGCGACGGGTTGCTGAAGGGCTGCAATGTTGAAGCGACGGTGGCGCTGGCGCAGGCGGTTGCCATTCCGGTGATCGCGAGCGGCGGGGTTGCGGACATCGCCGACATCCACGCGCTCCGCCCGCATGTCGCCGACGGCATCGAAGGCGTGATCACGGGGCGGGCGCTGTATGACGGGCGGCTGGACCTGGCCGAAGCGATTGCGGTGGGCGCGGCGTGAGGACCATCCCCACCTCCATTCATGTCGAGCGAAGTCGAGACACGTCTTGGCTGGGCGCTACCGTTCGGCGTGTCTCGACTTCGCTCGACACAAACGGGGTGGAGAGGCCGCTCCGATGACCGTCCGCGTTCGCGTCATCCCCTGCCTGGACGTGGCCGACGGGCGCGTCGTCAAGGGCATCAATTTCATTGATCTGCGCGATGCGGGCGACCCGGTCGAGGCGGCGCGCGCCTATGACGCCGCGGGTGCCGACGAGCTGTGCTTCCTCGACATCAGCGCCACTCATCAGGGCCGCGGCACCTTGCTCGACATGGTCAGCCGCACCGCCGAAGTCTGTTTCATGCCGCTGACCGTCGGCGGCGGGGTGCGTAGCGCCGACGATGCGCGCGCGCTCCTGCTCGCGGGTGCCGACAAGGTCGCGGTGAACAGCGCCGCTGTGGCGCGGCCCGAACTCGTCGCCGACATCGCCGACCGCTTCGGCAGCCAGTGTGCGGTGGGCAGCATCGACGCGCGGCGCGTTGCCGATGGTCGCTGGGAGATTTTCACCCATGGCGGCCGCCAGCCGACGGGCATCGACGCGGTGGGTCATGCGGTACGGCTCGCCGCCCTCGGCGCGGGCGAATTGCTCGTCACCAGCATGGACCGCGACGGCACCAAGGATGGCTATGACCTGACGCTGACCCGCGCGATCGCCGATGCGGTGAGCGTGCCGGTGATCGCCAGCGGCGGGGTGGGGAACCTTGACCATCTGGTCGCGGGCGTCGTCGAGGGCGGCGCGAGCGCGGTGCTCGCCGCCAGCATCTTCCACTTCGGCGAAGCGACGATCGCCGAAGCCCATGCGCGGCTCGCCGCGGCGGGATTGCCCGTCCGCTCGCACTAATCACGCTACCGTCGTCCCGGCGGAGGCCGGGATCTCATCCTCTCGTCATGCTGCACCGGCGAGATCCCGGCCTCCGCCGGGATGACGAAGTTGGGGGTGGTCATGGGCAGGGGCGCCTGCGATAGCAGCCCCATGACCACAAAACTCCGCCTCGCCGACCGCACCAACGACCTGTTCCCGATCCTGGGCTTTGTCGCCGCGATGGCCAGCCTCGCGATGCCGCTCAATGCCTGGCTCGTTGCGATCATTTTGATGGGCGCCGTCGTCGCCGCGGTCCACCATGCCGAAGTCATCGCGCACCGCGTCGGCGAGCCGTTCGGTACCCTCATCCTCGCGCTCGCGGTGACGGTGATCGAGGTCGGACTGATCCTCACGCTGATGCAGGCCGAACCCGAAAAGGCGCAGACGCTGGCGCGCGACACCGTTTTTGCCGCGGTGATGGTGATCCTGAATCTGTTGATGGGGCTGTGCCTGCTCAGCGGGGCGATCCGCCACCATGAACAGCGTTTCCAGCGCACCGGCATCGGCGCCGCGCTGGCGACGCTGACGGTGCTTACCGTCGTGACACTGGTGCTGCCCAATTTCACGTCGAGTGTCCCCGGACCCTTTTATTCGGCGACCCAGCTCGGCTTTGTCGCGGCGGTGTCGTTGATTCTTTATGGCACCTTTGCGCTGGTCCAGACGGTGCGGCACCGCGACTATTTCCTGCCGGAACCCGACGCCGATGCCGATGGCGACGGTGTCCCCGACGCCCATGCCGAACCGCCAACCATCCAGCGCACCGCCATTTCCGGCGCCTTGTTGCTCGCCAGCCTGGTCGCGGTCGTGCTCCTCGCCAAAAATCTGTCGCCCGTGATGGGCGTGTTGCTCGCCGAATGGGGGGCGCCGCCCGCGGTGCTCGGGGTGCTGATCGCGGCGCTGATCCTGGCGCCGGAGGGGCTGGCGGCGGTGCGCGCGGCAAAGGCCGACCGGCTCCAGACCAGCCTCAACCTCGCGCTCGGCTCGGCGCTCGCGACCATCGGCCTGACCATTCCCGCAGTCGCGGTGCTGTCGATCGTCACCGACCTGCCGATCAGCCTGGGCCTTGACGCCAAATCGACGGTGCTGCTGTTCCTGTCGCTGATCGTTGCGTCGCAGACGCTGGCGAACGGGCGCACCACCGTGCTGCAGGGAGTGATCCACCTGATGCTGTTCGCGATTTATCTGTTCACGACCTTTGTGCCGTGACGTCGCCGCCAAAAAGACCGTTCGTCCTGAGGAGGGACTGAGCTTTGCGAAGGCCCGTCTTGAAGGATCGGCGCGGCGCCAGATCCTTCGAGACGCCATTTCGACAAGCTGAATGGCTCCTCAGGACGAACGATGGTTGGAATTCAGGTCTTTCGCACAAACACCGTCCCAGCCGAATAGCCCGCACCGAACGAACAGATCAGCCCGGTGTCGCCCGCGACCATATCTTCGTGATTCAGGTGAAAGGCGATGATCGACCCGGCGCTCGACGTATTGCCATAGGTGTTCAGCACCGTCGGGCTTTCGTCCTCGCTCGCTTCATGGCCCAGCACACGCTGCGCAATCAGCCGGTTCATGTTGGTGTTCGCCTGGTGCAGCCACAGCCGCCGCATGTCGGCGCCCTCGAGCCCCAGCACTTCCATCTGCTCGACGATCATGTTGGCAACCATCGGCACAACCTCCTTGAACACCTTGCGGCCTTCCTGGACGAACAATTTGTCGCTCTTCGGCCCATCCTGATCGATCCCGCCATGGGCGCGGTTGAGGAAGCCGAAATTGTTGCGGATATTGTTCGAAAAGACCGTCTTCAATTTGGTACCAAGAATGTCCCAATGCCCCGCGGGCGCAATATCCTTGTCCTCGACCAAGATCGCGGTCGCGACGTCGCCAAAGATGAAATGGCTGTCGCGGTCGCGCCAGTTGAGGTGGCCCGAACAGATTTCGGGGTTCACGACCAGCACGCTTTTGGCGTGTCCGGCGCGGATATAATCGGCGGCAGTCTGGATGCCGAAGGTCGCCGACGAGCAGGCGACATTCATGTCGAATCCAAAGCCGTCGATGCCGAGCGCGTCCTGGATTTCGACCGCCATCGCGGGATAGGCGCGCTGCATGTTTGACGCGGCGCATAGCACCGCATCGACGTCGTCCGCATCGCGGCCAGCGCGCGACAGGGCATCCTTCGCCGCCGCGACGCCGATTTCGGCGAGGATCGACAATTCTTCATTGCTGCGTTCGGGCAGGCGCGGCGCCATATGATCGGGGTCCAATATGCCCGCCTTGTCGACCACAAACCGCGACCCGATACCACTCGCCTTCTCGATGAATTCGACACTTGATTCAGTCAGTTCGGCCATCTCGCCCGCCGCGATCGCCGCCGCATTTTCCCTATTGTGCAGCGCAACATAGGCGTTAAAACTGGCGACAAGTTCTTCGTTGGCGATATGTTCGGCGGGGGTGAAAAGGCCGGTTGCGGAAATGACCGGCTGCGGTGTGTGCGACATGATGGACCTGCGTGTGTCTTATGGTTTCAAGGGCACGCTGATTAGGCCCGCTGGCGCCGCCGTGCAACGCCCCTCAATCGGCTGAATGATCGCCAACATCATGGTTAACCCGCCGCTAACCATTTTAGTGGCAGATTGCAGAGTTGCAGGCCTCCGGGGGGATGGCTCCCCGGGCGCCGTGCAGGAGCACGACCATGGCGACGCGTTCGGGACCGGCAGCCGGTGATCTGTCGATTGCGGAAATCAAGGAATTTGCGGCCTTTCCGGCGGCGACGCAGCGGTACATCCGCCGCTCGCTCGACATCGGGCTGGAACGCGACGATGCGATCGCCCGCTGGTCGCGCGACATGGTCGAGGAAACCGCGATCCGCGTTCAGGCCCGCGTCTATCAGCGGATCGGCGACATTCGGGCCCATATTCCCGACGATAGCGGCCTTGATGCGCTCGAACAGTTTATGGCGCCGCTAGTGGCGGTGTCGGCATTCGACCTAGGTCAGGACCGCCTGCCCAGCTTTGCATCCTACCGCTTCCTGTATGAACGTCTGCTCGGCGGGCACGCACGGCCGTGGTTGCCGGGTGCCTTTTGCGCCGCCGCGTCGCTGCCACATCTGCATCCCGACAAGCGGCGCTTGCTGCTTCAGTCGATCAGCGAAGCCGCCGCGACCGCGCCCGGCTGGTCGGCGCGCGAGCCGAGCTTTTATCCCGAATGGGTCGAAAAGATCGACGAAACCAAGCCGGCGAATTGAATGGAGTGGTGGTTTTGGGGTGGTGGCGGAGGTTTCCTCCTTTCGTCACCCCGGACCCTTCGACAGGCTCAGGACAGGCTTGATCCGGGGTCCATGACGCCTCGCGCCGCCGTATCCTGAGGGGACGGATGGATCCCGGATCAAGCCCGGGATGACGAGGCTTTTTTGGCCGCTTTCGGTCGCTAGCGGCAGGTCATCACATAACCGCCTTATACAACCCGAACGCGCTGGTCGCGGTCAGGACGACGCCGACCATCACCAGCATGACCTTTGGCGAGAAGCGTTTTGCCATATAGGCGCCGAGCGGCGCGGCGGCGACACCGCCGATGATCAGCCCCAACGTGGGTCCCAGAATCTCCTCGAACCCCAAGTGCCAGATAAAGGCTGCCGACACGGCAACCGCCAGGAAAAACTCGACGCTGTTGACCGTGCCGACGATCTTGCGCGGTTCGCCGCCCTGGACGAGCAGGTTCGAGGTTACAACCGGTCCCCAGCCGCCGCCGCCCGCGGCGTCGAGGAAACCGCCGACGACCGCCAGCGGCGCCACGACCTTGGGTTTCGAGATCTTCGGCGGATAAAGCAGCCCGCGCACGAGTAGCCAGATGCCGATCAGCACCAGATAACCGAGCACAAAGGGCTTCACCACGTCTGCATGGAGCGACGTCAGCACATAGGCGCCCAACACGCCGCCAATGACCCCTGGCACCAGGAGCCGAAAGAATAAGGGCCAGTCGATGTTGCGGTGAAACAAATGGCTGAGCCCGGACGCGCCGGTGGTGAAAATCTCGACGACATGGATACGCGCCGAGGCGGTGGCGGGCGGCACCCCGAGCACCGCGACGAGCAGGGTGTTGCAGATCACGCCGAACGCCATGCCCAGCGCGCCATCGACCAGCTGCGCGGCGAAACCGATCAGGATGAACGGCAGCAGCGCGGTAAAGTCGATAGCCGCAAAATCGATCATGGTAACATCCCAACCCTTTTAGTTGACAACCTGCTGCCGGTATTTGGCGCCCGATGCGAGTCCAATTTTTCTGCTGCCGGTGAAGGGATTTGTTTTTGCGCCCACCTGATCCCGTTCAGCGCGTCAGATCAGCGGGTCAGGTCTTCGGGCAGATAGTCGCGCGCATAATCGATAAAGGCGCGCAATTTGGGCATCACCTGTTTGCGGCTGGGATAATAGAGGAACAGCCCCGCGGTCGAGACGGCACGTTCGCCGAGCACGATCTCCAGCTCGCCGCGCTCGATATGCTCCTTCAACACCGGCTCGGCGGTCATGCCCAGCGCGACGCCGCTGCGGACCGCCATGATCATCGCCGACTGCTCGTTGACGATCACCGGGCCGCTGACTGCGACCTCCGCCTCGCGATTGCCTTCCATGAAAGACCAAGGCATCAGCCCGCCGCTCGCCAGCCGCAGCCGCACACAGCGATGTCGGCTGAGATCGGCCGGATCGCGGGGGCGGCCATGGCGTTCGAAATAAGCAGGGGCACCAAAGACGGTGAAGCGGAAGGGCGAGGTCAATCGCACCGCGATGACATCGGCGTCGAGCGATTCGCCCATTCGCACCCCGGCGTCGAAACCGCCCGCGCTCAGGTCGCTGAGGCTGTCATCGCCAAAGATTTCGAGTTCGATGTCGGGATAGGCGTCGCAGAATCCGGACAGGATCGGCTCGAACATCGGCTGGATCGCACCGCGCATCAGGTTGATCCGCAAGCGGCCTGCGGGCCTGTTACCCAGATTGCGCGCTGCCTCATACGCCTCGGCGAGGCCGGCATAGGCGGGGGCGGCGCGTTCGAGAAACTGTTCGCCCGCCTGCGTCAGTCCGACGCTGCGCGTCGTGCGCATGAACAGCGGCGCGCCGACGCGCGCCTCCAGCCCCCTGATCGTCTGACTGATCGCCGATGGCGACACGCCGAGATCGGCGGCGGCGGCCGAAAAGCTGCGCCTTTCCGCGACACGCAGGAAGGCTTCGATCCCGTCGAGCGCCCCGTGGGGGATTGTTAAATCCTGCTTCAAAGCACTTGCAGATTATAGAGGATTATCTATGTGCGCAACCGCGCCTAAAAGGGTTGCACAACGAAACGAAAGGAACCTCTCCCATGGCCTATCAGATCTCCTCATTCCGTCGCTTTCCTGCCGCTTTCGCTATCGTCGCCGCGTCGGCGCTGGCCTTCACCGGCCTGATGGCAACCGCTACCCCCGCTTACGCGCAGTCGGGCAGCGACTATCGCTGCGCTGGTCTGGCCGAACAGGCCCATGTCGCCGCTACCGGCGTTGACGGCGGCAAGCAGGCGAGCGCCAAGCGCTTTGTTTCGACCGGCAAGAAGCTGTGCGAAGCCGGCAATGAACGCGCCGCTGCCAAGCAGTTCCGCGCCGCACTGAAGATTGCCGGCGTCGCCGAAGTCGAAACCGACAGCCAGATGGCGTCGCGCTAAGCTAGACAAGACACCATCTCCGGACCGTCCTCTCCCTCTCCCCGACGGTTCCACTAAACTGGGGCGGCACTCATAACGAGGCCGCCCCATTTGTTTGCGCGCCGAAGACTTGCGGGTCAGTGGCGCCGATAGCGGAAATACCAGACTTCATGTGACAAGTCAATCATGCTATTGAAATAGAATGACTTTTAACAGAATTTTGACCTCCAAAAATTGGCCAGCAATCACCCAGCAATCACCGTTTTCAGGAGCGAAAAAACCTCGTGGCCACGCGCAAATCTGCTCTTCGATCGGACCTTTCCAAGACCAATCTTGACGACTCTCTGATGGCGAAGGTCACCGGTTCAAATCCTGTAGGTTGCCTCTCATATCCTCCCTCAGTTAACCTCTCCAAGGTCGCGACAAGTACCGTGCCGTGGGTAAGAATCTGGTGCCTCTCATCAGAAAATTGGATCAGTTCAGGCTAGCACCGCCGGACAGGATCAGACGATCTAGCGATCGCCGGTATCGCAGCGCGCAACCCCGCTGGCGCAGCTTTGGACGGCATACTCCAATTAGATCCATTTTCGGTCGCAGTTTTGGTTGCTGATTGCGGTCGATCTGTTGGAAATAGGCGCGCGCCCGTACAGTCAACTGGGCGAGTGACCGGGTTCCGCCACGTATGTCCAGGCAATTGCTAAAGGTGGTGGTACGTGCTCCAGACGCGCGTTTCCTTTGCTCGGTCACTTTTTCGCGATGCAACGCCTAGAATAATAATTGGATTATTAAATAGTAGCGCTCTGACGCGAGGCATACTTTTCAACTGCGACTCATCTTGGTCGCAACCTTGAAAAGGAACGTGACATGAAAACGCATGACGACATCATCGATCTCGGCGCCGCCCAGGACGAAACCCTCGGCGCGCTGCCGTCGGGCCAGCAGGACGTACAGCCCGGGGACAAGTTTATCCTCGGCGGCATCAGCGCCGACGATTGACTGACGCGTGGCGTGCAGTCCTCGCACTGCACGCCACCGCTCCGTCGCGCGCTTCCATGATGAATGTCATCACTTCAGCTGCCACGCATTGGTGCAGAGTCGGCGGCACCTTCGTCTTTCTGGACTTGTCCCGCGATCGCTATTTCATGCTTGAGCAAAGTGCGGCTGATCGCTTTTCCCGGATTGTCGCCGGAGCGCAAGAGGAGGGTGACAATGATTGGCTTGCCGCACGCGGCTTGCACCATCTGGCGCCGCCGGTCGATCAATCTAGTTCCGAAAGGATCGCTCCGACCAGCAGTGTTCTCGAGGAGCCAAATCTCGAAAGGGCTTCGGCGGTTGAGACAGCCCGTTCGGTATGGGTCCTGGCCCTAGCTCAGCGGCATGTTCGGAAACTCGCTCTAATGGAAATTCTGCCTAATCTTTTGCACGGCGTGCCAGTAGCTCCGCACGTTCAACGGTCGGATGCACGCCAGGTAGCCGCGGCGTTTAAGCGAGCGCGTCACTATTTTTCCGGCATGGATGAATGCCTCAGCCGCGGCGTTGCAATGCGCCGTGTGCTGGCCGGAAAGGGGTGCGAGGCCCGGCTGGTGATCGGCGTAACTTTGCCATTCGCCGCGCATTGCTGGGTGCAGCTGGGCTCGGCGGTATTGACCGATCCGCTCGATGTGGTGACCCCCTACACACCGATATTGGTCGCCTGATGCCGGGGTACTTTCGCATCGAGATTTCCGAGGCGTCGGGACAGGCTGATCGTGACAATGGCGAAGCGGACCCACCCGCCTTATCGCTTCCAGGCGCTCGGCTCTGGTGCGATCGACAGCCGCTTGCCCTGGGTGGGCATGGATATCTGATCGGCCACCTGTTCGAGCGAGGCGAAATGAGCCGCCGCGTGTTGGATCTGCATGAAACGGCGGTAACCAGAATGGCGGCGTCTAGCGGCCGGTCGCTCGTGTCCGACTATTGGGGCGGCTATGTGTCCATCTTGGCGCGGCCCGGTGGAGGTCTCGCGATATTTCGCGACCCGTCCGGGTTGTTGCCCGTCTATTACCGCGCCGATGGGGCGGGCGTCACAGCGTCGAGCGACGCTGCCGATCTCGGCAGACGTGGCGGCGTCGATTATCCGGCAGTTGCGCGGTTTCTGGCTAATGGAGGCGCGCCTAGCCGAGAAACCTGCCTCGAAGGTGTCCAGGTACTGCTTCCAGGGGAATGTCTGATCATTACTTCGGGATCGCGTCGTCTGGAAAGCTGGTGGTCACCGTGGGATTGGACGCAGGTCCCCCACAAGCGGTTCGAGGTGGCCGCCCGTAAGCTTCGCGCCGTGGCGCTCGACTGTATCGAAAGCTGGGCGTCCTGCTTTGATTCCATATTGACCGGCGTATCTGGCGGCCTCGATTCCTCGATTGTCGCCGGCGCCGCATCTCGCCGCGCCGCCGCGCTTCATTGCCTGACGATGATCGAAGACGATGCGATTGGCGATGAGCGCCGCTATGCTTCCATTCTCGCCAAGGCGATTGGCGTTCCCTTGCTTGAAGCCCACTATGACCTCGGCAAGGTTGAGATTGATCGCGCCGTGGCGCCGCACCACCCTTGGCCGCACGCGCCATTCTACATGCAGGCAATCGCGTCGGCTCATGAAGAGCTCCGCCGCGAGCATCAAATCGATGCCTTCTTCTCGGGCAATGGCGGGGACAATATCTTCTGTGCGATCCGCAGCGCCTCGCCGTTCGTCGATCGTTTCATGGCGCAGGGACCGCGTCACGGGCTTTTCGACACCCTGCGCGATTTGAGCGATCTGACGGGAGCCAGCGGTGCGACCATCTTGCGGCACGCCTGGGATCGCTATCGTGACTGCAGCCGGCCCGTAAAACTTCATCGCGACACTTCCGGGCTTTCTTCCGCCGCGATCGCCGAGCTGGATGTGCCGAGGCCGCCCCATCCATGGATGGAAGCGCCCGAAGGCACGCCGCCCGGCAAGGCGGCGCATGTCAGGCTGCTGGCGCGCGCGCATCGCAGCATCGAGCTGTATCCCCGCCGCTCCCATCCGCAGCATGTCGCGCCGCTCCTGTCGCAACCAATCGTCGAAACATGCCTGTCAATCCCGACATGGCAGTGGATCGAGGGCGGCAGGGATCGCGCCGTCGCTCGGGCGGCATTCAAATCCATCGTCCCTGTGCAATTATTGCGCCGCACGTCCAAGGGCGGGCCGGGCGGCTTCATGCAGCGCATATTCCAGGCGAACGCGGAACATGCCGGCGACCTGCTGCGCACTGGCCTGCTGGCGCGGGCCGGTCTGCTCGACCTCAGGACCTTGGAAGGAGCCTCGCAGCCGACGGTGGCGGGCTTCGAAAAGGCGCAGCGCATCCTCGCACTTTGCGCGGCGGAAAGCTGGGTTCGTTGGTGGACGGATGTTCGCGCGTCATAAGGCTATCGCCGCTCGGCGCCTCGCGTCTGCACACACCTTGTTTTCCATTGCGCCGCCATTTTCGCCCAGCGGTCGAATGCGCCTCTGTCATCCAGATCCCGGTCGCGCCGATCGCGAAGCCAGAAGTCGAACCACGCCAGATTCTCTTGCATCGCGCGCAGCCGATTGGAGGGGATGTGAAACAGATGGGTCTCATCGGTGGCGGTGGTCTCGCCAGGATAGAGACTGATCTGCGCAGGAACCTTTGCTTCGCGCAGCGCGGCGTAGAAATCGATCGCTCCCGCAAAGGGAGAAGCCATTTGCTGAAGGACCGGAGCACACGCCCTATCGGCACGGAGCGAGGGCGACAGCTGGCGATAGGCGTCGAGGTAACGACCTGAAGGTGGGCCGCCGAAGACGGCGTGATACCCGTCTTTCGGATCTGAATAGGATGCGGGTTCAAGATAATTCCCGTCCCCGCTGGAAGCAGCGCGAAACATCTCCGATTGGGTCATCGCGACATTCACCATCTGCGATCCCCGACTGTACCCGGCAATGCCAATGCGGTCGGGATCGACAATGCCTTCGCTTGCCAACTCGGCGATCGCGTCTTCAAAACTATAGACGCCGTTGATCCAGATCAGCTCGCGCAGCTTTTCGGGACCGAGTGTGCCTGGGCCGCCCGACCATATCATATAGGCGTGCCAAAGCTCAGCCTGCTGCCGAGCCGAGGGGTCGTTCATGAGAATGACGACATATCCGCGCTCGGCGAACAGCTGAGCGGGGTAGTTCCATTGCAGATCGACGTTCGCGAAGCGCTCGTCCGCATCGCTGCCATGAGTGATGATGATCGCCGGGTAGCGACTGCTTGTCTGGTAATTGCGAGGCCAGACGATGAATCCGGTCGATCGGTAGCCGAGCCGGTTTGTCCATTGATGCGGCGTGACGCGCAACGGTGCGATCGAATCATGAGCAGCGGAGAGCGGAGCGATGGCCTGCACGCGCCCGTCTTTCGGTTCGACACGGACGAACCGTGGCGCCTGGTTCAGCCCTTCCTCGACGCAAATGCCCCACGCGAGATCCTCGCGAAAGTCGCAGGCCGTCAAGCTGCCGGGGCGGATCAGCGACGTTGCGTGCCGACCGGTAAGCAAAACCAACCCGTACCGTGGATGCGAGGTCGTTCGCACCCCCAGCAGCGCGCTTAGCCCATCCCCCGAGAGCCAATTTCCTGCCGAACGCGGGTCGCCGATGTAATAGGGCTGGCGACCATAGTGAGTTTTTCGGCCATCGGTGTGCGTCTCCGTGAGGGCAAGCGTCCTGCCGAAACCCTCGCTTGCAAGAGTTCCGCCATTCGGGCCGCGCACCAGACCGATCGCCGGAAAACCCGAACTTTCCTGAATGGGCCGGCTGGCGTTGGTGACAAAGCTCCAGGAAAAGGTCCCGATGCCGTCGGCCCGCTCCGCATCGGATTGCTCTAACTGGTAGCGCGGCCCTTCGTCGGTCCATTCGACATGGCCGCCATAATAGAAAGCAAGCCGGTCGCCCGATGGCCGCGATGCGACCAGCCAGTCTTCGCCCGTCGCCGACCGTATGCGCAGTTCTACGATCGCCCGGACCGGCGCGCGACGCCGATTGCGCTGGCTAACCACCGCGTCGTCGATGGCAACATTGGCCGGTTCCGAACTTGGCTTTAGCGTGGCGTACCAAAGCCATTGTCCGTCGGGAGACCAGTCGTGATATAAAATCCCGATCCGGCGCGGCGCACCGCTTCGCACGGCGAACAGCGCGCCTTCGGTCTGGCCGACGGTAACCTTCGCATCGCGCACCAGCAGCGGTTTGATCGTCCCTTCGGCGTCGAGCGCATAGAGCTGAAGCTCGTCGCCCCGATCTAGCAGTAGGCTCCAGCCCGTGCCGTTCGGCAACGGTCGGAGCTGCTCTGCGCTCGCCGCGCGCAGAATCTCGCGCGAGGCGCGCGAGCGCAGGTCAAACAGATGAAGAATTGAGACGGTCTCATTCTTTTGGAGATCCGCTCGCCGTTCGAGATAGGCGAGCGACTTGCCGTCGCTCGCCAAGCTCAATTCGAACTCCGCCGGGACGGTCACCACATCTTCGAGCGTCCAGCGCCGACCTTCCTCCGCGACGGCCGTCCCGCTGTTAGCGAGACCGACCAACAGAAGAAGCGGCCATAGGCGGATGCTACCAGTCATGCCGAACCGTGACGCTCAGGAAGCGGCCAATTGCTGACCCGTTCGTCGTGTCAAACGGAGCATCGAAAGGCGAGGTGGTGAAGATCGGCTCCGGCTTGCTGTTGAAGACATTCTGTGCGCTCAGCGCAACTTCCGTGCCTGCGCCGAGCCGCAATCGGCCGGTCAGGTCAAGCGTTGTCGATCCGCTAAGTTTGATGGCTGCCGGACGACGATTGTCCGTGACGCTCGCGCTGTGATTGAGAAAGGCCGCGAGCGAGAAGGCCTTGTCGCTCAGCGTGAGCCCGCCGCGCGCCCGAAAATGCGGCGGGCGGAAGATTGTTCCCGCGAGGTCGGTCACCGGCAGGCCGGGAAGCAATTGCTGACTGCTGTCGAGCCAGGTGGCTCCGGCGTTCAGGCTCAGCTGCCGGTCGCTGCCAAGCTGGGCATCATATCGTACCGCGATGTCGACGCCGCGATATTTCTGCCGCGCGATATTGCGGTCGCGAGCATCGAGGAAGGCGACGACGCGCGCCGGGTCGTAGGGAGACCCCGTAATGTTCTGGAGCCCGCCATCGGCACCGGCGAAGATGGTGTCGAGCAGGGCCGGCGCAGGATTTAAGGTAACGAGATCAGCAAAGATCGGATTGTTCAGAACCCCGGCGCCCGAGGCGAGCGGCGGCGCAACGCGATCCTTATAGTCGATCCGAAAATAGCTTGCCGAAACCTCAAGACCATGGAGCGGTTTCACGGTCGCGCTGAAGGTCCAGTTTTCGGAGCGTTCAGGCTCGAGCTGGTCGTTCGGCCCGAGAGCATAAGCGACGGTCGAACCAGCGGGAAATCCCTGGCCGAAGCCGCCGACCGGCACGAGCAGCGCAACATAGCCGGAATATTGTTGATAGAGCGTCGGAAGTTTGAAGGATTTGCCCCATGACACCCCCAGCCGGACCTGCTCGACCGGATCATAGACGAAGCTCAGCTTCGGGGTGACGATGTCGCCGGAGTCCGAATAATCCTCATAGCGCAGCGCCCCGGTCAGCGAAGCGCGGTGCGCAAAGGCCAGATCCTGATCGGGGTCCGCGATCGGCAGTAAAAGCTCGCCATAGGCGAAATGATTGCGGCGCGAGCGTGAAAAGCTGCGGGTTCCGATTTCGGATTTGAAACGGTTGGTGCGATAGCCGCCGCCAAAGGCCAGTCGCGCGGGGCCCGCGGGGAGCTCGAACAGCGACCCCTCCAGTCCCGCCTCCACCGCGATATTCCGGTTGAAGAAGTGCCGCGCGGTGGCAGTGCTCGGCGCGCCGCCGCTGAAGTTCTGGCTGATGCCATCGGTCGTGTCGGTGCCGAAAAACGCGCCCGCTTTCAGCTTCCAATTGGCCGACAGTGCGGCCGACAGCGTCGGTGCGACGCCAAATGTTTCGAACTTGGTGCGCGCCTCAAGCCCTGAGTTTCGGAGCGGCTGAGCGACCGTGAAACCGGTCGCCGACTCCATCCTTCCGCGCTTGTAAATAAGATCGGCAGCCAGGGTGACGCCGCCGCCAAGCGACTGGTGACCGCTCAGCAGAACCGCGTGTCGGCGAAGGGCAGGGAAGAGCGTCGAATCGGGGTTGTTGGCGAAGGCATAGCTGCGATCTTTCGCCCGGATCGCGGTACCGTGCGAATAATCATAGGCCGCGATGATGCCGCCGTCCGACCAGCGCGATCCGCCGAGAAGATTATATTGGTGCTGGAAATTGCCGCCGTCGGTCGAAAGGCCGAGCCGGGCGCTGGTCGATACGCCCTTATAGTCGCGCTTGAGAAGAATATTGACGACCCCGGCGACCGCGTCGGCGCCGTAGATGGCCGATGCCCCATCGGCCACGACCTCAACGCGGTCGACCGCCGCGATGGGAATGGCGCTGACGTCGATCACCGAATTGACGCTGCTGTAGGCAAAGCGATTGCCGTTGATCAGCGTCAGTGTCGCATTGGGACCGATACCGCGCAGGTTGAAAGTCGATGCGCCATTGGCGTTCACGTTTTCATTCGCGGCGCCTTGCGAATTTCCGATCCCGGGATTCTGGCCGCCGCCGAAATTCTGCGGCAAGCTGCGCGCCACCTCGCCAAGATCGGCATGGCCGGAGTTGCGGATGTCTTCCGAGGTCACCCGGATCACAGGGGTTGCCGTGGGCGCGCCCGTGATCCGTGACCCCGTCACGACAATCGGCTCGGCCTCGGTCGCGGCGGCATTTTCGGCGGAGGCGAGTCTGGAAATGACCACCGAGCCGACCTCGAACCTTGCGGTGAGCCCGCTACCTTTGAGGAGCGCCTCGATTGCTTCGCGGCTCGTCAGCTCGCCTTTCAACGGCGGCGCAGTCTTTCCATCAAGATCGCGCGACGATGCGTAGAGCTCGATGTCGGCAATCGTGGCAGCGCTGCGCAGCGCGTCGTCGAGATCCTGCGCGGGCATATCGTAGGGCTGGCGCTGTTGCTGCATGGCCAGCGCAACCGTAGGTGAAAAACAGGTGGCACTGCCGACCAGCAGCGCGACCAGCGAACGGGACTTCTTCAACATTATCACTCCCCCATTTCCTCGGCCGTGCTTCAGGCAGGCGGCCAGTGGGGGTGCGTTGACGGGGCGAAGGGGAGCCCCTTAGTCTTGGGTGAAAAAATTATCGGCGGCGAAGATGGATGGCTCTCGCCGTGCGTTCGACCCTGAGACCGAACAGGGTTGCGATCCGTTCAGCGAAAGCATCGGTCTCGCTAAGATGGAAGCGGCCGGAAACCTCAAGCGCGGCGCTCGCCGCATCGTCGATCACGATCGGGATGACGGCATAGCGATTGGCCTCCGCAACCAGTCGGTCGAGCCTTATCGAACGATATTCGGCCCAGCCTTCGGGCCAGTTTGCGGGAATGTCAGACGCTTGGGCCATACCGAACTGCAACTTGCCATCACGCCGATAGGTCAGCGTCTTTCCCTGTGACAACGCGGTCGCAGGACCGGTTTTGGCGTCTGCGCGCAGGCCGGCCTCGCCGCGCCGGAGGGCCGCACTGACCGTTCCGGCCTCGTCGAGGCTAAGGTCGATCTCGGCATCGTTCGCGATTGCTGCGCCTGTCCCGGCGTCGATATGGAGCGGTTTAGCTTGCTTGGCGATGGAAAGACGGACCCTGCCCTTTACCAAGCGGACGCTGCGGTCGCCGTCTCCGAACGCGACGTCCAGCCGGCTGTCGGTATCAAGCGTCGCGCGCGAGCCGTCGGCAAGCCGGAACGTGCGGATCTCGCCGCGCTGCGTAATCAGGGGTTCGGCGGCGCGCGCGGTGGACGCACTGCCGGGCTGGCCGGGAAGGGAGGCGCCTCCAGCCCCGAATGCTACAATCAGCAGCGCGATTGCGGTCGCGGCGGCGCCCCATGGCAGCCAGCCGCGAACCCGGCCCCGCCGCGCTTCGGCATGGCTTGTTCCGTGGCGCTGCGAGGTCTTGAGAACCGCCATGGCCGCCATGCGGCGTTCGGCGCGGCGGTAGGCTTCGCCATGATCGGCCGATGCGAGGAGCCACGCTTCAAACTCTCCGCGCAGCGCGCCGGCGTCCTCGCCGCGCATCTTGATCAGCCACGCCTGCGCGACCTCATCGACGGGATAGTTGCCGCCGCTTGTGCTCGTCATCGGCCGCCGTCCACCAACTTTGAAATCTGACCGAGCGCTTTCATCATATGATATTCCACCGTTGCGATGCTGATGCCCAGCAGTTCGTGTATCTCGCGATAACTGAGTTCGTCCACCCGGTGCATCAGGAAAACGCGGCGCGTTTTTGGCGGCATGGCGTCAACCGCCGTTTCATACAATCGCAGCAGGTCCGCGGCTTCGAGGTTCCACTCCTGCGCCGCAGGCGTCGCGCCGTCGCGCTCCTCGCGAAGCGGAAAGAAGATCGCCCGCGCGGACTTCTGGCGCCGCGCGCGATCGATAAGGAGATTTTGGGCGATGCGGCGAAGAAACCCGCCCGGATTGATGAGCTGGTGGCGCTGTGCGCTCCCCGCGGCGCGAGCAAACACTTCCTGCACTAGGTCCGGTGCTTCCTCGGCTCCTGCTTTGCGGCGAAGGAAATGGAAGAGCGATATGCGATGGGTCCGATATATCGCGTCCAGATCGTGCCCGGCTTCTGGACGCTCATCGGCCGAAGGGGGACGATCGGCCGGATGGGCATGGCAGGCCGAGGACACCGAAAAGGGGTGACGCGGCGGCGCACGGTCGCCGCAGGTACAGGAAGACACGACAGAAAATCCCGGAGGCACGAACGGGACCAGCCGGCATTCGCCAGAGACCCGTCTTCCAGTGCAGTGCCGCCGTTTGGTCGCTCGCGCGAACCATGGACCGGTTGGGCCGCCGGTCCGGTCAGGGACTGGCGCATATGATGCCTGGCGAAATATTCCGCGCAGGAACTGCCAGCGATGCTCCTGCGCCGTCGAATCATGTCAATTGTAGGCGGCGCTGACAAGCAAAACGTCACTCCCATTTCGGCCAGCGATCATGGCTGTCGACCCGGATGGCCGGCGAGCGTTCGGGCGTAGCTGGCCGCTTCACGCGCGCGCCGCTCGTGATAACCGAGCAGGAGATTGCGAACCTGCGCTTGCGGCTCTGCATCGGCGAAGGCGATCGCGATCGCGTTATACTCTGCGTCGATGTCGGCAAGGATCATCGCGTCGAAATGACGCGATAGCTGAAGCCTGTCGCCGATCGCTGCGATGCTCGCGACGATCTCGCTGTTCGCCGAGCGCTCCGCGATCGCCAGGAACAGGTCCGCGATGCGGTCGGGATAGGGCTGGTCAGCGGGGACCGAAGTTGCCGAGCCTTTTGGCGCCGTCGCAAGCGCCGCGAGCAGCAAGATCAGGTGCAACTCGAGCAGGTCGCGAAACTCGGTTTCGGTCAGCCGATGAACGTGAAAGCCCTCGCCCGGTGCGAAATCGACCATCCGCTCGCCATTGAGCCGGTAGAGACTGTCGCGAACCGGGGTAACGCTGACCCCGAGATCTTCGGCGAGACGGGCCGCTTCGATCCGGGTGCCGCTAGCCCATTCTCCGCTCATCAGCTGACGCTTGATCGCCTCATAGGTCGGCTCGAACACGTGTGCCGGGCTCATTTTTCGTTCCTTTCCGCAGCAGCGAATTCGGACACGGCGTCGGCCTGGTCGGTACGGAGCGCGTCGATCGCGCCGATATGCGCCGGCCGTTCGTCTTGCAGCAGGATCGATGGGCATTGCCCTTCGTAATTGCCGAGATTCGGGCGGTGCTGCGCATAGCCGGCGAGCGCGGCCAGTTCGGGAGGAAACGTCCGGGCGACCTCGGGCGGATAGGCGAGCCACAAATTCTCATAGGGCTTCAGCCATCCCAAGCTGTAGCTGACGAGCACGCCGCGCCGGACCTCTTGGCTGAGGTTCGAGCCCGCCCCATGCGCAGTCGATCCCAGAAAGCATATCGCCGCGCCCGGCTTGCCTTCGGCGAAAATGGGTTGCCCAAGATCAGATTTCGCCATCCCCTTCACGCCGTGGCTCTTCGGAAAGATGCGCGTTGCGCCGTTTTCTTTTGTGAAGGGTGTCAGCGGCCAGAGGACGTTGACGAGATATTCCTGGGTGCCGTCGGCGCCGCGCCACATATCCTGGTCGCGGTGCGGGAACTGCCGCACTTCGCCCGGATGGATTTCGATCGCCTGTGTGAGGTTGAGCTGGATCCGGTCGCAGCCGGTGCCGAGAATGGTCTCCACGGCAGAAAGGATGAGCGGGTTGAGTACCAGTGCGGCCATGTGCTCCGATCGCTTGAGCAGGCCGCCGAAGCGCTTTGTGCGGCGGCCGTAGAAATTGCCTTCACAAAAGGGCGTCGCGGCGAAGATGGGGTCGAGATCCCTTGCGAGCGCATGGACACGCGCGACCGCCTCGTTGCGAATTATGCAATAGCCTTTGCGGCGCAGCTCCTCGAAGAGCAGGCCAGGCAGATCGGCTTCGGTCAGATCCTTTTTCATCGCCCCGCCTCCCCGCCTTCTTCGAACTTGAGGACAAGCGGCGCATAGGTGCCGGTGCGCTGCAATCCGGGGAGCGTATCCTCGTCGATCGCTATGCTGAGGGCGACTATCCGGCACGCGCTATCCCGGTGAACGGGACCCAGCGTGCGGCATGTCCAGCCAAATTTGCTGATCGTGTGATACCAACCGGCTTCTGCGACACCGACATATTCGCCTATGCCGTGGCGGAGAGCATAGTCCGCCAGCGCGGTGACCAACTGGTTGCGCGCGTCGCGGCGCTCGGTGGGCGTTTGTCCGGGGTCGAGGCAGAAGCGACTGATCTCCCACACGCCTTCACCGGACGGCGCCCCGTCGGCGCAAAGATGCGAATAGATGTCGCCGAGCAGGTGCGGCGCCGTGGTTGGCAGCAGCCGCGCCGACGCCCGGTGGCGCAGATCATCGGGATCGAGCAGGATCAGGTACCGCGCGTCCGGGGTGTCGAATTGGTCGAGCTCGAAGCGGCCGTCGAGGGCAGGCAAATCCCATTGCAGCTTGTCGATGAAGACCTGCTTGCGGGCGGCGAACATGGCGCGAAGCGCCGCATTCCCGGGCGCATCCTGCGCCCGCGTGGATTGAGTGATCATGATGGTTCCTTGGCTTGTCGGTGCCAGGATCAGACCATCATTCCCACCGCGCGGCTATGCCCAGAAATGGGCAATCCCGGGACGATTTATGTGCGAGCGTCAGAGCGGGCGCCACCAGTCATAGACATCCGAAAAGCCGATGACGCCGTCGAACAGGGCGCAGAGGATCAGCATTTGCCGACAAGGCACTGAATAGCGCTCGCGCGCGATCTTGAGATGACGGACCACGGTCTCTTCGCTGATGCCGAGGATGCTGGCGGTCTCGCCAGCAGTCTTGCCGCGGGCGGACCAGAGCACGCATTCGCGCTGCCGCTCGGTCAGCGCCGCCCGCGGAGTATAGGAGCCTGTCCCGATGAGCTGCCGCGCCGCGGCGAGCGCCACGGCGCCGACGATCTCGGCGGCGTGGAGCATCTCGAGCGGGATCCTGGCATTGGGAGCGACGGCAAAGGAGCAGCTTCCGGTCGCTTCGCCAGGCAAGTGCCGCGGCACCGTGAAGCCGTCGCCGATTCCGCTCTCGCGGGCGACCTTCAGCAACTGCCGGTCACCGCGAGAAAGCGGGATGTAGTGATCGACATTGCGCCATTGAAAACCCGTCATGGATTTTTCGCCGGCGCGCCGGATCGGGTCGGTGCCGCTGAGATCGAAGCCGACATAGACATTCGCCCAGGCGTCGGGATAATTATGCACGAGCATCGATGCACCCTCGCCGCCGCCGCCGCGGCGATCGAAGGCGAGCGCGAAAAGATCAAATCCCATGCGGTCGGCGGCGTTCGACAGGGCGGCAAAGAGCCGTTCTTCCTTGTCGGCGCCTGATATGTCGTGTGCGAGTTCCTCCGTCAGATTAAAATGCTTCACGTCGATTCATCGGCCGCCGACGCGTTCCCGACCCGTCCGCCCGCGATCCGCTCCATGGCTCATCGCTCCCGTTTCCTCTCCGGGAGACAATGAAGTTGGACAAGCTGCGCGATGGTCCTCGCACTGCGGCGGGCGGGTGATACCTCAGCCTCTATACGCAATGCCGATCGCCTCTTCGGTGTAACGACAGGAAATCACCTGATAAAGCGGCTTGGTGCACCAATCGGACCCAGATTGACACCTAATGCCTTAATACGCCGACCGCGGCGGAGCCGGCGTCACGCACCGGCGGCATCTGGAGTCGAAGTGGCGATCGAAACGTCATGGGCAAGCAGTCGTTCGCAGCTCGGCGCGACAAGGCCCCAGACCGCGTCGATCACGGCGGAGAATGTCACGCCTTCAAGCTCAAGGCTCGCGGCATAGGCATCCCATTGCCGCCGCTTGTCGCCGTCTTCGAACATGGCAGCCGAGAGCCCCGGCGGACGGTCAGCCGGGATCGGCGTGCCGCGTCGATCGAATGTCGCCGCAAGTGCTGCGTCGAGCGCTTGAGCATTGATGTCGCAGGCCTGCGGAATCGCCCAGAGGTCGTAGAAATCCTTCATGCGACCATTGGCGATCCCGAGCGCTACCATCGCCTGAAATTTCTCTGCGATGACGCTTGTCGGCGAATAGGTGCGGATCTCCGGATCGGGAAAGTCCAGCAGCGTCGCGAAGGAAGTCGGCGGCGCCGGATCCGAGAGGGCGTCGCCAAAGCCGAGGTCGATCGTGATCGGGATGCGCGTTCGTTCGAGAAAGGCGGTCGTTGTTAGCCGCATGCCGCCATATTCGGCTCCCTCGCGGATCGGCCGCGCGGTGAGTGCGTCGATATCGAAAGTCAGCCCGTCAGCCGCCTCGATTTTCATGATCGCGCCGAAATCCGCTATCAGCCGTTCGGCGCTTGCATCGCCGAAGGCGAGAAAGTCGGCGTCGCGGGTGACTCGATTATCGTCTTCGAGCCAGAGCGTGACGAGAAGACCGCCTTTGAGAATGAACTGGTCCCGTAGCGGCGAGAGCGACAGTCGGTAAAGCAGGCGCTCGAGCGCGAAGCGAACGAGCAGAACGTCGAAGGGCTGACGCTCCTTGCGCGCCAATTGGAGCAGCCGGTCCTTGACCGAGGCTGCCAGATTGACGGGTGCCTTAGCCATTGAAGCTGAGCGCCTCGAGATAGGGCTGCATTCGCTTCCAGACCCCGCCCGCTGCCGCGGCCTCGGCGATGTCACCGGGACTCGTCTTGCGCTGGTCGAGCGCTGCGCGCAGACTCTCGACCGCAACCGAGCGATCGACGAGGCGCGGATTACGGAACAGGTCGGCCAGCGTTTTGGGAACCGAATAGATGGGAACATCGACCCCGGCGACCTTGTGATGCTCGATCCCCTGGCGTCGATATTTGTCGGCGAGGCGGACGATCCGGACAGGCGGATAATCGATGACCGGTGCCCAGTCGCTGGGTCCTATTGCTACCCAGACCCGCCGCGGCATCTGGTCGGTGAGCCCGTGGAAAGCGAGCGCCGATACCATGGCGATAACCCCGTTCGGGATGCGCTTGGTGATTTCGGCGAGGCCTTGGTCGGTGTCGATCGGCGCGCCGTGAAGCTGATAGAGTCCTCGCGCGATACGGTCGATGTCGCCACTGTCGACCGCGCGAGCGATGGTTTCGGGTGCCACGCCTGCGGCGCGTAGCTCGCGCGCGCGCAGGATCGGATGCGCGCCAAAGAGCGCTCGAAGCGTCTCGCCTTGCGTTATCGATGTGTGCATGTGACAAAACCTCTAACTTAAATGCGATGTATCATAGGTTTTGTCACATGTCATGCAATGATTATGGCGTTCGGAGATGGCCCCGATTCCACTATTTCCTACATTCACCGGTCATGGCATGCCGGTCAGATGGATCAGGAACCGAAATGGAAATCGCGCGCGCTGGCGATCGAATTCTGGTTCGCCGCTGTTCTCGTCGGCGGCTCCTTCATTGCCGGCCTCATCGGCGCGATCCGGTCGCTATTCGGCGGGTGACGTCGCCCCGCTATCCAGCTTCTCAAAGGAGCGTCGGGGCATACGCGCTCGGGGGCTTGCGGCTGAACCACGGGACGTCGGTCCGCTCAACCTCCAACCGGCTTGCCGGATATTGGGTAACGAGCTTCATTGCCTCCTCAGCCGAAGCTTGCAGCCAGGCGTCATGATCGGCGGCGTGAAGAATGACCGGCATCCGGTCGTGAATGTCGAACAGCTCCTCGGTCGCATCGACCATCACCATCGTATAGCAATCGCCCCACTCGTTGGTCGGACGCCAGAGCCCGGCGCAGGCGGCGAGCGGCTGGTCGACGACGCTTAGCCAGGTTCGCGTCATCTTGCCCTTCTCGCCTTCGGCTTCGGCGAAGGCCGTGATCGGGATCAGACAGCGCTGGGCGGGATTGGTAAACCATGTTCGCCAGAAGGTCATCAGCTTGTCGTCGCGGGCATTGTTGACGGGCTTGGGCTTGCTCGTCGGTTTCATATGCTTGAGCCGCACCGGGAAGCCCCAGGTCATCGACTGGAGCGCGCGCGTGCCCGCGTCGTCACGGACCACAAATCCTTGTCCGCCGGGATAGACTTCGCCGGGTTGCGCATTGGTGAGCGGACGCCGCGCACCGAACGCCGAGGCCACTTCGGCGACCGAAGCCTTGAGGGTCACGAGATTGCACATGGCGGCGAGTCCCCTTGGGTGGTTTCGGTCAGGCCGCGCCGAGCATTTCGTCGAAATTCTGCTGGATCGGCGGCATGATGCTGAAGCTATTCTTGGGGAAAGGTCGCAACATGTCCAGCGGCGGCCGCGCCCCCATCAACCAGTCGAACCAGTCCTCGGGGCGGACCACGCCGACGTGGCGATCCTTGTGCGGCGCCAGATCGTCATAGGCCGGGACGGTGAGCACCGCGAAGCTCTCAGGCCACAGGCGGTGCGCCGGACGCCAGACCGCTGCGATGCAGAAGAAAGGCTCGTCGCTGATGAGGCTTGCGGCGTAGATCGTCTTGCCGCGCTTCACGAGGCCGAACTCATTGGCGAGCAGCAGACAGGGGCGATCAATGATCGCGGTCTCGGACTTCAGGAGCGGGATCTGGAATATATCGGCATCGCGCGAGGGCAGCCCCCACAGCATCTCCTTCTCGCATTCGCGCTGGCCGTTCCACACCATCACGCGGTGGAGCTTGCCGATGCCGACCAGCGCGTCGTCCGTCTCGATATCCATGAACTCAGTCCTCAGGCGCGGAAACGGCTGAGCGCGCGCTTCCATTCGCGTTCTTCGGGCATCGGCAGGGCGATGTCATCGGGGCTCGGGTCGACGAGCTCGATCCGCACCGGGCGGACGCGCTTGCCCGTCCGCGCGCCGCAGCGAACACACCAGAATTTCTGGCACGCCTTGACGAGATTGCCGTCCCACATCCTGCACTCGAAGCGCCACCAGATCCCATAGGGATTGAACGTCGCACTATGCCCGCAGCGGCAAACGGGCTTGATCGCCCGAAACCAGGCCGCGGCCTCGAAGACATGCGTGGCGCGATGCTGTCCGTCCTTTGTCCATCCGCCCACGTCACAGGGAGAGTCCAAGCTGGTCGGGGCTTGCGGGCTCCGCGCCGGCACGGACGCTCTCGACGATCGCACGGGCGAGTTCGAACGCGGCCTCGACACGGATGTGATTCGTCGGCGCGGTGATACCCACGCGCGCCCAGCCAGGGGCGGAAAGGATGGTCTCTGCGACTCGGGCAGTATCGATATTGTCCATGCCCTAATGAGAACATAGAGAGAACAATTTGGCAAGTGGGTGACCGGGACAGCGCGGGCGGCCTGCGTGGTCAGCGGGCGCTTGCTGCCGCTGCCGCCCGTCGCCGCCCGGTCCGGGGCGCGCGGCCGCCACCGGCAACGCCAGAAACCGGCGAGGAAGAGATGGCCCGCCCCTGGGCGGCGGACCGCGCGCGGCGAGAGAGGCTCGCCGCCGGTCGCCCCAGGAGAAAGTACCATGAAACTCTTGACCCCCGCGCTCGAGGCGCAGCTTCGCGCCAATCTGGCCACCCGGATCGACACGCTTTCGCGCGGCGAACGCGAGCCGGACCCCAAACCGGTCGTCCGCCTGTTCAGCCCCGTCGGCGCGGCGACCTGGCTCGCGACCGAGATCGATGCGGACGGTATTTTCTTCGGCCTCGCCGATCTCGGCTTCGGCTGCCCCGAACTCGGCAGCTTCGCGCTGTCCGAACTCGAGTCCGTCCGCCTTCCGTTCGGCCTCACGATCGAACGCGACCTCCACACGGGCGATGCCCCTGACTGACGCCTGTCCAGACCATCGTTCACCGACTGCGAAAGCCCGGCCCGCGCGCCGGGCTTTCGCCTTTTCTGGCTCTTGACGCGAGAGGAAGATGTCATGCCCTCGATTATCCAAACGACCGTGTGTTGCCTTGATGAACTGCCCGAGGCCGCAAAGGAGAAGGCACGCGCCTGGTATCGCGAAGGCGGTTTCGACTATGACTGGTTCGAATTTGTTTATGAGGACTTCGAGCGCGTCTGCGACATATTGGGGGTCCGTCTCGACATGACCTCGGTGCGCCTCTTCGGCGGCGGGACGCGCCGGAAGCCCTGCATTTGGTTTTCCGGCTGCTGGAGCCAGGGTGACGGCGCCTGTTTCGAAGGCGATTACAGTTACGCCAAGGGCGCGTTGGCGACGATCCGCCGCTACGCGCCCAAGGATGTCGAACTTCATCGCATCGCCGATGCCCTTGGCTCGATTCAGCGCCGCAACTTCTATCAGCTTAGCGCGCGCATTGGCCATCGCGGTCGCTATTATCACGAATATAGCATGGACATTGTCGTCGAGCGCGACAGCCCCGTCGTCCAGGATATGACGGCTGACGCCGAAGAGGATGTAAGCGAGGCGCTGCGCGACCTGGCCCGCTGGCTCTACGGGCGGCTCGATGACGAATATGAGCATCTGACGTCCGACGCGGCGATCGACGAGATGATCCGCCTCAACGAATATGGCTTCACCGAGGATGGGGTTCGCTTCGGTTGAGAGGGAGAGGCGGGGCCGGGAGGGGGAACCCCCGGATCCTGGAGAGAGCAGCGGGCGGTTCATTCCTGCCCCGCTCTCCTGAGGATTTCAGCCATGCATATGACCTTCCCCGATGCGGCGCGCGGCGCCGCGGCGGCCGCTCGTCCCAGCTCGGTCGCGCCAGCTTCCCGGCGCCTGCTCGATGCCGCTCAGGCGCTTCAGCCTCTGCTCGAGGCGGGCCACCCCTTTTCCACGGCCCAGCTGCGCGAGGCGATGGCACGCGCCTTTGGCGCGAGCGATGCTGCCGGTGCGTGGGACTGGAAGGCGGCTTATGATGCGTGCGAGGCGGCGCAGATCCTGCTGCTTCGCCGCTACGGCGGCGCGCTTGCGACGCAAAACCGCTCGCCGCAACGCGTGCTTGCGATGTGGGAGCGACTTGCCGCGCGCATTCCCACCCAGACGCGCCGCTCAGAGGAAGGCCAGTCACTCCAGCAATTCTCGACGCCTTTGCCGCTCGCCTTTGTGGCGGCGCACGCGGCCTCGATCCATGCCGGAGACCGCGTGCTCGAACCCTCGGCCGGGACAGGCATGCTCGCGATCCACGCCGAACTTGCGGGGGCGAGCCTCGCGCTCAACGAGTTGGCCGACGGTCGCGCCGAGCTTCTCGAGCTACTGTTTCCCGCCGTGCCAATCACGCGTCATGATGGCGCGTCGATCGACGACCGCCTCGACGCTTCTTTCGTCCCCGACGTCGTCCTCATGAACCCGCCCTTCTCCGCCACGGCGCACGTCGACCGCCCGATGCGAGGCACTGCACTTCGCCATATCGCCTCCGCGCTCGCGCGGCTCCGCGACGGCGGTCGGCTGGTCGCGATCATGGGGGCGAATTGCGCACCCGATGCCGCGGCCTTCCGCGCGGGGTTCGTCGGGTTACAGGAGCGGGCGACGATCCTGTTCTCCGCCGCGATCGCTGGAAAAGTCTACGCCAAGCACGGCACCACGACCGCGACGCGACTGCTTGTTATCGACAAGGTACCCGTGGCCGATCCATCGATGCTGCCGGCGAGCCATGGCGAAGCGCCCGACCTGGCGACGCTTCTTGCCTGGGTGACCAGCCATGTTCCGCCGCGGCCTGCCCCGCCGCCCCCTGCGCCAACAGCGGCAATGCCATTCATGCGCGACGCAGCGGCTTCTCGGGGGCCTCTTGCCAGGGGAGCCACGCGTCCGGAGAAGACCGCGCGCGTCGCTTCGGGCGAGCTTGTCTATGAGACGATCGAGTGGTCACCGCCCGTCGGACAACTTGGCGAGGCGATCTACGAGCCCTATGCGCTCCAGTCCTTGCGCATTGCGGGGGCGTCTCCCCATCCGACCGCGCTCGTCCAGTCGGCGGCGATGGCGTCGGTCGCGCCGCCGCGCCCTTCCTATCGGCCGCATCTTCCCGAAAATCTCGTTAGCGACGGCCTCCTGTCCGACGCGCAGCTGGAATCGGTCATCTACGCCGGCGAGGCCCATGCCGGTCATTTGTCGGGCGCCTGGACGGTCGACGAGACCGCGGATGTCGTGAGTGCGGCGAGCGACGATAATGAGGCAGCGGTCCAGTTCCGGCGCGGCTGGTTCCTTGGCGACGGCACCGGCGCCGGCAAGGGCCGACAGGTCGCGGGGATCATTCTCGACAACTGGTTGAAGGGCCGGCGCCGCGCGCTCTGGATCTCGAAGTCGGACAAGCTGCTCGAGGACGCGCAGCGCGACTGGTCGGCGCTCGGGCAGGAGCGCCTGCTCGTCACGTCGCTGTCGCGCTTCCGCCAGGGTACGCCGGTCCGGCTTGCCGAAGGCATCCTCTTCACCACCTATGCGACGCTTCGCTCGCAGGGCCGCGAGGGCAAGGCGAGCCGCATCGAGCAGATCGCCGAATGGCTCGGGCCTGACTTCGACGGCGCGATCATTTTCGATGAAGCCCATGCGATGGCCAATGCGGCGGGTGGAAAGGGCGAGCGCGGCGACCAGAAACCGTCGCAGCAGGGGCGAGCGGGATTGCGACTTCAGCACGCGCTTCCCGACGCGCGCATCGTCTATGTCTCCGCGACAGGGGCGACGACGGTGCAGAACCTCGCCTATGCGCAGCGGCTCGGCCTGTGGGGCGGGAACGACTTTCCGTTCGCTTCGCGCAGCGAGTTCGTCGCCGCGATCGAGCAGGGCGGCGTGGCGGCAATGGAGGTGCTCGCGCGCGACCTCAAGGCGCTCGGCCTCTACGCGTCACGGTCGCTGTCGTTCGATGGGGTCGAATATGAGCTGCTCGAACATAAGCTCACCGACGAGCAGCGACGCATCTACGACAGCTATGCCGGTGCCTTCCAGGTCATCCACAACAATCTCGCCGCGGCGATGGAGGCGGCGGGGGTGACGAGCGCCGAGCATGGCACGCTCAATGCGCAGGCGAAATCGGCGGCGCGATCGGCATTCGAGAGCACCAAGCAGCGCTTCTTCAACCATCTCATCACCGCGATGCAGACCCCGAGCGCCATCGCAAGCATCGCTCGCGACATTGAGGCGGGCCATGCGGCCGTCGTCCAGATCGTCTCGACTGGGGAAGCGTTGCAGGAGCGCCGGCTCGCCGAGATCCCGGTGGAGGATTGGGGCGACGTGTCGGTCGACATCACCCCGCGCGAATATGTGCTCGATTATCTCGCGCACGGCTTTCCGGTCCAATTGTTCGAACCCTGCACCGACGGCGAGGGCAATCTTGCGTCGCGGCCCGCTTATGACGAGGCCGGCAATCAGATCGTCAGCCGCGAGGCGTGCCGGCGGCGCGACGCGATGATCGAGAAGCTCGCCGCGTTGCCGCCGGTGCCGGGCGCGCTCGATCAGATCGTCCAGCATTTCGGGACCGAGACGGTCGCCGAGGTGACGGGGCGCTCGCGTCGCATTGTCCCGCGGACGGGCGACGACGGAGATGTGCGTTTTGCGGTCGAGACCCGCCCCGGCAGTGCGAACATTGGCGAGACCCACGCCTTCATGGACGACGAGAAGCGCATCCTTGTCTTCTCGGAGGCCGGGGGAACGGGCCGCTCCTATCATGCCGATCTCGGCGCCAAGAACCAGCGGCGGCGCATTCACTATCTGCTCGAGGCAGGATGGAAAGCGGATGCCGCGATCCAGGGCTTCGGGCGGACAAATCGAACGAACCAGAAGCAGCCACCGATGTTTCGTCCGGTGTCGACCGACGTCAAGGCGCAGAAGCGCTTCATATCGACGATCGCGCGGCGGCTCGATTCGATGGGGGCGATCACGCGCGGCCAGCGCCAGACGGGCGGGCAGAATATGTTCCGGCCCGAGGACAATCTGGAATCCTTCTATGCCCGCGATGCGCTGCGCCAACTCTATCTTCTGATCGTGAATGCCAAGGTCGAGGGCTGTTCGCTGCTGACGTTCGAAAGTGCGACGGGGCTGTCGTTGCTCGATATCGATGGCTGCCTGCGCGAGGAACTGCCGCCGATCACCACCTTCCTCAATCGCATGCTTGCCCTCACGATCGACCTCCAGAACATCCTGTTCGAGGCCTTCGAGGGTCTGCTCGTGCATCGCATCGAGGCGGCGGTTGCTGCGGGAACCTATGAGATCGGCCTCGAAACCCTGCGCGCCGAGAGCTTCGCGGTGAACGCACGGCAGACGATCTACACCCATCCCGGCACCGGGGCGGCGACGCAGCTTCTGACGATCGAGCGCAAGGAGCGGGTGCTGCCGCTCGATCTTGACGATGCACTGGCGCTCGTCCGCGAACGCGGCGGCGAACTGCTTGTGAACCAGCGCTCGCAGCGTGCTGCGGTGAAGCTCGGGGCGCGCAGCGTGATCGATGACGATGGCGCAATCCACCGCCGCGTGCGGCTCCATCGGCCCCTCGACGCCAGCCACATGCTGCTCGCCGATTTCGTCATGAGCCATTGGCAGCCTGCCGACCGCGATCAGTTCGCCGATGTCTGGAAGGCCGAACTGGCGGACATTCCGGATTACGAGACGTCGACCCTGCACATGGCGTCGGGCTTGCTGCTGCCGATCTGGCGGCTGCTGCCAAAGGAATCGTCGCGCGTCTACCGGCTCCAGACCGACGAGGGCGAACGCATCATCGGGCGCAAGGTCTCGCCGGGCTGGGTGGCATCGGTGATCCGCGACACGCCGTGCGACCTCCCAAAAGACGAAGCGTGGCAACTTCTGCAAAAGGGCGAGGCTGTCTTGCACCTTGCGGAAGGCCAGATGCTGCGCCGCGTTCGCGCCATGAACGACTGGCGGATCGAGCTGTCCGGCTTCAACGATCTTGGTGTTGACCGGCTGAAGGCATTTGGCTTGATTTCCGAAATCGTCTCGTGGCAACTGAAGCTCTACGTGCCGGCAGGGGCTGCTGGCGCCGACGTGTTCGCGCGGCTGGTTGATCGATTTCCGATCCAGCGGATCGCGGATCGCAAGGCCGCCTGAAGGAGCCCCGCTATGGAAAGTCCGGTCCGTGAACTTGCGCGTCGTCTCGGTGAAAATGCCGAGGCGGCGTGCCGCCAATACCTCTCGAACGGTCGCCGCGAAGGCCATTATTGGATGGTCGGCGATAAGGGCAATGCGCTTGGGCGCAGTCTTTATGTGCGTCTCGCCGATGGCGATGGTCGCCGCACGGCGGGCAAATGGACTGACGCCGCGACTGGCGATCATGGTGACCTGCTCGACATCATCGCCGCCAGCTGCGCGCATACGAACCTCGCTGAAACGCTCGCCGAGGCGCGGCGATTTCTGAGCTTGCCTCCATCCGACGCGGGCACGCAGGGGCCGCGTCCGCGTCCGCGCCGGGCGCCCGCTGGCAGCCCGGAGGCGGCAGCGCGGCTTTGGGCGGCGTCGAAGCCCATCGCTGGGACACCTGTGCGCACCTATCTGGCGGGCCGTGCGCTTCGGCACGTCGGCGATGTGCCCGCGCTGCGATGCCACCCGCACTGCTATTATCGCCGGTCGGAGGAGGATGGCCCGTCGGTCAAGTCGGCCTATCCGGCGATGATCGCTGCGGTGACCGACCTCGGCGGCTCGCTCATGGGCGTTCATCGCACATGGCTTGATCCGCACCAATCGACCAAGGCGCCCGTGGCTTATCCGCGGCGCGCGATGGGGCATTTGTTGGGTCATGGCGTCCGCTTCGGGCTCTCGGGCGAGGTCATGGCATTCGGTGAGGGCATCGAAACCATGCTCTCGCTGCGCGAAATCGCCCCGGCACTACCGCTCATCGCCGGGCTGTCGGCCGCCCATCTCGCGGCGCTGGAATTTCCTGCGCCGCTTCGCCGCCTCTATGTTGCCCGCGAACGGGATGCAGCGGGACGCGCTGCATTCGCCGCTCTTGCCGAGCGAGCCGTCCAGCTAGGGATCGATATCCTGCCGCTCGATCCGGCGCTGGACGATCTGAACAGCGATCTTATGCAGATGGGCCATTCGCAGCTCGTCGCTTCGATCGCCCCGCAGATGCACGTCGTCGATGCCGAGCGGATGCTCGATGCAGCCTGATCGCGCCTGGCGCCAGCGGCGCAACGCCTCCAGCAGCGCGGCGGCGAATTGGGACGTCGCAATCGCGCGCGCCATCCTCATGATGCCCGAAATCCCATAGTTGTTTCGGAAAGCGGTGTGTCACCTCGCCGCGGGGATCGGATCAAGCCGGTCCGGGAAGGGGAAGCCCGATCAGCCTGTTCTCGGGAGGCCGCGCCTCGGCCTTCGCTGGAGGGCGACTGCGGCAGCGTGCGCGGGCCGTGCAATGGCTCTGCTCGCGGCTATTTTCCGCCGGGGCTGGCGCCCCTTTGCATCGCGAAACAAAATAGCCGCGAGCCCGCCATCCTTCGCTGGCGCTTCGGCCGCGCGGGGTGCCGCGCGGTGCGAACCCGCACCCGCCGCCGCCGAGGCGTCGCCGCGAAGGCCGCGAGAGGCGCGGCCCCAGACAAGAGAAATGACATGATCGACCTGTCAGACCTTCCCGAACGCGGCGAACCGCAGCAACCCGGCGCCAGCGCCTACCTCCTCCAGGAAATGCAGCTTTACGGTCATAGGCCCTATGAGGACGAACCCGACGCACGGCCGCTTCCAGACGACCGGCTCGCTGGCGGCGCCGTCGCCGATATCTTCGACGCATTGGCGGGCTGCCTGGTCGATACCCGCATCGAGCCCGATCTTGAAGATCTGCTCTGGGGCATCGTCAATATCTTTCACCGCGCCGGCGAACGGATCGAGCGCGAGCTCGACCGCAACGAACAGGCGCAGCGCGAACTCCAGCGCGAGCAGGATGGAAGCGAAATTCGCTCGGTCGAACTCGAGCGCGCGATCGCCGAGGGCATCACGATGATCGAGCGGCGCGACACGATGGAATTTTTCCGCGAATGCGCCGCCGAGCAGTTCCGCATCCATGCCCGCAAGGCCTGGACCCCGCGCACTGGGTCGCGCGTCCGTCACAAGACGATGACCGCGGCGATGATCGACAGCCGCGACTTCATGGACAAACGCCTCCGCGAAAAGGCCCAGGCCCTGATCCCCGAGGGAACGCGCATCGCCTTCAGCGGCGGACCGGCGTGCAACGATCACCGCCACATCTGGTCGGCGCTCGACAAGGTTCATGCGCGTCATGCCGACATGGTGCTGATGCATGGTGCGACGCCAACCGGCGCCGAGCGCGCTGCGGCCTGCTGGGCCGATGCGCGCGGCGTGCCGCAGGTAGCGTTCCGGCCCGACTGGAACCGGCACAAGAAAGCGGCGCCGTTCAAGCGCAACGAGCGGCTGATCGATGCGATGCCCGCCGGGCTGGTCGTCTTTTCGGGCACCGGCATCCAGGACAATCTTGTCGACAAGGCGCGGGCGTTCGGCATTCCGGTCTGGGATTTTCGGCTCAAGGAAGCCTGAGTTGTCGATTTGGATCTGACGGCGCTTGCCATCCGGCGAGCAGGATTACAGGATGAAAATCAATGAAAACCGATCTCGATCATCTTCCGGCGAACAAGCAGCGCGAGCTCGAACGTGTGAAGGCGATCATCTTCGAAGAATTCGAGGATGCGATCGCGCTCGGCACCATGGGCTGGAAAAAGAAGGGTCGGATCGACAAGGTCATCCTCTACGGCAGCTATGCGCGCGGTGGCTGGGTCGACGAGCCGCACACCGCAAAGGGCTATCGTTCGGACTTCGATCTCCTGATCATCGTCAACGACAAGCGGTTGACCGACAAGATCGACTTCTGGTCGAAGCTCGACGACCGGCTGACCCGCGAGCTTGCGATCGACAAGACGCTGCACACGCCGGTCAACTTCATCGTCCACACGCTGCAGGAAGTGAACGATGGGCTGGCTCACGGCCGCTATTTCTTCATGGACGTCGCGGGCGACGGGATCGCGCTCTACGAATATGACGACAAGGAATTGCACAAGCCGAAGCCCAAGACGCCCGAGCAGGCGCTGGCGATGGCGCAGGAATATTTCGACGAGTGGTTTCCGCTCGCCATGCAGCGGTTCGAGCTGTCCAAGATGGGCCGCGAAAAAGGGTTTCTGAAGCCCGCCGCGTTTGACCTCCATCAGAGCAGTGAGTTTCTCTATCATTGCGTGCTCTTGGTCTGCAATTTTTACACGCCCCACGTCCACAACCTGGGATTTTTGCGCACGCAAGCCGAGCGATTAAACATGCGGCTTGTCGATGTTTGGCCGCGCGAGGTGAAGGCAGACCGCGCGCGCTTCGAGAAGCTCAAGGAAGCCTATGTGAAGGCTCGCTACTCCAAACATTATCGAATCAGCGAAGAAGAATTGCTCTGGCTGGCTGGACGCGTGGAGGAGCTGGGCCGCGCCGTGCATGCCATCTGCTCTGAACGGATAGCGAACCTTGAAGAAGCTGTGCAGGCTCCGGAGTAGACCCGGCACATGCGCGTTCGTGACTTCTTCCTTCTCGTCGCCGTGTGCCTGATCTGGGCATTCAACAATGTCCTGAGCAAGATTATAGTAACGGACTGGGCGGTCCCGCCGCTTTTCTATGCGGCGCTACGCTTTGCGGTCGTCGCGATGGTCATGTGGCCATGGTTGCTGCCGATGCCGCGGCCGGCATGGCGGATTGTTGCCATCGCCCTGTGCCTGGGCGGCG
This sequence comes from Sphingopyxis sp. BE259, assembly GCF_031457495.1. Lineage (NCBI taxonomy): Bacteria > Pseudomonadati > Pseudomonadota > Alphaproteobacteria > Sphingomonadales > Sphingopyxidaceae > Sphingopyxis > Sphingopyxis sp. BE259. The sequence goes on from NZ_JAVDWM010000001.1 coordinate 737,685, forward strand.
GAAGCTTTTCACTACTTTTCGTCGGTTTGCAGACTGTCTCACCTTCTGAGGCCGCGATTATTCTGCAGCTCGGTGTCCCCTTTACCATGCTGCTCTCGGTGCTGGTGCTCGGCGAGCGTATCTACTAGCGCCGCGGACTGGGCATCGCGCTGACATTGGTCGGCGTGCTGATCGTGACCTGGCGGCCCGGTGGACTTTCGCTTTCGACGGGGCTCTGGTTCGTCGCCGCCAGCGCCTTCGCCGGCGCCGCTGGCGCGGTGCTGATGAAGCAGGTTGATGGCGTCAAACCGTTCCGCTTTCAGGCCTGGGTGGGACTGGTGTCGGCGACCGTTCTGACACTCGCTTCGATCTTGCTTGAAGACGGTCAATGGACGGCGGCGACGACCACTGGACGGCCGCTTGTCGCCGCTGTCGTATTCACGGCGCTGATCGTGTCGGTCGGTGCGCACTCCGTCTATTACCACCTCATCGACCGCTATGAAGCGAACTTGCTCGCACCGCTGACATTGATGACGCCGCTCGCGACGATCGGGCTCGGTGTGCTGATCACCCACGATCATTTCGATATGCGGATGGCTATCGGCGGCGGGCTGGCAATGCTCGGTGCGTTGATCGTGGCGCTGCGGCGCAAACCAGCGACGAAATTGCTTGTCGAACGGGAGCTGCGATAGTCGGGGAAATTCGATCCGCATCGCGCGTATGGTGAAGAGTTGCTGCGACGGTCGTTAACCGATGGCGGGGGGGGGGGGGCGATGCAAGATACGTGTCAGAACTCTGGCTAAAGTGATTTTGTGTTGCGCCAATGCATCAGTCACGCGTAATTCCGTTACGGAATACTGATTTCGATGGCGTGCATTTTTTGCTGCTGTATGCGCCCCGATGCGACCCAAAAGGAGGGCTCCTCCATTCAACTTTGGCGGCCTTTTAGGCCGCCTTTTTTGTATGTCGGCTTTGCGCCTGTTTGTCGCTGTCCAAGTGAAAGAAGCGCGGATCCGAAAGCGGTCATTCATGGACTCGGCCCAATTGGCTATTGGCTGGCACTCCGTTTCTCGGCAATTCTAGCGCGATGCGCGTTTACCACTTCGTCAACTGCGAATACGGTCTCCAGGACATCGCCCGAAGGCGGTTGAAAGTCGCGACTCTCGCTGACGTGAATGACCCGTTCGAGATGCTTTCGTTGAACCTGAAAGATAGTGGTCTCCGCGCCACCTTGGGCAAGGCCCGAAAGGAATTCGGTGAGCGGCGGGGCATGCTGTGCTTCAGCCGAGGCTGGCGCAACCCGGTTCAGTGGAGCCACTATGCAGACCATCACCGCGGGTTGTGCCTGGGCTTCGACGTGCCTGACCGGCTGCTGCGGGATGTGCAGTACCGGAAGTCCCGCGCCGCCGTCGATGCCACCGTCATCGATGCGCCCGGGTTCGACATGGGATCATTCGTGCTGAAAGCGCTGGACGTGAAGTTTGTCCATTGGACCTACGAGGATGAAGTGCGCATGATCGTCGACCTCGAAACCTATGATGATGCGTGCCGGATCTGGTATCGCGGCTTCGATGGCGACCTAGTCCTGCGGGAGGTCATCGTAGGCGCCGACTGCCCCGCGACGCGCGCTCAGGTCGCAGAGGCGCTTGGCGATGGGGCGCGGGGGGTTGTAGCGCACAAGGCGCGCCTGGCATTCGGGACGTATCGCGTAGTTACGCAGCGGAGGGAGGATCTGTGGCAGTAATGGGTGGTTCGGAAGGCGAGGCGAGGGCCGAGGGCGATGGCGTTCCCGTCGTCTTGGATCTTCCTAACGATGAACTCGGCGCTGCGGCTGAAGGGCTTTTCATCTATCTTTGCCCGCGCGCGCTTATCGTCTGTAACAAGAGTGACCGCGACCGTTCGGGATGGGATTTCGTCGTGGACCTGCCTATGCAGGACGGCATCCTGGACCAGCGCAGCAAGACGACCTGTCATGTCCAGCTAAAGGCCACGAAGTCGGTCGGGACTGGCAATGTCCAACTGCGATTGTCCGCCGCGGACTTGCTTGCGAAAAGCCCGCTTCCCGCGGTCATCATCGTCTTCAGGATGAGGCCCGATGGCACGCCGATCAGGGGCTATGTCGTCCATCTTCTCGGCAAGCCGCTTGAGAAACTGCTCCGCAGGTTGAGGCACGAGCAATTCATCGGAAACCGCGATATCAACCGACAGTCGATCTCCTTCGACTACCGCAAGCTCGGCCACCCCTTTGAGGTAACGCCGCAGGGCCTTCGCGCAGCGATCGAACGGGCATGCGGCCCAGATCCTGCCGCCTATTCAGCCGAGAAGCTCGGCCAGCTCGCGGAACTGGGTTACGGTGATGACCGCATCGTCGGCGACGTCTTCTTCAGACCGGACAGCGACGAGCAGCTGACCCGCGTCGTGCTCGGCATGGTTCCGCTGAAGCCGTTGGCTATTCAGGCCTTCGACAATCGCTTCGATATGCCGGTGCCCTATGATCACGACATGCTGAACGCGGTTGAGGAGATCATGCTTTCGCCTCCCTCAGCCGGTGGTTGCGAGATCGTGGTGACCGGCGCGCCACTGACCCCGCCTGCTACCTTCCACGCCGAGATATTCTTCGCGCCTCCCTTCGACGCGCGCCTGCGGATGCTCATCCGTCACGCCGACTTCAGCTTCCTGTTCCATGAGCGCGAGGCGGGCTTCGAGACCAAGGGCATCTTCGAGCAGGGCGGCCGGACGCTCGACGACCTCGTGATGCTGCTCCGCGCAATGGCCAACCTCGCCTCGGGCGAAGGTGCAATCGTAATGAGCGGTGACGACGGTCGCTTTGGCCCGATCAAACTGCCTATGAGCAATGTGCTAACCGGCCCCGACGTCGAGGACCTGCCGGCGCTTTACAAGATCGCCTCCGATTGGCGGCGGTTGCTTGAACTGGCCGGCGTGCGATCCAAGGCCTCCCTCGCGATTGGTGACCTGTGGGACAGCCGCTGGATCCAGCTGGCTGCGGATCTGCTTCTTCGGGCAAAGCCAGAGGCTCGGTTCGCATTCGACACGGATACAATCGCGGGGGATGGGGGCGCCTTAAAGGCGATCTACTTCAACAGTGCCGAGCTCGCGGGCGACGGCATTAGCTACGGCGTTGAGATTGAACTTCAGCCCACCACGCGTGATCAGCGCGTCTACAGTTCGGTATCCTTTCGACCAATTGACGTGCGGCCGATGGTCCCCGATCTCTATGAGTACATGGAGGAGCTTGCATCACGATATGAGCATCCAATCATGATTCACCCCGATCACCTGCGGGAGGTCGGTCCGGAGCGGCTTGAGGTCGCCGAAGCCGTAGGTAACGGATCGGATTCTGGTCGGGAAACGCCGCTCCCTAGCCGTCAATGACCTCAACGGTTCCGGTTTATCGGCTTGATGGACCGCGGACGCCCTGAGCTCGCAACTTACACTTCGCACCTTCTACCCGGGTGGCTTCGTCGATTTGCTGGCGAGAACTTCGATGAACTTCTCTGCAATATCGAGATCATAGGAATTCAACCCGTCCAGATGCTTTTGGAGCTTCTGCGCAGCCACGGACGTGCCCACATCCTCGCTGCGCCCGAGCAGATAGTCGGTCGTAACATCGAGCGCGTCGGCGAGCCTCAGCAGATTGTCGAAAGAGGGTTTGCGACCGCCACCTTCGAAATGCGAGATCGAACTTGCCGGGAGGCCAGTTTTTTTTGCTAGGTCGCCTTGGCTGATTTTCCTTGCATCACGGGCACTTGCAAGCCGGGCCCGGAAAATCTCACCTGATCCGCTGTTATCGGTCATGGCGATTTCGCGATGAATATATTGACATAAACGACATGTTTCCTATTTTAGCGTTATCGACACGATCATCATGTCGAAAACGTCAACAAGGCGCAAGTGCCTTCGTATGGAGAAATGTTGTGACGAACGAGAATTCCATGTCTGGGCGCTTTGCGATCACGATCGACGGCGTCGAACATCTGCTGAGCGACCCACTGGTCAAGGGCCGCGACCTGCTCGAAATCGCGGGCCGTATCCCGGTCGACGAGCATCTGCTCTTCTATCGCCAGGGCGACGGGTTGCTCGAAGACATCAACCTCGCTGAAGAAATCGACCTTCGCGCGAGCGGCAAGGAAGAGTTCAGCTCGGTGAAGGCCGACCGCCTCTTCTTCCTTGTCGTCGACGGGCGCCGTTTCCCTTGGGGTAAGGATGAGATCAGCGGCGCGGAACTCCGCGTTCTCGCGCTAGTGCCGGCGGCTAAGGATATCTTTTTCGACCCGAAGGGCGGCAGGGACGACCTCGTCGAGGATACCGAGAGCGTCACCCTCAAGGGCAAGGAGGTCGAGCACTTCTACACTGCCGACCGCTCGGACGAACCGCGTTACGTCAATGTTGACCTCAACGGGGACAAGGTCCGGATCCTCGCCGGCGACTATACGACCGAAACGTTGAAGGACGCGCTCGGCGTATCGGCTGATCTCGACCTCGACGTCGTCGACAAGCAGGGCAGCTTCCGCACCCTGCAGCCCGGCGAGGCGATCCGCGTGATCGCCCGCATGAAGTTCGTCAGCCACGTTCGCCAGGGCGGCTCCTCGTGAATGCCGAAGATCAGTTCGACCGCATCAAGGCCATCTACCCGGATGCGGTCGCGCTGGTCGAAGGTGGCCGTACCTTCGTCCATCTGCCCGGGCTGGTGATCGCGACGCGGGCGGGACCGGTGACGCGCGATGCGCTGCTCTGCCCTCACGAGCATAGCGGCTATAAGACGCGGCTCTTCCTTAACGCCGCCGTTCCCGGTCATCTCGCAAACTGGACCCAGCACAATCTCTTCACCCGGAACTGGTTTTGCTGGTCCTGGAACTACATCGAGGCAGAACAGCCATGGACTTCCATCCTTGCAAATCATCTGGCGGCCTTCCGGTGAACGTCCATTTCAAGATCCGCGCCCCGCTTCTCGACGCCATTCGAGGCGACTTGAGGCGGCGTCACGCCTTCGCATATGAGCGCGTTGGCTGGATTTCGGCGGGCGTGTCGCGCATCGGCGATGGCAGCCTATTTCTCCTCGCGCAGGATTATCACCCGGTCGAGGACGCCGACTATATCGACGACCCGAGCGTCGGCGCGATGATGGGGTCAAAGGCAATCCGCAAGGCGCTGCAGCGCAGCTACCAGTCGCGGACTGCGGCGCTGCACGTCCATATGCACGAACATCGCGGCCGTCCCGGGTTCAGCGGCACTGACATTCGCGAGAATGCGAAGTTCGTGCCCGACTTCTTCAACGTCGCCGCACATGTACCGCATGGCGCGATCGTGCTGAGCGCCGACAATATAGCGGGAGACCTCTGGCTTGCGCGTGGTCAGGGACCGCTCCCCATTGCCCGGTTCACCGCGGTCGGCGCCACCCTCTGGATGGAAGGAGCGATGTCATGAGCCGCTATGACCGGCAGGATTTTCTGGGGCCGGACAGCGACGCCCGGCTCCGCGCCGTGACGATCGGCATCGTCGGCCTCGGCGGCGGCGGTTCGCATGTGGTGCAGCAGCTCGCCCATCTGGGAATCGGGGGCTTCGTCTGCGTCGATCCCGATATCGTCGAGGACAGCAATCTCAACCGCCTCGTCGGTGCAACCGCCGCCGACGCCGAGAACGCGACGCCGAAAGCGGATGTCGCCGAACGAATGGTGCGCGGGCTCGTCGCGGCGCCGCGTTTCCTTGCTCTTGCATGCAGGTGGCAGGATGCAACCGAGGCGCTCGCCGAATGCGACATCATCGTCGGCGGCGTCGATTCCTACCGCGAACGGAGCGAACTCGAAGCCTTCTGCCGCCGGATGATGATCCCCTGTATCGATATGGGCATGGACGTTCACGACCTCGGCGATCAATTCGCGATCGGCGGCCAGGTCATCCTGTCTTCCCCGGGCGGGCCATGCCTCTGGTGCCTTGGCGTTCTCACCGACGCGCGGCTTGAGCAAGAGGCGCAGAAATATGGCGCCGCCGGCGGCAAACCGCAGGTGGTCTGGCCGAACGGCGTGCTGGCGTCGTTGGCCGTGGGCCTCGTCATGCAACTGCTGCTGCCGTGGATGCGCGAACCCGTCGCCAGCGTCTACCTCGAATATGATGGCAATCGTCATCAGGTCGCGACAAGCAATCGCTTAAAGGCGGTCGCCGGGCAAACATGTCGGCACCATGGCGCATGCGAGACCGGTGACCCGCTGTTCGATGTTCGACGTCCGGCGCCGGCAAGGCAGTCAGAAACGGAACGGGAGGAGACGCGCGTGGCGCCGACCAGCGGATCGTGGTGGCGCCGCCTGTTAAGCCAGCTTGGCGTCCGAATCTGACCCGGCGTCCGGCACTTCGCACTGGTCGAAGTCGGGCCAATTGCGGACCTTGGGCAGGAAGGGTTCGGCTTCGTCGGTCGTCCGGAAAATGAGGTTATAAGTCTGGGTCGGGCTGTCGGCGTCAAACGTCCAGAACATCGAAAGCCCGGGCACCTGGACGATCAGCATGCTCTCGCCGAACTTGCTGCCTGTCGCGTCGACGACGACATGGGCACGCACCTTCCGCTGGCACTGGTCGAAACCGCGAAGATCGTCGGGAAGCGAGAATTCGGTCACCCACACGTAGCGTGGATATTGGTGTCGGAAGATTTCGAACTTGAAGATATCGGGAAGCCGATTGCGGAGCGTCCTGCCCTTATAACGCCAGCCATAGGTAAGATAGGTCCGCGCCACGAGTCTTGAAGGCGAAACCGCAAAAAAGGAGGGATCGACGGCGATCGCCTTGCCGAGTGCAGCACTGCCTTCGCCGGCGCGCATGCGGGCGAGTTCGCGATACTCTTCGATGCGCTCGACGCAGCTCGCAAGAAAGTCGCGGCTCAGTGTTTCGGCAACTTCGCCGGTCATGAACACCTTCCCGGGCAGCGGCGTCACTGAATAAACCGCATCCTCTTCGAGCGTCCACGGATAGGCACCGGGCGCGCCCGCCTCCAGCGCGTCGTCCTTGTAGACCGGCAGGCGGCAGACCGGCCCCCTCTGGTCGTCGGCGACGATGAGATGCGAAATCAGTTCGGCCGAGGTCGGGTCATCGGGCAGGTCGTCATCGCCGCGTTCGCGCATCACCCGGCCGATGGCAACGACAGCATGGCCGACCGTCGCGCCGTCCCGGCCCTTTAGCCCGATCAGCACTGGGATGCCGGAATCGAGATAACGACCAATCACCTCATGCAGAGGCTTGATGCCGACCCCTTGTTCGACCGCGGCCTTGCCGAGATCGAAGACCGGATGACGGTCCATCGCCCGTAGCGCCCGGATTATGTTGTCGGGCCTCAGGAACTCCGATCCGGCGGGAAGTGAGCGGGTCACGAAATTGTCGGTGGGCTTCAGCGCGGCATCATTGATGTCAGGCATCGAGAACCAGGGTCCGCCATGCGCGCGGTGGAAATGGCGTCCTGCCATCCAGATCGCCGCCTGCGCGCAAGCGCCGACGCGCGTGTCTTGCTGGGTGAGCGGGAATCCCGTGACAGTAAGATCTGCCCCGACGAGGTGAACGGGATAATCCGCCGTTACGTCGATGATCGTCGAGGGGTCGGAAGCAATCGCAGCTGCCGAGATCACCGCCGCTGCAACCGGCGCGTGGGAAACGGGACGCAGCACCACATAGCCGAGATAGTCGTCGTCATGGGATGCGACCTCGCGCGACAGGCCTTCGGGACTATCGACCTTGCCGAGATACGAAAGGTCACACCCGAAGAAGTGGAGACGCTGGCAATATTTGAGATAGGGATGGAATAGGGTCGAATAGAAGGCCGAATAGGCGGCTGAGAAGTCGCGGTCGATATAGGCCCGCTCGAGGAGATAGGCCTTCGCGCCCGCCTCCCTGTAGTCCCGTAGCAATTGTTGCAGCAGCGCGGACTCGTCGGCCCCCACCAATTCGACCAATTCAGTCCAGTCGTCTTCGCCGAGCAGGGGTCCTACCTGGATTTGAGCCTGCATTCAGCGATTGCCTCCCGATCAGCCGCGGTTCGCGCCGACGACGAAATTTCCGAGTCGCTGTTCTGCCGCGAGCGTCAGCTCTTCGAGCCGCTCAATTTCTTCGACGGCCTTCTTCGATGGTCGAAGATTGAAGTGCTTGAATTCCTTACGATTGGAAATCTCTACACGTCCGTAGGTATTGTCCGCGAGTAACTTTATACCATTTTTCATGGGTCCTCCTCGCGAATCGAACGCGCCCTGCCGGGCCGGCAGGGCGCAATGATTCGCTTTCGCTACGAAACACAGGGCGAGTCGGCAATGAATATCGCCGCCGTTTAGCCCCAAAACTGCAGTATTCCTTAAAGACCGCAAGACTTTCTGCGATCCGGATAGGAATTTCTGTTCCGAATCCAGTTGGATGCCGGCGATCATCGGCCGTTCACCTTGGCTTCGATTTTCTCGGTGGTTGCGATGATTTCGTCGAAGTCTGGCGCCTTGCCGAAGATCATTGCCTCGGTCGCGGCATAGTCGCGCCGCAGCGCCTCGCGCATCTCCTTGGCGGGCACGAGGCTGAAACTTCCCTTCGCCGCTGAGGCGAGGTCGAAGTCAGGTCGATTGAAGAACATGCGGGCATGACGCACGCAGTCGGCGCCAAGTTCATCCTTCTCCATCGCTTCGCGGCCAAGCGTGGTATCCGCAAGGCAGTGAAGGTCATAATAGTGGCGCGATATACGCTGGCCCTCATTCTTGAGGACGCCGCGGCGATCGAACCAGCTGCGCAGCCCGTGCGCGATGACGATCTTGTCCCAGAAGGTCCGCTCGGCGTCGATCGTCGTCACATCGGCAACCGCAAGATCTAGGTCCGGCAGCTCTTCGGCGACATAGGGCGTGACCGTGGCCTTGCCGTTCGGATCGAGCGCCGACTTGGCGCCCGATTCGATGCGGACAGCTGGCTTGATATAGCTCGCTTCGTCATGTTCGAGCGACGGATACCAGACTAGCAGCGTCTGGGAGTCGCGGTCGCCCTTGTCGATCTCGACGCGTCCCGCACCGTTCGTGGCCTCGGCGAGCCGCGCCGCGATATCAGTCTGGAGAGGACCCGATATATAGGTGCTGCAGGCGTCCCGGATCGCGTCGAGTCTCGCTTCACGCTTTTTGCGCGACAAAGCTTCGAGTTCGTCGACGCTCGCGGCTTCGCCGAGATCGTCCCTGTATATGGTGACGTCGATATCTTCGGAGAAGCGCTTGATGAGGCCGTGCGCCTTCGAGAGCGAGGTCCCGCCCTTGAAGAGCAGCCGCGGCTGGTCGGCGCTGCGCTCATGATAAAGCTGGTCTAACGTCCAGCAGACCCAGAAATCCTTCTCGACGTTGCCGAGCGGCGTGCCAAGCCGGTTCGCGGCCGACAGGAACAGGTCCCGGCGATCGGCTTCCCTCGACCTGATGATCTGCTGGTAGCCGGCGCGGGTCACGCGCGCCGCACCTTGGCCGGCGTGACGAGTTCGCGGAGGAAGTCCTGCATCCAGATCGGAAGTGCGGCGAGGCCGTCCTTCAAGTCCTTGCGAAGGGTCCGGCCGTGCCTCGGGTCCAACAATATCGCCGAGAGCGCGTCATAGACGCGGATGCGCTCCTCTTCACTGCGGTCGATCACATCCTTGAGCCAGTGGAGTGCCTGCACGATGCGCATCGCGGGGCGGCCCGCCCAATAGAGCCGGCTCGGAGCGGCGTGCTTGAAAGTGATTTCTTGGTTGCCGAGCGTGATCGGTTTCAGCCGCGCATCCACCAAGACCTCGATCCGCGCCGGTACAGCCGTCGTCAGGCCGAGGTCGTTGGCGGCGGTCATGCCGTCGACAACCATGCGGGCCTGGTCCCGGCGAATGACCGCTTCGATGACCGCGCGATAATCGGGGACCGAGGGCTTGCCCGTGAGTTCGTTGTGGACGGGGCGATCGTAAAGCCCGCGATCGATGCGGCGGAGTTCGCCAGCCTTGGTTAGACGCTGTAAATTCTTGTCGATGACCTGCCGGTTGCCGAGGTCGCTGAAGTCGGCCGGGGTCCATGCTTGGCCCAGCTTTCGCTTTACTCGGCGCATGATGTTCCTGGCCACATCATCGTCGGCTCCGGACGATTTCCCCAACATGTCCGAAGCATGATACATCTTTCGGACAATGTCCATTTAAATTTGTCCGAAACATGTAGCTTGTTTCGGACGATTGTGTCCGAACCATGATGCAAACTTCAGACAGTCGTGTCCGAAGCATGTTGCACTCTTCGGACAGATGGAATGACATTGGGCCCGGACTCCTAGCCTTCAACAAGAGAGCCCAAATCCCCGAGTGCAAAAACTGGATTCCATTTGCACAGATTCTGTGAGATTCATCTGCACGAAAATTCGGTTTTCTAATCATTTCGAGACGGGGCAAAGCAGAACGACAATGGCTGATCACAGCGCGATAGAGTGGACCGACGCTACGTGGAACCCCGTCACAGGTTGCACGAAGATCACCGCTGGATGCGATAACTGCTATGCCGCGCGCTTCTCCGAACGGTTCCGTGGAGTGCCGGGCCATCCCTTCGAAAATGGGTTTGATCTAACCCTCCGGCCCGAGCGCTTGGATCAGCCACTGCGCTGGCGTCGTGGACGGATGATTTTCGTAAACTCGATGAGCGATCTCTTCCATAAGGCTATTCCGACATCCTTCATTGATCGGGTATTCAACACAATGGAGGCGGCTGATTGGCACACGTACCAGATACTGACCAAGCGGAGCCCGAGGCTTCGGGACTATATGAATGACCGCTATGCCGACAGGAGGCCGCCCGCCCACATATGGACAGGCGTATCCGTCGAAGACCAGAAAGGCGCTGCGCGGGTTGCCCACCTTCGTGCGGCCAAATCCGCAGTCCGCTTTCTATCGGTAGAACCTCTCATAGGCTCTGTGGGGCCCATCGACCTGAAGGACATACATTGGGTCATCGCGGGCGGCGAAAGCGGTCCAAATGCCCGCGTGATGCGGATCGAGTGGGCACGGGAGATACGCGATGCGTGCCGAGAACAGCGTGTGCCATTCTTCTTCAAACAATGGGGCGGATTTCGACCAAAGTCTGGCGGGCGGGAACTTGATGGCCGCGAGTGGAGTGAGTGGCCGCGCCTGACGCGGGCGGCCGGCTAAATGCTCGATCCGCGTTGGTACGACGGTCGGGAACAGGCGCTGGTGAAGCACACGTTCCTCGATACCTATATGCCTGCGCAAATTCCCAAGATCGTAAGTTGGGCAAACGAATTCACATATGTCGATCTCTTTGCCGGGCCGTGGCAGTCAAAGAGCGGCGACTATTCGGACACATCGTTTGGAATTGCCCTTCGCAGGATGACGGAAGCCAAGGCGAAGCAAGCGGAACTCGACCGAAAAGTGACCATGGTGGCTCACCTCGTTGAGAAAGATCCCGGGAATTTTGCAGAGCTAATCGACGCCGTGAAGCGCTTTCCTGACGTTGAAACACATTGTCACCTGGGTCAGGCCGAGGATCACGCATCCGCAATCGCGACCGCCATTCCCGCAAGAGCCTTCCGGTTTGTCGTCATAGACCCCAAAGGCGTTCCTGACGTTCGGAAGTTTCAATGCTTGATCTCGCCGGATCGAACGGAAGTTCTCTTGAATTTCATGTTCCAATTCGCAAACCGCTTTGCGGGATCACAGGATCGGATGCCGACACTCGAAGGATGGCTCGGCGATCTGCAAGAAAATGGCGGTTGGAGAGCCGAGTTCGCTGAACTGCGCGGATCCGAAAGAGAAGCGGCCATTTCTGAGCGCGCCCGCCAAGCGTTGCGGCGCATGGGGGACTATAAATTCGCGCCGGCGTTAACCGTCGACGAGACGGCGGTCGATCGGCCCTTGTACAAGCTCATTTACCTGACTCGGCACCCAGCCGGCATCAAGGTGTTCCGTGACGCACACCGAAAGTCTCTCGAGACACAAGCGACCTACAAATCGGCGAAAAAGGCGGAGACGCGGAGGGCTGCAAGCGGAATGAACGACATGTTTGCTGGCCAGTCTGCCATGGAACCGGGCGAGCGAAGCGCTCGCGAAATATCCCAAGGCGAGGCGGCCGCGCGGTCAACGATGCTTCAAATCCTGTCGGAAAGCTCGGACGATTTGAAATGGAAAGATGTCTGGCCGCGCGTGTTGGATCTTTGCGCGGTTACTTACGGCGCCCTCGGTGACATCGCTAACGACTTAAGGAAGCGCGGGCTAATAATTGTCCCTGCGTGGAGCGGCGACGCGTTGAGGCGCCCGAAGGATGATTTCTCTATCAAACTCGCGCCTTAAGGAGGGGCGTCTCCTTTTCATCCCAAGAAACTAGAACTTGTCGGCCTGCAAGCCGCCAGAGCCTGCGGTAGCGCGTAAGTAGTTTCCCGAATCCCAATCCCCGTTTACGGCGATCCAATGGTCAGAAGTTCAACAATTGCCGAACGGGTCGAGTCTCTTGTCCGCCGAATGGACGGGACGCCTCTCTGCGACGAATGCATCACTGATCGCCTCGACCTTTCTTCGATTACGCAGGCTAGCGTCGCGACGAGTACCGTCGGCGGCGTCGGTGGATTCGAACGGCTAAGGGAACCCTGCGGCCTGTGCGGCGAGCCGCGGCACGTCATCCGTTACAAGAGCTGAACTTCGCAAATTTGCTGCGGCGAATTCGATCGCGGCTGAATGGGCGTGCTCTGGCGCCGGCAGGCGGCGCCAGGGGCCGCGCGTTGTTTTGGGCCGCGCAGCGCACTCGGCTCGGTTTCCTTGCCGGACGGCGGCTGGCCCACAGGCCCGCGCGCACGCCGTCCGGCTGCGGCCTCGCCAAGAGCGCGTTTGTCTTTGGGCGCTTCGCGCGGTTCTTTGATGCTTTGCGATAGCGACGGGGTTTGAATCGATCGGTCCTCCGCGTTACGGACCCGGCAATGATGATCGGCCTGTTCCTGCTCGCCTCGGTCGTTCCGAGCGGCCAATCCTTCGCCTGCACACCCGTCGCGGTCTGGGATGGCGATGGGCCGATCTGGTGCGCGGAAGGCCCACACATTCGCCTTTCGGGCGTCGCTGCGCGCGAAATGGACGGTAGCTGTATTCCGGAACATCCCTGTCCGGACGCCGATGCGGTCGCGGCGCGCGATCATCTCGTCGGCTTGCTTGGTGAGCCGCAAGGGCGGAACCGAACCGGCCATATTCTCGTCCGCGGCCCGGCCATGAACTGCCTATCGCGCGGCGGGGCGGGTGGCACCCGCACCGCCGCCTTCTGCACCTCGCCCCGCTCGGGCGATATCTCCTGCTCCATGGTACGCAGCGGCCTCACCGCGCGCTGGGACAAATATTGGGGTACGCATCGCTGCGACTGATCGGACCGGATTCGGCGCGGGGGTCGGGTGGGCCGGCCTTTGCGTGCGGTGCTGGACGTTGGATGGCCCTGGCGGCGGCCCTTGTCTCCGTTGCTCAAGGCCACCCCTTCCTGTCGCCTTTCTGCGGGCCCGGCTCGCCTCTGGCCGTCAACCCCATGCGGGGTTCGCCCTCGCGTGCCGCTCGGTGACGGCAGCTCGCGGTCCCTTCTTCTGGCGCCATCGGGGATGTCCCCCGAACAACCGAAGGAGAAAGTCCATGCCCACCATCGCCAACCTCAACGTCAAGCCCGACGGCAGCTTCGAAGGCACGCTTGCCACCCTCAACGTCACCGCGCCGATAGCTATCGTGCCGAACGGTCGCAAGACCAAGGAAAACGAACCCGACTATCGTATCATCAGCCGCAAAAATGGCTTCGAGCTCGGTGCCGGCTGGACCCGCACCTCGCAGAACAACGGCGCCGAATATGTGTCGGTGACGATGTCGGCCCCCGAATTCGGGACCATCTACGGCAATGTCGCCAACGCCCCCGGCGACGACCCGATGAAGAAGGTCATCATCTGGAACCCGCCGTCCTGACGGGCACCCCGGCTCCGCCTTAGGGCGGAGCCGGTTGATTGCATCACGTGAAGGCGGTCCTCTGGGCCGCCTTTTCGTTTCTTGTGCTGACGAGTGTGGGTTTCCGGGGCCCGGCGCTCGGTTATCCTCCTTTTCGGCGACTGGGCTGTCGCAGACGACGAGGGCCGCACATGTTGCGAACGGCAGAATGTCGACAGATCTGCGAAATAAAAGGTCAGCGAGGGGGCCGGGACGCGGCGGCGAATCGGGGGCGGGTGGGGCGTGGGGGCTCTGCCGCATGGGACCGGGCCATACCCGCTCTCGATTGCCGCTATTCCCTTGGCCGAGGCCAGGCCTCCTTCAATCAACCCGTAAAGGGTCCCTACGCTTCGCTTGGGCCGCGGCTTCGCCGCGATGATTGCGGCCTGTCCCCGTCCGGCGGGGCGCCTGTCGAGCGGGAATGGCCCGCTCCAAAGGACAGGAGTTGATCCCATGCCGCTTTCTACCGCCCAATCGCTTGGATGGAGCCTCGCCCGGACCATGATGACCGTGATCATCCTGATCGAGACCAGCGCCGGATATTCGGTCATGCCGCTCGATGAGTTCGACGGCGACCCCGAAACGATCGTCAGCGAATATGACCCTTTCAATCGCTAAGCCTCTGGAATTGGTTCCAGATTGGAGCCGGTTCGGGTTCTCCCCCGAGCCGGCTTCTGCTATGTTTTTCATACAGATTGCGCTGTGGTGGTGGTGGTGGGCGCGTCCGACAGGAGGACGTTCATGACCCTGATGCTGATCCTTGGCGCGGTTGCCGCATTCTATTGCCTGCTGCTGCTCTTTCGCTGCGCGACCTACGCGCTACCAATCTTCGCCGGGCTTGGCTTGGCCTTCACACTTCGGGACCAGGGTTTCGACTGGATGGTCATTTTGGCGGCGGGATTGCTGGCGGGTGTCTCCGTCCATACCCTCGGCCGGCACCTGGCGCGGGGCTCGGCTCCGCTTGCCGTCAGGCTTGGCGTCATCCTGATTTTCGTGGGCGCCGCCGCTGCTGCTGGCTACCAGGCTGGGGCCGCACTCGCGATGCTGGTCGACCTCGATCCCTGGACGCAGCGTGGCATTTCCATTCTGACCGCCTTAGCCACCGGCTACTCCGGTTGGCGCAATCTCCTGTCGCCGGGGGGCGCGCTCGACCGACCCGCGCTGCACAGTTAGGCGTTCACCCGCCTCTCATTCTTCTTCGCTTCCCGGTCGATCGCCACCGCATCCGTCCGCCGATCCGCAACATTACGGCCTCTCGACATGCGCCATCTGTCAGCGCGCCGCTTCGCTGGTCCGGCTTGGTGCAACCGCGCCGCTCGACTTTCTTCCCCCGGCGTGCCGCCATTCCTCGCGAAACAAGAAAGACGAACGGCGCGGTCCTCCGCTGCGCTGCGGGCCTGCGGCTGCACCGCCGGTCCCCCGCTGACGACCGATGCGCATCGAGGCCGCGATGGTGCGGCCCGAGCCAAGGAAGGAATGCGACATGGCCAAGATCGGCACGTTCAAGAAAGTCTCCGGAGAATTTCGGGGTCACATCACCACTCTCTCGGTGCAGGCGAAATCGGTTCGCATCGCGCCCGAAAAAGACCCCAGCGGCAATGCTCCCAGCCACCGTGTTTTCGTTGGAGACGTCGAAGTCGGCGCAGCCTGGGAAAAGCAGACGCAGGACAAGCGCCCCTATCTTTCGGTCAAGCTCGACGATCCGAGCTTCACCGCCCCGATCTTCGCGCAGCTGTTCGCGGGCGAAGGCGATGAGCACGACCTGGTCTGGAGCCGCCAGACCCGCCGCGGCGACTGAGCCGCAGGGACCCGCCCGGCAGGCGCCGGGCGGGATACCCATTACTGGGGATGGATATCCCCGCGCCTTGGAATTGGCGCGATCCCGAATTTCGCCAACTCTTCGGCCTCTACCGGAGGCTGTTATGGCGGTTGAGAAGACGGCAAAGAATGTGGGGCCGCTGCTCCTCGACTTTCCCGGCTACGCTCAGGAGTTTCTGCGCCGCAGTCCGGACTATCGCCGTGACTATCGAAGCGTGATGTCGGATCGCAAGGCCGATCCGGCGTCGCAGGAGGGCATGGCCCGGCGATGGGGCCTCTGCTTTCCCGGTCGATCCGCATGCTCCGGCGCTCGATGCACCGGCTTTCTGGGACGCGGAGGTCTGTCCCTATGTCGTGATCCTCGACGCTGCACCGGCGACCTTTGCCGCTGAACTGCGTTTCGATCCGGCTCGCTGGACGCATCGCCTTGGCTTCCGGACCGCGCCTGACGGTGGTCACTATATATTGGGCGACGGCCGCATCATGCACCGGATCTGGCTGCGCTGCGATCCGGCGTGTGTTCCCCTTTCCGCGCTGATCGCGTTCGATGCGATGACCGAGACGCGCCTTCAGACCGTCTCCGATCTCGAACGATGGCTCCGCGGAAGAGCTTCCGCATCAACGGTGTCTCGGCCCACATCCTACCAGTCGCAGCGCCTCGATTTGTTGCTGTCGATTCTCGATCTTCGCGGCGAACGGGACGTGACCAACCATGAGGTCGCTTGCCGGCACATCTATCCGCGCCTGGATTTGGGCCGCGGCGCGGCCTGGAAAGCTTCTCCAGAGCGCCGCCGCACCCAGCGTCTGATCCGCGAAGCCGAGGCGCTCGCGGCAGGCGGGTACCGCGCGCTGCTGGCAGGCCGGGCGGGGCGACAAAAATAGCAGCGCAATTCAGCCGCTCCCCCGCGCGCGCGCTTTCGCGCCACCACGCGACATCGCCCGCCGGCCCGCGATTTCCGGTCCGGCCGCTGGAAGGAGCCACCCATGACCACCGGTCACCCGCCGCGTTTTCTGACGACCCCCGATGCCGCAAAGCGGGTCGGCCTCTCGCACCGGACGCTGGAGAAGCATCGCTGCTATGGAACCGGACCCGCCTATCGCAAGCTCGGCGGCCGCGTCGTTTATGCGATCGACGAACTCGATGCCTGGGTCGAACTTGGCCGGCGTTCGTCGACGTCCGATCCCGGCACCGGAACCGTGCACCCGGCGCGGCAGGTGCAGCGCTGATGCGATGCGTCGATTTTGAGCAGGCGCTGAGTGCGCCGTTGATCGCAAGGCAGGGCGCCGGCGCACAATCGTCGCCGCAGGACGCCGCGTTCACCGAGGTCGAAATGACCTGGATCGAGGGACGACACGAGCAGTGGATCCGCTTCGGCCGCATCGCAGCCGAGCGCATCTTGAGCCGCGCCAAGCGCGTCGCGGCGTTCCGGCCCGGCGCCGTCTTTGCTTACGTGCGCTGGACGTCGAACGACTTCGGGACGATCCATTCGACCATCGCGATTGCCGCGGCGGTTGTGCCTGGCGAAGCTTATGCAACGCTGCCGTTCGTCCATCCCGGCGCGGATATCCTCGCGCGGATCGACGGCTGGCCGAAAGTGCAACAGGCGCTTGAGGCGATCGACGCGGTCGAAGCGACCGGCATCGATGCCTGCGATGCGGCGCCCGATCATTGGCGCCATGTCGGCAGCCGGATTTCGGCGGGGCTGCCATTCCGGCCATATTCCCGTGACCGCCATACGGCATGGCTGCGCCGCCGGGCGGTCGAGTTATGAGCCGCCGGGCACTTCGCGCCACGGCGGCGGCCGCGGCGATCTTCAGCACATCGTTCGTCGCGGTTGCGTGGCTCAAGCCCGCGCCGCGCTTCCTCTGGAATGTGAGCGCCAGCGCTCCGACCGGCCTCTATTGGGTCGATGTGGGCGCGCCGCCGCGGCTCGGCGACCTTGTCGCCATCGCCCCGCCGTCCGCACTCGGGACATTCCTTGCGCAGCGCGGATATTTGCCGCGCGACGTGCCGCTGCTGAAGCGGGTCGCGGGCCTTCCCGGTGCGCTCGTCTGCCGTTCCGGCGTCTTCGTCACAGTGAACGGCGTGGCGGTCGCCCGCGCGCTGGCGCGCGATCGGGCGAACCGCCAGCTCCCCGTCTGGACGGGTTGCCGGATCGTCGGCCGCGGCGAACTCTTTCTCGTCAATGCGGCGCGCGACAGTCTCGACGGCCGCTATTTCGGGGCGATGCCGGCAGCTGGTCTGCTCGGCACCGCGCACCCGATCCTCACCCGCTCGCATCCGACGGCGGCGCTTCGCTGGGGCTCCGCCGAACCCGACCACCCGCCATCACGCAGCAAGGAGACGTCATCATGATCATCGGGACAATGCGCCGGAATACGACGGGAGGATATTCCGGCTCGATCAAGACGCTCGCGTTCGACGCGCAAATCGAGCTCGCACCGGCAGCCTATTCTGAAAAAGAGAATGCGCCAGGTTGGCGCTTACTGATCGGAGATCCCGCACTCGGTGCGGAGATCGGGGCCGGTTGGGATCGCACGGGTCCGCGCGGTTTATATATTGCGCTGCAGATCGACGACCCGAGCCTTGCTGCGCCGTTGCGCGCAAATCTGGTTCGCCTGGGCCCAGACGACGGCGATTTGTCTATTCTCTGTTCGCGCCCCGAACCGCAGGCCGGGAACTGAGCCATGGGGCTGCTGCTGCGCTTCGTGGGTGGGTTCGCGCTTCGCGTCAGCGTGCCTTGCGGCGCGTTTCTTGCGTCATTCGCGATGCCTCTGGCTTGCCCGCCCGCTGCCGCGGCGGTGCAACCGGCGCGCCATCCTCATGCCGCACCGGTCGCCGAAGCCGCACAGCGCTTCGGCATTCCGGAGCTTTGGATCTGGCGCGTGATGCACGCCGAAAGCCGCGGCAAGGTTGGTGCGGTTTCGCACGCCGGGGCGATGGGGCTGATGCAGATCATGCCCGGAACCTGGGCGTCGCTGACCGCGCGCCATCGGCTCGGGGCGGATCCGTTCGACCCGCGCGCCAATATCCTCGCCGGTGCAGCCTATCTGCGCGCGATGTGGGACCGCTATGGCGACGTTCAGTTGATGCTCGCGGCGTACAACGCGGGGCCGGGCCGCGCCGATGCCTTCGCATCGGGGCGCCGCGGTCTGCCCGCTGAGACGATCGCCTATGTCGCCAAGATCGCACCCGAATTGCATGTATCAGGCAGCGCCGCAACTGCTCCGTCGATGCTGTCGCCCGCGCCGGGATGGCGCGATGCGGCGCTCTTCGCTGAGCGAAATTTGCCGTCTGACGACGCACAACCTGCAAGCCCGTCGGGAACGGCTGCGCCTGCCCGGGCTGCAGGTGCTTCCATTTTCATTCCCTTGTCCGATGGCCGTGACCGGTGACGGACGGCGGGGCCGCTGGGTTTTTTGACAGGCTCTGCTCAGGGCCGGTGGTCGCTTGCTGGAAGGGACATGGGGGAGGGCAAGATAAAAGCCGTGCCAGCTTCGGGCACTCCATGGTCGGTTTTCTGCGGGTTTGCGCGTATGGCTCTGCCGAAATCTGCCATATCATCGCGTTGAACGCGCCGTTTTCTCCCAACTTTTCGTATGGCACCGCCCCCGATGCGCGGTGACGACCATGATTTCCGCATCAGGCCGGGACGGAGCCGCGATCGCGGGGCCGGGTCGGCAGGCAAGGGCAAGCGGCTCGCTACGCAGGTGCGCAAAGCAGCCTCGCGGTCGGGCTACACCCGCTCGCGGCCTGGCCGCGGCGCCGGCGGCGGAACCGGCACGCATGGACGGGGCCGGCGGGCCATGGCGGCGATGCGCCGCCAGCCCAGCGCCCGGCGCGTCACGGTCATGGCGCGCGTCGTCCGCCACCAAGGCGCGCGCTTTCGCGCCGCGCCGCTGGCGCGCCATATCTCCTATCTCGAGCGTGAAGGCGTGACCCGTGACGGCCGCGACGCGAGTATGTTCGATACAGGAGGCGACTCCGCCGATCGCGATGCGTTCGCCGCGCGCTGCGAGGACGACCGGCATCACTTCCGGCTGATCGTGAGCCCGGAGGACGCCGCCGATCTCGGTGACCTTCGTTCCTTCACGCGCGACCTCATGACGGACATGGAACGCGATCTCCAGACCCGCCTCGACTGGGTAGCGGTCGACCACTGGAACACCGACAATCCGCATATCCATATCCTCGTGCGCGGCGTTGCCGACGACGGCGCCGATCTCGTCATCGACCGCGGCTATATCGCCGCGGGCATTCGCGGGCGGGCCGAAGCTCTTGCGACGCTCGAGCTCGGTCCGCGCAGCGAGATCGACATGCAGAGCGCGCTCGCGCGCGAAGTCGATGCCGAACGCTGGACGAGTCTCGACGTCCGGCTGCAAAGGCTCGCTGACGAAGCGGGAAGCCTTATCGATCTGCGGCCCGCGGCGGGCGAAAACCGGCACATGCACGGCCTGCTGGTCGGCCGCGCCGCTCGGCTCGAGCAGATGGGTCTCGCCGAGCGGCAGGGCGCCGGCTTGTGGTCGCTGGGGGCGGGCGCCGAGCAGGCGCTTCGCGAAGTCGCGGTGCGCGGCGATATCATCAAGACGATGCACCGTGCGCTGTCGCGCGGCGGGGGCC
Organism: Sphingopyxis sp. BE259; assembly: GCF_031457495.1. Lineage (NCBI taxonomy): Bacteria > Pseudomonadati > Pseudomonadota > Alphaproteobacteria > Sphingomonadales > Sphingopyxidaceae > Sphingopyxis > Sphingopyxis sp. BE259. Next base: position 758,060 of record NZ_JAVDWM010000001.1, read on the forward strand.
GCTTCGATCCCGCCTCGCTCGCGCTTCACGACGGTGCGCCCGAGACCTTGGTGGTGGGCCGGCTTGTCGAGCGCGGTCTTCATGACGAACTCACTGGCAGCGCCTATGCGATCGTCGACGGCGCCGACGGGCGAACCCATCATATCCGCTTCGACGACATGGAGATGACCGGCGATGCCAGGCCGGGCGCGATCGTCGAGGTGCGCAATTGGGAGAATGGCAAGGGACGCGCGCAATTGTCGCTCGCGACGCGCTCGGACATCCCGCTGGCGTCGCAGGTCACCGCGCCCGGTGCGACCTGGCTCGACCGCCAACTCGTCGCCCGCGAACCCGTCGCGTGCGGCAACGGCTTCGGTCTCGAAATCTGCCAGGCGATGGAGGCGCGGACGCGCTATCTCGTCGAGCAGGGACTGGCATCGCGCGCAGGCGACCGGCTCACTCTCTCGTCGGGGCTCATCGATAAGCTCGCGTCGCGCGAACTCGAGGCCGCGACCACATCGATTGCCGAGCGGACCGGCCTTTTTCCCAAACCCTCGGCTGCCGGCGACTATGTGAGCGGAATCTACCGCGAGCGTGTGACGCTTGCGTCGGGGCGTTTCGCCATGATCGACGATGGGCTGGGGTTCCAGCTCGTGCCCTGGCGCCCCGCGCTCGACCGCCACCTCGGCCAGCATATCACCGGCACCATGTCCCCTGGCGGCTCGGTCGACTGGGCGCTGGGTCGGGGCATCGGCATCTAGAAAGGCACGCTGCAATGAACGACAAAATCCTCTGGGGCCAGATTGCCGCGGTCGGTTCGATTGCGATTTTCGCGGTCTGGGCAGCGACGCAGTGGACCGCCGCCGCGCTCGGATTTCAGCCGGCGCTGGGCGCGCCCTGGTTCCGCCTCGGTGATTATCCGGTCTATCCGCCGCCCGCCTTCTTCTGGTGGTGGTTCGTCTATGACGCTTACGCGCCGCCGATCTTCTACCGCGGCGCCATGATCGCGGCGTCGGGCGGCTTCGCCTCGATCATCGTCGCGATCGCCATGTCGGTGTGGCGCGCCCGCGAGCGGCAGCGCGCTGAGACCTATGGTTCGGCGCGTTGGGCCGAGGCGGGCGATATCCGGCGCGCCGGCATGCTCGGCGAGGCCGGGGTCATCTTGGGGCGGTTTGGCCGAAGCTATCTTCGCCATGACGGCGCCGAACATATCCTCTGCTTCGCGCCGACACGATCGGGCAAGGGCGTCGGCCTCGTCGTGCCGACGCTTCTCACCTGGCCGGGCAGCTGCATTGTGCACGATATCAAGGGCGAAAATTGGCAGCTGACATCGGGGTTCCGGGCCCAGCATGGGCGCGTCCTGCTCTTCGATCCCACCAACATCGCATCGGCGGCCTACAATCCGCTCCTCGAAGTGCGGCGCGGAGCATGGGAAGTGCGCGACGTGCAGAATGTCGCCGACGTGCTTGTCGACCCGGAAGGGAGCCTCGAGAAGCGCAATCATTGGGAGAAAACGAGCCACTCGCTGCTCGTCGGCGCGATCCTGCATGTCCTTTATGCCGAGGAGGACAAGTCGCTTGCCGGTGTCGCGGCCTTTTTGTCCGATCCGCGGCGCGGCATCGCCTCGACTCTGCGCATCATGCAGACCACCGCGCATCTCGGGGAAGCGGGGGTCCATCCCGTCGTCGCCGCGGCCGCGCAGGATCTGCTCAACAAGTCCGCCAATGAGCGGTCGGGGGTGCTTTCGACCGCCATGTCCTTTCTCGGACTTTACCGCGATCCGGTCATCGCGGCGGTCACGCGCCGCTCGGACTGGCGCATCGCCGACCTTGTCGCGGGGGAGACGCCGACCTCGCTCTATCTCGTCGTGCCGCCCGGCGACATCAGCCGCACCAAGCCGCTTATTCGCCTGATCCTCAACCAGATCGGGCGGCGCCTCACCGAGGAGCTCAATCCGCGTGCGCGTTCGCAGCGCCTTCTCCTCATGCTCGACGAATTTCCGGCGTTGGGGCGCCTCGATTTCTTCGAGAGCGCGCTGGCGTTCATGGCGGGCTACGGGATCAAGGCGTTCCTGATCGCCCAGTCCTTGAACCAGATCGAAAAGGCCTATGGCCAGAACAACGCCATCCTCGACAATTGTCATGTCCGCGTGAGTTTCGCGACAAACGACGAGCGGACGGCCAAGCGCATCTCGGACGCGCTCGGCACGGCCACCGAAATGCGCGCGATGAAAAATTATGCCGGACACCGGCTCTCGCCCTGGCTTGGCCATCTGATGGTCTCGCGGACCGAGACCGCCCGCGCGCTGCTGACGCCTGGCGAGGTCATGCAGCTTCCGCCTGATCAGGAAATCGTCATGGTGGCGGGCGTCGCCCCGATCAGGGCGAGCAAGGCGCGATACTATACCGATCCACGGTTCATGGCACGGATCCTGCCGCCGCCCGTGCCGCCAGACGTCGCCGAATGTCGTTCAAACGACTGGAGCGCCTTAGCCCGACCTGCAGTTCTGCCAACAGAGACGATTGAAAACGCGATGCACGATGAAACCGTCCAGAAGGCCGAGGATGAAGAGGAAGGCACAGAGGCTAATAGCGGCATCCGGCAGGTGCCGGCGATTCCCGACCACGAGAATATCGCCCCCGCGCCGCGTCCGGTTGCCAGCGAATTCGATTTTGCAACAAACGAGCAGGAGGAAGACCCTGCCCGCGATAGGCAGGCCGTCGACCGGGCGATGCGCCGCGGTGCGCGCCTGGCTTCGCAGGATCCGGACGACGGAATCGAACTATGAGGAAGTCGTCGGTCAAGCGGACCTTCCGGATCGATAGCGTGTTGGCGCGCCAGCTCGACGAACGCGCTAGCAGCCGCCGCATCACGCGCACCGACATCGTCGAAGCAGCGCTCGCATCTTTGCTGACCCCCGATCATGAGGAGCGGCTCGAAGCGGTGCTGACACGGCGGCTCGACAGGCTCTCGCGGCAGCTCGACCGGCTCGAATGGCATGTGGAATTGTCGAACGAAACCCTCGCGCTGTTCGTTCGCTCCTGGCTGATCAACAATTCGCCGCTTCCCGATACCGCGCTTCGCGCCGCGCAGGTGACCGGCAAGAAACGATGGGAGGCCTTTGTCGATTCGCTGAGCCGCCGCATGGAGCTCGGCCCGAAGCTTGGTGACGAATTGTCCCGCGACGTGGACGGCGATCATTCGTCGCCCGCCGCGAAATAGGCCAGGAGGCGATGTGCGAGATCGGGCGTCAGCCGGATGAAATTGCGTCGTCCGTCGTAGCGGTCCGCTTCGCGTGTCACTAGGTCCGCGTCGCAAAGGCGCTGCAGCAATCTCAGGGCACTGCTCATCGGGAGTCCCGACGCAATGCAAAGCGAGCTGGTCGACACCGATTTGGCCGCGGCCTCGTGGATGAAAAGATCGATGAGCATGTCCCAGGCCGGTTCGCCGAACAGATCGTCGGCGCCGACAAGCTGGCGGCGCAGCAAGCGCCGCCGCGATACGCGCTGCGCGTTGGCGAGCGCCAAGCCGACATCGGGGGCGCTCCGCCAATCGGCATTCCTGTCGCGAAGTACCGTGGTGGGTGAGGACGTGAAGCTGGAAGGTGCGCGGCCTCGGATAATCGTGTGATGCCCCCGGAGCGCGACAACGATATGTTCCAGCACCTCGACATCGAGCGTCTGCCCGATCGTGGCTAGGCGCTCGGTAGCCTCGATATCGCGCCGACTCGGCGTTGGATCGCCGCTCGGATGGTTGTGGACGAGAATGATCGCGGCGGCGTCGAGCTCGATCGCCCGCCGAAATATGGTGCGGGGATAGATTGCGAGATGCCCCAATGTTCCGCGCTGCAATTGCTCATCGGCGATCAGGCGGTGCGACGGGTCGAGGAACAGCACGCGCAGCGCCTCGTCGGGAAGCGCGCCCATCGACGCGGTGAGATAGCGGAGCAGTTTTGGATTTTCGGGATCGATGCCGCGACCGCTTACCTCTTCGCGCATGGCCTCCAGTGATACGCGGCGCGCGGCAACGATCATTGCGCCGACCGGACTGTCCTTGCCGAGCGTTCGTGCCAGCGCTTCGGGTGACTGCGCGAAGAGGCGCGCGAGTGTCCGATGCTCGGCAAGCAAGCGCTCGGCTAGGGGCTCGCAATGTTCGGGATCGATGGCGGCGACGAGATTTGCCAGCATGGCTCGCTGTCGCCGCGCGCCAGCCGACGCTGGTGACGCCAGGTTGCGAGGATGAGGATTGCCGGCACCGGCCACGACGTCGCCACTTGCATTGCGAGATACGCCGCCGGATGAAGCGCCACGTCGAGGATGCGGCTCGTGTGGGCGAGCAGCGGGACCAAGTGCAAAACGGCGATGCACATGGGCCAGAAGCGATGCGCAAACAGCGCGAGCGTGACGGTGGATGCGGCTCCAAACAAGTCGATCGCGAGATGGCCGGTGTCGAGCGATGCAAAAGTCGGCGGAACGAACAAGTGGAGCAATTGGTCCAAGCCCACCATCGTCACCGCGATCGCCGCCATCGACCGTTCCGGCCCGCCGCCCTTCCAGGCGGCATAGCCGACAGCAACAGCCAAGAAAGCGAGAAACAAGGCAATGCGCACGCCCCGAAACTTTCACGGCTGTCGCTCCCGGTCAACCGGAGTCAGGCCGCCGCAGCCTGCGCGCCCGTACCTGCCTCTGCAATCGACGGGCATTCATGAAGGTCATAGCCCGCGGTTTCGCGCCCGATGTCGGCAAGCTCGCCATGGACCCGCAGAATATCGCCGCTGACATCGACTAGCGCCATTTGCGCCTTCATCAATCGGCGGATCGTCGCCTGGCCCTTCGTCGCCGGCACCCCGTTCGTATCGCGCCGCGCGGTAACGACGCTCGTCATCAGCGAAGACACCGCGATGAGCGCATCGTCGATCCTGACTTCGGCGGCCGGGACGTCGCGGATCAGACGGGCTGCCGTGATGGTGATTTCCTTGGACATGACTTCTCCTCTGCCGAAAGCATCGCTCCGACTTATTGGTGGTGGACAGGATGAAAGGATCAGCCGGAGATCAGCCGTGTCAGCGTTTCACCGATCGTCACCCCCGCCAGCATCAGCAGGATCAATCCGGCAAACATCGCCGCCATGATCCAGACTTTGCTCGAACGCGAGTGATCGCGCCTCCAGAGACCCTTGAACGGCGGGTCGATCGCAATGGGATGCTTGGTGAACGATGCATGATCGTTCAGCGCCAATGCGACCGGCTCTCCGTCCGGGAAATCGGATGGCACCAGTTCGGGGCGCGGCGGTAGTATGACCGGATCACATGGTATCCGATCATAGGTCGACCGGAGCCGTGCGTAGAGGATCGCCGTCTCATCGCGATTGGCCGCGCCGAGGACATCGCGCGCGGTCGTGAGCCGCAAATCAACGGCCTGCTTGGATATATTGAGCTGCCGCGCAATCTGCTTCGACGTTTGCCGCTCAACCAGCAAATCGAGACAAGCACGCTGCTTGTCGGTCAGACGCGCCCAGCGCGCCGCCTCGTCGGATGGGTGCGACCCCGAATCACTCATCCTGACACTGTTGTCAAAAATGCGCCGAGCACAAGCTACGCGGTCCGATTCGCGGTTGCTTGCCCGATGTAACCTGCTCGCCGCCTACGCCACGCCCTGTCTTTCTATCCCATTGTACGACGACACGAAAAGCTTGTTGAACTGCCGGCTTTTCTGCGTCTCTTACTCGTCCCCGTCGAGCCGGGCACGTCCGCCCGGCCCTGAAAACGGGGTTCCCGATGGGCACAGAACCGAACCGGCTGGAGGCACGCCATCGCAGCGCGCGCATGCTGCGCACGGCGCTCGGCGACGCGATCGCCGAATGGCTCGCCGATCCCCAGATCATCGAAATCATGCTCAATCCCGACGGGCGGCTGTGGGTCGATCGGCTGGGCGAGGGCATTGCGGACAGCGGCCAGACGCTGATGCCTGCCGACGGCGAGCGCATCATCCGGCTCGTCGCCCATCATGTCGGCGCCGAAGTCCATGCCGCCGCCCCGCGCGTCTCGGCCGAACTGCCCGAGGGCGGAGAGCGCTTCGAGGGGCTGCTGCCGCCGGTCGTGACGGCGCCGACCTTCGCCATCCGAAAACCCGCGATCGCGGTCTTCTCGCTCGACGACTATGTGGCGGCGAGCATCATGCTTGCCGGCGAGGCGGAGGTGCTGCGCGCCGCTGTGCGCGATCGCCTCAATGTCCTCGTCGCGGGCGGCACCGGAACCGGCAAGACGACGCTCACCAATGCGCTGCTTGCTGAAATTGCGGGAAGCAGTGATCGCATCGTCCTGATCGAAGACACGCGCGAGCTGCAATGCGCCGCCCCCAATCTCGTCGCGATGCGCACCAAGGACGGGGTCGCTTCGCTCTCCGATCTTGTCCGGTCTTCCTTGCGGCTGCGCCCCGACCGCATCCCGATCGGCGAAGTGCGCGGCGCCGAGGCGCTCGATCTGCTCAAGGCCTGGGGCACCGGCCATCCGGGCGGAGTCGGCACGATCCACGCGGGCAGCGCGCTCGGCGCGCTCCGCCGCATGGAGCAGTTGATCCAGGAAGCGGTGGTCACCGTCCCGCGCGCCTTGCTCGCCGAGACGATCGATCTCGTCGCCGTGCTCGTCCGCGACGGCACCGGCCGCCGCCTGTCCGAATTGACGCGCGTCGACGGGCTCGACCCGGCGACCGGCGAATATCGCCTCATTCCCTCTGTTCCCGCAGGAGACCTGTCATGAAATTTGCCCGTTCCGATCGCGCGATGTGGAGCGCTGCTGCGTTTGGCATTGCCTTGGTTTTGTCGGCGCCGGCTCATGCGGGCGGCTCGTCGATGCCCTGGGAGGCGCCGCTCCAGTCGATCCTTGAGAGCATCGAAGGGCCGGTCGCCAAGATCGTCGCAGTGATCATCATCATCGTGACCGGCCTCAGCCTTGCTTTCGGCGACACATCGGGCGGCTTTCGCCGGCTCGTGCAGATCGTGTTCGGCCTGTCGATCGCCTTTGCAGCGTCGAGCTTCTTCCTGTCCTTCTTCTCCTTCGGCGGCGGGGCGCTGGTCTGATGGGCCGGGACGGCGAGGTGCCGGGTTTCTTCGCGCCGGTGCATCGCGCGCTCGCCGAGCCGATCCTGCTCGGCGGCGCGCCGCGCAGCCTCGCGATCGTCAACGGCACGCTCGCCGGCGCGATCGGCCTTGGCCTCCGGCTCTGGCTCGCCGGTCTCGCCATCTGGGCGATCGGGCATGCCCTCTCGGTCTGGGCTGCGCGCCACGACCCGCAATTCGTCGACGTCGCCCGGCGTCACCTCAAATATCCCGTCTGGATGCAGCCATGATGAACCTCTCCGAATATCGCACCAAAGCCGCTTCGCTCGCCGATTTCCTGCCCTGGGTGGCGCTCATCGCCGAGGGGATCGTCCTCAACAAGGATGGCTCATTCCAGCGCACCGCGCGGTTCCGCGGCCCCGATCTCGACAGCGCCACGCCCGCCGAGCTCGTCGCGGTGACCGCGCGGCTCAACAGCACGCTGCGGCGGCTGGGTTCGGGATGGGCGGTGTTCGTCGAGGCGCAGCGCGTCCCCGCGCTCTCCTATCCCGTGTCGGACTTTCCCGATGTTGTGTCCGAGCTGGTGGATGTCGAACGCCGCGAGCAATTCCGTGAGGAAGGCGCCCATTTCGAGAGCTTCTATTATCTGACGCTCTTGTGGATGCCGCCCGCGGAGGAAGCCGCGCGCGCCGAGGCCTGGCTCTATGAGGGGCGCTCGAAGACCGGTGTCGACCCCAAGGAATTGCTGAAAAGCTTCATCGACCGCACCGGGCGCATGCTTCATCTCGTCGAAGGCTTCATGCCCGAGGCCGAATGGCTGGATGATAGCGACACGCTGACCTATCTCCACAGCTGCATCTCGACCAAGGTCCAGCGCGTCCGCGTTCCCGAAACCCCCGCCTATCTCGACGCGCTGCTCGCCGACGAAGCGCTGGTCGGCGGTCTCGAGCCGCGCCTCGGCGATCATCATCTGCGCACGCTCACCATCACTGGCTTTCCTAGCGTCACCTTTCCCGGCCTCCTCGACGAACTCAATCGCCAGGCCTTCGCCTATCGCTGGTCGTCGCGCGCGATCATGATCGACAAGACCGATGCGACCAAGCTGCTCACCAAGATCAGGCGGCAATGGTTCGCCAAGCGCAAGTCGATCGCGGCGATCCTCAAGGAAGTGATGACCAACGAGGCGTCGGTCCTGATGGACAGCGACGCCTCGAACAAGGCGGCCGATGCCGACATGGCGCTCCAGGAGCTTGGCGCCGACGAGGCGGGTATCGCCTATGTCACCGCGACTATCACCGTCTGGGATCGCGATCCGGCGCTCGCGGCCGAGAAGCTCAGGCTCGTCGAGAAGATCGTCCAGAGCCGCGACTTCACCTGCACGGTCGAAGGCGTCAACGCGCTTGAGGCCTGGTTCGGGAGCCTCCCCGGCCATGTCTATGCGAATGTCCGCCAGCCCCCGGTTTCGACGCTCAATCTCGCCCACCTCATTCCCCTGTCGGCGGTGTGGGCAGGGGCGGAACGGGACGAGCATTTCGGTGCAGCCCCCTTGCTTTACGGCAAGACCGAAGGCTCGACCCCGTTCCGCCTCACTCTTCATGTCGGCGATGTCGGCCATATGCTGGTGGTCGGACCGACCGGCGCCGGCAAGTCGGTGCTGCTCGCGCTGATGGCGCTCCAGTTCCGCCGCTACGAAGGCAGCCAGATTTTCGCCTTCGATTATGGCGGCTCGATCCGCGCCGCGGCGATCGCGATGGGCGGCGACTGGCAGGATCTCGGCGGTGCGCTCCACGATGCCGGCAGCGCCGGATCGGTCGCCCTGCAGCCGCTTGCGCGCATCGACGAAGCGGCCGAGCGCGCCTGGGCAGCCGAATGGCTCGCCGCTTTGCTTGCGGGCGAAGGGGTGGATGTCGATCCCGCCGCCAAGGAGCATATCTGGTCGGCGCTGAATTCGCTGGCGAGCGCGCCTGTGTCGGAACGGACGCTGACCGGTCTCGCCGTGCTGCTCCAGTCGCAGGAGTTGAAGCTTGCGCTCGCGCCCTATCTGGTCGGCGGTCCCTGGGGCCGGTTGCTCGATGCCGAAGCCGAGCATCTTGGGACGGCGCGCGTCCAGGCGCTCGAAACCGAAGGGCTGGTCGGCGCATCCTCCGCGCCGTCGGTTCTCGCCTATCTGTTTCACCGCATCGAAGGCCGGCTCGACGGGTCGCCGACCCTGATCATCATCGACGAGGGCTGGCTCGTCCTCGACAGTCCCGCCTTCGCGGCGCAGCTGCGCGAATGGCTGAAGACCCTCCGCAAGAAGAATGCGAGCGTGATCTTCGCCACGCAGAGCCTTGCCGACATAGAAGGCTCGCGCATCGCGCCGGCGATCGTCGAAAGCTGCCCGACACGCATTTTCCTGCCCAATGAACGCGCTGCCGAGCCGCAGATCGCGCGCATCTACGAACGCTTCGGGCTCAACGATCGCCAGATCGAGATATTGAGCCGGGCGACCCCGAAGCGCGACTATTATTGCCAGTCGCGGCGCGGCAACCGGCTGTTCGAACTCGGCCTTGGCGATGTGGCGCTCGCCTTTACCGCCGCCTCCTCGAAAACCGACCAGATCAAGATCGGCGAGCTGATCGAGACCCGCGGCCATGCCGATTTCGCCGAATTCTGGCTGCGCCACCGCGGGCTCTACTGGGCCGCCGATCTCCTCGCCAATCTCGAAATCCCCGACCACCTGAAGGAGTGAATGCCATGAAAAATGTGATCAACCGCGCGCTGTTCGCCGCTCTGCTCGCCGGATCGACCGTGACCGCGATCGGTACATCCGCCCCCGCCGCGGCGCAGGTCGGCGGCATCGTCCACGATCCGCGCAACTATGCGCAGAATATCCTGACCGCCGCGCGCACCCTCGAGCAGATCAACAATCAGATCAGCATGCTCCAGAATCAGGCCACTTCGCTGGCGAACGAGGCGCGCAATCTGTCGAGCCTGCCCGTCTCGACGCTGCAGCAATTGCAGGGTCAGGTCGATCGCACCCGCCAATTGCTCGGGCAAGCGCAGCGTGTTGCCTATGACGTCGGCGATATCCAGACCGCCTTCGATGCGCGCTACAGGGGCGCTGCCCTGTCGGGCTCGCAGGCCGCAATGGTCGCCAATGCCGAGGCGCGCTGGAACGACAGCGTCGGTGCCTTTCAGGACGCGATGAAGGTGCAGGCCGGCGTCGTGACCAATATGGGGGTCACGCGCCAGTCGATCGGCACCCTCGTCTCGGCAAGCCAGTCGGCGACCGGCGCCTTGCAGGCGGCACAGGCCGGCAACCAGATCCTCGCGGTCCAGTCGCAGCAGCTCTCCGATCTGGCCGCCGCGATCGCCGCGCAGGGCCGTGCCCAAATGCTCGACGCCGCGCGCAGCGCCGCCGCCGAGGCCGAAGGCCGCGAACGCTTCCGCCGCTTTCGCAAGGCCGACTGAAATGGGCCGGGCGGCGAAGATCGCGGCGGTCGCGGTGCTCGGCGGCGTGCTTATGGCGCTGGCGATCCTGCACCTCTCTTCGCCGCCCGCGTCCGATACATCGCCCCCGAACAGGATTGGGGGAGACGCAAGCCCCGTCGCTTCGACCGTTTCGGAGCGCTGCCGCACGGTGACCGTGGCCGACACCGAATGCGCCGCCGCCTGGGAGGCGAAGCGTCGCCATTTCCTTGGACAGAAGGACTAGGGCCATGGAAGACACCGGCGTTATCGACCAGTTTCTGGCGGTCTTCTCGACCTATATCGACAGCGGTTTCGGCCTGCTCGGCGGCGAGGTCGGCTTTCTCTCCTCGACCCTCATCGTCATCGACGTGACGATCGCGGCGCTGTTCTGGGCGTGGGGCGCCGACGAGGACATCATCCAGCGTCTCGTCAAGAAGACGCTCTACATCGGTGTCTTCGCCTTCATCATCGGCAATTTCCAGGGTCTCGCGGTCATTCTGCTCGAAAGTTTCGCCGGCCTCGGATTGAAAGCGAGTGGCGGCGCGATGGCGATCGGCGACTTCATGCGCCCCGGCGTCGTCGCCGCGACGGGGATCGATGCGGCGCAGCCTCTGCTCGATGCCTCCGCCGACTTGGTCGGTCCGGTCGGCCTGTTCACCAATTTCGTGCAGATCATGATCCTGCTCATCGCCTGGGTGATCGTCGTCCTCGCCTTCTTCATCCTCGCGGTGCAGGTCTTCGTCACCATCCTGGAATTCAAGTTGGTGACCCTCGCCGGCTTCGTGTTGCTGCCCTTTGCCTTCTTCGGCCGCACCGCTTTCATGGCCGAGCGTGTGCTGGGGCATATCGTCTCATCCGGCATCAAGGTGCTGGTGCTCGCGGTCATCACTGGTATCGGCGTGACCCTCTTCGATCGCTTCACGCAGGCGGGGCTTGGGCCGGAGCCCGACATCGAACAGGTCATGGCGATCGCGCTCGGCGCATTGACCCTGCTCGGCCTCGGCATCTTCGGTCCTTCAATCGCCAATGGCATCGTCGCTGGCGGCCCGCAGCTCGGGGCGGGTGCGGCGGCAGGCACCGCGGTTGCGGCCGGCGCGACGCTCGCTGCCGGGGCGGCGGGAGCAACGCTCGCAACGGGAGCCGCCGCAGCGGCGGCGCGCGGCACGGCCGCCGCCGGCGCGCGCGGAGCGGGCAGTGCTTCGGCTGCCTATGCCGCGGGATCGGCCGGGAAGAGCGGGGCAAAGGCCTTTGGGGCGGGGCTCGCCAATGTGGCGCGGACCGCGGCCAGCGGCGCTGCTGCTCCGGTTCGCAGCATGGCCGAGCGCGTCCGGTCGAACTTCGCGGCTGGCCGCGATGGCGCAGCCGCTAGCGCGGCGCCAGCGCGCGGCGCGGACGGACCCCCGGCCTGGGCCGCCGCGATGCGGCGGCGCCAGACGATGACGCAGGGCGCGACGATCGGCGCCCAGACCCTGAAGGGCGGCGACAGCCATGGCGCCGGATCGGCGCCCGACATCAGCGAAAAGGACTGATCCCATGTTCAAAAGACCCTCCAACCATTATGGCCGCGCGCACGAGCCGGTCACACCCTATCAGCGCGCCGCGCAGGTCTGGGACGACCGGATCGGATCGGCGCGCGTCCAGGCCCGCAGCTGGCGCTTCGCTTTCTTCGGATCGCTCCTCATCTCGGGCGGACTCGCCGCCGGGCTGGTCTGGCAGGCCGCGCGCGGCACAATAACGCCCTGGGTGGTCGAGGTGGACAAGCTTGGCGCCGCGCGCGCCGTCGCGCCCGCCGACGCAGACTATCGGCCGACCGATCCGCAGATCGCCTTCCACCTCGCCCGCTTCATCGAGCATGTCCGCTCGATCCCCGCCGATCCGGTGGTGCTTCGCGCCGACTGGCTCAGTGCCTATGATTTCGCGAGCGCCACCGGAGCCCAGGCGCTCAATGACTATGCGCGGACCAACGATCCCTTCGCCGAGGTCGGCAAATTCCAGGTCGCGGTTGATGTTTCCAGCGTCATCCGCGCCTCGAAGGACAGCTTCCGCATCGCCTGGACCGAGCGCCGCTATCAGGACGGAGGCCTGATCGAGCGCTCGCGTTGGTCTGCGATCGTCACCGTCACGCTCCAGCCGCCACGCACCCCTGACGCGATCACGAAAAATCCGCTCGGGCTTTTTGTCACCGCCATCAACTGGTCGAAGGAACTCAGCCAATGACGACGCCACATTCCCTCCCGATCGCGCTCGGGGCCGCCCTTGCTCTGCTCGCTGCGCCCGCCGCGGCAAGCGATCCGGCCGATCCCCGCCACCGCGTCGGCCGCGCCAACGCCGAGGCGCGGGTCCAGCCCGATCGCCAAGGCTATCGGAATGCCATCCAGCAATATGCCTGGTCCGAAGGCGCGCTCTTTCAGGTCTATGCCGCGCCCGGACAGGTCACCGACATCGTGCTGCAGGAAGGCGAGCAGCTCGTCGGCCCGGGTCCGGTCGCCTCGGGTGACACGGTGCGCTGGATCATCGGCGATACGGTAAGCGGTACGGGCGCGCGGCGCCGCGTCCATATCCTCGTGAAGCCAACCCGCTCGGACATCATGACCAATATGATCATCAACACCGACCGGCGTACCTATCATGTCGAACTGCGCGCGACCGCCACATCCTATATGGCGTCGGTCTCATGGACCTATCCCGCCGACGAACTCATCGCCTTGCAAGTCGCCGAGGCCGAGGCGGCGCGCGCCGCGCCCGTCGCCGGGGCGATCGATCTCGCGGCGCTCAATTTTCGCTACCGGATCGCGGGCGACAAGGTCGATTGGCGCCCGGTGCGCGCCTTCGACGACACGCGCCAGCTCTTCATCGAATTCGGTGAGGATATCGCCACCGGCGATATGCCGCCACTCTTCGTCATCGGCGGCAGCGGCGAGGCAGAGCTTGTCAACTACCGGGTGCAGGGCCGCTACATGATCGTCGACCGCCTTTTCGAGCGCGGCGAACTCCGCTTGGGCGCCGGAAAGCAGGCCCGCGTCGTTCGGATCAAGCGTGAAATGCCGCGCCGCCGGGGGCGGTCGTGACCGGGCCGGCAAGCGAGGCGGTGGCGCCCGCCGACGTGCCGGAAGCGGGCGAGCGCACGGCGCCCGGCCCGGAGGTCGATCCTTTTCGGCTACGCGGCGACACGCCGCGGGTCATGCGGCTTTCGCGCAAGGCGCTCGCGATGATCGGCGCTGCCGGCGGCACCGCGATCGGCGGCGCTCTGCTCTGGGCGCTGCAACCCGTAGCCCCGAAGACCGCCGAGAATCTCTACACGGCCGATGGAGCGAATCGCGCCGAAGTCGTCACCGGTGCGCCCGCCGACTATGGCAAGGTGCCGAAGCTCGGACCGCCGCTACCCGGCGATCTCGGGCGACCGATCGTCTCGGCGCAGCAGAACGGCGAGACGATCCCGGTGCCGCCGATGGGAAATCCGCCCGCCGGCGGGCGCTCACCCGCCGACAAGGCGCGCGATCGGGCGCGGCTGGAGCGCGAGGCCGCCACGGCGAGCCGGATATTCCTTGGAGGAGGGACCTCGGGCGCGCCGGTGGCAGACGCGCAGCGTGGATCGATCGAACCGTCCGCCGCGACCATGTCGGCACCCGAAGGCGGCGCGCGGACTCCGGCGGCGGCGCGGCGCGCCTTTCTCGCGGGCGGCTCCGCCGAACCGTTCGAGAGTGCCGAGCGCCTTCATGCGCCTGCTTCGCCATACATCCTTCAGGCGGGAAGTCTCATTCCGGCCGCGCTGATCACTGGGATCAGGTCCGACCTTCCCGGACAGGTCACGGCGCAGGTGACCCAGAATGTCTACGATAGCCCGACGGGTCGCATTCTCCTCATTCCGCAGGGTGCCCGGCTGATCGGCGACTATGACAGCGAAATATCCGTGGGGCAGGAGCGCGTCTTGCTGGCCTGGAACCGGTTGATCCTGCCCGGTGGCCGATCGATCCGGCTCGATCGTCAGCCCGGCGCCGATGCGCGGGGCATGGCGGGGATTGCCGATCGCACCGACCATCATTGGGGGTCGATGCTGCGCGCGGCGCTCGTCTCTTCGTTGCTCGGCGTCGGAGCCGAACTTGGCTCGGACGGGGATGATGCGCTCGTGCGGGCGCTTCGCGACGGGCCGCAGGATACGGTCAACCAGTCGGGACGGCGGCTCGTCGAGCGTCAGATGAACATCCCGCCAACCCTCACGATCCGCCCCGGCTTCGCTTTGCGGGTCCTTGTCACACGCGATCTGATACTCGAACCGCCGGCGGGTGCGGCCCCATGAGCAAGCTGCGCCTAGGCCCCATCGCCGACGACAAGCCCGTGAAGCTGTCGATCGAATTGACGGGATCCCTCCATCGCGAATTGCTCGTCTATGCCGAGGTGCATGCGAAGGCTAATGGCCTCGCGGCGCCTATGGCGCCGGAAAAGATCGCGGTGCCGATGATCGAGCGCTTTATCGCGACCGATCGTGGATTTGCGACGGAACGGCGGCGGCGCTGAGTGTCTGCGGCGTCATCCTCACGTCGGTCAGGCGTGATCACCCATATGTGTTCGTTCAAACCGCTGGCGGCGGTGCGCCAAAAAAAAGACGCCCGCGCGATCGAAACCGTGCGGGCGTCAGATGAAGATCTCTGTTTCCTGAAAGGAAGAGCTCTTCTGGGTCGCACCGCGCGGATAGCGTCGCGAGCCGACCGATAATTGTACGGCAGCGCCAAAAGATACCCTGGAGCTCAAACCGTTGTCGGCTTTCGGTTAGTTTCAGTCAGAAACCCGGCGATCTCCGATCGGCCAAGACCAGCGATTCCCCTGAGTAGCGAACATTCCGGGGAGAGGGGGTCATTTCTTGCCCTATTTGCTCAAAGAATTCCTGTGTCCTTTAGCCAATCTTCCACGAGCGTCGGCCATCGCTCAACGGGATGACGCAGCGGGCGCATGGCGAAGGCGTGCCCTCCCTTGGCAAAGAGATGGACTTCCGCTGGAACACCTGCCTCGTCCAGCGCTCGCGCATAGACTATGCTATTGCAAATCGGATCGACGGGATCGTCCCAAGCCTGAAGAAGAAATGTTGGCGGGGTCATCTTGGTAACTTTGATACCAGGATCAAGCGAGCCCCCCGATCTGCACAGGTGGCCTGGGAACATTGCGATGGCAAAATCGGGCCGGCTGCTCACTTTGTCTATTTCGTCGACCGGCTCATAAGCAGGTTCGAATATATTGCTGGTCTGCGCGACCAGATACCCTCCGGCTGAGAAGCCTATGACACCGATCTTGCGGGGGTTGATCTTGAGCTCGCTGGCGCGCGAGCGCACCAGGCGTATCGCACGCTGGGCGACCTGCAACGCAAGGAGGTGCTTGGGCGTCACTGCACAATGGCAGTCTTCATCATAATGGTGGCCGCTTTTGGGAACATGGTATTTGACGAGCACGCAAGTGGTGCCTCTTGAAGTCAGCCAGTCGCGAACTTCACTACCTTCCAGATCGATCGCGAGCTTGGAGAATCCTCCGCCGGGAAAAACCAGCATCGCTGTGCCATTGCCTGGTTGTTGGGCGGGAAACACCGTGAGAGTGGGCACAGTGACGTTGAAGGCGCCGGTAACCGGACGTCCGGCGAAGCGTTTCGGATTCGTTGCCGTTTCGCTATACTCTGGAGGAAGTTTGACATCCTCCATGTTCGGCGCCGCTCCAGGCCACGGTGGCGTCTGCTGATGGCCCGCTGGGGTTGCCACACGCCCTCCTCCCTGCCCTCAACGCTTGCCGTCTCGGGCATCTTTGTCGGGCCCTTAGCGTCAGGATCACGCGTCTCGGCCTCGCTGCAGCCAACAACGAAGCCTTGAAAGCACAAAAGGCCTGCTGGAATCACGCTTCGCTGCAATGAAATTCCGAACCGCCCCACATTCCGCATTTTCCTGCTTCCTCACCTCGGATCGCCACCGGAAAAATTTCTCCTGACGACATCCAACCCTTAATTGACCGGGTGACCAAAGGATGATTTCTCGGGCTAGCGTCCAATTTTTTTAGGGACATGCCGTGGGTCGGCGATCAATCTCGCTAAACACGCGCCGCGCCTTTGAAGCCGCAGCGCGGTTGTCTGAACAACCTGAATAGTTCGATCGGGCAAGCACTGCTCGCGTCTCAGGCAGGGTGCGATACTTTCGTCATCGGGTTGCGCAATGTGGTTGGGGGCAAAGCATTGATCCGGAGCATGTTCGGCTCGCTCTTGACGGCGGTACTGTTGCTCGCGCTGAGACCGGGCGCGTCCGCAGAGTTAGTTTTCGAGCCGCTTCCGCCCAGCCCGGAACTAAGCGACCGTCGGCAAAGTGCCTATGCCGGGTCCTCCAGCGAAAATCGTACCTGATAGAACAGGTTGGTCCCATTGCCCGTCCGTACGGACGTTGCTGGGCTAAACGGCAGGCCGAGCTTCTTTATGTTTCCCTACTCATGGGGGAGTATTAAAGCTGGATTGGCCGCATCGTGGGTCAGCTGACATGGGTCGATGGAGGGAGCGTCGTCGGTCGTCGTTTCGGGCCCTTGGCCGAAGCAGGAGTTTGGCAAATGGAATTAATGTTCGCCCCTCTCATGGTGGCGGGATCGCGCGCGCGATGAGCCCTGCAACCGTCGCCGCGCTTCTGTTTCTGTCCGGGGTAGCGCCGCCTCCGACCGACCTCGCATCCGAAAGCCAGACTGAGACCGAGTTGCAGCGGGTAGATGATCCCTCGGCCCCACCCGAGCCGCCGATCGTTGTGCCAGCACTCGGCAACACCCCGCATCCCTCTTTAGCCGCGCCAGCAACCTCCGACGACGAGACTATGGCCGAAATGCCCTCGGCGCCCCATGATATTGTGGTGACGGCCCGTGGCGATGCGCCGCCGGGAGATCCGCTTCAAGCGGTCAATATTGCCTCTTATCGGGCGGTCCAGTCGATCGATGCGGCGCTCGTGGCCCCAGTCGCGATGGGCTATCAAGGTATCGTACCCGAACCTGTTCGCGACGGGCTGGGCAATGCACTGCGTAACCTCAGCGAACCCGTCAATTTTCTGAACTTCCTGTTACAGTTCAAGATCGGCAAGGCTGCCGAGACGCTCGGCCGTTTCGCCGTAAACACGACATTTGGTGTCGGCGGCCTTTTCGATGTCGCGAAGACAATGCCTTTCAATCTGCCTTACCGACGCAACGGCTTTGCCAATACATTGGGTTTCTACGGCGTCGAGCCCGGTCCCTATTTCTATCTTCCGCTTATCGGGTCGACGACATTGCGCGATCTGGCGGGCAACAGCATTGACTTGCTCGTCGTGCCGACCGCGGTCGGCGCGCCTTTCGACCGCACGGCATATGCCGTTCCGACAACTGTGGTCAGGCAACTCAATGACCGCATCGAGGGCGACGCTCAAATCCAGCGCTTGCAACAGGAAAGCCTTGATCCCTATGTCGAGACACGGACCCTCTATCTGGAACTGCGCAAACGCGAAATCGACGCATTGAAAGTTAGGCGCAGCGACCGCAATGGCGAGGCTGGACCTCAAACAGAAATCACGGTCAGCCAGACCGGGCCCTTGTCCGATCCAGAAGGTCTCATCTCCGTCGGCCCCCTTGAACTCGAGACGCCGACCTCGGACGGTTTGCCACCGCGACCTTAACGCCAATGATGCACATTTGGCGGGCGCGCAGAGAAGCCAAAGCGCTTCGAAATTTTGCTCGCACGGAACTCAAGCCGTCAACTGCAATCGCCGCGGTGAATCTCAATAAGCTTCCTCGCTGAAGTTTGGTCTTCCGGTTTCGGACGTGTCGAGACAAATGCCCACAACCGCTATCGGTTCGGCCATCGCGGATGAGTTTTTCGATCATGAACGCGTGCCTCGCGCTGTCTCCGACTGGCGTTCCCGAACTCGCCGATGGTCCCATGTCAAATGCTCGTCGCTTTGCGTGGGAACCGCTGGGCCTTCGCGTGGCAAGATGCGCCGCGCGTCAGATGGGTGTTTTGCTCGCCGAATGGCTCAATTACCGCGCAAACCAGGCTGCCAGATTGGGATCTGGATATCTCTTTTCTGTTCAAAAATTATAGGTTCGCAAGCAAGCTTGGGAATATCGTGATCGATGCGGCGGCCAAGAGTGTCATGCTGCACTCGGCAATCAGGGGCCACAAACCGCCGCGATGATCGTGCCGCCTCCGAACGCTGCCGGATTGATCGCGAGCTCGCGGTGCCGGAGACCAGCGTGCTTCCTACAAGTGCCCGTGGGCAACGGTCAGCGCGCCGTTCGCGTCGGTCGCATGCGACATCGCAAGCACAGGCCGCGAAATTCGGAGATCCTTGAGATGGCTCCAGATGACTTGCCTCTTTCCGTCGCAGATGCCCCCGTTTGGTGCCTTGGGCCTGGCGCATGGAAACCGGCGTCGGAGAAGGTTCCCCCGTCTCTCCGACGCCGCGATTTCTATGCGAGTTAGATTGGAACCGCTAAATCGTCAGAATTTTGCTCCGATGGCGACACCATAACGCCGCGGATCAAGAGTATAGATGTTTGTAAAATTACCGGAAGATGCATCGGTGACATAAAGTCCGGTAACCGAGTTGCTATCGAAAATATTCTGAACGAACCCCCGGACAAACCAGCGCTCGTCGGCGCCATTCAACTGTAAAACCGCATTTGCCTGGACGAAAGGTTCGATACGATTAATCCTGCCGTTGAAGATATTGCCATATTGCTTTCCGGTAAGGGAAATGTCGACGCGGGGGACGAGTGTCATACCATTCCCAACCTCTGCCGTGTACTGCACGCCCATCGAGACCTTGACATTCGGCGCTTGGGGCAATGTGTTGCCCTTGATGTTAACCTCGACGCCAGGACTCAATACCTGGATCCCGCTGTTCGCAGGGATAGCGCTCGCGAGGACACCGCAAATGCCGAACGCGCCGCTGGAGGCGATATTGCCGTCCGAAGGAAATTCCTGCGGTGCGCGAAGGCCGAGAGCCGCATTTACTCCCGCAACGAACGCATCAGCAACGCCAGGCGCAGGTCCCGTGACAGCGCAGTGCGCACCATTGCTGATGTCCTTGATAATCACGGCATCAGGATCTCCGCCGCCCGGATCACGCGGATTGGAGAAGAATTGATCGCCGGCGACCTTGGCATTGAGATAGCTGAAGGACAGATTGATAAGCCAGTTCGGGTCCGGCCTGATGACAGACTCCAGTTCGACACCCCAGATATTGGCGTCAACCGTGTCATTCACAGACGTTCTTGCCACGATGCGGCTGAGCTGCAGTCCACTATATTTGTAGTAAAATGCGGTGGCATTCAGTTGCAACGCGCCGTTTGCGAAGACGTTCTTGGAGCCAATCTCGAAGGCATCGATCGATTCAGAGCCGAAACTCTCGCTGACGGCGAAAATCGGAGAAAGCGGAGGATTGATACCGCCGGATTTGTAACCCCTCGAGTAAGATGCATAGAGTGAATTGTCCGGCGTAACCTCGAAGGCCAGAACTGCTCGTCCGGTAATTTCGTCGAAGCTTACTTCGCGAAACTGGGCGAGCTGTTGGCCCGGTGTCCCCGGGTCGGCATCGAAAAGTCCAGACGGCCCGGTGAGAGGCGTTATCGGGGTATCGAACGGATCTCCATCGTTGGCATAAGGGTTCAGGAAACTGATCAGTGTCGTACGCGCCGTTACATCCTTCTTGTCATTGTTGTAACGCAGCCCCCCGGTCAACGTCAGCCGGTCGCTTAGATCGAAATAGACCTCGCCGAAAATCCCATAGCTCTCCAGATTCGATTCCAGCGAGTTGTTCCGATACATCGACGTCGCGAAATAGGATGGCGGAAGGCCGCCCGACAAGGAGCCGAATGAACCCAATATGGCACTGGCGTAATCGAGCGCAAACGAGTTCACATAATAGCTATTGTCGGTGGTTTTCGATTTCGCGTAAATTCCCCCCAACAGGAAATTGAACGGCCCGTCGAAGTCACTCGTAAGGATGAGCTCTCCGCTCCACGATTCGCGTTGTTCCGAAGATCGATCGAAAGAAAGCGGCGTTTCGGAACACAGCGAGTTCCCTTCGAAAGCGCCTCTGCTTCCATCATCATTATCCGAGGTGCACAGCACGCCCTGCGGACCGTCCGGGATGAGAGCGCCGGCAATCGGCGAAAAATAGGCCGAGGAGCCGGGAATGAAGGCCGGCGCCGGCGGAGCAAGACCCGTCGGCAATCCGTTAGCCGCAAAAAAGGCCAGCGTATTGAGCGCCGGGGCGAAACCGGCACGGCTTTGAATTCCAAGAAAATAGTCCTGCCTAGAATCGACTTCAGTATCCTGATAAATGCCGGTGGCCGTCAGGGTCATCGCGCCGAATTTTTGCTCAAGGCGCGCCTGCACCTGTAGCTCTTCCGCAAAATAGAAGGGCGTATAGGCCGTGTTGACGACACGCACATCGCCAGGCTCCTGAAACCCGGAAAACCCGTCAGGGCCATAAAGGCTGCCAAGGCCGAGTACGGCGGGAATGCCCTGAATGGCGAAGAACTCGGAAGAACTGAGCGTCGCACCGACCGTGGAATTTGCGTTCGTGGTATCGAAATCACGTCGATTGTTCAGGCATCCGAGCACGCCCAATGGATCGCGTTGGCACGTTTGTTTCTGGTTTCTGAGGCGCGTGTCCTTTTCCCGGAAATAATAGCCCATGAGATCGATCGTCGTATCAGGACCGGGCTCGAAACGAAGTGAGCCTCGCAACGCGTAAAGGTCCCGAGTGTCGATGTCCGATCCATCATAAAGATTCGTCGTATAACCGTCGCGGTTCACATATATGCCCGCCAGTCTCACGCCGATCATATCCCCGATCGGGACATTGACCATGCCACGCGCTTCGATGCTGTTGAAATTGCCATACTCGAATTGCGCTTCAGCCTCGAAACGGGAGAGTTTGGGTTTCGCGGTCACGACATTCACGACCCCGGAGGTCGCATTCCGACCGAACAGGGTGCCTTGAGGTCCGCGAAGGACTTCAATCCGTTCCAGATCGAAATATTCGGTCTCGAACAGGCGTGTTCCGAACAAGGGTGATCCATTGACATGAATTGCGGTCGCAGCATCGCAGGTGACGCCGACGCACAGGTCGCCAACGCCGCGAATAGTGAATGAAGCTGAGGTGAAATTGCCTTTCGAGAAAGATACATTGGGCAGCGTCAGCTGTAGATCCGAGGCATTTTCGATCTGCTGGCTTTCAAGCGCCTCAGCGCTGAATGCGCTGACAGCTATCGGCACGTCTTGCAAGCTTTGCGCCTGACGTTGCGCCGTCACGACGATGACATCGTTACCGCCATCTGGCTCTTCAGCTATGGCTTCCTGAGCATTTGAGACCTGTGGCAACGCCATCAGGACGGCGCTTGCCAACAAATAAGCTTTGTTATTCATCACCCTTCTCTCCCTGTCTCGATTTTTTAGTTTCTTACGCGAACCCGTCCTTTTCCCCGGTAGTCGATGTTCAAAAATGGGGCAGCTCGCCGAGCTGCCCCGAGTTTGAGAGGTGGCCAGAAGGAGATTTCCGGAGAGGAAAAGATTCTCGCCGCCCGGCTTGAAGCTGAGCAGTTTTTCGGTATTTGGTAAAGAACTTTATTATGGCACTTTATTATATTGCTCGGGGCGCTGGGAGGTGTTCCATCTCAGATCCGAAGAAATCAGTTTATACATCCGATGCTTGCTGTCAGCGCTTCAGCCTTGGCACGGTCGAGCGCGCGCCGACGACTTTTGGATGCGGCTGCGGTACGGCACGCCCGATCCCGAGCGCATGTCCCGCCGAAGCTGGACAGCCTTTTGTGGCTCCATGACCTTGCCTTGCTGTTTGCCTCGGAAGGCATATCGACCAACTGTGCCACGATAGATTTCTTTGTGGCGCCAAGCAACACAGGCAAGAGAAGAAGATCTAAACAGAACATATGAACTCTGCTTGGTTATTTCTGCCTCGGCCTTAGTATTTATGTCTTGCTGTGCAAAAGAGGCCTCATCGTTTAACTAAATGTTGGATCGGCAATTCTCGCATCGCCATTACGGTCGCATGCAACCATAAAATCGCGCTAGACGTTGCTCAAGTCGGCGCTTCCCAAAGCCGGAGAAGGCTCCTCAACGCGGTGACAAAGGCCAGCGGCTGGTCGAGCATCAGATGGTGGCGGGCTTGAGGCACGGCAATGATCGGAATGGCTCCTCCCCCCAGTTCACGAACATATGCCACGGAATCCCGGTTGAAGAGCTGGCTCTCCTCGCCGTGAACGATAGCCTTGCGGCCCGGCGCGTTCACTAGGCGCTCGCCGATGGTGAGCCACTCGTCGGGCCGGTTGCTCCTCCGGAACACTTCGGGAGAGAATTTCCACGTCCAACCCTCCCCGTCACGCCGCAGAGAATGAAAGGCCATATAGTCCAAAAGAAATGGCTCACCGACAGGCTGGGGTGGGGAAAGGACGTATCGACTGCGCGCCGCGTCGTAGCTGGGATAGCGACTTTTGGCTTTGTCCGGGTCGCCGGATCCGGGGCTGGCGCGGCGGAGATTCCAATACGCTTGCAAGAGCGCAGGTCGCATGACCATCAGGTCGCAAACCACAATGCCGGAGAAGGTATCGGGCGATTGGGTGACGGCCGTCAACGCTGCGCCAGAACCGAAACTGTGGGCAATGATCGTGGGCTTGTGGCCATCCGCAAACAGTCCAAGCGCTTCGGCAATTTCGCCGAACTCGCGCCCCCTGGCCAAGGGGTCGGCGTGCCCTCGCATTTCGCTGTCGCCCATGCCGGCAAGATCGAAGGCCACCACATCATAATCTTCGGCCAGAAACGGCGCGATGAAGGAAAAGCAGCGGGCATGCGAGAGAAAACCGTGCGTCATCAGTACCTTGGGTTTCGCCCGGTCGCCCCAGCGAAAGTAATGCGCTTTGGCACCCTCGATCTCTACATAGCCTTCCTCGCGCGGCACCCTGAGAGCGGAAACGAACCATTCGGGCAGATGCGAACCATCGCCCGCCCAGAGAGCGTCGATGTCCTCGGGGCAATCTTCAATCTTTACCGCCTCGTTCATATTGTTGGGCCGTCCTTGCGTGTGAGTTTTTCGAAAGCGAAGCCAGCATAGCTGCCGGCCGCCTCTTCGTCGCAGAGCGCGGCATAGCCAGACACGCTCGGAAAATTGATGAGCTGGCGCTTCTTTCCCGGAATATTCGCGCCCATGTACCATGAGGCCGCCTCGGGAAAGAGCGTCATCGCGCCAGCCGCGGCAACCATTTCAGTCCAGCCAGTTTCGGCAGCCGGTTTGCCCTCGAAAAGATCGATGTCCCTCCTACGCAACCAGACCATGAAATCGCAAATCCAGTCGCCCTGTATTTCCGCGCTTGTCGGGCCATTGGCGAAACCCGACGGGCTGAGAGGACCATAAGCGAACAACATGTTGGGAAAACCCGACACCGCCATGCCGAGATAGGCGCGCACACCGTCTTCCCACGCCTGCCAAAGGGGAAGCCCCTCCCTCCCGGTGATGTTCATGTCGATCAACCCGCCACGCCCGGCATCGAAGCCGGTCGCAAAAATGATCAGATCGCATTCGACCTCACCGTCTTCCATCTTGATGGCCTGGGGCTCGATACGGATGATCGCGTTTGCCTTCAGATCGACCAGCGCGACATTATCCTGCTCGAAAATTTCATAATATCCCTGTTCGAGCGAGGGTCTTTTCGTGCCGAAAGGATGCGGCGGCTCCGCAGGCGCAAGTTTCTCGGCCAGAACGGGGTCGATAATCCGCGCGAGAACCTTTTTGCGCCAGAACTCATAGGCGTAGCGGTTCGCTTCGCGATTGGTCAGTATGTCGGCAAAGTTGTTGTACCAGAATTTGAGGCCGCCCTGCCGCCACAGGGTCTCGAAATGGTTGTTGCGCGTCGTGGCGTCTACATCGAGCGCGGAGATGTCAAGCGACTGGCATTCGAATCCCCCGTTCGTTCGCTTGCGCCGAACAAAAATGGCGGGATAGCCCTGCTTATCACGCTGCTGAATGTCTTCGGTAAGCCGTTCCTGGCGCATGGGCAGGCCCAGAATAGGAGTCCTCTGAAACAAGGTCAGCTTTTCTGCGCATTTGGCGGCCTCCTGCGCGATCTGCACTCCGCTCGCACCAGTGCCGATGACGGCGATCCGGCGGCCCGAAAGATCGATACCCTGTTGCGGCCATCGCGCCGTGTGACACCAATCGCCTTCGAACGCCGCGATTCCTCGCATATCGGGAATATACGGCTTCGATGCGAATCCCAAAGCGGGCAGAAGGAAGTGTGTCGATATTCCTTCCCCGCCCTCAAGCTGCAGGCGCCACCGTCGTCCCTCTTCATCGAACCTTGCGCTTTGGACCCTCGATCCCATCCGCATAAGCGGCCAAAGGCCCAGCGTATCGCAAACATGCCGGAAATAGGCTCTGAGCTCCTTCCATCCGGGAAAGCGCTCGCTCCAGGCCCATGATTTCCAAACCTCGGGTATCGAAAACTCATAGAGCGGTACCTGCGAGTCCACGCGGGCACCGGGATAGCAATTCCAGTACCAAATGCCGCCGGGCTGGGCGGCCGCATCTACCAGCAGCACCTTGAACCCGGCGTCACGCAATTTGTGCAGCAGATAGATGCCGCTGAAGCCTGCACCGACGATCACGGCATCGTAATCGGGAGAGCCAGTCGATCTCACGTCGCGACATTCGATCGTTCGGCAATCGCTTTTGCCGTTGCATAATCGGCCTTGCCGTTCGAGGCTCGCATGGGGATGTCTGTCGGAATTATGGTCTTGGGAGTTTTGTATCCCGCCAAATGTGCGCGCACATGGGTTTTGACCGCTTGTTCGTCGAACTGGGCGTGGTCGTTGAGGTGGACGATCGCGGTTACGGCTTGGCCCCATTTATCATCCGGCACGCCTACGACCAGCGCGTCCCCGATGGCGGGATGGGTCTTGAGCACTTCCTCGACCTCCTCGGGATAAACTTTCTCTCCCGCCGTGTTGATGCAGACGCTTCCGCGGCCGAGCAAGGTCAGGCTGCCATCGGCTTCTACCCGACACCAGTCGCCCGGAATGGAATAGCGCACCCCATCGATCGTGCGAAACGTCTTCGCGGATTTCTCGGGGTCCTTGTAATAGCCTATGGGGATCGCACCCTTCCGGGCGATAAATCCCGGCACGCCGCTCCCCGGTTCGACTTTCTGGTCGGTTTCGTCGAAAACATCGCAGAACTCGCCGATCCCAAATTTCGCGGTGTTCGTGCCGCCCTCCGCAGTGGTGACGGCAAGGCCGAAGCCGAGGCCTTCGGATGCGCCAAAACTGTCCATCAGTACGATTTGCGGAATATGCCGGCACAGGCCGGACTTGACCTCCTTGCTCCACATCACACCGGAAGAGAGGATTGTAACGAGGCTGCTGGTATCCCAGCGGCCAGGGTGGTCGTCGAGCGCGGAAAGCATTGGCTTGGCAAAGGCGTCGCCCACGATCGCTATACCTTCCACCTTGTGCCTTTCCACCGTATCCCACAGTTCCTCGGCATCGAAAGACCATGCCTCCAACGTAACTATCGCGCCGCCAGACATCAGCGTGCCGATCGCAGTGATAAAGCCCGTTCCGTGCATCAGCGGGCAAGAGGAAAGCGTGCGCCTGCCCGGGCCTTCGCGGGCGATCAGCGCGACATTTTCTTCGAGTGTCTCTGGAACGGGGCCGAGCAACTTCTGTGCGTCGAGTTGGGCCTTGCGCATGTCATCATGACGCCACATCACGCCCTTGGGCATTCCGGTCGTACCACCCGTATAGATGAAAAGCAGATCGGCGGGCGAGCGTGTGATGCCGAGCGCCGATCCGTCCCCCTCTTGCGCGAGAGTCTCATAGTGGATCGCAAAGGGCGCGATTGAAGACAGCTCGCCAATTTCGACGAAGGTGCGAACCTTCCTAAGCCGGTCGTTGAGTTCGACGATAGTGTCGCGGAATTCCGAACTGTAAACGATGACCTCGCTGTCGGAATCGTCGAAGATATAAAACACCTCTTCGGCCCGATAACGGTAATTGATGTTCACATGCGTCAAACGCCCCTTGAAGCAGGCCGCCATCAACTCGCCATATTCGGGTCGGTTGCGCATATAGAAGGCGACCTTCGCGCCATCGCGGATGCCGCGTTGGCGCAACCCGCGGGCGATATTGTTCGAGCGCGCCGACATCTCGGGCCAGGTGACGATCCGGTCTCCATGTATCAGAGCCGGCGCATCTTCGGGCATGAAGGGCTCGATCGCGTCGAGAATATCCCCGAGATTCCAGTCGATCACATTGATTCTCCTCTCTGGACGGGGCCGCAGCATCGGGGCGCATGACTCCCGTTACTATCAGGCTGCTCTCGTCCAACCCTGCAGAGCCGCTGCCTCGGCTCGCACCGCTTCGGGGCCACCCAAGACCTGCCGATCGAAGCCGATCCGTTTGAACCAGTAGTGCAGGCCGAGCAGATCGGTGAACCCCATCCCGCCATGCACTTCAGTGGCGGTGCGGGCGACAAATCGGTGGACGTCGCCCGTGAGGGATTTCGCATGGCAAGCCGCGAGAGATGCATCCTCCGGCAGCGCATCGAAGACATGGGCGGCGTACCAGACCAGCGCGCGGCACGGTTCATGGCGTGCGGCCATTTCGGCGCACATGTGCTTTACCGCCTGGAAGCTGCCGATAGGGCGGCCGAACTGCTCTCGCTGACCAGCATAATCGACCGCCTTTTCAATCATGGCCTGCCCTGCGCCTAAGCTGTCGGCGGCAAGGATCACGCGGCCAGCATCGCGCAGCCGAGCCGATGCTGTGCCGCCGTCGTCGGCAAGCGGATCGGTCTCGACAGCCGCAAAGGACAATTCTCCCACGCTGCGCGTGCGATCGATGGTGGTGAGGCGGGTCGCCTTGAGTCCCGATGCTAGGGCTGGGACGAGGTGCAGCCTGCCACCGGCGTCCGCTACGAGATACGCGTCCGCGCCTTCGAAATCGAGGCAGAACAGGGCGGTGCCGCTAAGCTTCCCTTCGACGAATTGAACTCCCGCGCCGTCGCGCGCCTGGACCGTCGCGGAAATCGCGACTCCGATACGGGCCTCGCCACGCGCGATCTTCGGAAGCCATTGGCACTTTTGCTTGTTAGTTCCTGCCTCGCTCAGCGCGATCGGGGCGAGAACTACGCTGGCTAGAAATGGCGCTGGTGTGACCGCATAGGCGAGTTGTTCCGCCACGACCGCAGCGTCGAGAAGGGTCATGCCTAGGCCACCATGCTCTTCGGGGACAAGCATGGCTGGGACCGCCAGATCGTGGAGGGCTCCGAAAATAGTGTCACTTAACGGGTTGTCGCGCCCGGCACATTCGCGGACATGCTCAAGCGGGGAGGTATCGGCAAGACACCGCGCAACTGCGTCGCGCAGTATCTGCTGATCCTGCGAAAGGCCGAAGTCCATCACGCCGCTCCCTGCCTGTCGGTCTGCATGCCTGCCGCTCCCTTCGCTTCGTCGGAAATCCGCGCCAGCTTCGGCTCGCGCGGCATCTCTAGGCCACGTTCGGCGATGATGTTCTTCTGGATCTGCGCGGTGCCGCCACCTATTATGAGGCCGAGTTGGAACATATAGTTCCATTGCCAAGCCCCTCCGTCTCGTTCCCGCGGGCTGCGGTGATACAAAATGCCCATCTCGCCCATCGCGTCGATCGCCAGCGCAGAGATCTGATGCGCGACCTCGCAACTCTGCAGTTTGACGATCAGCTTCGCCATGCCGCCAGGCTCGCCCTTGAGGCTGTTCGATAGAATGCGCATTCCATTACATTTCATCGCCGTCACTTCGGCCTGGAGCGCCACCAGCCGGTCGCGCAGGACCGCATTGTCGATCGCCCGACCTTCGCCGATGGATTCCTGCTGCATCAGGCCAATCAATGCCTGCAGCCGGTTCTCGAGTGCGTCGGGATCGCCCAGCATTCCGCGCTCGTGGCCAAGCGTTGCGTTCGCGACGAACCAGCCCTGTCCTCGCTGGCCGACGATCTGGTCCACCGGAACCCGCACATTAGTAAAGAATGTCTCGTTGAACTCGGCGTGACCGGTCATCGTCTTCAAGGGGCGTACCTCGATCCCCGGTATGTCCATCGAGAAAATCAGATAAGAGATACCGCTATGCTTCGAGGCCTCGAGTTCGGTCCTCACAAGGCAAAAGATCATGTCGGCTTGCTTCGCGGTGCTGGTCCAGATTTTCTGGCCATTTATAACGAATTCTCCATTTTCGATGCGCGCGCTGGTCTTGAGGTTGGCGAGGTCCGATCCCGCACCGGGTTCGGAATATCCTTGGCACCACACGACTTCGCCCGTCAGCGTTGCTGCGATCCACCGCCGCTTCTGTTCATCGGTGCCCAACTCGAGCAAAGTCGGGACGAGCATTGAGATGCCCTGGTTCGCCAAGCCGCTCGGAAGCCGAGCTCGCGAAAACTCTTCCGCGATAATGCGCGATTTGAGTATATCCGGCGCCGCTCCGTAGCCGCCATATTCGGCCGGTATCGTGCGCGCCGTATAGCCGTGCTCGATCAATAGCTTTTGCCATCGGATAGCTTCGGCTGAGGGCCGGGAGAACCGGGTGGCGGAGGGTGGCGCCAAATGTCTGTGCGCATTGATGAAGGCGCGGATCTCCGCGCGGAAGGCGTCATATTGGGGGCCGTAGTCGAGATCCATGTCGTCTCTACCCTTCACGCGGACGAAAAACAGGAAGGCGAAAGTCCCCCCCGATCATTTCGAAATCGAGTTCGACCGGCAGATCGAGTGCGAGGATGTCACGCTCGCAATCCACGAGGCGCGTGGCCATGCGCACGCCTTCCTCAAGTTCCACCACGGCAGCCACGAACGGGACGTCGGCGGCAAAAGCGGGGTGCAGCGCCTGATGGGTCACGGTCCAGGAAAAAAGCGTGCCCTTGCCGCTGCTGGGTTCCCAGGAATAGTCTGGCGAGCCGCATCGTGCACACATGTAGCGAGGCAGGTGGCGAAAGATGCCGCAACTTCCGCAACGCTGGAAATAGAGTTGACCGTCCTGGCACAGCCTCCAGAACTCCTGTTCGATCGGGTCCTGCGGCCGCGGCTGCGGCTTGGCCGGCGTTGCCTGCGCGGAGGGCCGCGCCTTGGGAGGCACATCATGCTCGTCGCTCATGCAAACCTCCTGAGGATCGCGATGCTGCCATCGCCAAGGTCTCCCCAGCCTGTCACAAGGCCGGTCTGGGCTCCGATCACTTGACGCTCGCCGCAGTCATGGCGCAGCTGTCGTACTGCTTCCACAACATGGTTGAGACCCCAGACATGCGCCTCGCTAAGCAAGCCGCCATGGGTGTTGATCGGTAAGCGCCCGCCCAGCTCGATCTGGCCATTGGCGACAAATTCGGCCTGCGCGCCAGGCTCGCAATATCCGAGCGATTCGAGCTGCAGCAGAACGATATAGGTGAAACAATCGTAGATCTGGAGGAAGTCCATGTCGTCGCGCGTGACGCCCGCCATATCGAATGCGCGCGGGGCGGCATCGCTGAGGCCGATCTTGAAGGGGTCGGGGCGGGAAGGGATGTCGTCGGCGGGATAGGGATGGCCTTCGGCCGCGCCGGCGATGCTGACGGGCACATGCGGCATGTCTTTGGCACGGTCCATGCGCGAGAGGACGACAGCACAGGCGCCATCGGTCTCGAGGCAGCAATCGTAGAGGCGAAACGGCTCAGATATCCAGCGCGCCGAATAATAGGTTTCCGCGTCGAGTTCGCGGCCATAGGTAAAGGCGCGTGGATTCAATTGCGCATGACGGCGGCAGGCGAGCGCCACGGCCGCCATCGCATCTTCGCCAACGCCGTAGAGCTTCGAGTGACGGGTCGCCAGCCAGGCGTACATCTGCACCGGCAACAATACGCCGTAGGGGCTGTAGTAGCCTTGGATCGTATTGGTCAGGGTGTTCATGTTCATCGGCCGGGTGGGCGGGGCGCCCGGCTTAGGTCTGAGAGCGGAATAGCCGTTCCAGCCCAGTGTCACGAGCACATGATCGCATAGACCACAGGCGATCGCCATGGCGGCATTCTGTAGTGCCGTTGTCGGGCTGGCGCCGCCCATGTGCACGGTTGCCGCATAGCGCAGCACATCAATGCCCAGATTGGCGGCCATCTCCTCCGACGTCGTATAGATTGGCGGCGGCACCATGCCGTCGATATCGGAGGGTTTCAGTCCAGCATCCGCGATGGCCCGGCGCGAGGCGGTGAGCATCATTTCCACTGCAGTCCGCTCGGTGCCCTTGACGAAATCGGTCTGGCCGACCCCGGTGATTGCTGCCTTGTCGGCAAAGGAAAGGGTGGATGAAAGATTCATGCCGCGTCCCTGTCTCGCTCGCCGGTCAGAAATGAGTTCCGGCGCCGGCCAATGCTCTCTCCGCGCCCTCTATAAGGTCGCGCATCACGACTGCCGCTGGGCGGATCGCATCGATCAGACCAATCCCCTGGCCTGCGAAGCCGGGCATGATGTCCTTGCGTGCGGCCTTGATGCCAGAAGCCATGACAGGCCCCGAAACCATCGACTGATAAGGCATCGGAAGCGGCTCTTTGCCGGCCGCCACCCAAGCATCGGCCCATTTGTTCCGAATCATCCGGGCAGGCTTGCCCGTTAGCGATCGGCTGACCACCGTATCGGCATCGCCGCTTTCGGTGATGGCTTCTTTCTGAAATTGTTCGATACCTGCTTCGTCGGTTGCGAGGAACGCCGATCCGATCCACGCCCCCTGGGCGCCGAGCATCATCGCTGCGGCGACTCCGCGACCATCGGCTATTCCTCCCGCACCGATTACGGGAACACGATCGCCGACTGCATCAACCACTTGCGGAATCAGCGAGAAGGTTCCGACAGGAGAGTTGTGGCCGCCGCCGTCGTGACCCTGCGCGACGATCAGGTCGATACCCGATTCCACTACCTGCAGGGCGTGCTTGACCTTTCCGATCACCGCCATGACCTTGGTGCCATTGGCATGAAGGCGTTCCATCCACGGTTCGGGATTGCCAAGGCCTGCGGCATAGACCGGCACTTTTTCTTCGATGATTACTTCCATCTGCGCTTCGAAGAACTCCCGCGAGAACAGCTGCAGTCCGCCCTTGCCCATGTCCGGGGCGCCCGCCGCGCGCATCGCCGTGGCGGCGTCCACTGCGGGCAAATGCTCGCGCTCCATGAATTCGCGGGTGAACTCCTGATATTCGCCGAGCAAAGCCAGGGGGTTTTCTGCTACACCTCCGCTCTCCGGCGCCGAACCGCGCCTGACAGACGCCGGCAGCAAGGTATCGACCCCAAAAGGCATGTCGGTCATCTCGCGGGTTTGCCTGATCCAGCTACGTAACTGGTCGGGCGAGCATGCGGCAGCGCCGAGAACACCAAGTCCGCCTGCGTTCGACACCGCGGCAGCGAGTGCAGGCACGCTCGCCCCGCCCATTCCAGCCAGAAGAATCGGATATTCGATCCCGAGAATTTTGCAAACAGGGCTCTTCAGCGCCATTATCCTACCCTCTCCGTTCCGCGCCCGATCAGACGCAATTTTCTAAATCTGCCCCCACCTGACACGCTGGGATACAAGCTCGGGGCTTCGCTCTGCCAGATAGGACGCGGATCCCGAGACGAGCCGGGCCATGGCCTGACGCGCCGCTTCGGAATCCCCGGTGCGTACTGCTTCGAGGACACGGCGGAGGAATCGCAATTGGACCGCTCGCTCCTGCGCCGAATAGCCAAGTGAGTGAGAGAATTCGCGCGTAATTAAATGCAGCGTCGACGTTAATAGCCCGAACAATGGATTGCCGCTGGCCCAGCCGAGAAGGTCATGAAAACGACGGTTCAGTTCCTCGAACTGGCCTCCGGCTTCATTTCGTTCCAGCTCTTTGAGGCAATCGGCGAGTGCGCTCAGGTCGCCGGTAGTCGCGCGCTGGGCGGCGTAGGCGGCAACATCCGCGGCGATCGCTTCACGTAGTTCGAGCAGGCCTCTGAGGTCGGCGTCCATGAAATGCAGAATTAGCGAGAGACTGTTTGCAAAGTCGCCGGTCTGCGGACGCGCAACCACCGGACCGCCGCTACGGCCCAGCTGAAGATGGATAACGCCCTGGAGCTCAAGGAAGCGGAGCGCTTCGCGCAAGGTCGCTCGCGCGACATCATATCGCGCAAGCATTTCTTCCTCACGCGGCAACCTGTCGCCCGGGGCGTGTGCACCTGCCTCGATATCGCGAACGATGTGCTGGGCAAGCGAGAGTGCGCGCTTAGCTTTCTTCGCGTTTTCGACTTTCAGCAACATCACTCTGCCTCACCCCTGTCACGAAGCCTTATAAGATTTAAGTTCCGTTTATGTCCATGGTCGTGAGATAAAAATGTTTCAGATGCAAAAAAATGATAAAACCTTATAAGCATTATTGACTGAGCCTCAGAAGGGATTTACGATTTCAAGTAGGGCAATTGTGCTGTTATCGACGAAGGGCGCGACATGGATACCGACATGGTGGAGCCGAATATCCGCGAAAAGGTCGCTTTCATCCCGATCGACGAGATTGATGTTGCGCGTCCGAGCCTTTTCCAGAAAGACACGGTCGGCCTGTTCTTCGAGCGGCTTCGCCGAGAGGAGCCGGTCCACTACTGCCGCGAAAGCTATGTCGGACCATATTGGTCGATTACAAAGTTCGACGACATCATGGCCGTGGACACCAACCATAAGGTATTTTCGTCAGAGGCGAAGCTCGGCGGTATCGCCATCGAGGACATGCACTCGGCGAAAAGCGCGCTTGAACTTGAAATGTTCATCGCGATGGACCCACCAAAGCACAACCAGCAACGAAAGGCCGTTACTGGTGCGGTCGCGCCGTCCAACTTGCTGCTGCTTGAGCCAACTATCCGCGAACGAGCATGCCAAATCCTCGACGACTTGCCGGTCGGCGAAGATATTGATTGGGTTGATAAGGTGGCGGTCGAATTGACCACAATGACCCTTGCGACCCTGTTCGACTTCCCGTGGGAGGAACGCCGCAAGCTCACGCGCTGGTCCGACGTCACAACGGCCGCCCCTGAAACTGGGATCGTCGCATCCTATGAGGCGCGGCGCGCAGAGCTGATCGAATGCGCAATGTATTTCAAGGGTCTGTGGGAGCAGCGCATCAATGCGGAGCCGAAGAATGACCTGATCTCCATGATGGCGCATTCTCCGGCGACACGGGACATGCCCTTCCTGGAGTTTCTGGGCAACCTCTTGCTGCTTATCGTGGGCGGCAATGACACCACGCGCAACTCGATCAGCGGTGGTGTCCTGGCACTGAACCAGAACCCGGACGCGTATTTGAAATTGAATAACGATCCTGGGCTCATCACTAGCATGGTGCCAGAGATCATCCGCTGGCAGACACCGCTGACCCATATGCGCCGCACGGCGCTGCAAGATTGGGAGATCGGCGGCAAGAAGATCAGAAAAGGCGACAAGGTTGTGATGTGGTACCTGTCGGGTAACCGCGACGAGACGGTCATCGACAGGGCGGACGAGTTCATCATAGACCGTAAGAACCCACGGCATCATCTGTCTTTCGGCTATGGCATTCATCGCTGTATGGGCAACCGGCTCGCAGAACTGCAACTACGGATCATCTGGGAAGAGATCCACAAGCGGTTCGCGAAGATCGAAGTGACCGGTGAACCCGAGCGCCTGTTCTCGAACCTAGTGCGAGGGATTACGAAACTGCCGGTGAGGCTCCACGCCCGCTGATTGGCTGATTCAAAAAAAGCGGAGCTTGATATGGTCAAAGTGACGTTCGTTTCCAGCGATGGAACGCGGAGGGCAGTCGACATAGCCGAAGGTGAGACAGCGCGCGAAGCGGCGCTGTTCAACGATGTGCCGGGCATCGACGGTGATTGCGGCGGGGTGTGCGCTTGTGCAACCTGCCATGTGTTTGTGGATCCGGCCTGGATCGACAAGGTCGGCCGCTTGGCCGAAGGCGGTGCGGAGGCAGACCTCCTGCAGTTTGCGGAAGGGGCGAACGAATATAGTCGCCTCGCTTGCCAGATTCCCATCGAGCCCTTGGTGGAAGGTCTGATTCTGCATGTTCCCGAGCAGCAATACTGACATGCCTGCGTGACGCGTGTTTCACACGACGCTCGACTGTCTGAAATCGCGAGTAGAGCTCAACCAGGAGGTACTCGCTACCTTTCAGAGGTCCCAGCATCAAATGGCGGATCTGTGCTGACCTAGCTCTCGTGCGCCCGCGAGTCGAGGGGGGCGTGCCAACAGTGCCTTTCAACTTAAAATTTCATACGCTGCGCCGTATCCCGCGTTGGCGGGAATAGTGAGGATGTTCGTGCCGTCTCGCTGGATGACTTCTGGAAGGACCGGCACGATTTCGCGAGCCTTGGCCCGCGCGACGCAATCGTCTGCGCTCGCAGCTTCGGCTAGCAGTTGCAGGTTCAATCTCGTAGGAAAGATGATCGTTCGTTCACCGCTGACACCCAGTTTCAGGGCTTTGCTTGGCGAAAGCCATTCCGCATCAACGGTTTCATATCCATCACATGCTGCGATCTGGCGCTCTGGGGCGCGAACGACGAAGAAATGAGTGTCGAAGCGCTTTTGCATAAAGCTGGGCGTGATCCACCGCGCGAACTCGCTCAGGCGATCAAGGCGCAGTTGCACATCGGCCTCACGCACAATGTCGAAAAATTCGCGCTCGCCTCGCTCGACGGCTTTGCGGCTTTCAAGATCGCAAATATCCTCGAACTCGCTACCGTCGCGATGATCGGCCAGCAGGATGCCTGCTTCCTCAAAGGCTTCACGAATCGCGGCAATCCGGAGGGTGCGCTGCGTAGGATCTAGCGTTTTCCAACCCCTGCAATAATCGGCCCATTCAGGCGCTTCATCGGCAGCAGAAGGCTTTCCACCCGGAAAGACCAGCGCGCCGGATGCAAAATCGATCTGGTGATGCCGCTTGACCATCAGCACCTGGAACTCCGGCTCGTCGCGAAGCAACAGCATGGTGGCTGCGGGGACCGGATTGACTGGCTTCTGCAGGGTCATCATAAACTCCAGTTTGAATTGGCCTGATATTGGACGCTGGCCCGTTCAGGCTGAGCAACGATCTTATCGCCATTTGCGCAGAAGAACCAACCCGGCAAGAGCCAGTGCAACACTTGCAAGCACCCAGGACTGATTCGCAAGCAGCGCCGCGGAGACGATAAGTGCGGCCGCCACAGGACCTTTGACAGGCTGGCTCGCGCGGCGAATGGCTGCAAGCCGTTCAAAACTGGCCGGATCGATCTGGACAGGCACGTACCCGGACTTGGCGATCACGGCGGCGTTATCGAGAAGGTCGGGCATGACCGCCGCCAAGGCGAGGAGTTTTCGGCGAACTTTTTTTAGATTGGGCTGATTTCGGCCGAGAGAGAATCTTTCCGCGAACAGCTCCAACATGATGGGGCGTGTTTCCTCCCCAATATTATAACCAGGCGCAAAGGAACGCGCAAACCCCTCCGCCGTGAGCAATGTTCGAAGAAGGATCGCCAGATCAGGCGGAAGTGCGAGCTGATAGTCTCGCAGGAGATCGAACACGCGGCTGAAAATATGCGAGAACTCAATCCCCGAAAGGACGGTTCCTCTGAATTCACCTATCAGCTGGTCCAAATTCTGGGTGAGCCCATCACGGTCAACTTTTGGATTTCCGGCCCATTCGAGCAACACGTTCGCGACGTCGGCTGTGTCCTCGTCGGCTATAGCCATGACAAGTCGCACCAGCTCCTCGCGTCTCGCCTTCGTGAGAGTGCCGACCGATCCAAAGTCGATAAAGCCCACATCCTGTTCCCCGATAAGGAAAACATTGCCCGGATGCGGATCGCCATGGAATTCGCCATTCAGAATGATCATGCGCAGGACTGCATTCGCATATTGTCTCGCGAACGCCGCCACGCGTGGGTCGGTCGAGCCGGCCTCGAGCGCAGACGCGGGCGTTCCATACAGCCGCTCCTGGACGTTGACCCGTATCCCCGTCAGTTCCCAATGAATTGTTGGAGTCTTGATCCCAAGCGTGTCAAGATAGCCACCGATACGCTCGCATGCACGAGCTTCGGCTGCCAGATCCATTTCCCAGGCAAGATTTCTGCCAAAGGTTCGCAGGAACTCTACGGGGCGATAGCGGGCGATTTCAGGGGATCGATCCTCGGCAACGGCGGCGAGGCGCGACAGCAGCCGCACATCGGCCTCCATTCGCGCAGCAGTGCCCGGACGCCGCACCTTTATGATAACGCCGGCGCCGTCGAGCAGCGAAGCAGAGTAGGTCTGCGCTACCGAAGCCGAAGCCAGTGGTTGTTCATCGAATTGGGTGAATTCCCCTCGCCAGTCAGCTCCCCAGCTTGCGGCAAGGATGGGCTCGATTTCTTCGAATGGCACCGGAGAAACCTGATCGTGGAGCGTCGCGAAGGCAGCAATCCAGGACCTGGAAAACAGATCGCTGCGCGTCGCCAGCAGCTGTCCAAGCTTTATTCCGACCGGACCAATGTCGCGCAGGAGTGCGACGACCGCCGCCGGCCGCAATTCACCTGGATCGATTGAATTGGCAGGATGCGGAATGACGCCGAGCGCGCCCGCCAGGCTTTTGGCGCCGTGCCGGACAAGAATCTGTCCTATCTCGGCGGCGCGTGCGATGTCTCCTATCGGTTTATCTCGGAACCCAGGCATATGTCCTATTCCGCATCGGTCCGGCTCTGATCGAGATTCGACGCAATCCGCACAAGAATGTCCAGCAACGTCCGTTTTTCGTCGCGCGTGGCGTTCCGCCATAAGACCCTATGCAGCCCGTCCGCGGATTCTCTCAGTTGGGGCAACAACCTGTCGAGCTCCTGGGTCAGGATGAGCTGCCATGCCCGGCCGTCCGTTTTGGCTCGTCGCCTTTCCATCAATCCTTTCTCACAAAGGCCAGCGACGGCTTGACCGATCGTGGCGGATTCCAACTCTAGTCGCTTGGCAATTCCGGCCTGCGTCAACGATGGTTCGCGGAGAAGTTGTCCGATGATGCGCCACTGCGTCTGATTGAGGCCGCTCTTGGCAATCCGTGCGTCATAAGCGCGCCTCGCCCCCCGACTAATCTCGTCCATCAAATATAGCATACGGTCGTCGTCGGTGAGGGCGCCTTCGCGAAGCCGTGGCGGCATTGTGTCGAGATTTGCGTTCATACCGCTGCCTAGTCCGTTTCGTGGGAATGCCAAAACGCAAATTACTAAACGATTTTACTAACTGGATGGAACGGTCTACGCCACGCCATGAAGCGACTTAGCACATGTCCAAAATCCTTCGAAAGAGGCAGATGACCGACGAACCAAATGAGCGGGAACAGGATCGCGCGCCCGCATCCAGCCTGAAATCGCAACCCAAATTTCGCCTCATCCTCATCATAGCCATCACTGCTGCGCTGATTGCAGGTGGTTGGTGGTATTACAGGCATGTCACCTATGGGCAGTACATGCAGTCGACCGACAACGCCTATGTCGCGGCCGACAGCGTTGTGGTTTCATCAAAAGTGGCCGGATACGTGGACGCGGTGCTCGTCTCTGAGAACGGGTGGGTCAGTCCCGGCGAGGCGCTCGTGCAACTGGATGTGCGAGATTATAGAGCCCAGGCGCAACAGGCGCGTGCGCAGATTGCGGCGACGCTGGCCGGCGCCGACACAATCCGCTCGCAAGTAACCGAACAGGACTCAGCGATTCGACAGGCGCGGGCCCAACTCGCCGCCAAGCGCGCGGCGCTCGACCTCGCCAATGAGCAGGTAGCGAGGTATCGCCCCCTCGCCGCGACCGGTGCGGAGCCGCGAGAAAAGCTTCAACAATATGAGACACAGGCGCAGCAAGCGCACGCCGACTTTGTTGCTGCCCAGGCAGCAGTCTCTGCCGCCAACGGTCGGAGGGCCACCTTGTTCAAACAGATCGACCAGACCGAAGCCCAAGCTGACGCGGCCCGCGCGCAGCTGGAAGCGGCCGACCTAGATGTCACATCGACCCTGCTGCGAGCCAGCAAGGGAGGTCGCGTTGGCGATCTAACAGTAAGGGTCGGCCAATTCGTTCAGCCCGGCCAGCGATTGATGACGGTGGTTCCGGTAAACGAAATCTACGTCATCGCTAATTTCAAGGAGACGCAGGTCGGCCTTTTGCGGGCGGGGCAACCGGTCAAGCTCGAGGTCGACGCACTTCCCGACTTTGAGATTGCCGGACGCGTTGAGAGCATCTCCCCCGGAACCGGAGCAGAATTTTCAATCCTGCCGCCCGAAAACGCCACAGGGAATTTCACCAAGATTGTTCAGCGGATAACGGTTCGTATCGCGATAATAGCCTCGCCCAAAGTGCGTCGTCTGCTCGTCCCGGGCATGTCGGTTGTGGCAGTTGTCGACACGCGAAATGCTGCCGGAGAGCTGAAAGAGATCTCGAGTACCGACAAATGACCGCCGAGTTGGCATCGAACAGCGCCTCTGGTACTCCGACTGCAGACAGGCGGAATGCCGATATCACCGCGTGGATAGCGGTCGCAGCGGGCGCACTTGGCGCCATGCTCGCAACACTCGATATCTCTATCGTCAATTCCGCGCTTCCGGTGATCCAGGGCGAAATCGGAGCCAGCGGCACCGAGGGAACCTGGATTGCCACCGCATTTCTCGTAGCCGAAATCGTGGTAATTCCGCTTAGCGCCTGGCTTGAACGCCTTTTTGGACTGCGAAATCTGCTCATCATTGCGGTTTCCGCGTTCACCGGCTTTTCAATTCTTTGCGGTATGGCGACCGACCTCACGACCATGATCATCGGTCGCACGGGTCAGGGTTTCATGGGTGGTGCGCTGATACCGACTGCGATGACCATCGTGGCGAAAAGATTGCCGCCCCATCAACAGCCGATCGGCATGGCGCTGTTCGGCATGACAGTGATTCTGGGTCCGGTCATGGGGCCGCTGATCGGTGGCTGGCTGACCGAAAATTTGAGCTGGCACTATGCCTTCTTTGTCAATGTTCCAATCTGCGCTGTGCTGCTGCTGCTGCTATTCGTCGGGCTTCCTCACGAAGAGCCGAAGTGGGAGTATCTGACCGATGCTGATTGGGCGGGCATTGCCGGCCTGATTCTGGGGTTGGGCGCTTTGACTGTGTTGCTTGAGGAGGGGCATCGCGAGGAATGGTTTGAATCCGCTCTTATTCGCTGGCTGGCCCTCATTGCCGTCATCGGTTTCGCTTCACTGATCTACGGGCAGCTGAATGCGTCCAAGCCCGTCCTGAAACTCCGCCTCCTTCTCAATCGCCAATTCGGAAGCGTTGCGGTGATGGCTCTCGCCTTGGGAATGGTGATGTATGGTTCGACCTACGTCATTCCCCAATTTCTTGCGATCATATCGGATTATAACGCTTTTCAAACCGGGCTCGTTATATTTTGGATGGGTATTCCGGCCTTTGTGCTTATGCCGATCCTGCCCTTAATGATCCGTAGGCTCCACATCCGCATTGCCGTCGGAGTCGCAATGCTTCTGATGGCGGCCAGCTGTTTCGTCAGCATAAGCCTCACCGCGGAATCCGGGGGCGCCGTATTCATCGAAAGCCAGCTTATTCGGGGTGTTGGCATGATTCTGTCCATGATGTTCCTGAACCAGGCTACCGTAGCCTCAGTGGCAAATACAGATGCTGGCGATGCCTCCGGTATTTTTAACGCCGCTCGAAATCTCGGAGGATCTTTCGCTTTGGCCGGACTGGCTTCGTTTCAGGACCAGCGGATCTGGCACCATAGCCGGCGCATGGAAGAAACGCTGAATGCCAACAGTGTTTCGCTCCAGATTTATCTTGATGAACTCGCGAAAAGCTTCGGCGGGATGGAGGGTGCCATGTCGATGCTAGGCCGGACCATCCAGCGGGACGCGTTCGTAATGACCTACAATGATGTGTTCTTGGCGATGGGCGTCCTAACCTTGATGACCGTTCCTTTGGTCATCTTTTTGAAGCCGCTTCCCAGGAATGTTTCCCTTTCGATGC
Source organism: Sphingopyxis sp. BE259 (assembly GCF_031457495.1). Lineage (NCBI taxonomy): Bacteria > Pseudomonadati > Pseudomonadota > Alphaproteobacteria > Sphingomonadales > Sphingopyxidaceae > Sphingopyxis > Sphingopyxis sp. BE259. Next base: position 798,573 of record NZ_JAVDWM010000001.1, read on the forward strand.
ACTGAGCCTGATATGATAAAAAAATCTGTAATATCGCTTCTCGCCTCGTTTCTGCTGGCCGGTTGTGTCGCGGGCCCAGACTACGCCGGGCCTCCAGAAGTATTCTCGGCGAACCGAAATGACGGCTTTGTCCGTGCCGGCGGTAACGTCAGCGATGCCGAGCCCGAGCTGGCAGATTGGTGGCTCCTTTTGAACGATCCGGAATTGAACAGGCTTATCGAGGCCGCGTTATCGGACAATCCTTCGCTTCAGGCTGCGCAAGCGCGGATCGCGCAGGCGCGGGCATCCGTGAGACAGGAGAAGGCCGGAAGATTTCCGACGCTTGGAACCCAGGCGACGGCTATTCAGGGCCGCTTGCCGGGCCTTGATATTCAGAACAGTGCCCCGCCTTCGGCGAGCGCGCCTGTTAGTCCGCAGGGACAGGCGGATGATAGCCTCAGTGTCTACAATCTCGGGCTCAACGCTAACTGGGAGCTGGATTTCGCAGGAGGAACGCAGCGACGGATCGAGGCCGGCAACGCTCAGGCAGCGGCAGCGGTTGCCAATGTGGAGGATGCCAAGGTCCAGCTGACCGCCGAAGTCGCCAATGCCTATGTCAACCTGCGCGAGGCCCAGTTTCGAGCCAAAGCGTACCGAACCGAGTGCGAGTTGCAGCATCAAATCCTCTCGCTAACCTATCAACGGTATCAGCAAGGCGTTTTGCCCCTGTTCCCTCTCGGCAATGCAAATGCCGAGCTCGAGTTGCTCAAGTCTCAGCTCGCCGAGGCCGAAGCTGACACGGCGGTATTGCTCGATGCGCTTGCCATTTTAGCTGGGCAGATCCCAGGGACAACGGACGAAGCGCTGAAACAGATCTTCGATGTTCCCCTCCCGCCGGAACAGGTCGCGGTGGGCGACCCCTCAAACCTTGTCGCACGTCGGCCCGACATCCGCGCGGCCGAACGCAGCCTGGCGGCAGCAACGGCTCGGATCGGTGTTGCGGAGGCCGCACGATTTCCGAAGCTGTCATTCATGGGAATCTTGGGACTTGGCGGAACGTCGCCAGACGATCTCTTTGATGTGAGCAACCCGTCAATTCTCGCTATTCCGCAGCTGCAGTGGAACTTCCTCGATTTCGGAAGGGTCGATGCCTCGGTCGATCAGGCGAGCGCCGCCCGTGCCGAGGCGGTTGCCAACTATCGACAGACAGTGCTTTCTGCACTTCAGGACGCCGAGCGCGCGTTGTCGCGCTTTGGCCAGCAGCGCTCTGCCCTGGTGGCGTTCGCGCAGATCAAGTCCCAGGCAGATGGCGCAGCCGATCTTGATCGACAACGATTTGCCGGCGGAGTGATCTCGCGCGCTGACCTAAATCGCACGCTTCGCAAACAGGAGCAGGCGGCAACCGACCTCGTCCGGGGAAAGGCGGCGCTCACGCTGTCATGGATCGCCCTGCAAAAATCACTCGGCCTGGGATGGCAAATGCAAGCAAAGATTTAATGTCACCTACGAGTGTTGTTAATATAAACTCCAAGGTGCGATATCGGTTCAGAAAGAATCTCATAGGGATTTCACCTGACAATTTTATCTAACCTTAGCAAGAGTATCCTGTGCTTATTCAAACGATCTGTCGGCCGATTTGTGCGCAGCATACTCCTTGCAAGCGACCTGATATAACGCTACGCTGACGTCTACATAATGTCATTGAGGCAAGGCGCGATGTGTGGATCGGCATGGTTAAATGTGTGGGGTCAGTGGTCCCGCTTGCTGGCATGATCCGCTCGACGACGGGCTATGGGAGAGGAAGTTGCCACGGGCGATCCGCTCTCCCGACACCGGTTGGAGACTTGCTGCGATGAATGCGCGCACAGCACCGAACATCTTCGTTCGCGAAGGAGATGGCATTTCAACGTTGGTCGTTGAAGGTGACTGGACAGCGATTTCGATCGCAGGCCTTTCCGGGCATGTTCTGAGTCCCTCGAACCTCTCCTTCTCAAGCGACTTCGGAAACCTGGGAAGGATAGACAGCGCAGGCGCGCTCGCCATCCTGACTCTCGCACCCAATGCGGCATTTACCGCAGACCTGCCCGCCAATCTTGCTGATCTGTTCGCGCTGGTGGGCTCGGCCATGGCCGACCGCGATGTCCCGTCTATCAAAACTCCCCCATTTCACGTGCGTCTTGGCCAAAAAGTTTATCGAGCTGTCCAGGAAATCGGCGCAAGCGCTCGATTTCTCGGGCAACTTGAGGTGGCGCTCATGAAATCTCTTGCACATCCCAAAAGGATGCGACTGATCGCACTGGCGTCGTCAATTCAGAAGGCCGGCTTCGATGCGCTGCCACTCATAGCGATCATGACATTCTTTATCGGCGCAGTAGTGGCTCTCATAGGAAGCGATCTGCTCAAGACATTGGGTGCATCGGAACTGGTCGTCGAACTGGTTGGCATATCCGTCCTCCGCGAGTTCGGCGTCCTCATTCCCGCGATACTACTTGCCGGTCGGTCCGCTTCCACTTTCGCGGCCCAGATCGGCGCAATGCGAATGAATCAAGAGACGCAGGCAATGAAGGTGATGGGCATCGACCTGTTCGACGCGCTGGTTGTGCCACGCGTATTGGCATTGCTTGTAATTATGCCCCTCCTGGCGATTGTTGCCATGCTGGCTGGGTTGGCCGGCGGGCTTGTCGTCAGCTGGGGCATACTCGACGTGAGCCCGACATATTTCGCCGAACGACTCTCGGCTGCGGTCGATATCCGACACTTCTGGGTTGGAATGGCAAAAGTACCGGTGCTGGCCATTGTGATTGCGCTTGCCGGATGTCGCCACGGCCTTTCGGTACGCGGAGATGTTGAGGATCTGGGCGGGCGGGTGACCGTCGCCGTTGTCCAAGCGCTATTCGCAATCATCCTTCTGGATGCCGCCTTTGCAATTCTCTTCAACGTGCTCGAAATATGATTTGCGATCCGGACGTCGTTATTCGGGTGGAGAATCTTAAAACCCGATTTGGCGATCACATTATCCACCAGGATTTGAACCTAGAAGTCCATCGTGGCGAGATTCTTGGTGTCGTCGGAGGGTCCGGTAGTGGAAAATCCGTCCTGATGAACACCATTTTGGGCCTGATTGCGCCTAGCCATGGGACAATCGAAATCTTTCAGAAAAAAATTGGGAGTCGCTTTGATCGTACGGAAATTAATCACCGAATTGGCGTCATGTTTCAAAATGGCGCGCTTTTTTCTTCTCTTAGTGTGCAAGAAAATGTCGAGGCTCCTCTCATCGAACATACCCGTCTTAGAGAGCCGTGGCTCGAGGCCGTGGCTCTGATGAAAATCGGCCTTGTCGGACTCGATGCCGAGGTGGGCCGGCAAATGCCCGCTGAACTTTCAGGCGGAATGCGAAAACGTGTAAGCGTAGCGAGGGCCTTGGCGCTCGATCCAGAATTGCTGTTCCTTGACGAACCCACTTCGGGCCTCGACCCGATCGCAGCCGCGGAATTTGACCAGCTGATACGGACGCTGAGCGACACGCTGGGGCTTACTGTCGTGATGGTGACCCATGATCTCGACAGCCTGTATTCCATCAGCGACCGCGTGGCCGTGGTTGCGGATCAGAAAATTGTCGAGGTTTCGCCAATCGCGGAACTTGAGAGGTCTGACCATCCTTGGATCAGGGCGTTTTTGGGAGGGCGGGCGGAGCGCGCCAAGGAAAGGAACCGCTAATGGAACGCGACGCGAACTACGGTCTGATTGGGGGCCTGACGCTGGCTCTGCTAGCGGCGGCTTTCGGCTTCATCCTCTGGCTCGGTCAATCCCAATTCGCGCGTGATTTCGACGAGTATCGGATCATTTTCGATGGTCCTGTCCGCGGGCTGAGCGAGGGAGGCGAGGTGCAGTTCAACGGAATTCCGGTGGGAGAAATCACGCGTATTAGTCTTGATCCCAGAAATCCAAACAGGGTGCTTGCAGGAGTGCGCCTGCGCGAGGATACGCCTGTGCGCGTCGATTCTACCGCCGCGACGGAGTCGCAAGGCATAACCGGCGGAAGCTACATCCAGATCAGTGCGGGGACGCCCTCTAAGCCGTTGTTGAAGGAGGTTTCCAAGGAAGCGCTCCCAGTGATTAAGGCGGAAAAAAGTTCGCTACAATCCCTGATGGATGGAGGTGGCGCATTGTTGGCGGATGCTTCGCAGGCCCTGGAAAGGGTCAACCGGACCTTGTCCGACGAGAATATCGAAAATGTTTCGGCTGCTATTGCGAATGTAACAGCTACCACGGCGGAATTGCGATCTAGTCGCGGAATGTTCAGCAAGGCTGAACAAGCGTTTGCACGCCTGGACCGGGCGGCGGCCGATATCGAGGCCGCGGCCGCATCGGCGCGCACGGCGATCGATGGCGACGGTCGCAAGACGTTTGCCGATGTCTCGGCAGCCGCTCGAGATCTTCGAGAGGGGATCGCCGAGGCGAGGGTGGTCATTCACAGGCTTGATGACGCCGCGAGTGGATTGGCGGCGCCCGACGGCTCCGGGATTGCTGCAACTTTGAAATCGCTCGATAGCGCGGCGCAGGAAATCGAGCAGCTCGCCGGCCAGCTACGACGGACCCCTCGTGAAAGGAAGCTCCCCCAATGAAAACGATCTCTGCAAGAATGTTTTTGCTGATGGGCGCGCTAATTTGCCTTTCTGGTTGCGGGAATATTCTGGGAACTGGCGGCAAATCGACGTTGTACCGGATCAGTAGCACGCCCGTACCGGAGCGTGAAATTGCACGACAGTGGATTCCGGTGTATATTACGCGACCGACGCTTCCGCCTGGGGCCGATGGAGACAGGATCCTCACGATCGAGAATCGCGAAGTCACGTATCTGGCCAAAGCACGGTGGATGAGGCCTGCGCCCGAGATGATCCGCGAGGCTATTGCCGGAAGCGTAGCGCGCAAAATCGATCACGCATATATCCCTGTCCAGAGCGTTGCTTCCGATCATTACGTCCTATCCGCACGGCTTTCTTCTTTTGCAGCCTATTACGACCAGGGGCCCGACGCGGCCCCGATCATTCGCATCGCCGCGCAAGTGGAACTAAGCCGATCCAAAGAATCGGAACCACTGGCAGTCACGCGCATCGTCCTTGATAGGTCAGCAAGTGCAAATAGCGTTTCGAGTATCGTCGAAGCCTTTGATCGCGCGAGCCTTGAAATGGCCGACGAAATCGCGAGTTGGACGGCTGCGGCGATCAACTAGCGTGAAGCCAATGGAAACTTAGTCGGGACAACGGCCCAGCCCAAGATGAAGCGGGAATGTTATGGGTGGCTCCCCTTCAGGGAGGGGCGGCAGCCGTACACAAATAGATCGACAGCTTGCCTCATTCGGGCTGAAGAGGTTTCATTGTGACTGGTCACTCCCACTCCAAGAGCGGCCCGACGAAAAGGTGACAAAATGACGCTGGAGATAAACTGCTCCGCAGCAAAATTCGCGTCTGACACCCTGATTTCTCCCCTCTCCTCGGCTTTGCGCAAGACCTCTGCCACCAATCTCGTCGTGCGTCCTACGCCGAATTCGTAAAGGTTTCGCGCTAAAGCGGGAAAACGTGCAGCCTCAGCCATTACAACGCGTTCCAACGCGACGTGAATGTCGGTAAGCATCCAGGATAGCAGTTCATCGGACAGCTCTTCAAGCTCGAGCCGAACGTCGCCATGTTCGGGAACGTGCTGTTCAAGGAAGGAGAGCCGATCCTCGATTTCCATGAGTATTGCCGCTTCGAAAAGCAGCTTTTTGTCCCCGTAACGGGCGTACAACGTGCGCTTGGAGATGCCTGCTTTTGCAGCAATCCGTTCAGCCGTTGAACGACCGAATCCGTCGGCAAAGAAGACATCGCGGGCGACACGGAGAATTTTCCTCGAAAGTGCTTGCGAGGCTTGTCGAGTGGGCCTCCCTGTTCGTCCGGAAGCTGGTTCTTTGGTTTTTTGGGTCGACGCCATGCCTCATCTTGGCCATACCTTGACCGCGCTGCAAGCGTAGAGCGCTTTGCCTTGGACAGCCCGACCGAGATTGCCCGGGCTTATGCAAGACTCACGAGGCCCGCTGAAATTATCCCGCCTGAAAGGATCGCTGCCATTCGCACGGAATGGACGCAGTGTGATCTCATCTAGGCGAGTTGGTTACGATACGCTTCGCGTAAGGCCTTTTTGTCGATCTTTCCCGTTGCAGTGAGCGGTACTGTCGCGAACAGGATGTCGTCCGGCAGCCACCAACGAACAACCTTCGTCTCCAGATGCGCGCGAATTGCGTCGGCTGTGACGGCTTGACCTTCATGCGTTTCGATCACGAGAAGGGGGCGCTCTTCCCATTTTGGATGATATACGCCAACGACCGCCGGGACCCGGACGCCGGGGTACCCAACCGCCGCATTCTCGATATCAATCGAGCTGATCCATTCGCCCCCGGACTTGATCACATCTTTCTCGCGGTCGGTCAGCCGGAGAAAGCCGAAGCGATCGATCGTACCGATGTCCCCGGTGTCGTACCAGCCATCGCTCCCGGCGCCCTCAATATCGGGGAAATAGCGATCGACGACCCACGGTCCGCGGACCTGGAGCGCACCCGCCTGCTCACCGTCCCAGGGGAGCGGCGTGCCATCGCCGTCGATAATGCGCAGTTCGATGCCAAATTGCATGCGACCCTGCTTCGTCAGCGGGAGGTCGTTCGCGAAATCCTCGCCTTCGGCCATCAGGAGCGGGGAGGGCGTCGAAATCACGCCGAGCGGATTGGTTTCGGTCATGCCCCAGAGCTGCAGCACAGTGACACCATATTTGGCTCGGAATGTCTCGGCCATCGCCCGGGGGACGGCCGAGCCCCCAATCACGAGGCGCTTGAGATTGCCGACCCCCGTCCCCGTAGTGTCGAGATGAGCGAGGTACAAGGTCCAGATCGTCGGCACACCACCCGAAAAGGTGACGCCCTCTTCGTTGATCAGGTCGGCAAGACTGGCACCGTCCATCCTGTCACAAGGAAGCACTAGCTTGCAGCCGTTGATCGCTGCCGTGAAGGGAAGTCCCCATGCCGTTGCATGATACATGGACGAGCAGGGCATGATGACATCAAAAGCGCTGAACCCGAAGGCACTGCTTAGACCGGCCGCCATCCCGTGAAGAACGATTGAGCGGTGGCTGTATAGGACGCCCTTGGGGTCGCCCGTCGTCCCCGAAGTGTAGCAAAGAAATGCGGCTGCCTTTTCATCGAAGCTCATCCAGGTGAGGGCTCCGTCCTCGCTTGCCAGCAACGCTTCGTAGTTCAACGTGTCGGCAACATCTGGCGCGATCGTTCCGCGCTCCGCGAGAAGGACATAGCGCTCGATACCCGGAAGGAGAGGACGCAGCCGTGCGACGAGCTCGGCTAGATTGGGCTCGAAGAAGAGAATGCGGCTCCCTGCATGAGCGATAGTGAAGGCGATCTGCTTGTCGCTGAGACGCGGGTTGGCGGTGTGCAATACGGCGCCCATGCCCGGCGCCGCATAGAAGAGTTCGAGGTGGCGGTGGGAGTGTTCCAGGCGAGCGAGGAGACGCCGTCGCCCGTCGCAATCCCGAGGACGCCAAGGGCCTGCGCAGCCTGACGCGCACGCTGATCGCAGCGGTGCCAGTCATACCGCCAAACCGGCTCCACGACAGCCTTCGAGACGATCTCCCTCTTGCCGTGCGCGCGCGCTGCATATTCCAATATTCCGCTGATCAGCAGCGGCGCGTCCTGCATCAATCCCCGCAACATGCTGCATCCTTCTTCGCCCCACTGCGCCGTCGCGCGCACGGTTCCGCCTCTCGGTTCCGATCGCCGCGCTGGCTGTCAATGACCGTCATCATGCTGGCCCATGGGCAAACTCCACGGGCCGCGATTGCATTCAGCCAGCAATTCTCAATGATCATATTGCAGCGGCACGGCTTAGGTTCGATCGCCCCCGAGATGTTCTCGCCCGCGTTTCAAATTATTCACTCGCTGGTTTCAGCAACAGCGACAGGAACCGCCAATCGGACCAATCACCTTTTTTCCCCGCCGCTAAGGCGGCAATGTCGAGTTTCGCCTGCCTCACGATCGTAAGCCGAAGCGACGGAATGATATAGAGGCGTTGATCGCCCGCGCCGGCGGCGACGACCATATCCGCCGGTAGTTCGGCGGCATGACTGGTGATATCGGTGGACCGAGTAACAATATCGACAGCCGGCGTGCTACGGGGTAGCCACCAAGTGAGACCGTAGGCAGGATTGACCTGGCTACCCTGGAACATCTCGCCGAATGTCGCTTCGTCGACAAGTGGCCTGCCTTCGAGCTTTCCGCCCCCGCGGACGAACTCGCCGATCTTCGCCCACTCGGATGCGGCCAGCACTAGGCCCTGCGGCATGAGCGGTGCGCCATCGGGGCCGCTGCGCCAATCGCCGACCGTTACGCCTAGCGGCATTAGAATGCGACGCTCGATATAATGGCGAGGGTTGCCGTCCTCGCCTTTGGCGACGAGCTTTCGGCGCATGATTTCGCCGACGACTTGCATCGGAGCAGGGCCATACTGGAATTTCCCGCCCGGTGCCGCCGCGAGCGGTGCCTTGACCGAGTCCAAATACCCTTGGGGTCTCCCGACGGTTGAGGCCTGACCACCTGTCATCGACAGCAGTTGGCGAAGCGTGATCTGTTCCTTTTCGGCGTCGCCCTTCCACTCAGCGAGCGTCTCTGATGCCCGCTCGTCGAGCGTCAAAAGCCCGTCCTGTACGGCCGCCGCCGCCATCAGCCCGACAAGACTCTTGGTGCCCGACCAGAGTTCCTGCGGTGTCGCAATATCTGCAGAACGGCATCGAACCTCGCCATCCTCAAGGATCAGCAGCGCCACGCCAGAGTTTGCCTCGGAATAGGCGATCGCCGCGGCACAGCCGGGAAGAGGAGCGGGTTCGCCTGCCGTGGCCGGCTGTGCCGCAACGGCTGCTGCGAAAAAGAGGATGGTGCGCTTCAAGTTCCGACTCCCATTTTCTGGTGCTTGTCATTCTCGATATTATCGATAATAATTTCATTCGCAATCATCGATTGCTCGCGTGCACTGTCCGATTAGGATGGTGCCGGTAGCAGGGAAAGCCGAACGGAGAGAAATGGGCGCGACGAAGACCGAAGACGACAGTGCACCGACTCAAGACCGCGTCATTGCGCGTCTCTTGACTGACGACATCGTCGAATGGCGCATCCAGCCGGGATCGTGGCTGCGCGAGCGCGAAATCGCCGCGCGCTTCGGGGTGAGCCATGCGCCCGTGCGCGAAGCATTCCGTCATCTTGCGCGGATCGGTCTCGTGAAGGTGGTCCCGTGGCGCGGAACCTATGTGATCGATATCGACGAGCATGCCGCGAACGAGGTCTATGAGCTGTGGAAATCCCTGTTCGGTGTAGTTTGCCGCCTGGCTGCGGTCGAGATGACGGATCGCGACGGGCGCGAACTGATGCACCGTCTGGTCGAATATAAGGATGTCACCCAGCGCACCGAAAATACGTTCGAGCATATCAAAGTCTCGAACCGCATCGGCCGCTTCATCGCCAAGCGGAGCAATGCGCCGCTCGCGCTGGAGCTCCTCGACCGGGTCGCGCTGCTCGCGCGCTGGCAGCACAATGTCTATACCGACAGCTATATCGAGACGCATGGCAATGACGCCGCGAAGCGATCGGCCATCCTCTACGACGCGCTTTGCCGCCATATCGTCACGCGCGATGGCGATGCCGCCGATGCGGTGGCGCGCGATCTGATCGGCGTTACTCAGAATAGTTTCGGGCGCGCACTCGAGGAATATAAGGCCCGGCACGCAAAGACTAAGCCCAGCCGCCGCCGCGCAAAAGTGACATGAGCCGCCTCCCGACCGACCGCCGCACGTTGCTTAAGGCGGGCCTCGCGGCGCCGATCGCATTGCAGGTTAACTCCGCTGCCGCTGTATCTCGGGATTTGACCATGTTCGGCTCCGAACGCCTCTTCACCGACGTCCAAAGCTATACCGAGGCCGGCAACAAGCAGTCGGGCGGCGAGGGCGATCGTTGGACCGCCGACTGGACAGCGAAGCGGCTGTCCAGTGCCGGATTCGAAGTCGAACGCCAGACGTTTGACGTGCCTTGGTTCGAGGCCTCGCGCTGCGACCTCAGGCTCGGCGACATCACGATACCGCTCGTCGCACAACCGCTCGCCATCGAAACCGGCGAGGCTGGACTCGCTGCGCCGCTGCGCCTCGCAGAAATTCCTGAACGCCTCGACGGCGCGATCGCCGTAGTGCGCCTGCCTTTCCGCCGCTGGTCGAGCCTCGTAGATCGTGCAGCGCGCGAGCCGCTCGCCGATGCGCTTGCGCGCGGTGCGAGCGGGGTCATTCTCATTACGACCGGGCCGACGGGCGAGGCCTTGCTCCTCAATGTCCCGGCCGGTCATCCCGTATCGGAAAAGCCACTTGCCTTGCTCGCGCCGCGACTCGCCGCCCCGGTGATTGAAGCCGCGCGCCACGGTGCCGCGGCGAAATTAGCGCTGCGCGGGCGCGGTGGGGCTCGGGCAGCTCAGAATATAATCGGGCGACTCGTTCGCTCCGGCCGCCCTTGGCTCGTCGTCTCGACGCCGCGTTCAGGCTGGACCGATTGCGCCGGCGAGCGGGGGCCGGGCATCGCGATGTGGCTCGCGCTCGCCGACTGGATGCCCCGAGCGTTTCCCCAGCACAGCCTGCTCTTTCTGTGCAACAGCGGGCATGAATATGAGAATCTCGGTGCGAGCCATATCGCCGACAAGTTTGGTCCAGCCCCCAGCGAGACGGCTTTCTGGTTGCATCTCGGCGCCAATGCCGCAGCACGTGACTATCAGGAAATGCCGGGGCGCTTGCTGCCGCTGCCGAGTGCCGATCCCTATCGTTTTCTCATGACATCGCCCGAATTCGTTGCGCGTGCGCGCGAGATATTCAAAGGCCAGCCAGGGTTGGAAATGGCCTATCCTTCGGCGGAAGGCACAGCGGGCGAACTCTCGGAAGTGATAAAGGCCGGCTACACACGTCATGCTGGCATCTTTGGCGCACACCGTCATCACCACGCTGTGACCGACGATTTATCTACCGTCACACCTGACCCGCTTGCCGCTACGGCGCGGGGCGTCCGCGACCTGCTGAGCGCCGTCGTCTCCTAAACCCGTGACCCACGTGCAATGACATTGCGCTTTCCGGCTTGACTCGCTCGCGTTTTCTGCACAAAATTATCGATAATAATTGCGATAACAAAATGGGGAGAGTGACCATGGGACGCAGGGCGAACCTTCTTTTCTGCACGGCCGCAATTTGGGTAGCCGTCGCTCCGCCTGCTTTCGCGCAAGACAGACCGCCCGAAGCTCTTCCGGACGCGGCGGAAGCGAACGATGACGGCGCGATCGTCGTGACGGCGCGGCGCCGCGAGGAGCGGCTCGCCGACGTTCCTACAGCCGCTTCTGTCATCGATATCACCTCACTCACCGATCGCGGCGGCGCAAGCGGCAGCGGCGAATTGCTAGCAGACCAGCCGAGCGTCAGGTTCAACAATCTCAGCTCATCGATCACTTCCGAGATTTCGATCCGCGCCTCGTCGACCGCGCGCGCGACCAATGGCGATCCCAGCGTCGGCCTGTATCGCAACGGTGCCTATATCGCCGGTGGTCCCGTGGGCGGGCGAAACTTCACCCGCCTCGATCTCCTCGATATCGGCCGGGTCGAGGTGCTGCGGGGGACACAGGGCGCACTCTATGGCCGCAACGCGGTCGGCGGCGCGATCAATATCATTTCGGCCGAGCCCGAATTCGATCTCTCAGGCTGGGCGAGTGCGCGCTACGGCTTCGAGAATAACAGCTTCCAGACGCAAGGCGCGATCAATGTTCCGCTTGCCGAAGGTCTTGCGATCCGTCTCAGCGGCGATCTCGTCGAGCAGGACAAGGGCTTCTTCTACAATCCGGACAACGACGTCTATTTCGACCAACAGAAGGGTCATGGTCTGCGCGGCCAGATCCGTCTCAAACGCGGACCCGTCGACGCGATCATCATGGCCGAGACCCAGCGGCTGACGACCCCGGCGGTTCATTATCAGATTTCCATCCCCGCCGGCACGCCAGGCTTCCCGGGGGGATATACCCAGGATCGCTTCCGCTATCCCTGGAACACGGCGCCCCGTGCCAGCCAGGATGTCGATGGACTGCAGGCGATTATCCGCGTGGACTTGGGCGGCGCCGACCTCACCTCGACAACATCCTTTCGCAAGCGCCACTCGGAATATGACCTTGACAATGACGCGGTGAGCCCGGCCGAACTTGCGCGCGCGCGCGCTGCAGGTCAGATCGGGGCGCTAACCCCGCTCGACCCGAGCGGCGCCTCCTATGTCGTCGACACCACCGACAATTTCTCGCAGGACATCCATGTGACGGGCGCGAGCGACCGTCTGACCTGGCTCGTGGGCGCCGAGATGCTGCTGCTCGACAGCGATTTCTCCGTGACGACGACGCGCACGCCGACGCTTGCCAATCCTTCTCCGGGCAACATCGCCCCCGCCCGGCTCCATTTCGAAAGCTATGCGGCTTATGGTTCGCTCGGTTTCGATATCACCGACAGCCTCAACTTGACCGGCGAGCTCCGCTATACACGCGACAGCCGGAGCATCAGCGCGCGGCTCTATGATCTCGCGACAGGCCTGCCAACAGGCGGGTCATCGCGGATTATCGACGACAACATCAGCGCCGACAATCTCTCCTACAATGCGACGCTTTCGTACAAACTTACTCCAAATATTCTCGCCTATGGCAAGGTCGGCAGCAGCTACCGCGCCGGCGGTTTCAACACGCGCCTGTCCGATCCCCGCGCTCCGAGCCCGGTACAGGTACTGTTCGGCAACGAAAGCAGCACCTCCTATGAGGTCGGCATCAAGGGCAGCCCGGTGCGGCGCGGCTATTTCGCAATCGCGGGATATTATACCGAGCTCAAGGATCTGATCGCGCAGGTCGACGATGGATGCGCGCTGACCAACGCGGCCTGCCCGGTCGCCGCGGTCGCCTATCTCACTAATGCCGGTAATGCGAAGAGCTGGGGTATCGAGGCAGAATATAGCCACGGATTCGACCTTGGAGAAGGCGACGGCCGCCTCGCGCTCAGCGGCTCGCGGCAGGGCGGCAAGGTCAAGACGGGCCGATACGACGGTCTCGATCTCGCGCAGGTTCCCGACTGGCTCGCCTCGGCGAACCTCAATCTTCGCTATCCGGTCACCGGCGACGTTGCCTTGACGAGCAATGTGCTTGTCAGCGGACAATGGGGTGGCAAGCAGGAGCTGACCGCAACGTCGGTCGACCTCGACAATTATGTCCTCGTCAATCTTCGCATCGGCGTCGACTTCGGAAAGGTCAATGTGAGCGCCTTCGCGAACAACCTCTTCGACAAGCTCTACTATGTTGCCCAGGCGCCGACGATCAACCGTTACAGCCAACCCCGGGTGATAGGCGTCGAGGGCCGCATTTCTTTCTAGGGGATATGCTTGCCCGCGGCCTGCGGCCGCCAGCCGAGACGAAAGGGACGGCGAAATGCGGCAATGGGTCATGGCAGCATGTGCTGGAGCCGCGACGCTGCTCGCTTCAGCATCCGCCGCGGCGGCGGTTGCCCCTCCGCAAGCGACGCTGGCGCAGGGGCGACTAACGGGCGCTGCAGAGGCAGGAGTCGAGCGTTTTTTCGATATTCCCTTCGCTGCGCCTCCCGTAGGCGCGCTCCGCTGGCGCGCGCCGCAGGCTCCGCCGCGCTGGGCGGGTATTCGCAATGCCGCGAAGTTCGGACCCGCTTGCCCGCAGATGGTGCGGCCTGCGCTCGTCGCCGGTGGAGTAGCGGATGATCAATCCGAAGACTGCCTACAGCTCAATATCTGGCGCCCGGCCGGCGCGCGGAAACTTCCCGTCATGGTCTGGATCCATGGCGGTGCGCATGTCATCGGGTCGGGTACGTTCCCGGCTTTCGACGGTACAGCCTTCGCAAGGCAAGGGGTCATTCTTGTCACGATCAACTACCGGCTCGGCGCACTCGGCTATTTTGCCCACCCGGCTCTGAGCGCAGCCAAGCCGCGTCGCGAGGCGCTCGCCAATTATGGCCTCATGGACCAGATGGCCGCCCTTCGCTGGGTCCAGAAAAATATCGCAGCCTTTGGTGGCGATCCGGGGAAGGTCACTTTGTTCGGCGAGTCCGCGGGGGCAATCGGCGTGACGACGATCCTCGCCCACTCCGAAGCCAAGGGCCTGTTCGCGCGCGCCATCGTACAGTCGGGCGTCGGCCTACTCGACCCGCGCCCGCTTATCGAGCAGGAAGCGCTAGGCACGGCATTGGCGGCTCGCGCCGGCGCGCCGCCTTCGGCGACGATCGACGCGCTCCGGGCGCTTTCGGCCGACGCGCTCGTCGCGGCCGGCGATGTCCGGACGCCGGGCGCGATGGTCGGCCCCATTCTCGACGGCGAGCTGGTGCGCGAAGCGCCATGGCGCGTTTTTGCGCGCAGTGAGCCGATCGACGTGCCGCTCCTCGTCGGCGCTAACAGCAACGAAGCCAGCGTAATCCTCGCCATGGGCGTGCCGCCGGCGGCCGCGCTCACCTATCTCGGGCCCGACCAGGCGGCGGGCCGCGCCGCCTATGGCACCGGGCTCGCCGATGACGAACTGGCCCGCCAAATTCTGGGCGACGCCTGGTTCGTCGCACCGTCGCGATGGCTCGCGGCGCGGACGTCCGCCGGCGCGCCGTCCTACCTCTATCATTTCGACTATGTTGCAGCAGCGCGCCGCGATCGGGCGAAGGGCGCCGGGCATGGCTCCGAAATTCCCTATATTTTCGGGACGCTGGGCTATTTCGCTTCGCTCGCCGGCCCCGTCGACGACGAGGATCGCCGCTTCGGCGAAGGCGTGTCCGCCTGCTGGGTCGCTTTCGCGAAGAATGGCGTACCCGACTGCGCGCTGGTGCCTGACTGGCCCCGGTACCAGCCGACTGACGACCGTCTCGCACATCTCGCGCCCCGGTCAGCCGTCGTCGCCGGTTTTCGCAAGGCGCAACTCGACCACCTGCTGAAAATCCATTTCGCGGCAGGCCAACCCAGGCCTTAGCCCGCTCGGCCAAACAGGCCCACCGTTTCGAAACGTGCAACGAAGCTGGGAGAGATAAAATGTCTGGACGACGGAAATCGATATGGCTTGCCGCCGGCGCCGCATTGGTCGGCGTAGCGGTTTTTGCGGCGCAAAGTGGCTTCGGGAGCAGCGACGGCGGCGAAACGCGTCCGATGGTCCAACTGCCACCCGCGCCGTCCGCCGCCAAGGCGACGGCATCCGCTGCGTCGGCGCTCGCGACCGCAAGCCTCACAACGACCGTCGGCGGTTACACCTATGACTGGACAGCGCTGAAGGCCGCGATCGTCGCTGACACCGAAGTCGCTAGTGGCTATTTCATTGTCGGGAACGCGTCCGATCCCACTTATCTTTTCGAATTCGACAAGGGCAGTTTTGGCATCGACCGGGTGACACCGCTCGCCTCGGCTTCCAAATGGTTTGCTGGCGCGCTCGGCATGCGCATGGTGCAGGCGGGCATTGCCACGCTCGACGATCCGATGCGGCCACCACTCGCCTTCTGGACGACGAGCGGAACGAAGAAGGATGTCAAACTCAAGCATACGCTGTCGATGACATCGGGCTTTAATGCGAGCCCGCTCGTCGGCGGCTGCCAGCTTCTCCCGACTTTTGGTCTCTATAACTGCGCCAAGAGCATCCACGACCTGCGCTACGACATCCTGCGCCCGGGCAATGCGCCTGGTGCTCAATATAGCTACGGTCCTCACGGCATTCAGGTCGCAGGGGCGTATTTGGAGGCCAAGGATACAAGCATAGAACCAGGAACGTCGCCAGCACGCGAGCGGAACTTCCACGAACTGTTTGCGCAGCACGTCACCATCCCGCTCGGGATGTCAAGCACCACGTGGTACGATCCCCACCCCCCCGCGACCGTCCCAACCAATCCGTGGGTGGCCGGCGGCGCCTTCTCCACGCCGCGCGACTATGCGAAACTGCTGCGCGCGTTCCTCGGCGGCAGCTTCATCACCAACATGACGGCCTTCACGCAGCCGCGCACGATCGGACTGCCGCGTGTTTTCGTTCCGGCGAGCACAGTGAACTGGGAATATGCGCTCGGCTCCTTCGTCGAATGCGACACGCCCTCGGCGTGCGCGACGTCGAAGATCAACTCTTCGCCCGGCGCCTATGGCTGGACCGGCTGGATCGATCGCGAGACCGGCTATTATGCCCTGATCGCGACCGAAATATCGAGCGGAGGCGACCGCAAGGGCGTCGAGCTCGAGCAGGTCATGCAGGATCTGATCGAGGATGCGATTGCGAACCGCACTCCGGCGCCCTGACCCGATCGGCAAAACTTCGCCTATGGTGCCTGGGCCAGGCCGCGCCGTGAGGTAGCGGTCTGGCTCAACGGAGGGGGCTGGACACCGCGTGGTTGTGCTGACAGCCGGCTTTCGAAGGGCATGAAGGACCGCTTTCTCGATCATGGAGCGGTTCAATACGAACGCGAGTAGAGCAAGTAGAACCGAAGGCGGACCATCTCGCCCTGCGCATCTTGCTCGAGCGTTCGGCGCGACGCATGACAGCGCCAAACGCGGTGCCGCAACTATGCCCTAAGACTTAGTTCCGCTCGATAACTCGCCGCAGCCGATCAGCGATGATCAAAAGGTCGCCGAGGCAGGACCGCACCAGCACGATGGCTGCGAGAAGTGCCACGACTCTTGCGCGATGGTCAGGCGACGTAAGCACCTCTACCACTCGCTATCAAGGTTCCGTCTGCAGACACAATCCGCGTCCCGGCTATGCTTATCTGCCGACCCAGTTTGACCGGCCTGCCGATCGCCCGCATCAGCCCTGGCAAGGCCGGTCGGTGAAAATCGACGTGCAAGTTTGCCGTAGCCCGCGCAGACCCTCCCATGGCAATGACCGTGTAAAGGCCGGTAAGATCGATCAGCGCCGATAAAATGCCACCATGCGCTGCGCCGACCGTCGGATTTGAGATTATTTCGTCTCGCCAGGGCATTGAGATCACCAACTCGTCGGTGCCGACCTCGGCGATCCTGAGCCCGAGCCAGCGGTGGAAAGGCGCAAGCAACAGCAGCTCCCCCAGTTCCTCAAGCCCAGGGGCGACCCGTGGGGCGTTCATGACTTCATCTCCATTTCATGGGTGCTGAGCAAAAACTCCACAATTGACTTGCCAAACGCGTCATTCTCGTCGCCCACCACCATATGGGTCGCATTCGCGATGTCGCTATATGCCATATGCGGGACCAATCTTCGGAAATGCTTGACGGCTTCCAGCGAAACTAGGTCGCTCGACCCACCGCGGATCAGATGCACAGGCAAGGCTAAACTGGCAGCGGCGGCGCTCAGTTCGCTGCGGCCATTGTCGCTTGAGACACCGCCTTGCCGCGTAACTCCTTCGATGAAGGTCGGGTCCCAATGCCAATAGAAGCGCCCATCGTCCTTGCGGCGCAGATAGTGGGCGAGCCCAGGCGAGGCCTTCCGGCTAGGCCGATGGGGCAGATAGTCGGAAATGACCTCAGCGGCCTCCTCCACCGACGCAAACCCTTCGCGCGCATGGGCCGCCATGAAACCGACCACGCGGGCAACGCCGCTCGGTTCCATCTGCGGCGTGACGTCGACCAAGGTAAGCGATCCAAAACTCCCCGGTGCGCGGTTTCCCTCCGCAATGATCCCAGCCAGCCCCCCAAGCGATGCGCCGATCATCGCCGGCTTTCTTCGCATCGCCGCAGCGATCTCAACGAGATCGGCCGCGAAATCGGAAATGTCATAAGCCCCATCACTGGCCCAAGCGCTCTCGCCGTGCCCGCGCATATCGACGGCGATCGTCCGAAAACCGTGGCTCGCGAGTTGACGGGTCACCGACTTCCACGCCCGGCGGGTCTGGCCGCCGCCGTGCGCCAAAATCACCGGAAAGCCCAGTTCCGGTCCATCGATCGACGCCGCGATTGCATGGCCCGCTTTTCCCGCAAGCGTGATCGTCCGATCATACATTCAGGCATCATACTGTATCATATCTTACAGTAAAGCATGTTCATATGCCGATAGTGGCTTTACAGTTTCAGCCGATGGTCGACTTTCGCAGCACCAGCGATGCTTCTCTCGGGAAAAGTCTTCTGACGGACTCAGACGAGTTTGTCTTTGTCATCGAAGAAGTGCCACGCAAACTTCGCCGCTTGTTCGACGCCTCAATGGCGCGCTTCGGATTGACCCGAACCCAGTGGCGCGCGCTCGTCTATATTTATCGGACCCCGGGCATTACCCAGACCGATCTCGCCAAATGCTCGAACTGGAGCGTGCCAGCGTTGGCCATGTTGTCGACCAGCTGGAAAGAATGACGCTCGCGGAACGGCGCGCTGCCAAGGGCGACCGGCGCGTCTGGGAGCTTCATCTCTTACCCCGAGCGATCGAAATCCTGCCCCAGCTGCGCGCCGAAGCCGACATGATCTACGCGCGGCTGCTCCATATGATTTCACCGACTGAAATACGCGCGGTCCGCGCATTGCTGACGAAAATGTCAGGCAATCTCGAAAGCGGATCGGAAGACATGCCTCCTCGATAGAAGCATTGAAAGATTTGAAATGGCCGACGCCATTCATCGTCAGCAAGCCGATTTCCCCAATTGGCGCCGCTCGCGTTTGCGGCGGCGCACCGCCGCCGTTCTGCCCCCTCTGCACCAAATCGCCAGCACTGACGACTAACGAATTGCGAATATGGCGGCAGGGAGCCCTACCTAACCTCTTGTCGTGTCAGCAAAATCGTCCGACCGAGCCGGCGATCTTTCGGCGGTGAGGGCTCTTCCTCGAGGCAGACCGCTCTTGGCTTCGCATGCCAACGCCAATTGACCGACGAGCCATTTTGTGCAACGTGTTGTCTACTAGGAAACGAATCTCTGCTTGGAGACCGACATGGCTCAACCCGAGCGCTTCATGCGAGGACAGAGTGCCGGTGGCTGCGCTTGTGGCGACGGGCCGGTCTTTGAAGTGAGGCTGGGCGCCGACGGTCAGCCTCTGGCATTCGCCGACGCCTATCCCAACGCGCTTCCAATCCTGAAGAGGCTCGCACGCGGTCGGGTACCGAACAAGCTAGTGCTTCCCCTTTCGGCGGATCGCCCGACACGACACGTCTGATATCGGGGCAGCGGGGACTACCAGATCGCTCTCGACGGGCTCGCCGAAGCCGGCCGCTCTTTGCCTCGGGCCCTGCGCGTTGAAGGATCGAACGTTCGCGACGAGCGGGCGATAACAACCCTATGCTGCCAGGTGCCGCTCAGCACATCGCCCCGGTCATGACGACACCCCTCTCGGGACTCGCGATAAGGCTTGCCCCGAATCAAAACAAACAGTACAGACTGACTGATCATTGGATTTGAGGTGGCAAATGCTGGAGCAGCTACGGTTCGTACGGATCCCGGTTCAGTCGCTTAGCGAAGCCACGCGGCTCGCCGTTGATACCGTCGGCCTGCAGCACAGCGAACGGTTGCCGGAAGCCGAACGGTTCCGTTCTGACTCTCGGTCCTATTGCCTGGAGTTCGACGGTTCCGGGAGCAGCCTCCGGCCCAGCGTGGCGGTGTCGCTGAGAACCGTCGAGCAGCTGCAGGAAGTCTCCGGGAAACTCAGGGAGCGAAATTGGGATGTCGAGGCGATCCCTCACGATCTGTGTCGAAGCCGCCGCTATCACGCGGGGCTCGCCTGTCGCGACCTAAGCGGCAATCTCATCGAGCTGGTCGTTCGGGCCGAGGAGAGCGGCGAGCGATATTTTCCATCGCGCGATGCGGGAATTGTCGGCCTGTCACACGTGATCCTCGGCAGCCGGGACCCGGCGTCTGACGCCGCTGTGTGGGTGGACATCCTCGGAGCGCGGATCACCGATCGGGTGGGCGACGCAATCTACCTCGGCTGGGACGATCAGCATCACAGGATCATGATTGTGCCGAGCAAGCGCGAGAGCTTCCTCGTCGTGGGGTTTGAGGTCGAGAGCATCGACGCCGTGATGCAGTCGAAATATTTTCTCCTTGACCGGCAGGTCGGCATTGTCCGCGGCCCAGGCAAGGAACCCGCGAGCGGTGAAGTGTTTCTGACCTTCAGCGGGCCCTCGCCCGACAGCTATTTCACCTATTCGACCCGATCGGATCCGTCGCCCGTCGGACGCCGGCCACGGCAGTTTGCCGATTCTCCCGCCTCGCTATGCAGTTGGGGTTCGACCTCCAACCTCGAAGAATTGGGAGGAACGTTGCCATGACCATCAACATCATTGACATCGCTTATACTCGTCTCAAGACACCGGATGTCGCGGCCGCTACCGATTTCGCCACGCGAATACTTGGCCTGGAGCCTGTCGATCGCGCGGTTGATCGCCTGTCGTTTCGCTCCGATAGTCGCATGAGCACGATGAGCTACGAGATCGGCGACCCATCCGAAACGATTGTCGGCTTCGAATTGGCGAATGGGGAGGATCTCCTCAATGCGGCGAAAACGCTCGAAGCATTAGGGTATGAGGTGTGCTACGGTTCGCATGAGGAACGCGAGCAGCGGCACGTTTCCGAATTCATAGCCTTTCGTGACCCCAGCGGGGGACGCATCGAATTCGCGGTTTCGCCGCAGATCGGTGGCAATGGCGCGCAGCTGTCTCGCGACGCGGGAATTACGGGTTTCAGTCACGTCGGTCTGTTCAGCCGGGATCCCGGTCGCGATGAGCATTTCTGGACCCAAATATGCAATGCACGCGTCAGTGACCGGGTAGGCGAGCTCCCGCTGCTCCGTCTGAGCCAGATTCACCACAGCATCGCGCTCGTCCCCGCAGACCGGTGCGGTATCCAGCACATCAACCACCAGGTTCAGTCGATCGACGATGTGCAGCGCAGCTACGCGCTGCTTAGCCAGCATAAGGTTCCCATCGTCTTCGGACCCGGCCGGCATCCGACTTCGGGCGCGCGGTTCGTATATTTCGAGGGTCCCGACGGGATGGTCTTTGAATATTCCGTCGGCGTGCGCGAGGTCGACGAAGAGACCTACAGGGAACGCCAGTTCGGCTTTGAACCGAAGAGCTTCTGCATGTGGGGCGCAACCCCGAAAATCAAGGAGTTGTCCACATAGACTTGGGCCCCGGTGGGCAGCGGGCATGGGATGAATGTGACCGCATCGCGAGGTGACGCGGGCGGCGAAATAGCAAAGAGAAAGGATGGGAGATGACGGTTCCGGAGGCTTATCTTCAAGACATTGTCTGGCCGGCAAATTTTAACGAAATCCCCAAGGAGATTTTCGTCCGGCAAGACCTCTACCAAGCCGAGATCGACCGGATTTTCCGTGGAGCCGAGTGGCATCCCGTTGCGCACGAAAGCGAAGTGCCGCACCCGGGGGACTTCAAAACCTGCAATCTTGCGGACGTCCCCCTGCTCATCATCCGCGGCGACGACGGACGGGTCAGGGCATTCTTCAACGCCTGCTCACATCGCAGCACCCAGATCGAGGTAAAGCCTTCGGGCAATCGAGCCGAATTCGAATGCCCCTATCATCGGTGGCTGTTCAACAAAGAGGGCGAGTTGGTCGGCTGCCCCAATCAGCGCGAATTCATCCCCGGTTTCGACAAGAAAGACTATCCGCTGACCCAGCCGCGGCAGGAATCGGTCGGCGGCCTCCTGTTCGTGACGCTGTCGCCGGACACCGAAAGCCTCGACGACTTCCTGCAGGAAGCGAAAGGGTCGTTGCTGGACATCATGGCCGGTGACGGACGCCTCAAGCTGATTGGCTATCATCGGGTCCGGTATCTGACCAACTGGAAAGCCTATAGCGACAACGACGGCTATCATCCGCCGCTCCTGCACCAGGCGTTCACGATGCTCAACTGGCAGGGCGGCGCAGGCCGCCAGTATGCGACTACCGGACGTGGCCATTATTGCATCGAAACCGAGTTGACCGTTCCCCAGCCCACGAGCGTAATCCGCGATGCTTCGGTCATCGAGTTTCGCGACGAGGGGCGGCCGAAAAACGCCAGCGTGCTCGCTCTCTTTCCGATGCTCGTCGCCTCAAATTACCTGAACGTCATCAGCATCCGTTTCGCTACGCCTGTCGCAATCGACGAGGTGGAAGTCACCTACGCCTATTTCGCGCATCAGGACGACGATGACGCGATGGTCTTGCACCGAATAAGGCAAAGCTCCAACGCGATCGGCCCGTCCGGCCTGATCAGTATGGAAGACGCCTCGGTTTTCCACCGGGTCCAGATCGGCAATCGCACCCCCGGCAAGGCCATCTTCCAAAAAGGCGTCACCGATCCATCCCGGCTCGGGTTCGAATTCCGTCAGAACGACGAGAGCGGCAATCTTCCGCACTGGGAATATTATCGCGCCGCCATGGGCTTCCGGAGGAGGGAGGCATGACGCGCTTGACGCTCGACGAGCTCGCGCGGCTCGATGAACTCCAGTCGGCATATATGTCGGCACTGGACGGGAAGAAAATGCGGTCGTGGCTCGACACGTTCGAAGATGATCCGAGCGCGAGTTACATCTGCATCGCGCGCAACGATGTCGAGAGCGGCCTGCGCGTGGCGATGATGCTCGACGACTGCCGCGACAGGTTAATCGATCGCTGCACCTTCATCGAAGACATATGGGCGGGTACATTCCAGGACTATCGTACCCGGCATTTCGTTCAGCGCGTGCACGCCAGCCGCCGCGCGGATGGTCTCGTCGACATGGTCTCGAACTTCTCCGTGATCTTTACCCCCGACGATACCGGGCTGCCGCAGCAGCTGGCCGCCGGGACCTACGAGGACATTATTCGAATGGAAGACGATCAATGTCGCTTTCTGTCGCGGAACGCGGTGACCGACAACGCGGTCGTGCCGCGGTATCTGGTGTTTCCTTTGTGAGCGGTGACAGAATAACCTTATAAATCAATTACTAAATAATCGGGAGGGAGACCGAAAATGAAAGGCCTTTTTGCATCCAAAGCGCTGCTGATGATGACGGCAGCCGTGACCGCCGCGCCATCCATGGCGCAAACGGCGCCCGTTGGCGGTTTGTCCGCGCCCAGCCCGTCGGCCCCAGCCGAGGATCAGGATCAAACCTCGACGCAGAGCGGCCTCGTAGATATCGTCGTGACCGCGACGCGCCGGGAACAGAAGTTGCAGGATGTGCCGGTCGCGGTGACCGCCGTGACTTCGGAATCGCTTGGCCGTTCGGGTGCGGCCGACATCCGGAATCTCACTCAGGTCGTGCCCGGCTTCTTCGGTGGCCGCGCTGCGGGCGTGTTCCTGCCCGTTATCCGCGGGGTGGGGTCGAGCAGTATTTCGGTCGGGGACGAGTCAAACGTAGCAACCTATGTCGATGGAATCTACCAGGGAGACCCATTTTCCACCTGGACCGATCTCGTCAAGGTCGACCGCGTCGAGGTCCTGCGCGGGCCGCAGGGGACAATATTCGGTCGGAACGCGACGGGCGGGTTGATCAATGTCATTACGCCTGATCCCAGTTTCGACTTCAGCGGCATGGTTTCGGCGCGCGCGGCCGCCCTCGAGACGGGCGACGGAGACTATAATGTGCGCGGCTATCTGACTGGTGGCCTGTCCGATACGATTGCAGCCGATATCGCCGGAATTTACCGCAAAACGGACAGTTTTGTCGACGATCTCGTGCGCGGTGGGAAAGCTGGCGGCTATCAGGTTGTCGATGTCCGCAGCAAGCTGATGTACCGCGGCGAGAACGGAAACAAGATCGTCCTCACGGGAGAATATTTCGATCGCAAGGGCTCGGAGAATGTCTACCAGCCCTATGAGAATAACACGGCAGGTCGAGCCTTTCCCGGCGCGATCCTCCCGTTGAAACCCTGGCAGCTGTCCGCCGATCTGCGCCCCTCGCTCGCCACCCGGCGATACAGTGTCGCCTTGCAGACACGCTTCGATCTAGGCGGGGTCAATCTGGAGACGACCGGGGCATATGCCTCCAACCGAACCTCTCAGGCGACGGATTCGGATTCGTCGAATATCTTGCTCGCGACTTTTGTGGCCCCCAAAATCGCATCGGAATATTATAGTCAGGAAGTGCGCCTGCTCTCGTCCGGCTCCGGGCCGCTTCAATGGATCGCTGGTTTATATGCCTTCCACCTCTCCGGCGACGCCAACTTCATTCTGAGCAGTCGCGCTGATCCGAGCCAGCCACTGCTCGTGCGCACATTCGACCCCGTCCTGAAGACGACCTCCTATGCCGGATTCGCCGAGGCGACGCTTGAGGTCGTCCCGCGCCTGTTCGTGACGGGCGGCATTCGCTACACCCATGAGAAAAGAAGTTTCGATCAGATCGTAAACGGCGTCGCCCTTTTTCCGCAGACAGCGGAAAAATCCTTTAACAGGGTCACGTATAAAGGCACGGTCCGGTTCGAAATCGGACCGGACACGAATATCTACGCGACCTACAGCACCGGCTTCAAAAGCGGTGTGTTCAACATGACTGGCGTGTCGCCTCTCGCGGTCGATCCCGAGACGCTCAAAGCCCTCGAAGGCGGTATCAAGTCTGACATCACGCCCTGGCTGCGCGCCAATCTCGCCTTGTATCGTTATGATTATAAGGATTTGCAGGTCACTGCCCGCGATCCGTTGGGTCCCGGTTATGTCCTGCAGAACGCCGCGAACGCCACTCTTTACGGCGGCGAACTCGAAACCACTTTGGCGCCAACCGATCATTTCCGGGTCAACGCGGCGGTCGCCTACGCCCATGCGGAATATGACGATTTTCCGCTCGCGCAAGTTTTCATTCCCCGGCCAACGGGAGGCAATATCGTGTCGCAAGCGGATGTGTCGGGCAACCGCCTACCGCGGGCACCTCGCTGGACCTTTAACATCGCTCCAAGTCTCGACGTACCGCTCGCATCGGGAATGTTGAACATCAACGGCACCCTGTTCCGCAGTTCGGTCGTCTATTTCGACTTCCTGAATTCCGTGAAGCAGGATCCCTATACGGCGATCAACAGCGAAATTTCGTGGCGAACGGATGACGAAAAGTTTCGGTTCTCGATCTGGGCGACGAATTTGACCAATGAGAAGATCATCCAGGAAGTTCGGCCCGGCGCGCTTGGCACCGATCTCAGGTACGAGCTGCCCCGGCGTATCGGCGCCGGCGTCGAAGTGAAATTCTGATGCGATCGCCGGTCATAGGCTGGCTCGCCCCTCAAGGATTGAGAGCATAGATGGCAATTCCAGATCAGTACGACCTTTACTATGATGGCGGGTGGCATGCACCGACGGCGGGCGGGTACAGTCCCTCGCACAATCCGGCCAACGGCTCGCTCATCGCACATGTCGCGCAGGCAGAAAGCGAGGATGTCGACCGGGCAGTCCTCGCTGCCGCCGTCGGATCCAGGGTCTGGCGCGATGTGCCACCCCTCGAACGTGCCCGGCTGCTGCGCGAAGTAGCGGCAGTCATTCGCCAGAATGCAAAGGAATTGGCGCAACTCGATGCTCTCGATTGCGGCAACCCGGTCCGTGAACTGGCGGCCGACTCCCATGTGGCAGCCGCGCTCATCGACTATTTCTCCGGGCTGGTGACGGAGATGAAAGGTGCTTCGGTCCCCGTCGGACCAGATGCGGTCAACTTCTCCGTCAGGCAGCCATTTGGCGTCGTCGCCCGCATTCTGGCCTTCAATCATCCGTTTCTGTTCTGCGCCGGCAAGGTTGCCGCTCCCCTTGCAGCCGGCAATGCGGTAATCGTCAAGCCATCCGAACAGGCTCCCCTGTCAGCACTCCGCTTCGCCGAGCTGATCGACGGCTTGTTGCCGTCGGGTACGTTCAGCGTCCTTACGGGAGGAGCCGAAACGGGGGCGGCGTTAGCGGCCCACCCCAAGGTGGCGATGATCAGCTTGGTGGGGAGCGCGGCTGCAGGTCGCGCTCTGATGCGCGAGGCCAGTCCAACGCTCAAGCCAGTCTTGCTCGAACTTGGCGGCAAGAATGCCCTGATAGCCTATGGCGATGCCGATCCCGCCGAAGTAGCAAAAGCCTTGATCCAGGGCATGAATTTTGCGTGGTGCGGCCAATCATGCGGGTCGACGAGCCGGGCGTTCATACATGAGGACATCTACGACGCGGTTCTGGCTCGTATCGAGGAGGAAGCCCAGCGGTTTCAGCCGGGCGATCCGTCCAACGAGGCGACTTCGATGGGCGCGATCATCAGCGCGAAACAGCATGAGCGCATAGTCGGATTCATCGATAGCGCCCAGGCGGAAGGCGCTCGACTGATATGCGGCGGGGGGCCACCGGCCGACCAAGCTCTTGCGCGCGGCCTGTACATCGAGCCGACAGTGTTTGCCGACGTTACCCCTGACATGCGCTTGGCCCGCGAAGAGGTTTTCGGGCCGGTGCTCGGAATCCTGCGATGGTCCGACGAGCCGACGATGATCGAGGTCGTCAACGAACTGGAGTATGGATTGACCTGCTCAATCTGGACACGAGATCTCGAACGCGCGCACCGCACCGCCATGGCCGTCGACGTAGGCTATGTCTGGATCAACGAGACCTCACGCCACATTCTTGGAGCCCCCTTCGGCGGAATGAAACAGTCGGGCATCGGCCGTGAGGAATGCCTCGGCGAACTGCTGGCGTTCACCCAGGAGAAAAATATCTTCATCTCGTTGGGATCGGGCAACCGGTGACGGGCGGGGGCGCGCCTCCTGTGCTGCAACCGGCGCTCGGCACAGCACGCACGCCGCCTGGCGAGGGCGAAGCCGCGCTGGCTGTGGCGGGGGCGGCTTTCCGCCGCCGCATCGCCATGTTTTTCCTGACCTTTGCTCTCACACTCAACTTTGTTGACCGGCAGATCGTCAACATTCTAGCCGAACCGATCCGGGAAGAGTTGCAGCTGGCGGACTGGCAAATCGGGCTGATGTCGGGCCTTGCCTTTGCCTTGCTTTATAGCGTCGCCGGAATCCCGCTCGCGCGCTGGGCGGATCGCGGCAACCGGCCAAAGATCATGGCATTTTCCGTTCTCGTCTGGAGCGGGTTCACCATCGCCTGCAGCCTCGCGCGAAGCTTTCCCCAACTTTTGGTGGGGCGTGTCGGAGTGGGGATTGGCGAGGCCGGCCTGACACCTGCCGCAAATTCGCTCATCGTCGATTATTACCCACCCGAGCGGCGCGCGTCGGCGCTTTCGCTCTACTATCTTGGCGTGCCGTTGGGAACGTTGGCGGGGATGGCATTGGGAGGGCTGGTTGCCGATGCCTATGGCTGGCGCACCGCCTTTCTGGTGGCCGGCATACCAGGTGTCGTCCTTGCCCCCTTTTTGCTGCTGGTTTTGCGCGAACCGCGCAAGGCGCACGCCGCTCTGTTGCGAACGGCGCCGCCGGGCGCTCTCGCGGCGGTAAAGACGCTTTGGGCGGTTCGCACCTACCGGCTCATCGTGATCGCGACTGCGCTGCAAGCCGCGGTAGGATATGGCTTCGGACCTTTCATCGCATCTTTTTTTATCCGCAATCATGGCCCGGAGATCGTCGCCATGGCCACCCAGGCCGGGATGGGGGTTTCGGGGTTCCTGGGCCTGACGCTCGGTCTTTCCACAGGTCTCGCAGGCGCCGCCGGCGTGTGGCTCGGTGGGTTGCTGGCCGATCGGTTCGGCCGGAGCGACGTCCGAGCCTATGTAACCATCCCTGCGTTTGCGTCGCTGGCGGCCCTTCCCTGTTATGCCGTCATCTTCAGCATCGACAGTGGCGCGCTGGCGCTTGCGGGCCTTGCGCTTCCCAACATGCTAGGGGCCATGTGGATGGGCCCGGTCCACAGTACCCAGCAAAGCGTCTCACCGCCGGAGATCCGTGGCGGCGCGACCGCCCTCTTCCTTCTGGTCTTGAACCTGGTCGGCGTGGGTTTGGGACCGCTGTTCGTCGGGACGGCCAGCGACGCGATCTCGTGGCAGTTCGATCAAGATTCCGGCAGGAGTTTGCGTGCCGCCCTCATCCTTACAAGCCTGGTCGCACCATTCTCCGCATTTCTTTTCTGGCGCGCGCGGTCGTCGATCGGGCGCGACATGACCAGGTGGAAGGCCGTCAATCCAGTGTGACACAAATTGTTCATCATCATTGTCTGGAGAATGAAATTGTCAGCGGAAAATCATCTAGCAATGGGCGCCGGCGGCACCTTGCCGGCCGGCAAGGGCGATCGCGCGCCGTCAGGACCGCACCGCATGCCGGACCGCCTCGACATACGCGGCCGCGACTATGACGCGGCAGGCCTGCGATCGCTTGTGGCACCGGGCTGGATTCATTCGGCGGTGTATACCGACGCGAAGATTTTCGATCTTGAACTCGAGCGGATTTTCCACACCGGTTGGCTGTTCATCGGCCATGAGAGCGAGATTGCAAAAACGGGCGAGTTCAAGCGTCGGCAGATGGGCCGTCAACCGGTCATTTTTGTTCGCGGCCAGGATGGCGAGATCCGCGTTTTCCTGAACCGCTGCCGACACAGGGGCGCAATCGTCTGCGAGGTGGACGAAGGCAGGGACAGCTTTTTCCGCTGCTGGTATCACGGCTGGACCTATTCCAATGCTGGCGAACTGGTCAGCGTTTCCGGGCCCGACGGCTATGGGCCGAGTTTCGACGCGAGCGAAAACGGTCTCACGCCGGTGCCGCGGGTCGAAAATTATCGCGGCTTCATATTCGCGGCTTTGAGCGAAAAGGTCCTTCCGCTCGAGGACTATCTCGGCAACGCAGCCAAGGTGATCGACATCCTGGTCGACGCGGCACCGGGCGGAGAGTTGAGCGTGCGAGCCGGATCCAACCGGACGATCTATAAAGGAAATTGGAAGCAGGTCGGGATGGATGGATATCATCCGTTGTTCGTCCATGCCTCGGTGCTGGCGACATGGGAACGACACACCGATTCGGGTCACAGCCTCGGTGCCACGCACAGTGCGAACCCCTTCGACTTCGACGGAATCTCGGAAACGCGCGACTTCGGTCATGGCCACACGATGCTCGATTTCCGTAAGCATCGGCTCAAGCACTCGGGAAAATATCGCGCGCTTCTGGAAAACACGCCGGGAGGGGCAGACTATATCGACGCGCTCTATGCAGAGCATGATGTTGCCTGGGCGGACATGCTGCTTGCCATGGCGGGCGATCCTCACGTCGGCGTTTTTCCAAACCTGCAACTGATCAACAACCAGATCCGGATCGTTAATCCCCTGTCTGTCGACGAGACCGAGGTCGTGATGTTCCCTGTGCTGTTCTCCAACGTCAGCACCGAAATCAATGCGCTGCGACTTCGCCAGCATGAATCCTTTTATGGACCCGCAGGATCCGGATCGACAGACGACGCCGAGATTTTCGAGCGGGTGCAACTCGGCCTGGAGGCTAATCTCGATCCGTGGATCAATATATCGCGCGGGATGGAGCGCGAGTGGGTTGATGAAGATGGGACGATCGTCGGCCATGTTTCCGACGAGGTTCCGCAGCGCGCTCAGATCCGGCAATGGCTGGCGATGATGGCCGAAGAATCGCCCGATGGGAGGCGTTAGGATGAACATGGTAGCAGCAGATCTTTGCGATTTCACCGTCTTCTCGGAATTGAAGGAGAGCCGGGCAATCCTGCGCGGGAGCGACATTTTCGGCAAAATCGAAGCATTTTTGTATTTTGAGGCCGAATTGATGGACAGCCACGCCTATGACGATTGGCTCGCGCTCTGGGAGCCGGGCGGCCTCTACTGGGTTCCCTCCAATCAGGCCGACCTCGACCCCGATCGGTCCGTCTCGATCATCTACGAGCATTATGACCAGATCTCGGATCGAATATTCCGCCTGAAGGATAAGCGGATGCATTCGCAAAGTCCGAAGTCGCGTCTGATCCGCATCGTCTCGAACATTACGGTCGCCGCATCCGGCGGATCCGATGTCCTTGTCAGTTCAAACTTCATCCTGGGCGAGGCGCGCTCCGGTCAGCATCAATCCTTGTTCGCGCGCGCGACCCACCTCCTGAAACAGGGGGCCGATGGCTTCAAAATCTTGGGCAAGAAGGTCTATCTGATCAACAATGATGCGCCCATGCGCAATGTGACCTTCCTGCTATGAGAGGTGCAGGCGAAGGAGCGGGCAAGCCGCGCCGTGAGCAGCCACTCATCGCTACCGTCATTGGCGATCCGGCGGGTATCGGTCCAGAGGTCTGTGTCAAGGCACTCGCCGCCGGCAACCACGCGGCGCGGCACCTATTGATCGGAAGCATCGACGCTGTCCGGTTCGCGGCCGCGGCGAGCGGGATTAGCCCTCCCATCTACCAGGTGGAAACGCCGGATGAGGTGTCCGGTGCGGTTGGCGAAATCGCCGTTCTCGACCACGGCTCGCTGGCGAGGGGGGCATGGGATATCGGACAGTCGGGCGCCGCTTCGGGCCGGGCGGTGATAGAATGGATCCGCTTGGCCGAGCAATTGGCTCGCAATGGAGAGATCGATGGCTGGATCATGGCCCCGGTCGACTCGCAATCACTCAAGGCGTCTGGCGAAATATCGTCGATCGACGATCTTCAGCCGACTGGAACCTATCTATTGCGAGTCAGCCCCTCGTTGCGGATCGTCCCAATCACCGAGCATATCAGCATCGCCGAGGTCCCGGGCACTGTCTCTGCCGCGGCGGTGTCGTCGCTGATCGGTCTCGTTGACGAGACTTTCAGGCGTTGGGGCGTCAATGCCCCCAGGATCGGCGTCGCCGGCCTGAATCCGCACGCGATGGGAACTGAAGAAGTGCGCGAGATCGCGCCGGCGGTCGAACGGGAGCGCGCGGCGGGGCGCCGCGTCGAGGGGCCGGTGTCGCCCGATTCGATATTTCGTCTTGCCATGGAGGGGCGATACGACGTCGTTGTCTCAATGTATCATGACCAGGGCCAGATTGCGCTCAAGACGGCTGCCTTCGAAGGCGCGTGCACCATCTATATCGGCCTCGATTATGTTCATCTGACCGTACCGCACGGATCTGCCATGGAAATTGCGGGACAGGGCATCGCCCAGCACGCCAGCATGGCCTCCGCGATGAAGATGGCCGAATCACTCTGCTTCGGGAGAGGGTTTTATGCCGGCGACGATTGACCCCGGACTTCAGATGCAGGTGCGCATGGCGGCGCGCGGCCTGGCGCACGCCGGGCTCGTGCACGCGTTCGGCCATTGCAGTGCGCGCATCGATGCGCGGCACTTTCTTGTCTGTGCCGCAATGCCCATGGGGCTTATCAAGGACGAACCCGGTACTATTGTCTCGGTCGATGGCGCCCTTCCCCAAAAAGTGCTTGGCGAAGTGCGCGCGCACCAGGCGATTTATGCCGCGCGGTCCGATGTCGGCGGCATTTGTCGCATCATGCCCGCCGCCACCATGTCGTTGTCGACGCTCGGGATCACACCGGCGGCGCGGCACGGCCTAGGCGCCTATTTCGCTCCCCGGCCGCCGCTTTGGGACGATCCCAGGCTCCTGCGCGACGACGCTTCAGCGAGAAATCTTGCAATTGCCCTTGGCGAGGCTCGTGCGATCGTCATGCGAGGAAACGGAGCGATTACGGTCGGGCAAGATCTGAAGGAAGCTGCGACTTTTGCCTTCTTCCTCGAAGACGCCGCGCGGGTAGAGCGCGACGTGCGCTCGATGGGGTTCGGCCCTCAACACGGGCTTCTCGATGAAGACGAGATACGCGCGCGCCAGACCCTGGCCGGCGGCGTCGTTGAGCGGATGTGGAGTTGGCTGACGGCGATGGACGTGACCGAAGGTCGAGGAGCAAGCGGCGGATGACGTCAGGCGCGGTGCTCGCATATGCCCCGTTGCCTCGCCCGAATACCAGCAAGAAAGAGGAAACGATATGACCGACATGACCAAGACAGACACCTTCGCGGGGCGCGTCGCGCTCATCACGGGCGCGGGACAAGGAATCGGGCGGGTTTTCGCCAAAGGCTTCGCGCGCGCCGGTGCGAAAATCGCCATCGTCGAACTGAACGAAGACAGCGGACGGTCGGTAGCGGCCGAGGTCGAAGCGGAATGTGGCGCCGGCACCGTTATCGCCATTCGGGCCGATGTGGCCGATCCGGCAGCCGTCGACGCCGCCATAGCGGAGACATTGGAGGCCTTTGGCCGCATTGACGTCGCCATCAACAATGCGGCGATCTTCTCGACGCTGAAAATGCGGCCCTTCGAGGAAATCCCGTTTGACGAGTGGAGACAGGTCATGCGCGTGAACGTCGATGGCGTAATGCTGGTGTCCAAGGCGTGCGCGCCGGTAATGCGAGGTAATCGTCATGGGCGCATCATCAACATCTCGTCCGGGGTGGTGACTATGGGCCGACCGCACTATTTACATTATGTGGCTTCCAAAGCGGCGGTGGTCGGTATGACGCGCGCCATGGCGCGTGAACTCGGCGCCGACGGGATCACGGTGAATGCGCTGCTTCCGGGCGCAACCTTCACGGAGATCGAGCGCGAGACGGTGACGCCCGCGCAAAAGACCCAGATATTGAACATGCAGTGCATCAAGCGCCACGAGACCGCAGACGACTTGCTCGCCGCAGCGCTTTACCTCGCGTCCGACGGCGCAGAATTTGTGACGGGCCAGTCGATAGCCGTCGATGGCGGTACGACGTTTCGCTGAACAGGCCCGCAACGAGGCGGGCGGAATGGCCAGCCGGGTGCGGACGGCATCCTGTTGCATCTCGCAGCTATGACTTTGACAAGCCCGATAGGAAAGCTATGCCATCTGTACGTTCGGCCGCATGAGGGTCTCGGCAAGAGGTGTAGCAGACGCAGTGGCGGACATTTCCCCAGCTCACGACAATTCGCACAAGCCACAAGGCGAACGCAGTAGAAAGATGCGGGCTCGAATCCTTTCGGCCGCTATCAATCTGTTGCGCGAGAAAGGTTATTCGGCGTTTCGCGTCGCAGACGTTGCCGAAAGCGCAGGCGTCTCTCGCGGAGCGCAGCTTCACCATTTTCCGACAAAGGACCAACTAGTCGCCGCCTGCCTGGAGCAGGTTTTTTCGGCAGCCCTCGAGAAGGCGACCGTTGCCGCGGGTAAGGCTATCGAAGATGACGGCCTCCTCGAGGCTGCATGCGACGATGCAGAGGCATTCTTCTACGGTGAAGATTTTTTGATCGCGCTCGACCTCGTCATCTCGGGAAACAAGCTTCGGGCCCTCGCCGACGATGTTCGCGGTATGTCGCAGCAACGACGCGTCGGGGCCGAGCAAGTCTGGGTCAGCCGTTTTGCCAAGACCGGCCTGTCTCCGTCTGACGCCGAAGACATATTGTGGCTGCTGTGGAGCGTGCTCCGCGGATTGGCGGTGCGAGCCCAGATCGGAAAGGACCCCGAGCGGGCAAGGCGCGTCACCGAGCTGACAATTGCCTTGCTGTCCGGCTATGCGCAGTCGCTGCGGGAGCGGAACGACGGGACGGGCGGCCCAGACGCTATTGGTTGAAGCTTGCGATGACAAGCTTCTCGCCGCGCAGTGATTGCTGCCGAACCATCGGGTCCCGTTCCCTCAAGCCGCGTAGACATTACCATAGCGTTCGCGCAGTTGCTTCTTGTCGATTTTCCCTGTTGCCGTAAGTGGCACCGCGCCGACGAGGATGCGATCGGGCAGCTGCCATTTCGCGAATTCCGCGGATAGGGTTGATAGAATTTCCTTTTCGTCGGGAAGGATTCCATCATGAGGCTCGACGATCAAGAGCGGGCGCTCTTCCCATTTAGGGTGCGGAATGCCGACGACCGCGGCGATCTTGACCCCGCTGCACCCAGCGGCAACATTCTCAAGGTCGATTGAGCTGATCCACTCTCCTCCCGACTTGATGACATCTTTGGTGCGGTCTGTGATTCGCATGAACCCCTGGGCGTCGAGTGTCGCAACGTCGCCGGTATCGAACCACCCGTCGACATCGGTGCAATCCGCCGGCTGACGAAAATAGCGCTGAACCACCCACGGACCCCGCACCTGTAGCGCGCCTGCCGTCGCCCCATCGTGGGGGCAGGGGTGCCCGTCTTCGCCCAAGATGCGCATCTCGACGCCGAACTGGAGCCGTCCCTGCCGCGTCCACAATATATCCTGCATCGCTGCCTCGCCGAGGTCCGCGACGGCCGGCGTCGGTGTTGCGATCACACCGAGCGGGCAGGTCTCGGTCATTCCCCAGAGCTGAAGGACATCGACATCATGGTCGGCCTTGAAGCTTTCTGCCATCGCGCGAGGTACGGCGGAGCCCCCGATCATAATCCGCTTGAGCGTTCCCGTGTCGCCGCCGGTTGCCTCGAGGTGGGCGAGATACATGGTCCAGATCGTGGGCACCCCACCGGTAAAAGAAACCGCCTCCCCTCGGATTAGGGCCTGGAGGCTAGGACCGTCCATGCGGTCGCCAGGAAGAACGAGCTTGGCGCCGCAGAGCGGCGCCACGAACGGAAGGCCCCAGGCGGTGGCGTGATAGAGCGAGGAGCAAGGCATCACGCAATCGAACGACGTGAGGCCGAACGCGCTCGCCAAGCCCGCTCCCATCGCATGCAGAACGACTGCCCGGTGGCTGTAGAGAACCCCCTTGGGATCGCCTGTGGTCCCCGAGGTGTAACAAAGAAACGCCCCGGAATTTTCATCGATTTCGGGCCAGGTGATCGAGACCGGTGCCGACGCGAGCAAGGGCTCATAGGCCAGCGCCCCGAACCCCTCGCCGATGCCGACGCCTTCGTCGGACAGTACGATGTATTTTTCGATATGCGGGAGGCTGGGCGCAAGCCGCTCGACGAGCGCGGCGAGGTTGGGCTCGAACGCCAATATGCGACTCTCGGCATGGTTCAAGGTAAAGATCAGCTGATCGTCGGGGAGCCGGGGGTTGGCGGTGTGAAGCACTGCCCCAAGGCCCGGGACCGCGTAGAAGAGTTCCAAATGCCGGTGCGTGTTCCAGGCGAGCGACGATATCCGGTCACCGCTCCCGATCCCGGCAAGGGTGAACATGTTGGCAGCCTGCGCTACCCGGCGGGCGAGCGCTGCATAATCATAACGCCACAACCGATCGCTGCCGATTTCGCGCGACACCACTTCCCGGGTTGCGTGCGCGGCGGCGGCATATGTCAGGATCGTGCCGATCGCCAGTTGCGCAGGCTGCATTTGTCCCGTGATCGTCATGCATGCATCCTTCGACAAGTAGCAGTTGAACGGACCGTCTTTACGCGACAGCAAACAAAGTCCGCCAGCACAAGCCACCGAGGCTCATGCTGGCGGACACGGCGGCAGCCCGGCCGCACGCGATCCGCGGGATCAAGCCCTTGGACCGCGTTTGGGCGCGTCAGAACCGGAGTTCGGCGCTGACGCCCACTTTTCTTGGCTGTTCGTAAAAGCCGTCAGTTGCCTGCGCCCCGACACGAATGGTCTGGAAGACCTTTTCGTTGGTGAGGTTGGTCGCCCAGAGGCTGAATTTCCAGCGATCACCGGTTGGGGCAAAGGATATCGACGCATTGGTAAGGGTATAGCTCGGCTGGGAGAAAATATTCTGGAAGTCATAATAGAGCCGGGTCGAGTAGAAGGTGTTGACCGAGACCCCAAGGCGCCCTGCATCGAACTCATGGCCCCAATCGACCCCCAGGTTGAACGTCCACTTCGGGGCGCGGGTCATCACGTTACCCGACGCGTCCGCCGGGGCAACAGTGTTGCCTCCGTCGGGGCGCGGGAAAAAGCTCTGCGCGAGCGGAAAATCACGATAGCGCGCGTGGCTGTAGGCCGCCGAGCCGCGGATGTTGAGATCGTCAATCGGTTGGATAATCGCCTCGAACTCGCCGCCATAGATTTTGGCGCTCGCTGCGTTCTGCAGGACGTAGCTCGGACCCGACGCGTCTTTGGCCTGAACTTGCAGATCGTCGTACGTATAGTGATAAACGGCGAGGTTCGTGCGGAGCCAATTGAAGGGGTCGACCTTGATGCCGGCCTCCCATGCCTTGATGTTCTCGGGATTGACCGGATTCGGCGATGTGCCCGCCATATTGTAGACGCCGCTCTTGAACGCGGTGCCATAGCTTGCGTAAATGCTACCGTCGGGTGCGAACTGGTAGCGGATCGCGCCGCGGTAGTTGAACTTGTTGAAGGACTTTGCGGTCTTTGGAACGACCAGGTTTCCGTTCACGACCTGTTCGAAGGTCCGCCGTTCGGTCGTATAGCGCGCTCCCACCGTGACGAACAAATTGTCGACGATCTCATATGTCCCTTCGGCGAAGCCCGCGAACGAGCGACCCGACAGTGCAGGATCGAGATTTAGCGTGGTCGGAGGGACGCCGGGTCCCGGCGACGTGACGATATCCAACCCAGAATGGCCGCCGAACTGGTAGAAATAGCCGCCCAGGAGCCACTGGAATCGGCCGGGGTCGGCAGACGTGAACTTGATTTCCTGGCTCCCCGATTCCGTCGCAAATGTTGCAGGGAAATTACCGAGGAAGATGTTCGAGGCATCCGAATCGGTTTCCTGGTACCAGCGCAGATTCATGAAGCCGCTCGTCGCCTCGAGGTTGAAGCCGTCGAACTCGAGTTTTACATGCAGCGCCGCACTCCAGCGCCGTAAGTCCAACGTCGGAATGCTGGTCAATGACGCCTGCCAGGCGTCGGTCGGGAGAATGACGCCCGGGAAGCGACGGCCCGCCGTATTCCCATTGACCGGCTGGGGCGAATTGGTCGTGCTGTTCTGGTCGAAGAATTCGCCGGTCAGGATGACCTTGGCATTGTCGGAAGGCTGCCACAGCAGCTTGCTGCGAAAGTTGATCACTTGCTGGTCGCCGAGCGTGCCGCCGCGCACCAGATCGTCGATATAGCCGTCATTCTTGCGATAGAGGGCGGCAAAGTCGGCAGCCAATTTATCGCTAAGGCCGCCGGTGATATAGAAGCGGGCGTCATAATCGCCCGCGTCCCTGCGCATGCGGCCGTAACGCAGCGACGCCTTGCCGCGCAGGTCGAAACTGGGGTCAGGGGTAATCACGTTGATGAGGCCGCCGGTGGCGTTGCGGCCAAATGTCGTGCCTTGCGGTCCGCGCAGCACTTC
This sequence comes from Sphingopyxis sp. BE259, assembly GCF_031457495.1. NCBI lineage: Bacteria > Pseudomonadati > Pseudomonadota > Alphaproteobacteria > Sphingomonadales > Sphingopyxidaceae > Sphingopyxis > Sphingopyxis sp. BE259. The sequence goes on from NZ_JAVDWM010000001.1 coordinate 835,627, forward strand.
CACGCGCTCGACCTCGACGAGATCGATCCAGTTGGCAGCCGACTCTGGCTGGTAAACGCCATCGACATAGGTCGCGATGTTTGGCTCGTCGCCGATCGAGATGCCGGTCGAACCGACACCGCGAATGACGGGCTGGAAGACGCCCATGTTGCGGCTTCCGATGAATCCGGGAACCACCTGAGTCAACGAGCGCACCGTCGAAACATCTGCAGCCGAGAGCGAATCGCCGGTGATCGCCGTGACGGCGACAGCAACGTCCTGAAGTCGTTCCTCGCGGCGCGTAGCCGTCACGATGATGTCGGAGATGCCCGAACTCGACTGCGCCTCGGGCTCGGGTTCGGCAGCCGGGACCGTGTCCTGGGCTTGGCCGGCCGCGCTCCAGGCCAGTGCGAAAAGTGCGATACCGCCTGCGAGGGCGCGCCCGCTATTATTTCTGTTGGTCGTCATGTCCATTCTCCCTCTCCCTGATTCTTTTTTCAATTCGTCCGCACATGCTCTTCAAGAAAATCCAGCCGATCGTTTCCCCAGAATATCTGGTCGTCGACAAACATAAGGGGCGCGCCGAATACGCCACGGGCGTAAGCTTTCGACCGCGCTTCGCGATAGTCGCGCTTGCCCTCTTCCGAGTCAGCAAAGGCGAGGGCGGCATCGGCTTCGAGACCCGCCGATGCCGCCGAGGCGCGCAATTCGTCCCGGTCTCGCGGATCGATTCCGAGGCCCCAGATGCGCCGATAGGCATCCCGCACGAAGCCTTCGGCGGCACCATGACGGGCCGCGAAGATTGCGACTGTGTTCCAGGCTCCGCACTCGAAGCTCGCTGGAAAGGTAAGCGGCACGTCGTACCGCCGAGCCCAACGCTGCAGATCCGCGGTCAGAACCTTTATCTTCGCCGGCACCTCGCGGTTGGACGGGCCGTAATTGCCCGCCGCAATCTTTGCTTCGGGGATGTCGATGGGATGATAGGCAAGCGCCCGGCCGTGCCGGCGCGCAATCTCCGGCAGTCGCAACTGTGCGAGATAGCTGAACGGGCTGATGAAATCGAAGTAGAAATCGATGGTGGCGGTCATGAGACCCTCTCTTCGATGCCCACCATCTCGCGGTAATTTTGCCAGAAGCCGATGATGGCCCCTTCCGTGACAAGATGATCCGCGTCATCGGCGCCGCCGCCGCCCATCGCGATATAGGATCTTGCCTTTCTGTCCGAGCTGACCGCCTGCTGCACGATCTCGACCGCCTCGCCATCCTCCATCGAGATCATGCCCGCCGGTCCGATGAGATTCGATTGCTTGAGGCGGATCGCGTCCATCTCCGCATCATCGTCCGCATAGCCAAATTGGGTCCACACGAGTTCGAACGAATTCGGTCCGTGGGTGACGATCTGGCGAACCGCGAGCGTGTTCGAGATCTGCTGCAAAATCAGGTTGGGATAAAGGGCCAGGATGACGAGGGTGATGCCGTCCGGAAACTCACTCCGGCCCGCGAGCAGCGAAGGATCCTGGAGCGAGAAGCTCGTGTCGAAGCTGCGCGAGTCCTGATAGACTTCGCTATCGCGCGCCGCGTCGTTGCTGCCTGCCTTCGAATAAAGAAACGAATGCCGCTTGCTCTCGTCCATCAGGCATTCGCCGGTTTGCGTCGAACGATAGAGGCCGAAAGTATTGTGAAACAGATGGAGGAGGCTTGCGTGATAGGGGTCGCGCGTATTTTCGGCGTATAGCTTCCAGTTGCCGTGGATGAACTGGCGTTGATTGCCCAATATCTTGATCGGGCGGCACATGATCCGCTCGACATGCTTGGTGATGAGCGGACCGAGATAGTCCGTCAGCGGCTCCACTTCTTGCGAGAATGTCGCGAAAACCAGCCCATTCAACGCTTCGACGCGCAGCTTGACCAAGCCATGTTGCTTGAGATCGAAATCCGCCGGCATCCCCCCCTTGCCCTTGATCCCGCGGCGGAACGGGACGCCCATGAGGTCTCCGTTCAATTCATAAGCCCATTGATGATAAACGCATTCGAGATGCGGCACATTGCCTTGGCGTGCGCGGCATACCGTCGCGCCGCGATGCGCGCAGCGGTTCACAACGACATGGAGGCTCTGGTCCTTGTCCCGCGTCACAACGACCGGCGTGTCGCCGATGAAGGTCGATTTGAAATCACCGGGGTTCGGGACTTCGGCCTCGAGCGCAACGAAGTTCCAGGTGGGGCCGCGGAAGAGATGCTCCTGTTCGGCCTTGTAAAAGGCATCATCCGTGAACACGGAATATGGTATCCGGCAGCCAATGGGCTCCTCGGTGTCGGTCGACACTTTACCTACGGCCGTATCTTGAACATTGAGCATATCGCAACCTCGAAATGGGCTAAATGGGGCGGACCATCAAAGTGTCGATCAGGTCCGTGTCGAAAATCGCCTTCTTTGACCGAAAAAGAAATTTCCCGGACGAAAACACTATCTCATCGACATATTTACCAGCATTATACACAAATGATCGGCCGGTGTTTCTTGTCTGGAGCACCAGATAGTTTGTATGGGCCACAATCGCATCTGAACGAACCTCGTGAATTCGGCTGGTGCTGATGATGTGTCGATAGTGATGGACCGGAAAAATGTTGGCGCGCCGGAGCGAGACGATGCGGTCTACAAGCATGCCCCTGCTGTCACAGAAGATCGTCGCAACCGGCAATCCGCGGTCGGCATTCTCTCGCGGCAATACGGAATAATGGCAGTCCTCGACGAACAGATCGGGCCACGCTTCGAGCTGATCGTCGTCAATCAGCTCGGCGTGCAGGGCAATAAGGTCCGTCACTTCCCGGAGGAGCTCGGTGCGAGGCAGAGTGGAAAGGTCCATAGCCTCAGCTCTCCGGCGCACCGGGAGCGTCGATCGTCACCCAGCCGTCCTCGATCGTCACTTCATAGGTCTTGAGCGGGATCTGGCAGGGATAAGTTGTCGCGGCTCCGCTCGGAATGTCGAAGGCACCGCCATGATAGGGGCATTCGATCGTCGCACCATCCTGATAGCCATCGGTAAGCTGCGCGTTGCCGTGGGTACATGTGTTGGCCGTGACATAATACTGGCCGTCGACATTATACACTGCGAGCGGCGGATAGGTGCCTGCCGGTATCGCAACCGGTTCGCCATCCTGGGGGTCGCCGATCGGGCAGAGGCGAAGTCTCTCCATTGCAATCACATCCATCTATTAAAAATTTCCTTGGGTGGTCAGCCGAGGGGGATGTCCATTCCGTAACCCTCGGCTTCATTTCCATGGCCGAAGAGGTCGCGCAGATAATGTTCCTGCTGCGGACCCGCCTTTTTCGCTCCCCAGCCAAATTCCCACAGCCACCCCGACGGATTTGCGCAGTAGAATGTCAGCGCTTCGTCGTTCGCGTGCTTTCCGAGCTGGAGTGCGACATCGATCTCTCGTTCGCGCACCGAGTCGTGGGCAAGGCCGAGATCATCGAGCTCGCTGTACTCGAGCATCAAATGGTTGATCCGCTTGTCCATCGGACCGAGGCCGAAAGCCACGGAATGTTGCCGGTCGTTGCAATGCATGAAATAGGGGGCGGCGACCTCACCGTTCGGCAAAGCGAGGTGGTACTCGACCGAGCCCCGCAGCCCGAGCAGCTGATAGAAGCGAACCGCCGCGGCGACGTCATCCTGACGCAGGATGCAATGGCCGATCCCTTCGGCACCGGTAACGAAACGACCGAACATCGGGCGGCCGGGATGAAACGGGCGGTAATTGTCGACCTGGGGGCCGAAGAAGATTTCGGTGGGATTACCGCCCGGATCCTTGAGCTTGGCCAAGCCGAGGACCCGGCGCTCGCGCGCCGCTTCGTCGCTCGCTATTTCGACTTCGATATTCTGGACTGTCAGCTTCTCGACAATTTCGTCGAACTCTACCGGACCCGCAACGCGCCAGCCAAGATAGGCAAGATCGTCACCGCCATCAGCATGCAGCGTGATGCGGTGATGCCATTTGTCCATTCGCAGATACGCGCGGTCGCCTTCGCCTTCATCGACATATTCCATGCCGCCGACGCCGCACGCGAAGCTCTTCCATGCATCCAGATCAGATACCGACAAGCCTAGATAACCCAGCTCGGTCACGCCCACCATATTTCGCACTCCCAAATCTCAAGCCATTTTTGGCTTTTATACGCCTGAACCAGCCTGGTTGACGTGTCGCACATGATGCAACGCGATTCGAATAGGGCAATTTAGATCATTGTGCAACCCATTGCACAATGAGCCACGCATGCTATGTTGGGTCATTCGGGATCGGAAGAGTCCAAAGAGTTGAGCCGAGAATCGTTGATCCAAATAGTTGACCTACGAATCTCGGTGGCCGGAAATGGAGGAGAGGATGTTGCAACCTGACGGAAACGGCGCAGCCGTGGCAGAGCTTGAATCACTGCGTTCGCGTATCGATGCATGGCTCGTAAAAGACGAGGGAAGCGGCCGCTTTCAGATCGACCGGGAGGCCTTTACCGACGCGGACGTGTTCGCTCTCGAGCTGAAATATATCTTCGAGCGCAACTGGGTCTTCATTGCGCACGAGAGCCAGGTCGCAAAGCCGAACGACTTTCTCACGACTTTTATCGGCCGCCAGCCCGTCATCCTGACCCGCGACCGGGCCGGGGAATTGCATTGTCTGATCAATGCCTGCGCGCACCGCGGCGCGCGCGTTTGCCGCGAGAAGAGCGGAAACCGCCGCAACTTCACCTGCCCCTTCCACGGTTGGACCTATAATCCCGCGGGCCAACTCCTCGACGTGACAGATGAGGCTGGGGGTGGCTACGCGCCGGGCTTCAAGCGGGAAGACTATGGTCTAGAACATGTTGCGCGCATCGAGATTTACCGGGGCTTCATTTTCGCCAGTCTCAACCCCGAGGTCGTTCCTCTTGAGGACTATCTCGCGGGCGCGAAGACATTCATCGATCTCATGGTTGATCAGTCGGTCGAAGAGAAGCTCGAAGTTCTTCCAGGCGCTACGCGCTACCGCTATCGAGGGAACTGGAAGCTGCAGGTCGAAAATGGCCTCGACGGCTATCATATCGGCACGGTGCACGCGAATTACTTCATGACGGTCGCACGCCGGGTCGACGGGACATCGAAGAACGATACCAGGGCGTTCGATTTCGGTCGCTGGGCTCAGCTCGAGGGCGGCTCTTTCTCCTTCGACAACGGCCATTGCGTGCTCTGGAATGACTATGCAAACTATCAGGACCGGCCGAATTACGAAATCCTGGACTGGTTGAAGCGCGAGCGCGGCGAAGAGCGCGCTACCTGGATGAACGGCCGGATACGCAATCTGGAGCTGTTCCCTAACGTCTTCCTCATGGACCAGACGAGCACCCAGATCCGTATCATCCGGCCCATCTCGGTGGATGAGACCGAGGTGACAACCTACTGCATAGCTCCGGTGGGTGAGAGTGACGACGCCCGCGCCTTGCGCATCCGCCAGTATGAAGATTTCTTCAATGCAAGCGGCATGGCTACGCCGGACGACCTGACCGAGTTCAACAATTGCCAGGTCGGTTTCGGTGGCGGGGCTGGCCGGATGAACGACATGTCGCGGGGATCGACACGGTGGGTGCAAGGCGTCAGCAGCCACGGCGAAGCCCTGGGCGTCGACGCCATCCTTAGCGGCACGGCGGTGGCCGACGAGGGGCTTTACGTCGCGATCCACGACGAATGGATATTGCGCATGCGCGGAGCCATTGCGAGCGAAGAGGCCGAGCGCGCGTTACCCCCGAAGCCGGAGATGGCGAAATGAGCAGCGAAGTTGCGCAATGGACCGCGATCCAGCGATTTCTCGGGCGCGAAGCGGCCGCTCTCGATGCCAAGGATTGGGATAGCTGGATCGATCTATATCATCCCGATGCCGAATATTGGGTCCCCGCGTGGGATGACAGCGGCCGATTGACCGAGGACCCAAGGCGCGAGATTTCGCTGATCTATTATCCGACCCGGGCAGGGCTCGAGGACCGCGTCTATCGCATTCGGACGGGCCGGTCGTCGGCCAGTTCGCCGGCCCCGCGCACTTCCCATATCTTTAGCCTGCTCGCGGTCGACCATGAGGACGACATCATTCGGGCGCGGACGAATTGGTCGGTGACCTCGGTCTTGGAGGATCGGCCGACCGTCTACAGTGGGTCGGCCATTTACGATCTCGAACCGATGGGCGACGCCTTTGTGATAAAACGCAAATATACCGTCGTCATCAACGACCTCGCGCAGACGATGCTCGATGTCTACAGCATTTGAGGTCGGCGTAGCGTCGCAGCAGGCCGGATTCCGGCCCTGCATCGGTACCATGGTCGGCGAGCCGGCAGGCATCGGACCCGAGGTTACCGTTCGCGCCTGGGCGTCAGGCCGCGTGCATGAGGTGTCGGTTCCCCTATTAGTGGGGTCGGCGGCCTCGGTCGAACGAGCGCTTGACCTGACTAAAGTGTCGGCCCGCCTGCGTGTCATGCGTTCGCTCGAGCCGCTCAGCGACGACCCGGCAGTCATCGATATCCTGGATACAGGTGCGCTGGACGACCGCGCGCTCCCCTTCGCGAAAGATACGCTCGAATCGGGCATTGCGACCGCCAAGTGGCTAGCCGAACTCGATGCGCTCGCGCGCGACGGGGTCTTCGCCGGCACAGTGATGGGTCCGATCAGCACCGGATCGCTTAAACTGGCGGGAAAGCTGGATATGGTGATCAGCCCGACGCCGGGCGAGAGTTATCTGCTCCTCCTCACCGGACCGCTCCGTGTCGCCCACCTCACCGATCATATGTCGATTCGGGCGGTCTGCGACCTCATCACGCCCGAGTTGATCGATACCGCCCTACAGCAAATCGACGCGGCGCTTCGAAGCTGGGGCGTCGCCAACCCCAGGATCGTGGTCGCGGGTCTCAATCCTCATGCCATCGGCGATGAGGAAGATCGTGCCATCGGTCCTGGAGTCGCGCGCGCGCGCGCGCGCGGCATCAATGTCGATGGACCATCCGCGCCCGATACCGTCTTTCGCCAATGTATCGAAGGCCGATACGATCTCGTGCTAGCGATGTTTCACGACCAAGGCCACATAGCCGTCAAGACATGGGGATTCTCGGGAAACTGCGTGATCATGATGGGGCCACCCTATCTCCATATGTCGGTCGCACACGGCACGGCATATGACATTGTGGGAACGGGCAAAGCCGATCCATCGATGATGCTGAGTGCCATGCGGACTTGTGGGGTGCTGACCGCCGGAAAGGGCTTTTCCGAGGTGGATCGCTGACGCGCCGGCCCAACTCCGGCGTGAAGCACGGCCATTCGCGCGCTGTGCTCAAGTCGTCCACAAGGATATGAGATGCTCCTTTACTATGCGCCTGGCCTTTGCTCGCTGGCACCGCACATCGCGCTGCGCCGGATAGGGGCAGAGTTCGATATTGAAAAAGTCGACATGCCCACGCGCAGAACCGAGCATGGCGCCGACTTCCGGTCGATAAAGCCTTCGGGAAAAATCCCTGCTCTCCTTCTGGATTCGGGCGAGCTTCTCACAGAGACGATAGCGATCCTTCTCTATGTTGCCGACCTGGCACCGCGCGCGGGGCTCGCCCCGCCGGCCGGAACAATCGCTCGCTACACGCTGACGGACAGCCTGAGCTTCATCGCCTCCGAGCTGCACAAGAGCTTCGTGCCGCTCTTCTCCAAAACCGCGGGGCCGGAGATCCGCGCTGAGGCAAAGCGGGACGTCATGCACCATCTCCAAGCGCTCGACCTGGAATTGACCGACAAGAATTATTGCTTCGGGGACGCCTTCACCGTGGCCGACGCCTATCTCTATTGCATCCTCGGGTGGCCCTCTCGAGTGGAGATCGGTCTCGCGGGCTTCCCCGCTTTGACGCGCTACCGCGCCCGGATGGAAGAGGAGCCCGGTGTCCTCGAAGCCGTGCGAGCCGAGAGCCTGAAGTGACCGGATCAGAGGCGCCGGTTTCATTTACCGGTTGCAAACGCGTTTCCCATGGTGCAAAACATTGTCCCAAGAGGGCTGCGACATGATGGCCCGTGGAACGGAGATTGAGTGATGCTTGAAGCCGTTTGGGGGCAGGTCGCCCGACATGATGATTACATGGTTGCTGGCCAATGAGTTCGGCGCCCGACATGGTCCGGCCCGAAATCGGCAAGACATTCGTCGCTGACGGGATCAAAACCAACTATCATGACACCGGCGAGGGCAGGCCGGTCCTCCTCGTCCACGGTTCGGGCCCCGGGGTCACGGCATGGGCGAACTGGCGGCTTAATATGCCCGAGATTGCTAAGGAATTCCGGGTCATTGCTCCCGACATGATTGGCTTCGGCTACAGCGACTCGGTGGGTCGGATCACCGACAAGGCCATCTGGACCAATCAACTGGTCCGTCTTCTCGACGACCTGGAAATCGACCAGGTCTCGATGGTCGGAAATTCCTTCGGCGGCGGCGTGACGCTCGCCTTCATGATCGCCCATCCCGACAGGGTCGATCGTGCCGTTTTGATGGGAGCGGCTGGACTTGAATTCCCGCTCACGCCGGCGCTCGATTTCGTCTGGGGTTATGAGCCATCCCGCGAAATGATGCATGAGTCGCTGAAGATGCTCGCATGGGACCAGAGCCGGCTGACCGACGATCTGATCGACTCCCGTTATCACGCGAGCATCCGCCCAGGAGCGCATGAGCCCTATCATGCGACGTTCGGCGGTTCCGACCGGCAGGCCAATATTGCTATGCTGTCGAGCCGCGAGGAAGATATCGCCGCGCTTCCCCATGAAGTGCTCGTCCTGCACGGCAAGGCCGACCAAGTCATTCCGCAAGAGGTGTCGCTGCGCCTCGGAAACCTGATCACACACTCAGACGTCCGCTTCTTTGGAGAGTGTGGCCATTGGGTACAGATCGAGCGGATGGCCAGTTTCAATCGCGCCGTGATCGAATTTTTCAGTCACGGCCTAAAATTTTAAATTTCCCGGGAGAGCGGTGATGGCAATTACAGGCGTGATGCGACCAGGCTTTGTCCAGATGCGCGTCCTCGATCTCGAGGAGGCCATCCCCCATTATCGCGACCGGATCGGGCTGGAACTCGTCGGTCGTTCGGGTGACCGGGCATTTTTCCGCGGGTTCGACGAATTCGATCGACACAGCGTCATCCTGCGCGAGGCGGATATGCCCGGTCTTGATCGGATCGGCTTCAAGGTTTGCCGCGACAGCGACCTCGAAATATTCGCAGACCGTTTGCAAGCCACCGGCGTCGACGTCGAATGGATCACCGCGGGCGAGGAAGAGGGCGTCGGACGCAAGCTGCGCTTCGCGGTTCCTACCGGGCATATCTTCGACCTTTACGCCGACATGGAATTATCGGCAGACGGTCCTCCCACAAAGAACCCGGACGTCTGGCACAGTGAGCCGCGCGGCATGCGCGCTATGCGATATGATCACTCGGCGCTCAACGGCATCGATGTCGCGGGATCGGCGCGAATCTTCGTCGAAGCGCTCGATTTTTCCGTTACCGAGGAACTCGTCGACGAAGCGAGCGGCACTCGGCTCGGCATCTTCCTGAGCTGTAGCAATAAGGCTCACGATATCGCGTTCCTTGCAGGCCCCGAGGATGCGAAAATCCACCATACATCGTTCCGCCTGGAATCCTGGAACGACGTCGGAAATGCTGCCGATATCATCAGTCGCTATGATATCTCACTCGATATCGGCCCGACGCGCCACGGTATCACGCGTGGTCAGACCATATATTTCTTCGACCCTTCGGGAAATCGGAACGAGACCTTTGCCGGCGGTTATGATTATTACCCCGATAATCCTCGCCGGTCGTGGGGCGTCGAACAGGCGGGCAAGGCGATTTTCTATTATGAAAAGGCGCTCAACGACCGCTTCATGACCGTCAATACCTGACTTCCTGCGATGGTCGAAAACTACCACACGATTGCACACGGGTCCGCCTTGGAGGCGGTCGCCGCTGCCGTAGGGCATGGCACCGCCGGCGGAACGCCCGTGGTCGCTGCGGTCGTGGGCGCGTCGGGGGAACTGGTCGCGTTCCTGAAAGGCGGCGCGGCTCCCTTTCACTCCGAAAAGATCGCTCAGGACAAAGCCTTCACGGCCGCAAGTTTCAAAGTGCCGACGGCAGCGGTCTACGAACTGGTCTCGGGCTCCGAAGCCTTATGCAACGGCATCGCGCATCAGCCGCGGGTCGTGATGTTCGGCGGCGGTGTCCCGATCATAGTCGATGGGAATTGCATCGGGGGAATTGGAGTCTCGGGCGGCTCCGAGGAGTTCGACATCGCCTGCGCCCGGGCAGCCGCCGCCTCGATTGGTGCGAAGGAGTTCTGAATGGTACAGGTTCAACAGCTTGCGGTCGAACCGGAAGAGAGAAACCGACCTGTCGCTGCGGATATCTTGAACTTTATCGACGGACGGTTCGTAAAGGGCGGCTCGGGGGCGACGTTCCCCAACATCGACCCCGCCACCGGTCGGGAGACGGGGCGCGTTCATGAGGCGACCCGTGAGGATGTGGATCGCGCTGTAGCGGCGGCCAAGCGTGCGCTCACAGGACCTTGGGGCAAAATGACAACAGCCGAGCGCATTCGGCTCATCGCTGCTGTTGCGGATGAGATCGAACGGCGCTCGGAAGACTTTCTCGATGCAGAAGTGGCCGATACGGGCAAGCCGAGAGCGGTCGCGGCGCACATCGATGTTCCGCGCGGCGCGTCGAACTTCCGGATGTTCGCCGACATCGTCACGACCCTCCCGACAGAATCGTTCGGTACCCCGACGCCTGACGGGAGCGGTGCGATCAATTACGCTGTGCGTAAACCGAAGGGTGTCATCGCGGTCGTCTGCCCGTGGAATTTCCCGCTCTTGCTGATGACCTGGAAAGTCGGCCCGGCGCTGGCCTGCGGGAACACCGTGATCGTCAAGCCGTCCGAAGAGACGCCGCGGACGGCAGCCCTTCTCGGCGAAGTGATGGACGCGGTCGGAATGCCCACGGGGGTCTACAACGTCGTCCACGGCTTCGGCCCCGGCGCAGCAGGCGAGTTCCTCACCGCCCATCCGGACGTCGATGCCATCACCTTCACAGGCGAAACCGGCACCGGGCAGGCCATAATGAAGCAGGCTGCCGTCGGCGTTCGCGACATCAGCTTCGAACTCGGCGGCAAAAATCCAGCGATCGTCTTCGCCGATGCCGATCTTGAGAAAGCAGCCGAAGGCATTTCGCGCGCCGCCTTTCTGAATAGCGGGCAAGTGTGCCTGGGGACCGAGCGTGTCTATGTCGAGCAATCCGTCTTCGAACCTTTCGTAGCCAAGCTTGCCGCTGCCGCTCGCGCACTGAAACCCGGGAACAAGGGTGATCCGCATTACCTCGGGCCGATGATCAGCGAAGAACATCGGCAGAAAGTGCTCGGATATTATGAGCGGGCGATCGCCGAAGGGGCAATCGCCGTTACGGGCGGCGGGGTACCCAACGTCGATGCCGCGGCGGCGGGCGGGTTCTGGGTCGAACCCACAATCTGGACCGGCCTCGCTCATGATTCGACCGTCATGCGGGAGGAGATTTTCGGTCCTTGCTGCGGGATCATTCCCTTCGACACCGAAGACGACGCGATAAGTTGGGCGAACGACACGGATTATGGCCTGTGCGCTACCGTCTGGACAGAAAATCTCTCTCGAGCTCATCGCGTCGCGGCGGCAATGTCCGTCGGCGTGTGCTGGGTGAACTGCTGGTTCCTGCGCGACCTGCGCACGGCATTCGGCGGTTCGGGGCAATCGGGAATAGGCCGCGAGGGCGGAGCGCACAGCCTCGAATTCTACACCGAGCTCGAAAACATCTGCGTGAAGATATGATCATGTCCGAACAAAATACACTTGACCCTGACATCATTGAAGAAGCAGCGATCGCCCTGCGAACGGCGGCCGAAAAGCGCTCGCCGATCCCCCCGCTTCGCGAAAGCCTCAGCGGCGGTGGCGTCGCGGCGGCCTATGCGGTGCAGGAATTGAACACCCGCCACGCACTCTCCTCGGGGCGCCGTCTCGTCGGACGCAAGATCGGGCTTACCTCGCGGGCGGTCCAGAAGCAGCTCGGCGTGGACCAGCCCGACTATGGCATGCTCTTCGCTGATATGGATGTGCCCGAGGGCGAGCCGATCGGGCTCGGGCGGGTCATCCAGCCAAAGGTCGAAGCGGAAATCGCGATCGTGGTCGGGCGCGACCTCCTTCAGCCCGACCTTACGATCGCCGAACTGATCCGGGCGGTCGAATATGTCGTGCCCGCGATCGAGGTCGTGGACAGCCGCATCGCCAATTGGGACATCCGGATCTTGGACACCATCGCCGATAATGCTTCGAGCGGTCTGTTCGTGCTTGGCGCCGTTCCGCGCAAGCTCGACGGGCTCGACCTACGCGCGTGCGGGATGGTGATGGAATGCCGCGGCGAGCCTGTTTCTGTCGGCGCGGGCGTCGCCTGTCTTGGCAGCCCGATCAGTGCCTCCTTGTGGCTGGCGCGCGTCATGGCACGCGAAGGCCGTCCGCTTCTTGCCGGAGATGTTCTTCTGTCGGGCGCTCTCGGACCCATGGCAACCGTCGCGGCCGGCGACGTCGTCGAGGCCAGAATCAATGGAGTCGGGACCGTCAAAGCGGCGTTTGCAAGCTGAGGCGATCAACCGGAAAGGGATAAAGAGATGGCGAAGACGAAATGCGCGATCATCGGATCGGGCAACATCGGCACCGATCTCATGGTCAAGATATTGCGGGGCTCGAGCGAACTCGAACTTGCCGTTGTGGTAGGAATAGATCCCGCCTCCGAAGGCCTTGCGATGGCGCGCGCGCGCGGCGTAACCACGACCCACGAAGGTATCGATGGACTGCGCGCGCTTACGAATTACCCTGACATCGAGCTCGTTTTCGACGCGACCTCAGCCTATGCGCATGTCGAACATGCCAAGGCCCTCGCAGCGGATGGAAAGCTTGTCGTCGATCTGACGCCCGCCGCGCTCGGCCCTTTCGTGGTACCGCCGGTCAACGCAGCGGTCTCCTCGGGCGCTCGCAATATCAATATGGTCACGTGCGGCGGACAGGCGACGATCCCGATTGTCGCTGCGGTGTCGAGCGTCACGCCGGTCCATTATGCGGAAATCGTCGCGTCGGTTTCGTCCCGGTCGGCCGGACCCGGTACAAGGGCCAATATCGACGAGTTCACGCGCACCACGGCCAAGGGCATCGAGGTTGTTGGGGGAGCGGCCAAAGGCCGCGCGATCATCATTCTCAATCCGGCCGACCCGCCGATGATCATGCGCGACACGATCTTCACCCTGACCGACTTGGTTGACGAGAGCTTGGTCTGCGATGCCGTCAAGGCGATGGTCGCCGAGGTCCAGCGTTATGTGCCAGGGTATCGATTGAAGCAGGACATTCAGTTCGAACGGTTCGGATCGAACCGGCCGCTAAAGATCCCGGGCTATGGCGAATTCGAAGGAATGAAGACCAGCGTCTTCCTCGAGGTCGAAGGCGCCGGCGACTATTTGCCAAAATATGCCGGCAACCTCGATATCATGACCGCTGCGGCAAAGGCTGCCGCCGAAGTCCTCGTGCGTCAGACGGGGAGAATCGCAGCATGACCTTCGATCCATCCAGCCAGTCGCTTTACATCCAGGATGTAACGCTCCGCGACGGGATGCATGCCATCCTTCACATGTATGGCACCGACAGCGTGCGAGCCATTGCAAAGGCGCTCGACGCAGCCGGGGTCGATGCCATCGAAGTCTCGCATGGCGACGGCCTCAACGGGACATCCTTTAATTACGGGTTTGGGGCCCACACCGATTGGGAGTGGATCGAGGCAGCGGCTGATGTCATCGAACATGCGGTGCTGACGACGCTTCTGGTTCCGGGCATCGGAACGGTCGAGGAACTGAGGCGCGCGCACAGTCTCGGCGTCCGCTCGGTGCGCGTCGCTACCCATTGCACCGAAGCCGACGTTGCAAAGCAGCATATCGGGATTGCGCGGGACCTCGGCATGGACGTCTCTGGCTTCCTGATGATGAGCCATATGATCGATCCCGAAGCGCTCGCGCAGCAAGCCTTGCTCATGGAGGGATATGGCGCCCATTGCATCTATGTAACCGACAGCGGCGGAGCCCTCGACATGGACGGCGTCCGGACCCGCTTCGAAGCTTACGATCGGGTCCTCAAGCCCGAAACGCAGCGCGGGATGCATGCGCATCACAATCTCTCGCTCGGCGTCGCAAACTCGATCGTCGCGGCGCAGGCCGGCGCGGTGCGCATCGACGCCAGTCTCGCCGGCATGGGTGCCGGGGCGGGCAATGCCCCCCTCGAGGTTTTCATCGCCGCCGCCGATCGCAAGGGCTGGAAGCACGGGTGCGACGTGATGGGCTTGATGGACGCCGCGGAAGATATTGTGCGGCCACTGCAGGACCGCCCGGTGCGCGTCGATCGCGAGACTCTCAGCTTGGGCTATGCAGGCGTTTATTCCAGTTTCCTGCGCCATGCCGAAAAGGCGGCCGAACAATATGGTCTCGATACCCGCCAGATCCTGGTCGAGCTCGGCAGGCGGCGGATGGTCGGCGGCCAGGAAGATATGATCGTCGATGTCGCCCTCGACCTCGTTCGGGACCAGGAACTGGCGGTGTCGCAATGAGCGATTTGGCAAGTCTGGCCGAAATCCTGGACCGGGCCGCGCACGAACGCGTGGCTACGCCGCAGTTGACCCATGCCCGACCCGAGCTGACGGTTGAGGACGCTTATGAAATCCAGCGACTGTCCATCGATCGTCGCCTCCAGCGCGGCGAGCGGCGTGTCGGCGTCAAAATGGGTCTCACGAGCCGGGCCAAGATGCAACAAGTGGGCGTCGACCAGATGGCTTGGGGCCGACTCACCGACAAGATGCTGATCGAGGAAGGGGGCAGCCTTGCGCTCGCTAACTTCGTCCACCCACGCATCGAGCCGGAAATCGCCTTCCTGATGTCGGCTCCCCTCGCCGGTAGGGTTACGATGGCCCAGGCGCTCGCCGCGGTTGCCGCGGTGGCGCCTGCGATGGAGGTGATCGACAGCCGATACGAGAATTTCAAGTTCGCGCTCGCCGATGTCATCGCTGACAACAGTTCTTCCTCGGGCTTTGTCGTCGGAAGCTGGAACGACCCGCACCAGGATATCTCGAATCTCGGGGTCATTCTCGAAATCGACGGCGAAGTCGTCGAAGTGGGGTCCAGCGCCGCCATATTGGGGCATCCGCTACGATCGCTCGTTGCGGCCGCGCGCATGGTGTCGGAGGGCGGCGAGCGCATCGAGGCCGGGGATATCGTCCTGGCGGGCGGGATCACAGCTGCTCCGACCCTTGCCAAGGGTCAGTCGATCCGCACGACTGTCCAGAATCTCGGATCAGTTTCGATCAGGGTTGATGCCTGATGCCGATTATCGAGGTCACCTTGCTCGAGGGACGAACGCCGGAGGCGAAGGAAGCTCTCGTCGCGGCGCTGACCGACGCCGCCGTATCCGCCGTCGGGGCGCCGATCGAGTCGGTTCGCGTCATCCTGCGTGAGGTTCCCGCAGCACATTTCGCAGTTGGCGGCCAGTCGTTCGCCGCGCGGCGCGCGCGCGAGTCCGGGGGATAGTCGCTATGCGCCCGCATCTCGTGGAAATCGTGGGAGGCAGCGCCTTTCCATGCCCGGACGGGGAGCGCGTGCTCGTTGCCATGGAGCGCAGCGGAGCGAGCGATATCGGCGTCGGATGCCGGGGCGGCGGCTGCGGAATCTGCCGGGTACGGGTTATCGAAGGCGCGCATCGGCTCGGCAAGATGAGCAAGGCGCATGTATCGGACGCGGAGCTCCAGGCGGGTTATGCCCTTGCTTGCCGGCTCTATCCTCTCGGTCGTCTGACGATCGAAGTTGTGGAATAAGGTGGAGAAGCGACATGTCGACAAATCTGAAGGCGATTGAAAGCAACTATGGCATTCGCGACGAATATGGCCATCTGATTGGCGGAGAATGGGTCGGGGGCGCCAGCGGCAAGACAATCGCGCTGCTCAACCCTGCTACGGGTGAGACGCTCGCCCGAATTCAAGCTGGGAACGCCGCCGATGTTGGTCGGGCCGTGGCGGCGGCAAAAGCGGCCTTTCCCGCATGGTCCCAGAGCAGCGCGGCGGAGCGGCAGGACCTTCTTTACGAAATTGCGCGCCGCCTCAAGGCGCGCCTTGAAGAATATGCCGTCCTCGAAACGCTGAACAACGGTAAGCCCATCCGCGAGTCGCTGTATTTCGACCTGCCCAACGCGATCGGCCAGTTCGAACTCTTCGCGGGTGCCGCCTACGGCCTGCATGGCCAGACGCTGGACTTTCCCGATGCGATCGGCATCGTGCACCGCGAGCCGCTGGGCGTCTGCGCCCAGATCATACCGTGGAATGTTCCCCTGCTCATGATGGCGTGCAAAATCGCGCCGGCTCTGGCGGCGGGCAATACGGTGGTATTGAAGCCGGCCGAAACGGTATGCCTCTCGGTGCTCGAATTTTTCGTGGAGATGGCCGATATTCTGCCGCCGGGTGTGGTGAATGTCGTCACGGGTTATGGGGCCGACGTCGGAGAGGCGCTCGTAACCCATCCCGACGTGCGCAAAGTCGCTTTCACGGGATCGGTCGCGACCGCGCGCCGCGTGATCCAATATGCCTCGGCGAATATCATTCCGCAGACGCTCGAACTCGGCGGAAAATCGGCGCACATCATTTGTGCCGATGCCGATATCGACGCGGCTGTCGAGAGCGCAACGATGTCGACCGTCCTTAACAAGGGCGAGGTGTGCCTCGCCGGGTCGCGCCTCTTCCTTCACGAGGCAATAGAGGAAGAGTTTCTCGAGAAATTTCGTGATGCGCTCGGCAACATCAGGCAGGGCGATCCGCTGGACCCTGCCACGCAGCTCGGAGCGCAGGCTTCGACTATGCAAATGGAGAAGATCGAATCCTACCTCGCGCTCGCGATCGAGGAAGGGGCGACGGTCTTTGCCGGCGGCGCGCGTTCGGCGGATGCCGGGCTCGCGAAAGGGCATTTCGTCCAGCCGACAATCTTCACCAAGGTCGCAAACGACATGCGAATTGCGCAAGAAGAGATCTTCGGTCCTGTTACCACAGTGCAAAGCTGGCGCGACGAGGACGAGATGATGGCGCGTGCCAATGACACGAGCTTCGGCCTCGCCGGCGGCGTGTGGACCCGCGACCTCGCGCGCGCGCATCGCATTGCAAGGAAGCTTGAAACCGGGACGGTATGGATCAACCGATATTATAACCTCAAACCAAACATGCCGCTCGGCGGATACAAGCAGAGCGGGTTTGGCCGGGAGTTTAGTCACGAGGTGCTCAACCACTATACCCAGACGAAGTCGGTGATCGTGAACCTCGACGAGGGCAAGCTTGGAATGTTCGATCAATAGGGTGACCAATAGTGATCAATAGCATTGCGGTCGTCGGCGCAAACATGGCCGGCGCAAGGGCGGCGGAATCACTGCGCAGCGCAGGTTATGACGGCCATATTCATCTCATCGGCGAGGAGCCGTGGCGCCCTTACGAACGGCCGCCGCTTTCGAAGGAGTTTCTGTGGGAAGGCGGAACGCCTTCTGGAAGCTTCTATCTTCATGACGAGCATTGGTACGCCTCGAACAAGGTCGAGCTCCGCCTGGGCGTGCGAACAACGGCGATCGACCTGCGCGCCGGCGCGCTGAGGCTCGCGTCCGGCGAAGCGGTTCAGGCGGACCGCATTCTCCTGGCAACGGGCGGCGCCGCTCGCCGCCTGCCTTTGCCAGGGGCCGAGGCTGCCAATGTGCACCATCTTCGCACCCTTGGCGACGCCGCCGGCCTTGCCGCCGATCTGCGGCCCGGCGCGCAGATCGTGATCATCGGAATGGGCGTCATCGGCGCCGAGGTTGCTGCCAGCGCGCGGCGAATGGGCTGCAATGTTACCGCTGTTGAGCCGTTCGCTTCGCCGATGATCCGGGCACTCGGGGACCATTTTGGAGCTTGGCTCGGCGAGCATCACCGGATGCAGGGCGTTCGTGCGCTCTACGGCCGATCGGTCAAAGGTCTTCGCCTGAGCGGCGCGAAAGTCTGCGCCGTCGAGCTCGATGATGGCGAAGAACTTGCCTGCGACGCAGTTGTTGTGGGTATCGGGATCGTCCCGGCCGTCGAACTGGCAGCGGATGCCGGCCTGATCGTCGGCAATGGGATCGTAGTCGACGCGCAATGCCGTACCAGCAATCCCGTCATCTTCGCCGCGGGCGACGTCGCCGAGCAACCCGACTTCTTCGGCGGCCGCGTGCGAATGGAGACCTATCAGAATGCAGCCGAGCAGGGCGCAGCTGCAGCGGCCGCCATGCTCGGTCAACCCGTCGAATATTGCCGCCCGTGCTGGTTCTGGAGCGACCAATATGATCTGAACATACAAGTGACCGGGCGCATCGACGCGCAGCAGCAGCTCATCATGCGCGGGAGGGTGGAGGATGATGCCTTTTGCGCATTCTTCCTCGCAGGAGATCTCGTCATGGGCGCGCTGACCGCGAACCGGTCGGCAGATATGGGAGTCGCCAAGCGCCTTGTCGAACGCCGCGCGCGCGTCGGACCGGCGGAGTTGGCCGATGTCGATGTCCCGCTGCGCGAAATATTGAAGAAGTCTGCTTCCTAGGTCCCCGAACTTCAGCCTATCCCGCCTCCGGCAACATAGAGCGTCTGTCCGGTGATGTAGGAGGCCTCGGGGGCGCCGAGAAAACAGATGGCGGCAGCTATCTCGTCGACCTCGCCAAAGCGCGCCATCGGGGTATCGCGCAGCGTCTGCCTTACGACAGCCTCGAACCCTGCCTTGTCTGCCTCGGTGGGCTCGGCCGGATTTCTGGGTGTGACTCTCGTGACGTTCACGCCGCCTGGCGCCACGCAATTGACCCGAATGGGCCTGTCTTCGAGATCCTGGGCAAGCGCCACGGTCAGCGCAGCAACGCCGCCCTTCGCTGCGGCATAGGGCAAGCGGTTGATCCCACGCGTCGCGACCGAGCCGACGTTGACGATCGCACCCTGGCCCGCCGCCAAAAGATGCGGGAGCACGGCATGACAGCACCAGATCGTAGGCCAGAGCGAACGGTTGATCTCAGCCTCTATCTCCTCCGCGCAATAGTCCCAGAAGGGCTTGGCCCAGATCGTGCCGCCGACATTATGGACCGCGACATCGACGCGCCCATGCCGCTCGATCACATTCCCGTAAAGCGAACAGGCGCCGTCTCTTTTCTCAAGGTCGTGAATTTCACCATAAGCGTCGAGCCCGTCGGAACGAAGGCCCGCAACGGCCGCCATCGTGGCGTCCTCGGCGCGGTCAGCGATGGTCACTGTCGCGCCTTCCCGGGCCATTCGGGTCGCAACCGCCAATCCGATGCCTTGGGCTCCGCCCGTAACCACGGCAATTTTATCGGCATATCGCCCGGAGGAAATCATCGTGAGCTCTCCATTATTGCGCAACTAAAATTGATAAATATCAACTGGATAGAATTGTTACGCAATGGTTGATTCAGGAATTACATGTCGCAGCTTGCAAACACAAGGAGTAATGCATTACACTATGAACAACGAAAGGGCCGTGATTCTGCAGGTCCAAAAGGAGAGGGATGATGCGCAGCCGGCTGCTCCGACCCGATGATATCAAAGGCGCCTGGGCCATCGTGCCGACGCCCGCTACCGAAAACGCCTCGGACTGGCGCTCAGAGAACACGGTCGACCTGGATGAAGCCGCGCGGGTGGTGAACGGGCTGATCGACGCTGGAATTGACGGCATTCTCAGCATGGGAACTTTGGGAGAGGCGGCAACGCTCACCCACGGCGAAAAGCTCGATTATATGCGAGCGATTGTCGATGCGGCCGGCGGCCGCGTTCCCGTGTTCGTGGGCACGACCTGCCTTAACACGCGCGATACGATCGCCCTGACCCGGGAAGCGCTTGCGCTTGGCGCCGACGGGACCATGCTTGGCATTCCGATGTGGTGCGCGCCCGCGCTCGACGTTTCCGTGCAATTCTATCGCGACGTCGCCGAGGCCGTCCCCGAAATGAATATCGCCATTTACGCCAACCCCGAAGCGTTCAAGTTCGATTTTCCGCGGGCATTCTGGGCGCAGGTCGCGGAAATTCCCCAGGTCGTGACCGCGAAATATATCGGGGTCGGTACGCTGCTGGCCGATCTCGCGGCCGTGAAGGGCAATATCAAGCTACTCCCCATCGATTTCGATTATTATGCGGCGGCGCGGATGGTCGACGAGATCGATGCCTTCTGGTCCAGTGGCGCCGTTTGCCATCCGCTCGTGACGACGAGTTTGCGCGATATTGTCGCGAAGGCGAGGGCAAGCGGCGACTGGGCGGCCGCGCGGGCGCTGCAGGCGCGTCTGGGCCCCACCGCCGCGCCCCTGTTCCCGAATGGGAGCTTCAAGGAATTTTCAACGTATAACATCGGCCTCGAGAAGGCCCGAATGGACGCTGCAGGGTGGATGAAAGCGGGACCAGTTCGGCCGCCCTATCATCTCGTACCCGAGCCGTTTCTGGCCGGGGCGCGCAAATCCGGCACGATGTGGGCCGATCTGGGACGCGAGCTGGAACGCGAGCAATCCACGCCATTATCATTGGAGGCAATCCCATGACGAAGCTAGATTTGGACTGGCCTCACAATTTCAATGAGATTCCGAAGGAAGTTTTTGTACGCAAGGACGTTTACGACACCGAACTGCAGCGCATTTTTCATGGCGAGGAGTGGCATCCGGTTTGCCATGAGAGCGAGATCCCGGAACGGGGGGATTTCAAGACGTTTCGTCTCGCCGGTATTCCCCTGCTGATCGCGCGCGGCGATGATGGTATCGTTCGCGCCTTCTTCAACGCCTGCTCGCACCGCGGGAACCAGCTCGAAACCGCTCCGATGGGTAACAAGCAGGAATTCGAATGCCCATATCATCGCTGGCTGTTCAGCACGCGGGGGGACCTGGTCGGGTGTCCGAACCAGCGCGAGTTCGTGCCTGGCTTCAACCGCTCCGACTATCCCTTGGCCCAACCCCGGATGGAGAGCGTCTACGGCGTCGTGTTCGTCACCATGTCCGCTCGAACCGAACCCCTTCTCGAATGCCTCGGATCGATCGTGGAAACGCTCCGCGAGCTCGTGGGGGGGGACGGCCGCCTCAAGCTGCTCGGCTACCAGAAGGTCCGGTACAACACGAACTGGAAGTCCTATACCGACAATGACGGCTATCATGCACCGCTCCTGCACCAGGCCTTCAATCTCCTAAACTGGCAGGGCGGTAAGGGGCGCCAGTTCACCAGCACGAAACGGGGCCATATAGGCTTTGAATCCGAGCTGTCGGTTGCCCGTGGCGATACGATGCTCGAAGATCCGTCGATCATCGAGTTCAAGGGGCAGGACCCCTCCGTCGGATCCCGGATCGTCAGCCTCTTTCCGACCTTCGTTGCAACGAAGCATTTGGACGTTATCAACCTGCGGTTCGCGACGCCCATCGATCATGAGCGGGTCGAAGTGCATTACGCTTATTTCGCGCATGCCGATGACGATGAGGAGATGGTGCGGCACCGCTTGCGCCAAAGTTCGAACCTCTTGGGTCCGAGCGGCCTGATCAGCATGGAAGACGCGTCGATTTTTCACCGGATTCATATCGGGAACCACACGCCCGGCGCGGCCATCTTTCAAAAAGGTGTCCGTGACAAAGAGAAGATCGAGGACGAGTTCCTTCAGAACGACGAGAGCGGAAATCTTCCGAGATGGGAATATTATCGGGAAATAATGGGTTTCGAAAGGCGCGCAGCATGACCTTGGCGCCCGAAAACTTTAATCGCGCGCTCGACGACTTGCTCGTCGCGGACGCGGACGCACTCGACAGCAAGGATATGCAGCGCTGGCTATCCAACTATGTGGAAGAGGACGACGCATCCTATATCTGTCTGTCGCGTGAAAATGAGGAACAGGGGCTCGCGCTGGGCTTCATGTACGACGACTGCCACGCGCGCCTGCTCGACCGAGTGACCTATATCACGAAGATATGGGCCGGGACATTTCAGGACTATCGAACTCGGCATTTCGTTCAGCGCGTCGCGGCGGACCGAATTGATGATAACACCTGGAAAGCGCGGTCCAACTTCAGCGTGTTCATGACGCCCGAAGACAGCGGCGTGTCCGAAGTCCTCGCGACGGGGCAATATGAGGATCTCGTTCGAGAAGGCGCGGATGGAGATCTTAAGCTTCTTTCCCGTCGCACCCTCCTCGATACGACGGTACTACCCCGCTATCTGGTCTATCCGATCTAGTCACACCTGGGAGCGATGGTGAGAGCCAGCGCCCTTGGATATGTACGTCATCGGGGTGACAACGGCCCTCAGGCCGTCGTCCAGTCGCGTGCGCCAAAATGGCGTTCGAGCATCGGGCGCATGATGTCCCATCGCTCAAGCTGGCTCCAGTGTCCCGACCTATCGAGAACATAGAGTTCGGCATGCTGGAGATGCTCAAGCAGATAGAGGCTCGTATCGAGAGGGACGATCCGGTCCTGCCTGCCGTGAAAAATCAGCACGTCGTGCGGAAGCTTGCCCAAGATCGACGGCGGCATTGCAAGCGTTTCGATCCCGACCTTCATCGAATCGATCATCTTCGACGCGATGGACATGACAGCGGGATCGGTCGCAATTTGATAGCGCGACGATACGATCTCTTCCATTCCTTCGAACTTGTCAGCGTCATAGGCGAAGCTGTGCATCAGCTGGCGATATCGCGCTGGGCGCGGATCGGAATAAAAGGAGAGCAGCCGAACCAACTCCGGCGTCCGCGGCGCCGGGGCACCTATCGACCCCATGAGAATGACCTTATCGAATCGTTCGGGCGTTTCGCTCAGAAGCTGCAGTGTCAGCGCGCCGCCCATCGAATTTCCGACGATATGGGCGCTGTCGATCTCAAGCGCGTCCATCAGTCCGAGGCATTGTTCGACGCGGACACCGATCCACGCCATGACATTGTCCGGGAACGGATCCGGTATGGTGGACTGGCCAAATCCGATCAGATCGGGTGCGATCACGAAGAAATTTTCGGCGAGATCGGGCATTAGGTGGCGCCAGTTTGATGCGGCGTGCGCACCCGGCCCGGCGCCATGCAGAAGTAATATGGCAGGCTTCTTGGGATCGCCGGCGATCATCGTGTGCGACGTAAGCCCGCGTCCTTCGATTTTCTCTTCCCGGATGACATCCGAACCCATGAAATCTCTCCCTTCCGTCTTATCGATGGCATTCCATCCGACCTGGACATTGCACAATGGCTATCGTGTTGTCCATTGTAAACTCTAGCGACCTGCCGACTGGACTCTCATATCTCATTGTGCAATGCATTTGCCAGATAAGCAATTGTGGGACGGGGAGTAGCCGAGATGGACGACGAGACTGTTGCATCGCTCGCGCGTGAACTGGATGTCGCCGAGGCGAGCCAAACACCCGTCCGGCAGCTGTCGCTTCGCTTCCCTCAGATGACGATAGAAGATGGATATCGCATCGCCCGCGCGTGGGTTGAGCTCAAGAAGGCGGCGGGACGTCGGTCCATTGGCCGCAAGATTGGTCTGACATCGCGTGCGATGCAGGCGTCTGCTGGTATCACCGAGCCCGACTATGGCACGTTGCTCGATGACATGGCGTTCGAGGAGGGGAGCGAAATTCCCATCGATCGCTTCATCAATCCGAAGGTCGAAGTCGAATTGGCCTTCATTCTCTCCCGGCCGCTGGGTGGTCCCGATGTGACGACACGGGCTGTTCTCGCTGCCACTGAATATGTAGTGCCCGCCGTGGAGATCATCGACAGCCGCGTTCAGCCGATCGACGCGGAGACCGGCAGCGCCCGGAAAATCCAGGATACGATTGCCGACAACGCGGCGAATGCCGGGATCGTCCTCGGCGGCCGGCCCATCCGGCCGGACGCCATCGACCTGCGATGGGCCGGCGCCATATTATCTCGCAATGCCGTCATCGAGGAAACAGGAATTGCGGCTGGCGTGCTAAACCATCCAGCGCGAGGGGTCGCGTGGTTGGCAAATCGCTTGTCGCAGTGGGGAGAAGAGTTGCAGGCGGGCGAAATCCTGCTGGGCGGTTCTTTTACCCGCCCGGTCCCTGTGTCGCGCGGCGACGTGATATCTGCGGATTATGGCAGGCTCGGCTCGATCGCGATGCGGTTTGTCTGACATGTCGTCAGCAAATCCTCCCAACCATTTCAAAGTCGCGCTCGCCGAAGGGCGGACGCAGATGGGATTCTGGCTGGCGCTGGCGAACGCCGACATCGCCGAAATCTGCGCCGGACTGGGGTTCGACTGGCTCCTTGTCGATGCCGAGCACGGACCGCAAACTCTGCCCGGGATAATCGAGCAATTGCGGGCAATAGCGTCCTGCCCGCCCTGCGCTGCCGTCGTGCGCGTGCCTTCATCAGACCCCGTCGCGATCCGTCAAATCCTCGACTTGGGAGCGACGACCCTCATGGTTCCGATGGTCGAAACGGCTGAGCAGGCCTTCCGGTTGGTCGAAGCATGCCGCTACCCCCCATCGGGCAGCCGAGGCATCGGCGGTGCAAGGGCATCGCGCTGGGGCGGCATTGCGACCCATGTTGCCGATGCCAACGAGCGGCTTTGTCTGATTGCGCAAATCGAGACGATTCAGGGTGTCGAGAATATCGAAGCAATCGCCGGCGTCGACGGGATCGACGCGCTGTTCATCGGTCCAGCCGATCTGGCAGCGTCGGCCGGGCTCTTGGGAAGCGCCAACCGGGAGCGGGTGCGCGAGCTCACGATGGGCGCGTTGTCCCGCATCCTTGCCGCGGGAAAGCCAGCGGGAATTCTGTCGCGCGATCTCGCGCTTCTCGATGCACATCTCGCCGGCGGCGCAAGCTTCGTCGCTGTCGGAATAGATGCGTTCGCCCTCGCCGATGCGGCACGCGGGCTGCTCGATCGATTCCGCCAGTGACCGCGATCCGCGCGCCGGTTTTGGCCTTGCACAATAAGCAACGGATTGTATGCTGTGTCCAAATAGGAAATCGGGAGCGGGCTATGCTAGTGCCGAATCGACCGGATACAGGCGGCCTCCGCCGGCGGGGGCGATGACGTTGCAAAAGATCGTGATCGCGATCACCGGCGCGACAGGATCAATCTACGGTCTGCGTCTGCTGGAAATGCTGCGTGAAGATCCGAGCTGCGAAACGCACCTCGTGGTCTCCCAGGCAGCCGTGCTCAACATCCGCGAGGAACTGCCGCTAACGCTGAAAAAATTTGAAGCGTCGGCTGACGTGGTTCATAACATACGGAATGTCGGCGCCAGTATCGCGAGCGGATCGTTTCTCTGTGACGGCATGATTGTCGCGCCCTGCTCCATGCGCACCCTTGCGGCGATCGCCAATGGGCTCTCCGACAATCTGATCACCCGAGCTGCCGACGTCATGCTCAAGGAGCGTCGTCCATTAACGCTCATGGTGCGAGAGACGCCCCTGAACCTTGCCCATCTTCGAAACATGGCAGCCTGTACCGAAATGGGGGCGATAATTTTCCCACCCGTCCCGGCGTTCTACGCTCGGCCATCGTCGATCGACGAAATCGTCGACCATAGCTGCATCCGGGTCCTCGACCAGTTCGGCATCCATCGGGCCGCCGATCGCCGATGGACCGGACTGAAGGGCGCAGAAGTGATGCCTCTGGCGCAGGCGGATAAATCGGAAAGGACAATTTGATGGCGGCAGTGCTGATGCGCCGGGAGCTATTGGGCGCCGGGGTTTTTTGCGCGGGTCTGGTTGGAGCCTCCCGCTTCCGGTCAGGAAGTGCGGCGGACGAAGAGGCCGTTCTCGTCGTCAGCCAGCCAAGGGTTGAGGAAAGCGAGCGTTTTGCCGCGTCCCTCATATCGTCTTCGAAAAAGTCTCTCGCGCTGGATGTCGGAAGCGGGCTGGATGAGTTGCTTGGCGACTGGCCCCGCGGCGCGCAGGTGATTGCAGGCCTGACCTCCGACCCCGCTGCAATGATTGCGGCCCAGTTGCTCATCGAGAGTGGAGCGGAGCCTTTGCTTCGATGGGAACATTCCTATGAGGCGGGCCGCTGGACACACCGCATCGGCGCCGCCCCCGGCTTGGGCGCGCTCCCGCAATATACTTGGCCCGCCGTCGTTGCGCAGAAAGTTCGCGATGAGCTGGACGGCCACAAATCATCACCGCGCCGGGCCGCGTGCATTTCGGGGGAATGTGCACTCGCCTCGAATAGCCCCGGCCTACTTGTGACCTGGGCCTTTCGGCTTGCCGGAGAAACGCGGTGAGGCCGCCGCTGCCCGAGGGAATTGCGGCGGCCGACTTTTCACGGGCCCTCGATGAACTCGCAGGCGTCGTCGGCAAAACCTGGGTTTTCGTCGACGAGCTTCCGCTGTCGACTTACCGCGACGCGTATTCGCCGCTTGCCGATGGCACTCTGCTTCCTTCTGCCGCCGTCGCTCCGGAAAGCGTCGAACAGGTGCAGCGGATCCTTGCCATCGCCAACAGCTTCCGATTGCCGATCTGGACCATCGGGACTGGACGGAACTTCGCATATGGCGGGCCGGCACCCCGCAAATCCGGATATCTTGTCCTCGATCTGAAACGGATGAACCGGATCATCGAAGTCAACGAAAAATATGGATATGCGCTGGTCGAGCCGGGCGTTTCCTACATGCAGCTTTATCGCCACCTGCAGCGGATCGGCAGCAAATTGTGGATCGATCCGGCAGCGCCCGCCTGGGGCGGCGTCATGGGGAACGCGCTCGAGCATGGCGCCGGCTACACGCCCTATGGCGATCACTTCATTATGCAATGCGGGATGGAAGTTGTGCTTGCCGATGGCCAGGTCGTTCGCACGGGCCAGGGAGGCATCTCTAACAGCAAGCATTGGCAGATCAGCAAACATGGGCTCGGACCGCAGTTCGATGGCATGTTCACCCAGTCGAATTTCGGCGTCGTCACCAAACTCGGCATCTGGCTGATGCCGGAGCCGCCCGGTTACAAGCCGTTCATGATCACCTTTCCACGCGAAGAGGATCTCGAGCAGATTTTCGAGATCACGCGCCCGCTCAAGGTGAATCAGGTGATCCCTAACGCAGCGGTCGCGGTCGACCTATTGTGGGAGGCCTCGGCGAAGACCACGCGGCGACATTATTATGACGGCAAGGGGCCGCTCCCGCCGTCGATCCGGACGAAGATCGCCGCGGACCTCAATCTCGGGATGTGGAATTATTACGGCGCCCTCTACGGACCACCGCCCATGATCGAGAATAATTGGAAATTGATCGAGGAGGCATTCAGCAACATTCCGGGCGCCAAGTTCCACTTCGCGCGCGAGAATGATCCTGCGTGGGATTATCGCGTTAAGCTCATGCGCGGCGAACCCAATATGACCGAGTTCAGCATCATGAACTGGATCGGCGGAGGGGGACACGTCAACTTTTCCCCGATTTCCGCGCCCGACGGGGCGGAAGCCTTGGCTCAATATAATCTGATCAAGAAACGCTGCCACGAATTCGGCTTCGACTACATCGGGGAGTTTCTGGTCGGCTGGCGGGACATGCATCACATTTTGATGATCATGTACAATCGGGCCGATGAAACGATGCGCAAGAGCGCCCACGATCTCTTCAGTCTCCTGGTGGATGAGGCCGCGGCGGCGGGGTTCGGCGAATATCGTACTCATCTCGCCTTCATGGACCAGATTGCTGGAACCTATCGTTACAACGACGGGGCGCTTTGGGATCTCCATCACCGCCTGAAGGACGCTCTCGATCCCAACGGCATTCTTTCGCCCGGAAAGCAGGGCATATGGCCGAAGTCGGCGCGTCCCTGATGCCACGCGACCCACGCTCCCAGGAGATTCATGATGCGTAAGGACGAAGTGAGGGGGCTTGACCACTGGATCGGCGGGTCACCGGTTGCCCCTGGCGACGGCGCTTATTTCGAAAGCCTGAACCCGATTGACGACAGTCTCTATTCCCGGGCGGCTGCCGGGACTCCGGCCGACGTCGATCGAGCAGTTGAGGCGGCCGACACGGCCTATCGCCGGAACCGCGACCTTTCCGCAGCCGCGCGCGAGGGATGGATGATAAAGGCTTCGGCTCTCATGGAGCGTGACGCATCGCAATTTGCCGACACGCTCGTTGATGAAATCGGCTCGCCGATCGCAAAGGCCGGTTTCGAGACCCGGTTCGCCACGAGCTTCTTGCGCGCGGCCGCAGGCGTTCCCCGGCGCATTCGCGGCGAGACTATTCCATCCGATGCGCCCGGCCGCGTCAGCATGAGTTTTCGCGAACCGGTCGGAGTCGTTGCCGGCATTACGCCGTTCAACGTCCCGCTGATCAAGGGGATCAAGCAGTCGGCCATGGCGCTCGCGACGGGCAATGCCTTCGTCCTGCTTCCGTCGGAAGCGGCACCGCGCGTGGCCGATCAACTCGCGCGCCTCTGGGAGGAAGCAGGCGTGCCCGAAGGCCTGTTCAACATTGTATATGGGGACGGCGCCAAAATCGGCGATGCGCTTACTGGCCATCCCAAGGTTCGCGCGATCACCTTCACGGGCTCGTCCCGGGTCGGGCGGCATATCGCGCGCATCGCAGCTGAAGGCTTCAAGAAATATACCCTCGAACTCGGCGGGAAGAGTCCTCTCGTCGTCTGCGCCGACGCCGACATCGAAAAGGCCGTGGCGGCCGCGATCTTCAGCATCTTCATGTATCAGGGCCAGGTGTGCATGGGGGCGTCGCGTATCTATGTCGAACGTCCGATCTTCGACCGGTTCTCCAAGGCTTTCGCTGCTGCAGCTGCGAAACTCTCATCCGGCGATCTGCGCGATCCCGCAACGATGCTGGGTCCTATCATTTCCGGGCGTCAGCGCGCGCGCGTGCGGCAGCATATCGATGACGCCCGCGGCAAGGGAGCCGAAATACTCGCCGGGGGCGAATGGACGGGCCATGTGTGCCATGCGACCATCCTCTCCGGTGTCCAGCCCGGGATGGAGGTAGCGGCCCAGGAAACCTTCGGGCCGGTCACGTCGCTCTATCCGTTCGATGACCTCGATGAAGCCCTCCGGCTTGCCAACGACACCGAATATGGCCTGAGCGCCGCGATCTTCACGCGCGACATCGACAAGGCGCTTCGGTTCGCTCGCGAAATCGAGTCCGGGATGGTCCATGTCAACGCGCCCACGTTGCACGACGAGCCTCACGTGCCGTTCGGCGGTTCCAAGGCTTCCGGATTTGGCCGCGAGGGCACCGAGGCCGATCTTGAAATCATGACCGAGTGGAAATGGGTGAGCATCCAGACCGACGCGGCCGTTGGGGGAGCACACTGATGTCTCAAGGAAAGTCATCCATTCGCGCCAACCTCGCCGATCGCGCAAGAGGCGTCGGATCGCTGCGCGATTTTCTGGAGCTCCTCGAAGAATATGGGCAGGCCATTACCTGGACGGACCGGATCATGCCCGAGCCCGACCTGCGCAACATTGCCGTGGCCGCCTCGCGCGATGTCAACCATGCTCCTGCGATCCTGTTCGACAATATAGCGGGCTACCCCGGGAAACGCACGGTTGTCGGGGTGCACGGCTCTTGGGATAATATCGCGCTGCTCCTGGGTCAGCCAAAAGGCACCACAATCCGGGATATGTTCTTCGACATAGCCGGGCGCTGGGGCGATGCCTCTGCCCAGATCAGCCGCGTTTCCGAGGGGCAGGCGCCTGTCCATGAGTGCCGGCACGAGGAGAATATCAATCTCTACGACCTGCTGCCCGTGTATCGCATCAACGAGTTTGACGGGGGTTTCTATTTGGCCAAGGCGTCGGTGGCTTCGCGCGATCCGTTGGATCCGGAAAATTTCGGCAAGCAGAATGTCGGCATCTACAGGCTTCAGATCCAGGGTCCCGATCGCTTCAGCCTGATGACGATCCCGTCGCATGACATGGGACGCCAGATCCTCGCAGCGGAACGCGAAGGCCTGCCGCTCAAGATCGCCGTCATGCTCGGCAACCATCCCGGCGTCGCGTTGTTCGCAGCAACACCAATCGGCTACGACGAGTCCGAATATGCTTATGCCTCGGCGATGATGGGAGCGCCGATCCGGCTGACGAATTCCGGCAACGGTATCGACATCCTCGCGGATAGCGAGATCGTCATCGAAGCCGAGCTCCAGCTTGGTGAGCGCGTCTTCGAAGGGCCGTTCGGTGAATTCCCAGGATCCTACAGCGGCGTGCGACGCGCCCCTGTCTTCAAGGTGACCGCCGTCTCGCACCGAAAGAACCCTATATTCGAGAATATCTACATCGGTCGTGGCTGGACGGAGCACGACACGTTGATCGGTCTTCATACGTCGGCGCCCATCTATGCACAGTTGCGCCAGACCTTTCCCGAAGTCACCGCGGTGAATGCGCTGTACCAGCACGGACTGACAGCGATCATCGCGGTCAAGAACCGGATGGCGGGCTTCGCAAAATCCGTGGCGCTCCGCGCGCTTGGTACGCCCCATGGCCTCATGTATCTGAAAAATCTGATCATGGTCGATGGCGATATCGATCCCTTCGATCTCAACCAGGTCATGTGGGCCCTGTCGACCCGGACGCGCGCGGAGGACATCATCGTCCTGCCGAACATGGCGATGGTCCCGATCGACCCCGCTGCCGTGACGCCGGGGAAGGGGCACCATCTGATTATCGACGCAACAAGCTATCTCCCGCCCGATCCGGTGGGCGAGGCACATCTGGTCACCCCGCCCACCGGCCAGACTATCGATGACCTCGGCAAACGGATCCAGGCGATGCAACGAGGCGAGACGCTATGACTGCACCCCATTGCCCGCGATGTGGCTCCGACGCTTCGATCCCTGATTTCCGCGGCGTCGATGGCGAGAAAACGATTTGGACAATCCATCGCTGCACGGCCTGCTGTTTCTCTTGGCGCGACAGCGAGCCGGCGAGTGCGATCGACCCGCGTGTGCGCGCCGAGGAGTTCGCGATCGATGTTTCGGAGCCGGATCTTTTTCCGATCGTCCTGCAACCTTCGACCATGCGGAAATAGGGGGTGATCAAGATGGACGCAAATCGCCAAGCCGCCGCGCTCGACGCGCTAGAAGCACTGGTCGGTGCCGATGGGGTAACGCGCGATCCGGCGGCGCTCGCACCCTTCCATTCCGGAGTCGCCCTGCCCCTGGGTATCATCGCGCCGCGCGACACCGAGCAACTTGCCAAGGTCCTCGCGGTGGCGAGCGAGGCCGGAGCGGCGCTTCAACCTGTGTGCCGCGCGGTCGCAGGTCAGGAGGTGGCGGCACGCGACAAGATCATATTGCTCGATCTTGGCCGCATGAATGAGATTCTCGAGATCAATGAGAACTTGGCTTACTGCCTCGTCGAGCCAGGCGTCACCTTTCGGCAACTCTCCGAACAGATAGGCGAGCGGGGGCTCAAGCTCTGGGTCGATTGCCCGGGTGAGCCCGACGAATCGGTGGCGAGCGCCTTTCTGAAGCGGCGCGTGGGCTATACCCCATATGCCGATCATTATCTTATGCAATGCGGGCTTGAGTTGATGCTGGCCGACGGCCGCAGTGTCCGGACAGGGATGGGTGCTATGCCCAAGAGTACCTGCTGGCAGCTCTTCAAATTTGGTTACGGGCCCTGGATCGACGGGCTCTTCACACAATCCGATCTTGGCGTCGTGACCAAGCTCGGCCTCTGGCTCATGCCCCAGCCCCCGGCAGCGCAATCCTTTGCTGTCACGGTGCCGGACGAAGACGATCTTGGCAAACTTCTCGATGTACTGGGCCCGCTCAAGACCAATATGGTCGTCCCCAATGGCGTGGCGGTGGCAAATGCGCTGCACGAAGCAGCGCGTTCGGGCAAGGTACGCCGCGACTTCGGCGGCACCGGCCCAATGTCCGCCGGCGAGGTTCGAAAAGCCGGGGAGTCGATCGGGCTTGGCTACTGGACTCTTTACGGCTCGCTTTACGGGCTCCCCGACAATGTTCGCATCGCTTGGTCGATGGTCCAGGACGCGTTCGCATCGATCAAAGGCTCGCGGGTGCTGGCCGCTCCCGCAGCCGGGATGGAAGGACTGTGGGCGTGGCGAAAAGGCATGATGCTTGGTTCGGTCGGTAATGCACTTGGCCGCCCTTCGGCCTGGGCCGGAGGATCCTCTCTCGACATCGGCCCCATCAGCCCGGTTGATGGCAAGGAAGGGCTTCGCCTTTATGACTTGTCGCGCGATATTTCCGGCCGGCACGGTTTCGATTTTGTCGGAGAAACGAATGCCGTCTGGCGCTCTGCCCAGCATCGGCAGTATTTGTGCTTCGATGGCAGTCCCGCGGGCAGTAAACGGGCGAGAGACTGCGCTATCGAGCTGATCGATGCGCAGGCAGGTGCCGGATTTGGACAGACGCACGTCGAGCCGGCGCTCGCCGCCTCTGCTAGGGCGACCTATGAAAGCGGCGCGATAACTCAACTGCACGCGCGCGTGAAACGCGCGCTCGATCCCGCGAACCTCTTTCTGTCGGCCTGACCTCAAACAAGGGAATCGAAAGCATGAAGATGGGATTGCTGGCGGTCGCTCTGCTGATGCTAACCGCTTGTTCGAAATCGTCAGATGCGGACAAACCGGACGGTGCAGAATTATATGCCCTGAACTGCGCGGGTTGTCACGACCCGGGCCCGGGTCATCCCGCCACTATGCTGCTTGAAGAGATGGAGCGACCCGTTGCGCCCCTCATTGGCCGCAAGGACCTCGACAAGGACTATGTCCACTCGGTCGTCCGAAACGGGCTGATCGAAATGCCGCCATTCCGCCCAACCGAGCTGACAGACGCCGATGTGGATCTTGTATTCACCTACATCAAGACGGCAAAGGGTCCTTCGAACGCTCCTTGACGACGAGGCGCGCAAGGCTTTGCAAGGCATCGGCAGCGTCAGTCTCGTTAACGATCCGCGTATAGGCCGTCAGACTGAGGTTTGCGGCGTTCATTCGGTCCGCGCAGCTCTCAGCTCCAAGCGCACTCGCCGCGCTGATTAGCAGGTGCTGCGCCAGCCGTTCCCCTTCGAGTTCGGCCATCTTTACGAGGCGCCGGACACGCTGCGCCTTGGCAGCCGAGGCCCCGCTGGTACTGGCGGGAGCTTTCAGCCACCGGCGGGCCTGACGCAGTGGCCCGATGACTTCTGAATTTGTCGCCTCAATTTCTGCGAGGAGAAAACGCAATTCCGTCTCGCTAAGCACGATCGACCGCAGCTGCGCTAACCAGCAGCACAGAAGCAGGAGGTTGACATCGAAGCCATGGTCGTCCTGCAAGCTGAGGCAAATATCCGCTACACCGGGCTGCGCATAAGCTGATACCGAGAAACGCCAGAAGGTGTCGGGATCGAGTGGCTTCACGTCCTGCCCCCGAAATCCCCTCGCATGCCAGCGCCCGGGAGGCTCCCGTTTATGGCGATCGCACCAAGCGGGTCAGGAATCCCCACGCATCTCCTCCGGCTGCCAGCCCATTGCGTTGCTGGCTTTGAGAGCGGCGGCCTGGACTTTGTCGATATTGCTCTGGCAAAAGAATTTTTCGTCGGTCATCCGGCCAAGTACGCCAATCACCGCGATCAGCTTTTCCTGCATGTCGAATACCGGGACTGAAATGGCAGCGAGCCCCGGTACCACTTGGCCGTCCACCTTGGCGTAGCCTTGCCTCCGGATCTCCGTCAGCATAGCTTGCAGCTCGATTTCATCGATGGACGTCCGCGCAGCGCGCTCACGTTCAAGCAGCCGCTTATAGGCAGGGAGTGGCTGGAAAGCCATGAAAACTAGCCCTGCAGACGAATGCTGAATGGGAAGGACCGATCCGACGTGCAAAGACGTCGCAATTGGAACGCCGCCATCGAGCCAACGGATGATCGTCGGCCCATAGTCACCCCATATCGAGAGCAGACCAGTGGTCTCGAGATCATCCGCAAGCTGCCGCAGATAGGCGGTGGTGATGCGAATAACGTCGAGCCTCGACAAGGCCGAGAGTCCGATCTTGAGGGCGGTTGGACCGAGAGAATAGCGACCGTCCGCAGGCTCCTGCTGGACCAGCCCAGTATTAATGTAGGCCTGGAGATATCGGTGCGCCTGGCTGCGCGACATCTCGGCTCCCGCGGCGATATCGCGAAGGGGTGCGCAGCCGCCGGGACAAGATATCAGCGCTTCGAGCACGCGGACCCCAGTCTCTACCGACTGGATACTCTTGCGAGGCTTTTGCGCAACATCGCGCGGCGATTTGGAAGAGGCGGACATATCGGAGTGATCGTCTTCAAGCTCTGTCACTCTCACGCTTTTTGCCTGACGTTCCAAACTTCTTCCATTCTCTTATTTTGTCCCTTTTGCAGGGATACGAGGGTTCTAGGAAGCAACAACAGATACAATTCATATCTCAAGATGCAAAGTCGTTTCTTGTGCAACTGCCCGCGCGGCATTCCTATGCAATGGCAGATTGCGCCCTGTTGCCAGCCATTCGCGCGTATCCGCTCTCCTGCCGTGTGCCAGTGTCCGCCGGCAAATCGAACGTGAAAATTAGCGCGGCGAGGATGCAGCCTCGACGGCCACAGTTTCGACGCGGCCTGCTGCTGGCGGCTCGTCCTCGCGGCGTGTCGCCATGAACACCCCTGCACCGACAAGTGCCGCGCCCGCAATGTGAAAGGGAGCGAGATGTTCTCCAAGCAGGAGAATTGCAAGCGCAACCCCAAAGACTGGGGGCAGATTCATATAGATACTCGCGCGAGCGACACCGATCAAATCCACTGAACGGTTGAAAAAGAAATATGCAAGGAGCGAAGGGAAAATTCCGACATAAAGGATGGCGAGCGGAACCTCAATCCTCGCCGCCATATAATGGCCGTGCGCAATCTCCAGAAGATACGGGATGGCAATGCTTGCGGCCCCGACCGCGAACAGCGTTACGAGAAAGCTGAGCTGATGTATGGCGGGTTTCTTCCGCAAAAGGGTCGAGTAGAGCGAGTAGAGAAAAACGCCGAAAAGGGCGGCGGCATCTCCGCGGTTGAACGTCATGGCCAGAATATTGGCTAGGCTTCCTTGCGCGACGATGACGAGCAAACCGGCCAGTGATACGAGCGTGCCTGCCAACTGACCGATCGTAATTCGGTCTCGAAAGATCACTGTCGAAAGCAGGAGTATCATCGAAGGCATGGCGCCCTGCATCATCAGGTTATTCGTCGCCGTTGTATATTGAAGGCCCCAATAAACCACGAGGGCGAACGCTCCGATCCCAAGCGTTCCGAGAAACGACAGCATTTTCCAATTCTGCAGAATTGCGCGACGATCCGCGACAAGATGCGGCCAAGCGAAAAGTAAGCCTACCCCCATTGCTACGACCCATCGCCAAAAGGCCATGCCGAGGGGGGTAACGAGGTGGTGAACTGCGCGCGCAACAATGGGGTTGAGGGCCCAAAAAAGCGAGGCTGCACAAAGCAATAAGCCAGCAGAACCCCAGGCTCGCTGAAATATTGGAAATCGATGCGTCAATGGATGCCCCTTTTGGTCAGTTTGCCGATCTGGTGCGCCGCCCTGCGCTTCTTCTGGCTCGCAAAATTTGGCTTGAACCATGATCCGATCTGCGTCATCGCGTTGCACATAGTGCATCACATTTTTCTAAATGCAATAAGGAAGCGCATAAGGTGGCGCTCGCTGGAGGGGCACCATGACCCGAATGTTAGAAGGAATTCGGATTCTTGACCTCAGTCGGGTCCTTGCTGGACCTTGGGCAACGCAGCTCATGGCCGATTTGGGCGCCACAGTTATCAAGGTCGAACGCCCGCTCGAAGGGGACGACACGCGTCGTTGGGGGCCGCCTTGGCTTTATGCCGGCGGAGAGGCAACGTCTGCCTATTATCTGTGCGCAAATCGGGGAAAGGAAGCGATTGCCGTCGATTTCACCGACGCCGAGGGACAGCAGATTATTCGAGATTTGGCGGCCGGTTGCGACGTTGTCGTTGAGAATTTCAAAGTCGGGACGCTCAAGCGCTACGGGCTCGACGCTGCGAGGCTGCGAGAGGCCAACCCGGCCCTGGTCTATTGTTCCGTGACGGGCTTTGGCCAAGACGGCCCCTATAGCGGCCGGCCCGGTTATGATTTTATCGCGCAGGGCATGGGCGGATTAATGAGCGTCACGGGTTCGCAGGAAAGTGGCCCGATGAAGACGGGCGTTGCCCTGTCTGACATCATGACGGGTCTCTACTCGGCGATCGCGATCCTGGCAGCTCTTGTCCGGCGGGGAAATACCGGCGAGGGCGCTCATCTCGACGTGTCGTTGCTCGATGTCACCGTTGCCACCCTTGCAAATCAAGCCTTTAACTTTTTCGCCACGGGGGAGAATCCGCCCCGTTATGGCAACGCTCACCCCAACATCGTGCCATACCAGTCTTTCCCGACAGCCGACCGCGGGATCAATCTCGCAATCGGGAACGACTCTCAGTTTCGTCGGCTGTGCGACGCAATTGGGCGGAGTGACCTTGCTGACGACCCACGCTTTGGCACCAATGGTTCGCGGGCCGGAAACAAACAGGCGCTGGAAGATGAGTTGGCGCCGATCTTTGTAGGCGCGGGCGCAGCTTCATGGATAGAACGGCTCGACGCCGCCGATGTCCCGGCTGGTCCGATCAATGAAATTTCGGACGTCTTTAAGGACGCTCATGTTCTGCACCGTGGAATGAAGATTTCGCTCAACCACAAGGAATTGGGTGATCTTCCAGGCATAGCCAGCCCCATCAAAGTCGATGGCGAGCGCGCGGTTGCCTCCACACCACCACCGCTCTTGGGCGAGAATACTGATTCCGTTCTGCGGAGAGAGCTCGGACTGGGCGACTTAGAAGTAGTGGGGCTAAAGACAAGAGGAGTAATAGGGTGATCCTCATCGACCGCACCGAGCGACGATGGAGCCTCCGATCATGCCCTTCCTCACCATGCTCTCATGAATATTAGTTAGGCGGCGGCGCGATGTTTTCGCAGGCCCGCCAACGCCGACGAGGCGACCGCGCCGATGTGTGATTCTGCCAGCCCGCGCGCGCGGGCAGGAGATTTGGAAGCGATCGCCTCAATGATTTCATCATGTTCACGTGCGGTATCGGCCATGAAATGATTGAAACCACCGGCTTGGTTGATGAAGAAATCAGACATGTCAAAATTGCTGTTCTGCCGCGCGTCGAGAAAGGGCGACTGAGCCATATCGTGGATGAGCTGATGGAAGGCACGGTTGAGTTCGCAATAAATTACCGCGCTGCGCGGCTCGTCAAAGTCGATCGTGAGAATACGTGCTTGCAGCGCGCGCAAATCGCGCGTTTGCGAATCGGTCCGACGCGCTGCCGCCAGTTCCGTCAGCAGTCCCTCGAGCCTTTCAAACATGATATAGAAATCTGCGATCTGGTCATAGCTTGGATTTATCACCTCGCAACCGACCTGCGGAATTATGCGAACAAATCCTTCCGAACTCAAACGGTTGAGCGCGGCCATGATCGGCTGGCGGCTCGCTCCGGTATCGCTCACAAGATCCTTGACCGACAGCCGCTGGCCAAAATTATATTGCGCGCCAACCATTCGGCTAACGAGAAGATCGTAAATTTCATCCTTCTTGTTCACTCGAATTGTCTCCAACTTTGGCGCTGCTACGCACGCCGCGAATATCCCCCTTGATTCAGCAAGAACGCAAGAGTCAGTCGTTGGCGAACGGATCCGGCTGCAAGAGCTGTTCGCAACGGAAATCGACAGATTCACTCTGCATATTTTGTTCGGCGCAATCGATCGTGGACAGCAAGTCTTTTTATAAGCGCTTACCATGCGCGATCACGCGCCATATTCGCCAAACGAATGATCGCCGCCAGATGATCGTTCCAACTCTTCATTGCTTCGCGCTTCTCGTCCTTCCAGTCGTGGCGCTGGTAGATACCGGCGACGCCCGCGCGGGAACCTCCGACGTGATTGAGCACAGCTTCGGTCACTTCAAATCGAACGCCTAGCCGTTGAAACCCGGTTGCAAGAGTTCGTCTCAAGTCATGCAGTCGCCAGTCCGGTAACGGTTCGCGGCCGTCTTGCGACATAAGCAGGTCGAGCTTGATCTTGCCTTTGCTATATCCGGTGAACCTTCCGCCCCTGGAGGTCGTGAACATCCTGCCGCTACGCGGCCAGATAGCCGACCCGGCAACCTCGTCGAGGATCGCAACTGCAAGTTCGTTGAGCGGAATTCGGTTGGGCTCGCCATTCTTTGCCCGTTCGCCGGGCAGGGTCCATAGGAGATCTTTACGGTTGAGTTCCTCCCAACGCAGCGACGAAACCTCCTCTCGTCGCTGACCGGTGACGATCAGAAGGCGGATGATGGGTCCGAAACAGGAATGCGTGTTTGGCGCCGCCATCCAGATGCGGCCAAGCTCCTCGTCTGAAAGCCAGCGATCGCGAGGTTTGACCGGGGGCGGGGTTTCCATGCCTTCCATCGGACTCCGATCGATATCTCCCCGGCTGACGGCCCAGCGCAAAAGGCGGCGCAAAACAGCGAAGACGTTACGGATATTTGCGATCTGCGCGCGCGGCATGCGGTCGAAGACGGCAACGATGTCGATTCGCGTAAGATTGGGAAGGGGCTTTGATCCCAAGACCGGCTTTACATGCAGCTCGAGGCTGCGCTTGACGAGGCGCCTCCAGCCTTCTCCAACGCAGGCCTCAGCGAAGCGATCAGAGTAATTATCGAAGGCTAGATCGACCGACTCTCGCCGTCGTTGCCGCTCTGCTTCGCCTGGATCGATTCCCTGGGCGATCAGAATAGCCAGTCGCTCCGCTTCGGCTCTGGCGGTGGCTGGCGTCCATGGCGAGCCATGGCTGCCTATCGTGTAGCGACGCGTCTTAGATTCGCGACCGCCCATTCGGAATTGCAACACGTAAGACACGGCGCCAGCTTTGGTTCGCTTTGCGCCAAAACCCTTTATGCTATCATCCCAAAGAATGTCATGTTGCCCGCTCGAAATGAGAGCATCGACCGACCGTTTTGTGATCTTTCCGCTTGCCATAAATTGGTCTCCCAATACGGCGTTTCCAGCAATCACCCGGCAATCACCGTGGCGGAAATTGCCGCGTAATTGGGGAAAAGATAGCATAGGGAGTGGCTATAAAAAACTAGCCTTTTCAACCCTATAGCACTCCTATATACGCCTCCAGCGAAAATACCAGACCTCGTGGCCCAGTCGGCGGGCTTTCGCCTCATAGCGCGTTTCGGGCCAGCCACCGGGGCGGTTCTGGAAATCCTGGGCGTCCTCTGCCAGCCATTCGAACTGGTGGCGGTGGCGCCGCATGACCATCAGCGCATGATGCAAATAGATCGGGTGGTCGGTGCCGAAACGAAACTCGCCGCCGGGTTTGAGCTTCGCGGCGATCAGGTCGAGCGGGCCGTCATTCATCATTCGCCGCTTGGCATGGCGCGCCTTTGGCCAGGGGTCGGGGTGGAGCAGATAGGCAAAGCTCAGCGCGCCGTCGGGGATGCGTTGCAGCACTTCCAGCGCGTCGCCATGATGGATGCGGACATTGCCCAGCGGCAGTTTCGCGCCATGATCCCCGGCGATATGGACCAGCGCCTGCGCGACCCCGTTGATAAACGGCTCGGCCCCGATGAAACCATGATCGGGCAGCATGTCGGCGCGCGCCGCCATATGCTCACCGCCACCGAAGCCGATCTCGAAATGAAGCGGGCGGTCATAGCCGAACAGGCGCTCGGCGGTGACGTCGCCGTCGGTCGGCACCGCGATTTGCGGCAGCAGCGTGTCGACGAGATCCTGCTGCCCGGCCCGCAGCGGCTTACCCTTGGAGCGGCCGTAGAGGCGGTTGATCGTCGTCGGATCGCCGGGTTTGTGCGCAGTCATGCCGCGCCCCCTAGCCGCGCAAGGCGGGGGCGGCAAGCGCCCCCGGCACCGGTCAGGCGGCGAGCGCCGCCTTCAGCTTGTCGGTGAGGTCGGTGCGCTCCCATGGGAAGGCGTCGCCGGTCGCAGTACGGCCGAAATGCCCATAGGCCGCGGTCTGCTTGTAGATCGGCTTGTTGAGGCCAAGGTGGGTGCGGATACCCTTGGGCGTCAGGCGCACGAGCTGCGGGATCGCGGCTTCGATACGGCTTTCCTCGACCGTGCCGGTGCCGTGCAGATCGACATAGATCGACAGCGGCTCGGCGACGCCGATCGCGTAGGAAAGCTGGATCGTGCAGCGGCGCGCGAGGCCCGCGGCAACGATATTCTTAGCCAGGTAGCGGGTGACATAGGCGGCGGAACGATCGACCTTGGTCGGATCCTTGCCGCTGAACGCGCCGCCGCCGTGCGGGCTGGCGCCGCCATAGGTGTCGACGATGATCTTGCGGCCGGTCAGTCCGGCGTCGCCGTCGGGACCGCCAATCTCGAAACAGCCGGTCGGGTTGATGTGATAGACGGTGTTGGCGGTCAGCAGCTCGGCGGGCAGCACATCGGCGATCACGCCAAGGACATATTTGCGCAGTTCGGTGTATTTCGCTTCGTCGCCGTCGCCGTTGTGGAAGAAATAGCCCGGGGCATGCTGGGTCGATACGACGATCGCGGTCGCTTCGACCGGGCGTTCGTTGGCGTAGCGCAGCGTGACCTGGCTCTTGGCATCGGGTTCGAGGAACGGCGCGGTCCCGGCCTTGCGGTCGGCGGCCATGCGCTCGAGGATCTTGTGGCTGTAATCGAGCGTCGCGGGCATCAGATCGGGGGTCTCGTCCGACGCGTAACCAAACATGATGCCCTGATCGCCGGCGCCTTCGTCCTTGTTCTCGCCAGCATCGACGCCCTGCGCGATATGCGCCGACTGCGGGTGCAGATTGTTTTCGAAGCGGAAGGTCTGCCAGTGGAAACCCGACTGTTCATAGCCGATTTCGCGGACCGTCGCGCGCACCGCGGCTTCGACTTCTTCGGGCACGCCGGGCGCCCAATTGCCGTCCTCGTCCATGATCCCCTTGCCGCGAATCTCGCCTGCCAGCACGACAAGCTGCGTCGTGGTCAGCGTTTCGCAGGCGACGCGCGCTTCGGGATCCTTCGACAGAAACAGGTCGACGATCGAATCGCTGATCTGGTCGGCCACCTTGTCGGGATGTCCCTCGGACACGCTTTCGGAGGTGAAAAGGAAGCTGTTGCGCATGGGGGAGCCTTCTTGAAACGGATATAAAGGATGCTTTATGTGCCGGTGCTGTTAGCGTCCGCGGCGGCGAAAGGCAATGGCCGCCGCGAGCAGCAGCAGCGCAAATCCGACCGGCAGTATATTGCCATGGCGTGCGAACAACGTCGGCGCGTGCGCGGGTGGGATGACGGTATCGATCCGTCCCGCGGCGTGCATCGGCAGCGATTCGCGGATGCGGCCGTCGGCGTCGATCACGGCGCTGATCCCGGTCGGGGTGGCGCGGACGACCGGCAACCCTTCTTCGATCGCGCGCAGCCGCGCCTGTGCCAGATGCTGCGGGGGACCCCAGCCGCCGAACCATGCGTCGTTCGACGGGTTGAAGAGAAAATCGGGCCGGTGGGTGCGGTCGACAACCTGCCCAGAAAAGATGATCTCGTAACAGATTTGCAACCCCGCGCGGCCGAAAGCGCCGAGGTCGATCGTCCGCGGCCCGGGCCCGGGCCAGAAATCGATATCCCCGGGGGCGAGCCGCGACAGGCCGATCGCCGACAGCACCGGGCGCAGCGGCAGATATTCGCCGTAAGGCACCAGATGGGCCTTGTCGTACCGCGGACCCAAGGTGCCGTCGGCGTGGACCGTCATCACCGCATTGCGCGCGCCGACAACATCGCCGGTCTTGTCGAGCTCCAGTTTGAGCGCGCCGAGCAGCATCAGGTCTTGCGGGTTCATCAGGGCAGTGAGCCGCGCCCGCGCGGCGGCTGGCGAGCGGTCGTAATATGGGATCGGATACCCCACCTCGAGATAATCTGGCACCGCGGCCTCGGGCCACAAGATCAGCCGCGGAGTGTCGTCCTTTGGCGCGGTCAGTCGCGCGAGCTTGGCGAAATTGGCGTCGGCCTTGGCACCGACCCATTTGTCGGCCTGGCCGACATTGGGCTGGACGACGGTTATGGGGATGGCTTTGGGTGACGGTGTGTCAGCCGAGTTGAGAGCGGTTTCCGCCACATTGCCGACTGCGCTGGCTTGAGCAAACACCAGCGCCATGCCTAGCATTCCGACCAGCAGACCGCCGAGGATGATCGTCGGAAACGTGCCATCCTTGAGCGACGGACCGAGCGCGCGTCGCCAGGCTGGCAGCCATTGTATGGCTTGTACGAGGATAAATCCGGCCGCCAGCATAACGATGGCCGACATCCCATAAGTGCCAACCAGCCGCGTTGGCGAGAGCATCGGCGTCATCGGCGCGATGATCGCACTCAGTGGGTTCCATGCAAAGCCGGTGAACACCCAGCTACGCAGCCATTCGGTCAGTGTCCACAGCGCGGCGAAGGCGAGGATGAAGGATAACGTCGCCCCCGCGAAGGGTGGCGGGAGGCGCGTGACTCCCGACACGGCCGCAGTCAATCTTTCATCACGCTGCGGCTCCAACGCTCCAGCGGCCCCCGCCTTTGCGGGGGCGACGAATTTGGTAACCGCCCACGCCCCCCACGCCGCCAAGGCCGGATACACGGCGAGATATAGCGCCAGCAGCACCACCGCGATCCACCCCAGCCAAGCGGGCATCGCCGCCTGATAGGTGAACGCAGTTGCGATCCAGTTCAGCCCGACGACGAAATGGCCGACCCCAAATGCCCAGCCGATCCCGAACGTCCGCCATCCCCGCGGGCTACGCGCGACGAGCGTCATCCAGCCCGCGAGCGCGAGCAGGGTTAGCGGCCAGAGATGGAGCGGCGCAAAGCCCGTCGCCGAAACGGCGCCCAGCGTCAGGGCGATCAGCTTGGGCCAGCGGTGGGCGAAAGCGGCGATGCGGGGGGATAGCGCGGTCACGCGCGCTGCTTTAGCCGCGCGCCGCGATGCTCACTAGAGCATATATTTCATCTTGATCGCCTGATGCGTGTCGCCGGTGACGGCGAAGCTCGCCGATTTGAACTTGGGCGCCCCCATGCCGATCGCGGGATTGCGCGAAAAGCCGAAGCCTTCCTTCGGCATGAACAGCGCCATATCCATCTTGTTGTTGCTGTTTTCGTCATGAACGACCGCGACCGCATAGGTGCCATCGGCGGGCGCGGCGACGGTGAAGCGTCCGGCGTTGGCGGCCTTTACCGCCATCCGCACCGATGCCTTATCCTTGCTGCAATCGGGAAACGCCTTGGGGTTGGCGGTCAGGCAGACCAGCACCTGCCCCTTGGTGCTGCGCAGGCCGGTGACGCTGACCTCAACGCTGGGGGTTGGCGGCGGCGCGGCGGCGGTGAGCAGCGGCAAAATCACCAAGCCCAATATCGGTGCCGCAAATCTTGTCCCAGAAACGGAAATAAAGCCCATAATTCCCCCGATACGCGGCGTGATGCTGTTCATGGTGGGTCGCCGTTATCAGCCAGCGCCCGACTGGTCCATGAACAAGCGGGCGCGGAAACATCTCCCAGCCCATATGATTGCCCACCCCCATCACGGTCATGATCGTCAGCACCAGCCCCAGCACCGCGACATGGATCGGGATCAGGAACACCAGTGCGGGAATGACGACGGCGCCGGTGATCGCCTCGACGGGATGAAAGCTCATCGCCGCCCAAGCGGTTGGCGGGCGGCTGTCGTGATGGACGGCGTGGGCGATGCGGAACAGCGCGGGCCGGTGCATCCAGCGGTGGGTCCAGTAAAACCAGGTGTCGTGGAGAAGCAGATAGGCGAGCAGGCTGACCGGCAGATACCACAGCGGCAAGGCGTCGACGTCGGTGTAGATGCGCGTCCAGCCATGGGTCTGCCACCCCCACGCCACGATCCCGGCAGGAATCCCGTATATCGCGGCGCTGGCGAGGCTCCAGCCGATCTCGCGCCGCATTTGCGGCTCCAGTCCCCGATAGAGGCCCGGGTGCTTGAGCCGCGTCGCCAGCGCAAAGCCGCCGCTGCTGAGCAGGTAACGGACGCCGACGATCGCGGTCATTGCCAGTGCTGAGAAAATGATCGCCGCCATGCGACCCCTCTAGCGGGCCGCGCGCGCGGGGGCTAGGGCGAGGCGATGACTGCGGCCGAACCCGATTATTGCGACATTGCCATCGTCGGCGGCGGGTTGGCCGGCGGGCTCGCGGCGTTGGCGCTCGCGGCGAAGCGGCCAAAGCTCGACGTGCGGTTGATCGAACCCGATGCGATCGGCGGCAACCATATCTGGTCCTTTTTCGACAGCGACATCGCCAAGCGCGATCGCTGGCTCGTCGCGCCGCTCGTGCGCTATCATTGGGACCGCTACGACGTCGCCTTTCCGGAGCGCGAACGGCGGGTGCGGATGGGCTACAAGAGCATCACCGGTGAAGCACTCGCCGAAGCGGTGGCCGCAGCGCTGCCGCCGGGGCGGATCATCGCCGACCGGGCCAAGCATGTCGCGCCCGACCATGTGCTGCTGGCGCGCGGCGGGCGACTGTCGGCCAAGCATGTCATCGACGCGCGCGGCACCGGCAAGACGTCGATGCTCGACTGCGGCTGGCAGAAGTTCGTCGGGCAGGCGCTGACCGTCGAGGGCGGGCATGGCATCGAACGGCCG
Organism: Sphingopyxis sp. BE259; assembly: GCF_031457495.1. Classification (NCBI taxonomy): domain Bacteria; kingdom Pseudomonadati; phylum Pseudomonadota; class Alphaproteobacteria; order Sphingomonadales; family Sphingopyxidaceae; genus Sphingopyxis; species Sphingopyxis sp. BE259. Next base: position 880,356 of record NZ_JAVDWM010000001.1, read on the forward strand.
GTGGTGATGGACGCGACGGTCGAGCAGCTCGACGGCTATCGCTTCGTCTACCTGCTGCCCCTTGATGCCGAGACGATCTTTGTCGAGGATACCTATTACAGCAATGACGCGGTGTTGGACGTGGCCGCGGTGCGCGACCGGATCGCGACTTATGCGGCGCGGCGGCAATGGAATGTGACGGCGGTGACGCGCGAGGAAACCGGGGTGCTGCCGGTTGTCGTAGCGGGCGATTTCGACCGACTGTGGCCCGCGGCCGACCGCGTAGGCCGCATCGGGGTGCGCGCCGGGGTGTTTCACGCGATGACCGGCTATTCGCTGCCCGATGCGGTGCGGACTGCGGCGGCGCTGCCGGCGCTGATCGATCGCGGCGATCTGGGGCCGCGGCTCCGCGCCCGCGCTGCGGCGGCGTGGCGGCGCCAGCGTTTCTATCGGATGCTGGGCGCGATGCTGTTCCGCGCCGCCGATCCGGGCGAGCGTTACCGGATTTTCCAGCGTTTCTACGGCCTGGCGCCGGGGCTGATCGCGCGTTTCTATGCCGGGCGGTCGAACGCGGCCGACAAATTGCGCATCCTGGCGGGCAAGCCGCCCGTATCTGTCCGCCGCGCACTTGCGGCGCTTTCAAAACTGGACTGGAAATGACTCGCACTGCACTCGTTATCGGAGCCGGTTTCGGCGGCCTCGCGCTCGCCATCCGGCTGCAATCGGCGGGGGTCGCGACGACGATCGTCGAGGCGCGCGACAAGGCGGGGGGGCGCGGCTACCACTGGCAACGGCAGGGGTTCACCTTCGACGCCGGGCCGACGGTGATCACCGATCCGCCGTGCCTGGAGGAATTATGGGCGCTGAGCGGGCAGGACATGGCCGACGACGTGACGCTCGACCCGGTGATGCCGTTCTACCGGCTCAACTGGCCCGACGGGACGAATTTCGATTATTCGAACGACGAGGCGGCGCTCAACGCCGAAATCGCGCGGCTCAACCCCGCCGATGTCGCGGGCTATGAGAAATTCCTGACCTATTCGAAGGGGGTGTATGAGGAGGGCTATGTCAAGCTCGGCTCGGCGGCCTTCCTCGACTTCGCTTCGATGATCAAGGCGGCACCCGCGCTAATGAAATATCAGGCGTGGCGCAGCGTCTATTCGATCGTGTCGTCCTATGTGCAGGACGAGCGGCTGCGGCAGGCGCTGTCGTTCCACACCCTGCTGGTCGGCGGCAATCCGATGAACACCAGCTCGATCTACGCGCTGATCCACACGATCGAGAAAGAGGGCGGGGTGTGGTTCGCGCGCGGCGGCACCAACAGGCTGGTCGCGGGCATGGTGGCGCTGTTCGAGCGGCTGGGCGGGACGATCCGCCTTGCCGATCCGGTGACGAAGATCGAAACGCAGGGCGATCGCGCCACTGCGGTGCAGACCGCGAGCGGTTGGCGCGGAGAAGCCGACATGATCGCGTCGAACGGCGACATGATGCACAATTATGCCGCGCTGCTGAGCGATCATCCGCGTGGACGAAAAGCGGCAAAATCGCTGAAGCGCAAACGCTGGTCGCCGTCGCTGTTCGTCGTCCATTTCGGGGTGAAGGGCGACTATCCGGGCATCGCGCACCACAGCATATTGTTCGGACCGCGCTACAAGGGGCTGCTCGACGATATCTACAAGAATGGCGTAGTGCCGGACGATTTCTCGCTCTACCTCCACCACCCCACTGCGACCGACAAGGCGATGGCGCCCGATGGTTATTCGACCTTCTACGTCCTCGCCCCCGTCGCGCATTTGGGCAAGGCGAAGGTCGATTGGGACGGCGCCTTTGGCCAGCAATTCGCCGATGCGATTCTCGACGAGGTCGAGGCGCGGGTGCTGCCGGGGCTGAAAGCCAATCTCGCGACCAGCTTTCACTACACCCCCGCCGATTTCGGCCGCGACCTGTCGGCGCATCTGGGCAGCGCGTTCAGTCTGGAGCCGGTCTTGTGGCAAAGCGCGTGGTTCCGGGCGCATAATCGCGACGATGTGATTTCCAACCTGTATTTCGTGGGCGCTGGGACGCATCCCGGGGCGGGGATTCCTGGGGTGGTTGGGAGCGCCAAGGCGACCGCAAAGCTGATGCTGGAAGGCTTGGACTAACAGAAGCCGTTCGCTTCGAGCAAAGTCGAGAAGGCCATCCGTCAGGAAATGACGCTGGGTGTCTCGACTTCGCTCGACACGAACGGGTAAGGGGAAGTTATGAAACGTCTTGCCGTCTATTGCGGGTCCGCGACCCCTGCCGATCCGATCTATATTGAAACCGCGCGCCATGTCGGGCGCACGCTGGCGCAGCGCGGCATCGGGGTCGTTTATGGCGGCGGACGCCTCGGGCTGATGGGCGCGGTCGCCGATAGTGCGCTCGAAGCGGGCGGCGAAGTCATTGGGGTGATCCCCGACGCGCTGGTCGGCACTGAAGTTGCGCACCGGGGCTGCACCGAATTGCACGTCGTCAGCGGCATGCACGAACGCAAGAAGATGTTCACAGACCTCTCCGACGGTTTCCTCACCATCCCCGGCGGGGTCGGGACGATGGACGAATTGTGGGAAGCGATCAGTTGGGCGCAGCTGGGTTATCACAGCAAGCCGGTCGGGCTGCTCAACGCCGCCGGATTCTACAACGACCTGATCGCGTTCAACCGGAATATGATCGACGTCGGCTTCATCCGCCCCGCGCACGCCGGGATCATGATCATCGATGCCGGGCTCGACGACCTGCTCGACAAGATGGCGACCTATGAACCCCATGCGCCGATCTTTGCAATGAAGGCCGACGATCTGTAATGGATGCAGCGGGGGTCTACGACGCAAACACCCTCCACGGTTTTGCGCACGACAGCATCGCGCGCGGCTCGAAAAGTTTTGCGCTCGCCAGCCAATTGTTCGATCGCGAAACCCGCGAGCGCGTCTGGTTGCTCTATGCGTGGTGCCGCGCCGCCGACGACCTGACCGACGGGCAGGATCATGGCGGCGCGATGTCGCAGGATCATGATGCGCAGGCCGCGCTCGCCCGCATCCGCACCCTGACCGATGCCGCCTTTTCCGGGCAGCCGACGGGCGACAAAGCGTTCGATGCGCTTGGGTTTCTGCTCACCGAGGTCGCCATCCCGCGCGCCGTCATCGACGACATCATAGCCGGCTTTGCGCTCGACGCCGCCGACTGGCGCCCGCGCAGCGAGGCCGATTTGCTCCGCTATTGCTATCATGTCGCGGGCGCGGTCGGGGTCGCAATGGCGCTGGTGATGGGGGTCGATCCCGCCGACGAAGCGACGCTCGACCGCGCCTGCGATCTTGGCATCGCCTTTCAGCTCGCCAACATCGCGCGCGACGTCGCCGAGGATGCCGCGGCCGACCGCTGTTACCTGCCGATGGAATGGATGGTCGAACTCGACATTCCGCCGGGCCAACACATGCACCCCGCCTTTCGCGGGCGGTTGTCGGTGATGGCCAAATGGCTGGCCGAAATGGCCGAGGAATATGAGGCATCGGCGCGCTGGGGCGCGCGCAAATTGCCGCCGCGCAGCCGCTGGGCGGTGCTCGCCGCCGCGGGCATCTATGGTGACATTGTACGCGAAGTGCGCGCCCGCGGCGATCATGCGTGGGACCACCGCGCCAGCACGACGCGACTGGCCAAGCTGGGCTGGGTTGCCCGCGCCGGCTGGTCGGTACTGCGCCGTCCGCCAGGCCGCCGGATCAGCCGCGACGGGCTGTGGACCCGTCCGCGTTTGGTACCGGCGGTATGAGCCAGGTCGAATGGCTGGCGGCGGCGCTGGTCCTGATCAACGTCGCGCTCGTCGCGCTGCGTAGCGTGTGGAACTATCCCTTCGCGCTGGTCGCTGTCAGCCTCTACGCGGTCGTTTTCTACGACGCGCGGCTTTACAGCGACATGGTTTTGCAGGGGGTTTTCTTTGCGCTCAACCTGTATGGCTGGGCGAGCTGGCTGCGCGCCAAGGACGATAGTGGGATCCCCGTCGGCTGGATGGACGCGGGGTTGCGGCAGCGCTGGGCGGCGGCGACGATCATCGCGTGGGCGGGGTGGAGCTTTGCGATGGACCGTTACACCAATGCCGCCGAGCCATGGATCGACGGGGCGATCGCGATGCTCAGCATTGCCGCGCAATGGCTGCTCGCGCGGCGGCGGGTCGAAAGCTGGTATCTGTGGATCGTCGTCGATCTGATCGCGATCCCGCTGTTCGCCTCGCGCGGCCTCTATGCAACCAGCGCGGTCTATGTCGTGTTGCTCGGCCTGTCGATCGACGGGCTGATCCAGTGGCGCCGTGCGGCGGCAACGGGCAGGGTGGCGTTGTGATGCACCATATCTGTTTCCACGGCGCCGAAAGCACCGGCAAATCGACGCTGGCCCCGCGCCTTGCGCTGCGACTGGGGGGACTCGTCGTTCCCGAATATGGCCGCACCTATGCCGAGGCGAACGGCACCGACCTCGACGACATTGACCTGCTGGCGATTTTCGACGGTCATATCGCGGCCACCCACGAAGCGATGGCGCAGAACCCCGACTGGCTGATTTCCGACACCGACGCGCTGATGACGCAGGCGTGGGCGATCATGCTGCTCGGTCGGCGCCTGCCCGAAATCGATCTGTGGACGGATACCGCCGACCTCTATCTGGTCCCGGCGATGGACCTGGAATGGCAGGAGGACGGCACCCGCCTGTTCGGCAGCGATCTGGCGCGGCGGCAGTTCATGGACGTCGCGATCGGCGAGCTGGAGCGGCGCGGCCTCAAATGGGCCTGGGTCGCGGGCGAGGGCGATGCGCGGTTGCAAAGCGCGCTGGCGGCGATTGCTGCGGCGGGGTTGGGGTGATCAAGTTGCGACGGCGGTTGGATGTCGGCTTTGGGGTGTGAGCGGCTGTTGCCCACCCTCGTCACCCCGGACTTGATCCGGGGTCCATGACCCCTTGCGCCGCCGTAATCTTGAGAGGGCAGATGGATCCCGGATCGAGTCCGGGATGACGAAGTTAAAGGTCCGCTATCGGTCGTTAGTTGCCGATCCGGCCGTCACGCCGCGTAAGCGTCGCGCAATTCCCGCTTCAACACCTTGCCGATCGGGCTGCGCGGTAGCTCGTCGACGACCGTAATCGCACTCAGCCGCTGAGTCTTGCCGACCTTGGCGTTGCAATCGGCGCGCACGCTTTCCGCATCGGCGCCATCCTTCAGCACGACAAACGCTACCGGGGTTTCGCCCCATTCCTCGCTCGGCATCCCGACCACCGCCGCTTCGACGACGCGATCGTCGGCGAGCAATATGCCTTCGAGATCGCTGGGGAAGATGTTGAAGCCGCCGGAGATGATCATGTCCTTGGCGCGGTCCATCAGGGTCAGGAAGCCGTCCTCGTCGATCCGGCCGATGTCGCCGTGGCGATAGAAGAGATTGCCGTCGGCATCGTACCAGTGCATCGCCCTGGTCGCGTCGGGGCGGTTGTTATAGCCGGTCATCATCGCCGGCGAACGCCCGACGACTTCGCCGACCGATCCCTGCGGCAGTTCGTTACCGTCCTCGTCGATCACTTTTGCGATATGCCCGGGCGCCGGGCGGCCGACCGTATGCAACTTGTCGGGGAATTGATGTGCCTCGAGAATGAACGCTGCGCCGCCCTCGGTCATGCCGTAGATTTCGACCAGGCCGCCTGGCCAGCGCGCCAGCACATCGGCCTTCAATGCGGCGGGGAAGGGCGCCGAGGTGCAATATTTGACGACGAAGCTGGTGAGGTCGAAGCTCGCAAAGTCGTCGAGCGCCATGATGCGGCGATATTGCACCGGGACCAGCATGATGTTGGTCGCGCGCTCGCGCGCCGCCAGTTCCAGAAATGCGCGCGCGTCGAATTTCTTCATCAGGACGGTTTGCCCGCCCGACCCGACGGTCGGCATGAAACTGGCCATCGTCGTGTTCGAATAGAGCGGGGTCGACAGGATCGTCACCGCGTTCGGACCATAAGCGGGAGCGCCGCGGATGATATGTTGCCAGCGCATGGCATGGCTGTGGACGATGCCCTTCGGCGTGCCGGTGGTCCCCGACGAATAGATGATATTGAAACCGTCCTCGGGCCGGATATCGACGTGGGTCGGATTGACGCCCGCCAGCGCCAGCCAGGCGTCGAGGGGTATCCCCGCATCGCTGCCGTCCATCGCGATCAGGTCGCTCGCGGTGATCACCTGTCCTTCCAGGCTCGCCTTGGCGGCGGCGTCTAGGAACAAATGCCGCGCGCCGGTGTCGGCAATCATCGCCGCCATCTGCTCGCCGGTCGCGCTGTTGGTGACCAGCCCCGCGACGCCGCCGGCGCGCAGCGTGCCGAGGATCACCGCCATTTGTTCGACGCTGTTCAGCCCGGCAATCGCGGTGCGATCGCCTTTCTTAAAGCCATCCTGCTGCAATCGTGCTGCGATTCGGTCGGTCAATTGATCCAGTTCGGACCAGCTCAGCCGCCGCACTGCGTCGGCAGCCGCTACGGCATCGGGACGTTCCGCGGCGTGGGCACGGACAAGGTCGGGCAGGGTGGCGAAGGCGCCGTCAAGCATTTCGATACTGGTCATGCCTATCGGTTAGCACAGCCGAAAGGTGGTGCAATGCCGGTGGGGCGGCGGCGCGACAGGATGTTGCGACGACGACGGGAGGTGCGGATGGCATCATCGGGGCCGACCGGCACGGGCGACAGGATGTTGCTGATTGCCCTCTATCATCCGCGGACGGCGCGCGCGGCGGAGCTGTGCGACGCGATCGAAGCCGCGGGACATGCGGCGCGGATACTGCCGCCGCAGGTCAATGGGCTGCGGCACTGGGTCGATTGCTGTTTCGATCTGCTGCTGATCAACCCGTTTCTCGACTGGCAGGAACCCGCAGAGTTTGTGCGGCTGGCGCGGTCGATCGCCGGACGGCGGCCGTTGCTGATCGTTTCGGACCGCGACGCGATGAACGAGCGAATGGCGGCGCTGGGGGCCGGCGCCGACGATGCGGTCGGGTGGACCGGCAACCTGCCCGAGGTGATGGCGCGGATCGCCAGCCTGCTCCGACGCAGTCGCATCGCCGCGGGACAATTGGGCGAGGGCGAATTGCGGATCGACCTGATCGACCGGCGGGTCGAGCGCGCCGGTCGCTTGATCCGCCTGCCGCTGCGCGAATTCGATCTGCTCGCCAATCTGGCGCGCGTCCCCGACCGGCCGATGTCGCGCGACGCGCTGCTGCGTGCGGTGTGGCGGCTCGATTTCGACCCCGGCACGAATCGCGTCGAGGTGCATATGTCGCGGCTGCGCGCCAAGGTGGACCGGGGTTTTGCCTGGCCGATGCTGCGCACGGTGAAGGGCAGGGGCTATGCGCTGCGGTCGCGGCCGGATTAGGTCCGGTCGCCAGCCCGCCCTTGCTTGACCAAAAGTTTCAGCTTGCTACTGATCCCGGACATAAACAAACCAACGATTCCCGGAGACGATAACCGATGCACCCCTCAGTTCACGCGCGCAGCAATCCCGAAAAGGCGGCGATAATCGTCGCCGAGACGGGCGAGGCGATCAGTTATGGCGAACTTGATGCGGCGTCGAACCGCGCCGCGCAGCTGTTCCGCGCCCATGGGCTGGGGCATGAGGATGTCGTCGCCTTCATGCTGGAAAACACCGCAGATTATTATGGGCTGACGTGGGGGGCGCAGCGTTCGGGGCTGCGCTATGTCTGCATCTCGTCGCGGCTGACGCAGGACGAAACCGATTATATCCTCGAAAATTCGGGCGCGAAGATGCTGGTCGTGTCGGCCAGTCTGGGCGATGCTGCGCAGCAGCTGACGACAACGATCACCCGCTTTGCGATGGGCGGCGACATTGCCGGCTGGGCCAGCTGGGAGGATGCGGTCGCGGCGATGCCCGCGACGCCGGTCGCCGACGAGCGCGCCGGGGTCGATATGCTCTATTCGTCGGGGACGACGGGCCGGCCCAAGGGGGTGCGCGTGCCGCTGCCCGAGGAAGCCGCGATCGACGCGCCGAACAGCCTCGTCATGCTCGCCTCGGCGGTGTTCCAGATCAATGCGGACAGCATCTATCTGTCGCCCGCGCCGCTCTATCATGCCGCGCCGCTGCGCTGGTCGATGACGATCCACCGGCTCGGCGGCACCGTCGTGCTGATGAAGAAATTCGATCCCGAAGCGGCGCTGGCGCATATCCAGACATATCGCGTCAATTCCAGCCAGTGGGTGCCGACGCATTTTGTGCGGATGCTCAAGCTGCCCGAAGAGGTCCGCACCCGCTACGACACGTCATCGCTGAAGGTTGCGATCCACGCGGCGGCGCCGTGTCCGGTGCCGGTCAAGCAGGCGATGATCGACTGGTGGGGGCCGGTGCTGTTCGAATATTATGCCGGGTCGGAAGGCAATGGCATGACCTTCGTCTCCAGCCCCGACTGGCTGACCCACAAGGGCACCGTTGGACGCCCGATCCTCGGCGCGGTGCATATCATGGGCGAGGATAATGAGACCGAGCTTGGCGCCAACGAAGAGGGCACGGTCTTCTTCGAAAGTGAAAATGTCTTTGAATATCATGATGATAGCGAGAAAACGGCGTCGAGCCGCAACAGCAAGGGCTGGTCGACCCTCGGCGACGTGGGCAAGGTCGACGACGAAGGCTTCCTGTACCTCACCGACCGCAAGAGCTTCATGATCATCACCGGCGGGGTGAATGTCTATCCGCAGGAAATCGAGAATCATCTCGTCACGCATCCCAAGGTCGCCGACGTTGCTGTGGTCGGCGGGCCGCACGACGAGATGGGCGAGGAGGTGATCGCGGTGATACAGCCGGCCGACATGGCCGACGCGACCGACGAATTCCGCGGCGAACTGATTGCCTATGCCCGCGAGAAGCTGTCGGGGGTGAAGATCCCGCGCCGCATCGACTTCATGGAGGCGCTGCCGCGTCACGACACCGGCAAGCTCTACAAGCGGCTGCTGCGCGATCAATATTGGGACAAGGCGAAGGCGGAGGCCTGAGCATGACCGCGCGCGTCGAGTTCTTCTTCGACCTGTCCAGCCCGTGGACCTGCCTCGCGTTTCACAATCTGCCGGGCGTGCTTGAACGCACGGGCGCGACCGCGACGTACCGGCCGATCTTGGTCGGCGGGGTGTTTAACGCGGTGAACCCCGCCGTCTATGCGGCGCGCGAGCAGGCGGACAATCGGCGGCTCCAGCATAGCTGGAAGATACTCAAGGACTGGGCGCGGCTGGCCGGGGTGCCGATGAACTTCCCGTCGCAATGGCATCCGGCCAAAAGCATCGCCGCGATGCGTTTCTGCTGCGCGCTCGAGGATGATCAGGCGTCGCTCGTGCGTTTTGCGGGCGGAGCGTTTGCCAGCTATTTCGATCGGCAGGAAAATCTCGACGACCCCGCAGTGCTCGCGGCGGTCGCCGATGCTGAGGGGCTTGATGGCGCCGCGCTCGCCGCGGCGGCGGGCAGCGAAGCGGTCAAGGCGCGGTTACGTGCGAATACCGATGAACTCATCGCGCGCGGTGGTTATGGATCTCCGACGATCTTTGTCGATAGGGACGATATGTATTTCGGCAACGATCAGCTTCCGCTCGTCGTAGCCGCTTTGAAACGCTGAAAGGGACGCTCCCGTGAAAAACCGTATTTCGATCACCATGCTGGACGGCGGCATCGCCGACGTGCGCCTGATCCGCGCCGACAAGATGAACGCGCTCGACCCCGCGATGTGGGCGGCGTTGACCGAGGCCATTGATACGCTGAAGGCGACGGCGGGGCTGCGCGTCGTCGTCCTGTCGGGGGAGGGGCGCGCCTTTTGCGCCGGACTCGATCTGTCGAGCCTTGGCGGAGAGCGAGAACCCGGGACGAGCAGCACGGGCGGCAGTCTGAACGAACGCGCGCACGGGATTGCAAACGGTCCCCAATATGCCGCATGGGGCTGGCGCGAAATCCCGGTGCCGGTGATCGCCGCGGTGCATGGGGTGGCATTCGGCGCGGGCAGCCAGATCATGGCCGCCGCCGACATCCGCATCGTCCATCCCGACACGCGGATCGCGATCATGGAAATGCGCTGGGGGCTGGTTCCCGATGTCGCGGGCATGGCGCTGTGGCGCACGCAGGTCGCCGACGATGTGCTGCGCGAGATGATCTATACCAACCGCGAATTCAACGGGTCGGAAGCGAAGCTGCTCGGCTTTGCGACGCATGTCTCCGACGATCCGCTGGCGAAGGCGATGGAACTGGCCGCGGTGATCGCCGACAAGAACCCGCATGCGATCCGCGGCGCCAAGCGGCTGTGCAACATGCTGGCCGATGCCAGCGATGCCGAGATTTTGCAGGCCGAAAGCGACGAGCAGGTGAAGGTCATCCGCACCCCGAACCAGATGGAGGCGGTGATGGCGGGGATGCAGAAGCGGCGGCCGAATTTCGTGGATTGAGTGCAATCAAGATTCCGTTCGCATCGAGCGAAGTCGAGATGCGTCGGGCGCCGCGCTGGCGTGTCTCGACTTCGCTCGACACGAACGGGTTGAGCGGTAGGTTCTTTAGATGAGCCCCAAGAACCGCACTGCATTGTCCCAGTCGCGCTTGTGCCCGGCGCGGGTTTTTTGTGCTTCGCTGTCGGCGCCCCAGCGGCGTTCCTGATAGAGTTCGTCGAGGCTGACGGCTTCCCACATCCGTTCGGCGTCGAATGCCTGTTCGATACAGGCGAGCCCGGCGACCAGCGATCCGCCAATGGTGACGAGCGGGGTCAGCGCGGTCATTCGCCACGGATCGACGGCGAACACCGCATCGCGCAGCGCGGCAACGGTTGCGGGGGGCTGGTCGATCGGCAGAATCCCCTTGGTGAGCGTAAATTCGACGCCGAAGCGGTCTTCGGCCCAGGCGAGGATAGGGTTCCACGACGCCGCCTGCTCGGCCTGAAGCACCGCATCGCGGTCGTCGCGGTAACACAGCAGGTCGGTCGCGGCATAGGCGGCGATCGGTTGGGCAAAGGCCGCGGGGTCGGGCGATGCGATGTCGATCGCGGCGTTGCTGAGCCCCGTCGTCGGCATGACCGCGGGATCGATGGTTTCGCCCACGGCCCGCCATTCGGCGGCGACTGCTTCGGCGAGCGCGGGGTTCGGCACGGCGAGCGGCGCGCGCTGCGGGGTGCGGACGGGACGCCCGTCGAGCGCGATGCCCCAGCCGTCGTCACCCGCGACGACGGCGACGTCTTTCCAGAACCGCTTCACGGATTCTTGGGCGAGCGCCAGCGACGCGCGAGCAGCAGCGGCATCACCGCGAAATCGAACGCGCCGACCAGCACGATCGCGGCACCGATCCAGCGGTCGGTCGGCTGGCCCGCGAGCGAGAAGCCGCCGCTGATCAGAATGAAGCCGATCGCCACGAACGCCGCGCCCATCAGGCGCATGATCGTGATGGCAAAAAAGCGTTTCTTGGCGAGCGCGTCGTTGGCCTGGTTCATGCGCCCTCCCTATCGCCGCCGAGGTGGCGCATCAACTGCGCGAGCGCGCCGTGGCCGCTTGCTTCAACGCCTGCGATGACCCTGTTGCGCTCATCGGCGGGCTTGTTCTGCGACAGCTTGATCGTCGGTCGCCATGCGGTGATCCGCAGCTCGAAGCCGGTGATCGCGCCGGTCATCTTGCTGAACAGCGCCGGGTTCATCTTGTCGCGGGTCCAGGGCGGGTTGGCGCCGACGCGCGCTTCATGACTGGCCGACAGCATGTCGAGCTGCGCGATCAGCGCGGCACCGCCCAGCTTGCTGACGGTGCCTTCCATCTCGATCGCGACATAGTTCCAGGTCGGCACCTGGTCGGGCGTTTCGTACCAGCTGGCGCTGACATAGGCGTCGGGCCCCTGCACGACGGCGAGCGCGGTTCCGCCATCGAGGTGCCGGGTCAGCGCGTTGCCGCGCGCGAGATGGAATTGCAGCGTGCTGCGATCGTCGCTGAGCACCACCGGCGCATGCGCCACGCGCGGCCCGTCGGGGGTGGCGGCAAAGATCGCGGCAAAGCCAATCTCGCGGACCAGCAGTTCGGCCAGGTCAACCTGCCGGGGACGAAAAGCGCTGTTCGGATGCATCAGCTGGCTTTGGGCGGGCGCGCCGGGTGCTTCTTCGCGCTCGGTTTCTTGCCCACGGGCTTCGTCGTTTTGGGCTTTCCGGGCTTGGCCGTTTTGGGCTTCGGCTTGGGCTTGCCGACAAAATCGGTGGGCTTGCCTTCGGCGGTGCGGCCGCGCCGTTCGCCGCGGCGGGCCTTGCGGATCTGCTTGCTGTGCGCCTTGGCGGCGGCTTTCGCGGCGGCCTTGGGCGGCGGGCCTTTGGCCACGTCGTCGGTCCCGATCTCGCCGAGCAGCAGGTCGAAGCCGAGCGCGTCGAGGCTGGCGGCGAAATGGTCGGGCACCTCGGCGCTGATGTCGATCGCGCCGCCGTCGGGGTGGTCGATGCGGAGGCGGCGACTGTGCAGGTGCATCTTGCGGCTGATCGTCCCGGTCAGGAAGGCGCCCTTGCCGCCATATTTGCCGTCGCCGACGATCGGATGGCCGATCGCCGCCATATGGACGCGCAGCTGATGGGTGCGCCCGGTCAGCGGTTGCAGTTCGACCCAGGCGGCGCTGTTCCCCGCCCGCTCGATGACGCGGTAGCGTGTTTTCGACGCCAGACCGTCGTCATGGACGTGCATCTTTTCGCCGCCCGATCCGGGTTGCTTGGCGAGCGGCAGGTCGATTTCGCCCTGCTGGATGTCGGGCACCCCGACGATCAGCGCCCAATAGGTCTTGCGCGCGCTGCGGTTCGAAAAGCTCTTGGCGAAATAGGCCGCGGCCTTGGGCGTGCGCGCGATCAGCAGCGCGCCCGACGTATCCTTGTCGAGCCGGTGGACCAGCTTCGGCCGGGTCGGGCCGTCGAATTTCAGCGCATCGAGCAGGCCATCGACATGCTGTTCGGTCTTGGTGCCGCCCTGCGTCGCGAGGCCGGGCAGCTTGTTGAGCACGATCGCGCTGGCGTCGCGGTGGATCATCATGCCGGTGGCGAGGTCTATATCGGCATCGGTCAGCGGGCGGCCCTTACGCGCCGGGCGCGCCGCGGTTTCGACCGGCGGGGTCGGCATCACCAGTTTCTGCCCGGTCGCGATGCGGTCGGACACATCGGCTTTCTTGCCGTCGAGGGTCAGCTGTCCCGATCGCGCCCAGCGCGCGAGCAGCGCGTGCGGGGTGCCTTCGCGGTGGCGTTTGAACCAGCGATCGAGGCGGATGCCGTCGTCTTCCTCGGCGATGGTGGCGCCGTCGAGCTGTGATTTGGGTTCGCTCATGCCGGTACCTGCCGCATGATAAAGAGGCCGAGCCCGCAGGCGGCGATCGCGCCGATGACCGAAGCGAGGACATAGGCGGCCGCTTGCGCGGTTTGGCCGCGTTCGAAAAGCATCCAGAATTCCATACTGAAGGAGGAAAAGGTGGTGAAGCCGCCGAGGATACCGACGCCGACGAACAGTCGTGCGGCATCGCTGCCACCGTCGCCGCGCGCGAGCGCGCCGATCAGCAGACCCATGAGCAGGCCGCCGACGATATTGATCGTCAGCGTCCACCAGGGGAAGCCGGGGCCGAGCCGCGCCAGCATCGCCTGTCCCACCAGATGGCGGGCGCCGGCGCCGATCGCGCCGCCGATCATGACGGGAAACAGGCTGTTCATATCGCCCGCCCTAGCCCGAAAAGGCGGCGAGGCATAGCGGCTGCGTTTCGTCAGGCGTCGGGAGCGGCCAGCGCGGTCGACGGGCGGTCGTGCGCCGCGCGCCAATCGGCAGGGCGGACGAATTCGCCATGCCAGATGCCGCGCCGCTGCGCCTGCGCGTCGGCTTGCTCGACCAAATAAGCGTCGCTGGTCGCCACCGCCCAGCCCAACCGCACCATTTCGGCGCCCAGGTCGATGCCATCGGGGAAAGGGCGGGTGCGGCACGCGGCGAGGGTGCGGTCGTAGCGGTCGCGCGCCGCGACCTCGCAATGCAGCGGGCCACGGCCGGTGAGTTTCTCCAGTGCCGTCCGCGCTTCGCGCCCGCACGGCCAGCGGCTGGCGTCGCGGCGCGCGCAATCCTGGCGATATTCGGCGGCGTCGATGCCGGTCAGGCGGATTGTCACCGACGCGCCGTTCTGCCGCACCGTCAGGCTGTCGCCGTCGATCACATGGACCAGCGGCACGACGTGGACGGGTTCGGGCAGCCAGATCCACGCGGCCATCGCCATCCCGCAAAGCAGCAGCAGCGCGACCAGCGACCGATAGCGGCGCCGCCAGCGCAGCCGCGTGAGTGAGGAGGGGGCTGCGGCCATCGGCTTCGCCTGACGGCGCGGGCTCAAATTGGCAAGGGTGAATTATCGATTGACGATGAGAACAAACCATGTCCAAATAGGAGCAATTTCATTCCGCCCGATCGGGTCCGACTCGTGCAATCGCCATCGCTTGGGTCCATATCGGCGGCAAATGGGAACGAACAAAAGGTGAATAACGCCGCAATGACGACATAGTGCCGCCAAGGTGGAGCGATGGAACGGGGACGATGAGCATGATGGACCATGAAGTGCCAACGCGGCTGGACAACGCGGCCCTCTCTTTGCGCGGTTACGACTCAAGCGGCGTCTGGACGCCGCCGCCGATCGGCGGGCCGACGCGCGACGGTGCGGCTTCGCCGTTCCTGTTCATTGGGCCGCCATCGGCGCTGCCCGACACCGCGCGACTGGCCGAGGTGCGGCTGGCCAATATGCTGCCTGCGGCGCGGGCGGCGGGCTATATCCGGCACAGCGGCCTGCTGGACATCGTCTGGCTGGCGGCGGCGGACACCGTCGAGGGTGCGATGTTCGCCGACATCTGCGCCGCGGTGGGCGAGCAGGGGTGCCACCTGATCTGCGAAACGTCGCTGACCGCACTCGACCGGGTGGTGGCGGCGGTGCCAGCGTCGCTGCATGTTCAGTTCCTGGTCGATGCCGACCCGACCGAAAGGTTGATTGCGCTGGCGGCGGCGCGGCGTACCCGGCAGCAGGTGGTGCACGACATCGCGCGCGACGATGCGATGGAAAGGATCGACCGGCTGCAGGACGAGGTGGCGCGGATTTCGCGGCTGCTCGGCGATCTGGCGGGGCAGCGGGGCGGGTTGGCGGGAACCCCGGCAGGCTTTGCACCGCGCGGCGACGATCCGGACGACTATCCGGGACAGGTGCGGTCGCCGGTGCGCGACTATGCCGCGATCCCGCGCAGCTTCGTGCCCGAAGAGCGGACGATCGACCGGCAGCGCGCCAAGGCCGTGCGCCGGATGCTGCGCCAGCGGCGGATGCGCGAGCAATATTTCCCCGCCGACCTGTTCGCCGATCCGGCGTGGGACATGCTGCTCGACCTGTTTGCCGCGCGGCTGGAGCGCCAGCCGGTGTCGGTATCGAGCCTGTGCATCGCCGCCGCCGTCCCTGCAACCACGGCGCTGCGCTGGATCAAGACGATGACCGACGCCGGACTGTTTGTGCGCGAGGCCGACCCGCACGACGGCCGCCGCATCTTCATCGCGCTCGCCGAAGGGGCTTGCGACGCGCTGGCGCGCTATTTCGAGGCGCTGGAAGAATAAGGCGCCTGGGCCGCGGCGAGCAGCCTATGACGTTGCTCTAGCGGCGAACCCGCGCGCGCGTTTCCAGATCGGCGATCCGGCGCTCCACATAGATGCGATCCTCAGTAGTGGGGGCTACGCGAGCATAAGCCGCGTCGAGGCGGGTGAGGTCGCCGAGTTCGACGCGAACCTGGGCCTGCAGGGCGGCGTTGAGGCCGCTGGAAGCCAAGGCGCGCTCGACATTGGACAGGCGGGTACGATTGTCGAGGACCACCGCGCCGCCGCCATATGCGGTGTCGCCGACGCGGGCGTCGAGCGCGTCGAGCCGGGCGTCGAGGTCGTCGCGTTCGCGGCCGTTGATCCCGTCGCGGGCATAAGTGACTTCGGTCTGGATCAGTGCGGCATAGTCGTTCTTGAGCCGCGTGGCTTCGGTTCGGCTGAGGCGGCGCGCCGCGACGGCGGCATCGACGCGTCGGCTGAACTCGGCCCGGCCATTGGCGACCGACATCGTGTCGCTGTCCTGATCGTCGTCGGCATAGCCGCCCTCGGTCAACGCCTGGGTCAGCGCGCCATAGCGATCGCTGAGCTCGGTGCGTTCCTGCGTCGTAAATCGGTTGTCGGCGCCGTAGCGCGCCTCGAGCGCGACAATCTGATCATATTCGGCCTTCACCCGCGCGCCATTGGCGGCGGTCAACGCCCCCGACCGAACGTCGGCGTCGATCCGCGCATTGAATTGCGTGCGCTGCGTTGCCAGCGGTTTGCGGCCAGCCGCCCATTGGCTTTCGACGGAGGTCGAAACGCCGACGCGGTCGCCGAACAAGGTTCCGAGGATCGCGCCGATGCGATCTTCCTGTTTCGCTGTCGATGGTTCGGTGGAACCGGTCTGGGCGGAGGCGGCGCCCGGCGCGAAGATCAACGCGCCCGCAGCAAGGGCGGTGAAGGTTTTCGTTGCGATCATGGTGCGGTCCTTTGCAAATTCGGATTGGAAACGCGCTGATCGGGATCGTGGTTGCACAGGCTTTGCCAAAGCCGGTCCTTTGGCATAAGCAGCGAGCGTCTCTTGCGCGCGTCGCGCGTCTATGGCAGGGGCGCCATTCCCTGCACGGGGGCGCTTAGCTCAGTTGGTAGAGCATCTCGTTTACACCGAGAGGGTCGGCGGTTCGAGCCCGTCAGCGCCCACCACGCAGTCACTAGTTGACTGCAATCTCCGCGACGGAGCGGCCATAACCTCGCTAATGCCGTGATATGTTAGATACTTAGCGCGATTACCGGCGCGGTGACTTTCGACGTAGAGACGTTTTTGGTGGCCGCCAGCAGCCATCATCAACCGTGGATTCTCTGTTCGAGGATTTTGCGGTCGGAGGATGCGTTGCACGAAAGATGCGCATCTGATGCGCATCTTGTTCCTTCTGGCTGCGCGCGTGGGTTTAGGCGAACCCGAGCATTTCGCGCTGGCCGTGCCAATCGATCGGCAGGTTATTGGTGCGCGCGAGGAATTTTCGATTGAGGTGTGCGGGCTGCCGTCCATCAAGGATGGCGGTCGTGATATCGGGCGCCAGGTGGGCTAGTCGGAGCAGAGAGCAGAAGTAGGGCGTCGATACCGCCATGGAGGTTGCGGCAGCTTCGATCGTCGTGTTCTTCGGTTCGGCTAGAGCCTTGCTGGCCTGGTGGGCCCGAACGATCAGTTTGATGAGCGACGCCTCGGGCCGGGGATGGAGGTAGTTTTCCGGAACTGCTGCAATACGCTTCTCACCGCTGCAACGTACGAGAGTTGCCGGGATAGAGACCGGATCGTCGCTGTCGACGAACTTGATGTCCACGCGGTCGCGATGGACCGTCACTTTCCGTATTATCGCGAGTATCAGCTCTCGAGCCGGTCGCGGGCCATCCCAGTTCACGCCAGAATGCTGCCGGAGTTGGTGGATGAGCAGGTTCTCAATATCGCCAGCTGGGACACGCAGGATGGGCAGCTCCAACCGCTGCTTGTCTTTTTGGCTGATATAATAGCGGTATCGCACCCCGCTTTTGTTTGCGTGATTGGGCGTCAGGCGGCGGCCATCGCCGTCCCATATGACTCCTGCGAACAGGCTCGCGTGTTCAGCATAGGCCGCATGCTTCTGTTTGACCTGGTTGCTACCCAGGCGCTCGCCGACCCGATCGAATGTGTCGGCGTCGATAATCTCATCATGCTCGCCAGGATAGGATTTGCCGCGGTGGGTGATCTCGCCGCGATAGATCCGGTTGCGCAACATTTGATAGAGCGCGCCGCGGTCGCGATTACCAGTGCCGTTATGCCAGCCAAGGAACGAGCTCGTGCAATTCTGGAGATTTCTGACGCGGTGTCACTTATCGCTGCGTTGTCGGAAGCGGCCGTATCACTGATCGACTGACGCACTGTTGCATCTGTGCATCACTGGACGGCGATTCCGCTACGGCAGTCTGATTTTGATGGCACTGGCGGAGAGTCGGTGTACTCGCGCGCAACGCGACCCAAGTGGAGAGCTTTTTTCGTTCAACTCTGGCAGCCGGACGGGCCGCCATTTTTGTTCGACCGCTTTGAGTTTCATGTTGGCTGTTCTCGCTATGATCAGCCCACCGCCGGTAACTGGCACACCGAAACGCGCCCGCAATCCTTTCTGTGCACCCAGACGTGCGCAGCGTCAGTTCCTAGGCAGCTTGTTCGTTGCTGCGCGTCACCCGCGACCTGGCCTCGCTGCCAGGATGCGGTCGGACGACTCTCGAGATCGACTGTTCGCTAGGATTAGGGTGGCGCGTCATGCCATCGAATGTCAGAAACCGTTCGAATCTGAGCGATCTTGCAGTGTCGGATAGAAAATAAGCGCGGCCAAAAGCGCGCCGCCGCAAACGACGATCGAATAGGCTGCTGCGGCGCCGATCGGCAGCGCCCCGATCAGCGCGGTTCCAAGGGCCGCGCATGCCATTTGCAGGAAGCCGAGCAATGCCGATGCGATGCCCGCCCGGTCGCCGAACGGTTCGAGGGCGATCGCGGTGGCGATCGGGTTGACGAGACCCATTCCCGCAAGGAACAGAGTGACCGCCGCCATGAATTGGATTTGCGTCGGCGCGCTGCCCTGCAGGGCGAGCCAAAGGCCGCCTGCGAGGGCGATCAGGATGCCCGCCATGCCGATGCGCGGCCCACCCCAGCGCCGGGCGAGCCGGGCCGTCATCAGTCCACTGCCGAATACGACCGCGACGGTCGCGGCGAAAAAAATGCTGAGCTCCGCCGCGCTCAGCCCGAGATTTTCCATGAGGATCGAGGGTGCGGCAGCGAAGAAACTGTAGAGGCAGCCAATGATCAGGCTGACCGCCAGCGCGGGACGGATGAATCGCGGATCGCGCGCGAGCTCGGCATAGGTCCGCGTAACCGCTGTCGGCCGCGCCGAGCGTCGCAGCGCGGGGCGCAATGTTTCCCCGGCGCTGACCCAGTAACAAACGGCGACGAGCGCGCCTGCGCCGGCGACGAAAAGGAAGATGCTGCGCCAGCCGAGCAATAGGGTCATCCCGGTACCGAGCGCCGGCGAGAAACCGGGTGCGGCCGCCATCGCGATCATCACCAATGACAGCGCACGTGTCAGAGCCGGTCCATGGTAAAGGTCTCGTGCAATCGCTCGGGCGAGTACCGACGCCGCGCACGCCCCCAGCGCCTGGATTGCCCGACCCGCAATCATCATGGGCAAGGACGGCGCCAGGGCGCAGATCAAGCTGCCCACGATGAATATTGCGAGACCGCCGATGACGAAGGGCGCGCGTCCGACGGCGTCGGCCATCGGGCCCACGATCAGCTGACCCAAGGCGAAGACAATGAAAAAGCTCGATAGCGTCCAGGCAAGCTCGTGCGGCAACGCCCCGAACTCGCGCGCCATGTCCGGAAATGCGGGAAGCATGATATTGGTGGCGAGTGCCCCCAGCGCGGCCAGGCTCGCCAGCAGGATCAACCGTCCTGCGGTCAGGGCATCGCTTCCGGAACGAGCCGTGGGATTCTGGCTCTCGGCGGATATCGTCATGCCCCGTCGGCTCCAGGATCCGGGGTGAGGACCTCCGTAACCGCGATAACCACTTTGCCGCGCGCGCGTCCCGATGCCACCCGCGCCATCGCAGCGGGAGTTTCGGCGAAGGAAAACACGCTGTCGATGACGGGGCGTATCGTACCTTCCTCGACCAGCTTTGCGATTTGCGCCAGTTGTTCGCCATCGGAGTGCATGAACAGAAAACTGTAGCTGACGTCGCGCTTGCTGGCTTTGCGCCGAATTTTGAAGCTCAAAAGGCGCATCAGCAGCTGGACGATGGCGTTTGCGCCGATCGAGCGCGCGAACGCCAGATCGGGCGGACCCGAAATCGAGATGAGCTTGCCGCCCGGTTTCAGGACCGCAAGCGACTTTTCGAGAACGTCGCCACCGAGGGTGTTGAGAACGACATCATAGCCGCTCAGCTTTTCGGCAAAATCTTCCTTGCGGTAGTCGACGACAATATCTGCCCCGAGGCTCTTTACCAGCGCGAGATTGTCGGTGCCCGCGGTTGTGGCGACCGTGGCGCCGAGCTGTTTCGCGAGTTGAATGGCGACCGTTCCAACTCCGCCCGAACCGGCATGGATGAGTATTTTCTGTCCAGGCTTCAGCTTCGCGCGCTCGACCAGGACTTGCCAGGCGGTCAGCGCAACGAGCGGCAGCGCGGCGGCCTCGACCATGCTCAGTCTTGGGGGTTTGAGCGCGAGATCAGCTTCGTCGATGGCGATGCGCTCGGCGAAGGTACCAATCCTGTCCTTGTTCGGAGAGGCAAAAACTGCGTCGCCGATCTGGAAGCGGTTTGCGCCCGGGCCGACGGCCACCACCGTGCCGGCCAAATCGCTGCCGAGGATGAACGGCATTGCGTGCGGAAGGATCGCCTTGAATTCGCCCTCGCGCAGCTTCACGTCGATCGGATTGACGCTGGCGGCAGCGATTGCGACCACGACCTGTCCCGGCCCCGCGACCGGATCGGGGACATTGCGAAGCGACAGCTCGCTCTTATAGGCGTCAATGGCGAAGGCCTTCATCTCATGCTCCCTCAACAGGATTGGCGGGACGAGGAGCCGGCGACGGCGCATCGAAGACAAGCAGCGTTGACGTTGCTGTCGCGCAAAGCCGCCCGTCACCATCGTGCAGCGTCGCCTCGGAAAAACCGACCCGGCTGCCAAGCGATACGACCCGTCCAACCGCCCGCACCGTGCCGCTATTCTCCGTCAGCGCCCGCAGATAGGAGATCTTCAACTCGAGCGTCGTGTGGCCTTTATTCGGGCCGAGCTGAGAGGCGACGGCAACACCGCAGGCGCTATCGAGCAGCGTCGCGGCATAGCCGCCATGAACCGAGCCGAGTGGATTATAGACGCTGCGCCCCGGACGTCCCTCGAACACGGCCTTGCCGCGCTCGACCTCGATCAGTTTGAAGCCGAGGGTGCTTCCCATCGGGGGCTGAGAGCCGTTTTCGATCCATGCCCGCAGCTGCGCCAGGCCATCGCGCCCACTTTCATTTGGAGCATTCATGCTGTTCACCAAGGTTCGTGGAAGGGGCGAACCTCGGCCAGGAACGACCAGGCGTCGCGCGGCTGGTGCGCGAGATGAAAGACCTCGCCGGCAATCGAGGCGGGTGAGCAGAAGAAATCGTCTGCCTTGTCGGGTTGCAGCTCACGCTGCCATGGCACGTCGATCGCGGCGTCGATGATCAGATAGGCAACATGCACCCCCTTCGGGCCGAGGTCGCGCGCGAGCGATTCGGCGAGGATACGTTGCGCGGCCTTGGTCGGCGCAAAGCCGGCGAAGGCCGCGCGCCCGCGCTGCGCCGACGTGTTGCCGGTAACGATCAGGGCGCCTTCGCCCGCAGCAATCATCGCGGGCGTGGTCAAGCGCGCGAGATGGAAGAGCGCCATCGTGTTGATTTCAAAATTGCGTTGCAGGACTTCTGCGTCGATTTGCGAAAACGTCCCGAAGGCGCCGCCGACCGCATTATGCACGACGACCCTTGGCGCACCCACGCTGTCAATCGCCTGCTTGAGCGCATCCGCATCGCTGACGTCGCAGGGCAGGGCGATCGTGTCCGGAATCTCGTGCGCCAGCGCTGTGAGACGGTCGGCGTTGCGTGCGAGCATCGCGACGCGATAACCGCCTTCCGCAAAACGGCGGACCACCGAGGCGCCGGTTCCGGGCCCGACCCCGGTGACGAGGGCAAGGGGCTTGGTGTCGCTCATGCCGCTTTCTCCAGACGGGCAAGTTCTTCGCGCACGAACTCGAGCCGGTCGTTGCCGAAAAACATCGTGTCGCCGACGAAGATCGAGGGCGAACCGAACACCCCGCGTTCGACCGCTTCGTCAGTGTTGGCATCGAGCTGCGCCACCACGTCGGCGGCGTCGAGGCGCGCCGCGATTGATGCGGCGTCGAGGCCGGCCGCGGCGATCGCGGCAAGAATGTCGCCGGAGGTCGCGAGCGTTTTGCCCTCGCTCCAGCAGGCGCGGTACAGTGCCAGCGTGATCGCATCGGCCTCCGTCGGCGATGCTGCGGCGAGCACGGCACGCGAACAGGCGTCTCCATCATTGTCGCGCATGTTCGAGGGATTGAGCGTGATGCCATATCGGCCGGCCCAGCGGCCGAGGTCGGCGCGCGCATAGCGACCCTTGGCCGCGCAGGTGATCGTGGTCGGAACATTGCCGACCTTTTCCATCACCGTCAGGATCTTCATCGGCCGCAAGCCGACGGCGACGTCCATTTCGCGTAGCTGGGTGAAGGCCAGATATCCGTAAGGACTGCGAAAGTCGTAAAAAAGCTCGATGTCTTGCGTCATTGCTTTGCTCCTGTGCTGGGTTCGAGAAGGCGCCGTACCATGTCGTCGGCGCCGGGGCCGGGGCGGAGCTGGACGCGATCGGCGGGGACCGGCAGGCCCGTTTCCGCATCGACCAAAGCCAGCACGAGCGGGCGGCCGCTATCGCGATCGACCATTTCCATCGTCGGCTGACCATAGCCGGTCGCGTCCCAGCGATCGCCCCATTCGCGGAGCGCCACGCTGACCTTCCAAAGGTCGCGGCCCTTCGGCGTCAGCCGATATTCGTCGCGTGGAGGACGCTCCTGATAGCGCACGCGCTCGACGAGCCCCGCAGCCGTCAGATGCTTGAGGCGGGCAGCAAGCGTCGCGTCGGGAATGCCCGTGCTGGTGCGAAATTCGTCGTAGCGACTGAGGCCCAGCGACAGATCGCGGATCAGCAGTAGCGCCCAGCGATCGCCGATCGCTTCGAGCGCGCCCGCGATCGAGCAGCGCATTCCGGCGAAAGATTTTGATTTCATCAGCTCGGGGTTCCTTGTAACTTCAATTATTGAAGTATATAGACTGTGTAAGATTTGCAAGCGAATTTTTGGTCCCGCCGTGCGGACGCCTCAAATATGGAGTAACCGATGTGACCGACGTTCGGGTGACCGCCTACAAGGATACGCCGACCCTTATGCTAGGCGCGGAGGAACCCCGGTTCGCGTATCGAGACGTTGGTCCGCACACCGGCGTGCCGTTGATCCTCCTCAACCATCTGGGCGCGACGCTCGACAATTATGACCCTCGAGTCATCGACGGTCTGGCAGGAAGGCATCGGGTGATCGCTTTTGACAACCGCGGCGTTGGCGCGTCCGGAGGCAGAACACCGACGACGGTTGCGGAGATGGCGCGCGATGTCGTTGCTTTCATTCGGGCGATGGGGTTCGAAAAAGTTGATTTGCTCGGCTTCTCGCTTGGCGGTTTCGTCGCGCAGGAGATCGCACTCACCGAACCGGCGCTGGTACGCCGACTGATCCTGACAGGCACCGGTCCCGCTGGCGGCGAGGGGATCGACCGTGTGACCGGCCTGACGCTGCGCGCGATGGTCAAGGGCGCACTGACACTGCGCGATCCAAAATATTATCTGTTCTTCACCCGCACCGCGAACGGGCGCGCGGCTGCAAGGGCGTTTCTCGATCGGCTGAACGAGCGCAAGCTCGATCGCGACCGGCCCATCGCGGTGTCTTCCTTCCAGGCGCAGCTCAAGGCCATCCACGCGTGGGGAAAGCAGGCGCCTCAAGAGCTTGGAGCGATTACGCACCCGACATTTGTCGCGAACGGCGACGATGACCTGATGGTGCCGACGGTCAATTCAGTCGATCTTGCTCGGCGCATCGCAGGAGCCAGGCTCGCCATTTATGAGGACGCAGGCCATGGCGGGATATTCCAGCATCATCGGTCCTTCGTCGCCGATGCCCTCGATTTCCTCGCTGATTGATTTCGCGAAAGCCTTGCGCGACGGGAACGTCCCGAGCTGAATCGATCAAGGCTTTCGCGAACTCTGGTAGCTCCCGCGAAGGCTGGTCCGCATCAGATTCTAAAGGCTTCGACCGACCAGCTCGCGCATGATCTCGCTGGTGCCGCCGTAAATGCGCCGCACCCGCGCATCGCGCCAGACACGGGCGATCGGATATTCGTTCATATAACCCGATCCGCCGTGGAGCTGGAGCGCGGCGTCGCAGGCCTCCCATTGCATTTCAGTATGCCAATATTTGCTCGCGGCTGCTTCGTCGGCCGTGAGTTCGCCCGCAACGTGCCGGGCGATCGCCCAGTCGAGATGCGCCCAACCGACCTGAAGCTTCGCTTTGATGTCGGCGAGGACGAAGCGCGTGTTCTGAAAGTCGATGACTGGCTTGCCGAATGCCTTGCGTTCGCGCGTGAAGGCGACGGCCTCGTCGAAAGCGCGCTGGGCCGCCGCCTGCGCGGTGATCGAGATTGAGAGTCGTTCCTGCGGCAGGTCACTTACGAGGTAGATGAAACCGCTGTTCTCGCGCCCAAGCAAGCTTGTTGCCGGGAGGCGGACATCGTTGAAGAAGAGTTCGGACGTGTCGGCCATCCACTGCCCGACCTTATCGAGATTGCGGCCACGAGCGAAGCCGGGGCGATCGGCCTCGACTAGAAAGAGCGATGTCCCCTTAGCGCCTGCATTCGGATCGGTTTTGCAGACGGTTATGATGACATCGGCATTCTGACCATTGGTAATGAAGGTCTTCGCGCCATTGATCACATATTCATCGCCCTGGAGCCGCGCGGTCGTTCTCACGCCCTGAAGGTCGGATCCCGCCCCCGGTTCGGTCATAGCGATGGCGACGATCGTTTCGCCGGACAGCATCCGGGGGAGCAGATGCGCCTTCTGCTCGTCGCTCCCATAATGAAGGATATAGGGCATGGTGATGTCGGTCTGCAGCGTGATCGAGTCCGACATCATCGCGTAGGTAAATTCTTCGTTGATGATCGCGTTGAAGCTGAAGTCGAGACCAAGCCCGCCATAAGTTTCGGGCATGGTCGGGCAGAGTAGTCCCGCCTCGCCGCATTTGAGCCAGAAGTCGCGGGCTACCATGCCCGCGTCCTCGAATTCGTCCAGTCGAGGCGAAAACTCGCGTTCGATAAACTTTCGTACCATGGCGCGAAAGGCGCGATGCTCCTCGCCGAACAAGCTGCTTCCATCACGCTCGAGCACGACATTCTCCTCAATCCCAATCGTGGGCTACCTAGAGAAATGATTGACAAAGGTAAACCAGTTTATCTATTTGAAGAGGAGTTGGCGTGTGGCTGGACCGCACCGGATTGGGAGAACGCCATGAAAATCCTCGTCCCCGTGAAGCGGGTGCTCGATTACAACGTCAAGCCGCGGGTGAAGTCCGACGGCACCGGCGTTGATCTGGCGAACGTCAAAATGTCGATGAACCCGTTCGACGAGATCGGGATCGAGGAAGCGATCCGCCTGAAGGAAAAGGGCGTTGCGACCGAGGTCGTGGCGATCAGCGTCGGCCCGGCGAAGGCACAGGAAACGCTGCGCACTGCGCTCGCGATGGGCGCCGACCGCGCGATCCTGGTGCAGACCGACGATGCCGTCGAGCCGCTCGCGCTTGCGAAGATCTTCAAGGCGATTGCCGACGCCGAACAGCCCGGGCTTGTGATCCTCGGCAAGCAGGCAATCGACGACGACAACAACCAGACCGGGCAAATGCTCGCCGCGCTCACCGGCTGGGCGCAGGGCACCTTCGCCAGCGCGGTTAATGTCGAGGGCGACCATGTCAGCGTGACGCGCGAAGTCGACGGCGGCCTTGAAACGGTAAAGCTCAAGCTCCCCGCGATCGTCACCACCGATCTGCGTCTGAACGAACCGCGCTATGCGTCGCTGCCGAACATCATGAAGGCGAAGTCGAAGCCGCTCGATACCAAGACCCCCGCCGATTATGGCGTCGAAACGGCGCCGCGGGTCAAGACGGTCAAGGTTTCGGAACCGCCGGTCCGCTTGGCGGGCGTCAAGGTCGCCGATGTCGATGAACTGGTTGCCAAGCTCAAGGCGATGGGAGTGCATTCATGAAAACTCTGGTTTGGGTCGAACATGACGGTGCAGCCGTCAAGGATGCCACGCTCGCGGTGGTCACTGCCGCGTCGAAGCTCGGCGAAGTCCATCTGCTCGTCGCCGGTTCGGGCGTCGATGCGGTCGCCAAGGAAGCCGCGCAGATTGCGGCCGTGGGCAAGGTGCATGTCGCCGACAACGCCGCTTTCGCGAACAATCTGCCGGAAAATGTCGCGCCGCTCGTTGCCGAACTGATGGGTTCGCACGACGCGTTCCTCGCGCCCGCGACGACCACCGGCAAGAATATCGCCCCGCGCGTCGCCGCTTTGCTCGACGTGATGCAGGTCAGCGAGATCCTGTCGGTCGAGGGTCCGAAGACCTTCACCCGCCCGATCTACGCCGGCAACGCGATCGCAACCGTCGAGAGCAGCGACGCCAAGCTCGTCCTCACCGTCCGCGGCACCGCGTTCGACAAGGCGGCCACCTCGGGCGGTTCGGGCACGGTCGAAGCCGTTGGCGGCGGCAGCGACGCGGGTATTGCGACCTTCGTCGGCGCCGAAATCGCCAAGCAGGATCGTCCCGAACTGACCTCGGCGAAGATCATCGTATCGGGCGGCCGCGCGCTGGGTTCGAGCGAGAAATATCAGGAAGTGATCGTGCCGCTCGCCGACAAGCTGAACGCCGCGCTCGGTGCCAGCCGCGCCGCGGTCGATGCAGGCTATGTCCCCAACGACTATCAGGTCGGCCAGACCGGCAAGATCGTCGCGCCGCAAGTCTATTTCGCGATCGGCATTTCGGGCGCGATCCAGCATCTTGCGGGCATGAAGGACAGCAAGACGATCGTCGCGATCAACAAGGACGAGGACGCCCCGATCTTCCAGGTCGCCGACTTCGGCCTCGTCGCAGATCTGTTCAGCGCGGTGCCCAACCTGACCGGCAAAATCTGAAGGCGGAGGCCGATGTGCAGTTACAGCAGGAAGCCGCTGCAACATCATTGACATACCAAGTGCACGGTATGTAAATAAGGCCATCAGAGGTCGAGGGGTGAGGGTAAATGAAGCTGGTTCGGTTCGACGATGGTGCTGGCTCCCGCGCAGGCGTAGTGGTCGGCAATACCGTGGTCGATCTGGAGCCGCTTGGGTTTCTCGATCTCTTGTCGGTGGTGCGGGAAGGCGCGGGGGCGCTTTCTCGCATCACCGACTTCGCTGCGTCCGCAGCCTCAGTGCCCCTCGCCTCGGTCCGTCTCCTCGCGCCGATTGAGCGGCCCGGCAAATATCTCGCGATCGGCATGAACTATCGTAAGCATGTCGAGGAGGGGGCCAAACTCGGCATCGCCGAGCCTAAGAAGCAGCTCTGGTTCAACAAACAGACAACCTCGATCACTGGCCCCTTCGATGGGATTGTCAAACCCGACGTCTCGGACCAGATCGATTATGAAGCCGAACTCGGCGTCGTCATCGGGGCGGCTGCGAAGCATGTCGTCGCGGCGGACGCGGCGAAGCATATCTTCGGCTATTTCGTCGCGAACGACGTCTCGACCCGCGACTGGCAATTTCATTCGCAGACGATGACCATGGGCAAGTCGTTCGACACGCATGGTCCGATCGGCCCGTGGATCGTCACCGCGGACGAGATTGCCGATCCGCACGATTTGCCGATCCGCTGCTTCGTCAACGGCGAAGCGCGCCAGTCGTCGAACACCGGCATGATGCTGCACAACATCTATGAGCAGATCGAATATCTTTCGACCGCCTTCACGCTGGAACCCGGCGACCTGATCGCGACCGGCACGCCCGAGGGTGTCGGTATCGCCATGGATCCGCCCGTTTTCCTGAAGGTAGGCGATGTCGTCCGCTGCGAGATCGACGGGGTCGGCGCGATCGAGAATCCGGTGGTCGCCGAGGCGCGCTAAGGTTTCTGGCGCGGCCAGGTCTCGGCGATGATCTTGCTCCACTTCTGGATTGTCTTGTCCAGATAGGCATCGACATCGTCGAACAGCGTCCGGATGCCGAGGCCGGTGGTGAGTGCGGCGCTCATCCGGACAATCTCTTCGGCGTCGGCGATCGACCAGCCATTTTCGGACAGGATGCCGACCCAGCGGCGGTAGACGCCAAGGCGATACCGGGGGACGATCTCGCGGATGCCGCCCTTGAGCTCGGGATCTTTCGATGCGTTGATCGTGATGTCGAGCGACACCCAGAAATCATCGTTGAAGAAATAGAGCCGGAAATCGCGGAGCATGAGGTCGATCGGATCCTCGCCTTTGGCAAGGCCCGCCGCGATGATCTCCTCGGTCTTGGCGGAGGCGCGCGCAAAAGCATATTCGACCGTTGCAAGTGTCAGGCCCTGCTTGGTCTCGAAATGATGGAGGAGGGCGCCCTGACTTACGCCAGCCTGCTCGGCCACGGCCGCGGTTCGCAGCCCCGAAAAGCCGCGTGCTGCGATCACCTCGAACGCCGCGCGCGCGACGCGCTCGCGCATTTCCTCCGAGCGTTCGCCCTGCGAACGCCGTTGTCGTTTCATGCCGCCTGCAGAAACGGCAGCACCACCTCGATGAACCGGTCCTTTTTCTCGATCTGTGTCCAATGTCCGCATTCCCCAAACACATGCAGCTCCGAATGGGGCAGCAATGCCGAGAAACGATAGGCCACGTCAACGGGAACGATTACATCTTCGCGACCATGAATGATGAGCGCCGGCGCCTGAATGCCGCGAATATCGTCCTCCGGCGTCGCCAGCCGATCGAGTTTGGCCTGCCGTGGTTCGGGAAAGAGACGCGAAAAGGCTTCGTGCGAGCCGGGGCGGATGCTCGCGTTGTGGCGCGACAGCACGATCGCGTCGGTGACGAGCCCCGGATTATAGGCGAAGGTTTCCATGAGTTTGCGCATATTGGCCTCGGACGGCTCATATCCCCAGACGTTGAGCAGCCCCTCTGACATCTCGAACTTGAGGCCCGCCGCGCCCATCAGCGCAAAGCGCCGCACGCGGTCCGGATGGCGTGCGGCGACCGCGAGGCTCAGCGCACCGCCATAGCTGTTACCGATGAAGGATGCCTGGTCGATGCCGAGCGCGTCGAGGAAACCGATGATGTGATCGACCCAGAAGTCGAGGGTAAAGTCGGTCACATTCTCGGGCACCTCGGTGTAGCCAAACCCGACCATGTCGGGCGCCAGAACATGAAAATGTTCGCTGAGCGCGGGAATGACGCCGTTCCAGTTGGCAAAGGCAGTGACCCCCGGGCCCGACCCGTGGATCAGAATGAGCGGCGGTAGCGATGGGTCGCCAGCTTCAATATAATTGGTGCGGATGCCGTTCGCGACGATCGTCTGGCCGATTTCGGGGTTGGTCATGCTGTTCTGTCCTTGATTGGAGCGTGATCGCCCTAAAGCATTGTTGTGCCGCCGTTGACGCTGACGACCTGGCCGGTCACGAAACCGGCCTCGTCGCGCGCCAGATAGGCGACCATGCTGGCGACTTCTTCTTCGGTCCCGGCGCGTCCCATCGGGATGACGCTCACAACTTTTTCAATGAGTTCGGGATTAGTCTTCTCAATTTCCCGATATTGCGGCGTGACCACCGCGCAGGGGGCGACGGTGTTTACGGTGATGCCGTCGCGCGCGAACTCGCGCGCGAGGCCGGTGGTCATGCCGTGCATGCCGCCCTTGGCGGCATTATAGCCCGCGTGATCGAACAGCCCATTGCGGACGCTGTCGGCGCCGATATTGATCACGCGGCCCCAGCCCGCCGCCTTCATGTGCGGCAGCGCGTGCCAGCTGCACCAGATCGCGGTCCACAGATTGCGGTCGATCGTCGCGCGCAGCGTCTCGGGCGTATGGTCGAGAAAGGGGCGGAGGATGCCGCCACCGGCATTGTTCACGAGGATTGCCGGTACGCCGAGCGTTTCGATGGTCCTCGCGATAAGCTGCCCTGCGGTCGCCTGATCGGCGAGGTCGCCCCAGAAGGCGGCACCCCTGTCGCCCGCCGCCTCGCGCGCGGCGCTCTCGTCGAGGTCGGCGAACATGACGCGGGCGCCGTCGGCTTCAAGGCGACGCGCGATGGCGAGCCCAATGCCGCGCCCGGCGCCGGTCACGATAGCGACGCGGCCATCATGGAAAGACTCACGCATGGGCGAGAATCGCACCGCCCTTGCCGAAGCGCGGGTCGGGAAGACTGCCCCAGGTATCGAGCACTTCGGGTTTCGCCTCGAGTTCGCGCGGCGGTCGGGCGCCCTCTTCCTCAAACTCTTCCATGCCGAAGCTATATTCGGTCGTCATCCCGTCGGGATCGAGGAAATAGAGGAAGATGCTGCCCGAGGGCTCGTGGCGGCCGGGACCGAAGACGATCGGCACGTCGGCCTTCTTCATCCGGTTAATCGCGCGGCCGACGTCGTCGATATCCGAGACCATGAAATTGACATGATTATAGCCGTCCGATGGCCCGGTGAGGATCGCGAAGCTGTGGTGATAGCGGTTCGGAAAGGCGCGGAGGAAAGCGATCTTGCCCGGGACATGATCCGATATCAGGAAGTT
The DNA here is from genome assembly GCF_031457495.1 of Sphingopyxis sp. BE259. Classification (NCBI taxonomy): domain Bacteria; kingdom Pseudomonadati; phylum Pseudomonadota; class Alphaproteobacteria; order Sphingomonadales; family Sphingopyxidaceae; genus Sphingopyxis; species Sphingopyxis sp. BE259. The sequence goes on from NZ_JAVDWM010000001.1 coordinate 910,827, forward strand.
GAGCTTGCCGACGAGCGAGGCTTCAACGGTCGCGAAATCGGCGACATTGAGGACGACATGGCCAAGCCGCGCAATCGCCGTATGCCCGGATTCGAACTCGCCTTGCAGCTCGGGATCGACGTGGAATTCCAAATGGAGGCCGCAGCCCGGCTCGCGAAAGCGAAGCCCGGCGCCGATCTTCAGTGCGGTGGCTTCCTCCGGCGTCAGCCACAGCGGCTCGAAACCCTCGTCGACGAGATAGGTGAAGGCCCGGTCGAGATCGGCCCGGCTCTCGAGCTCGAAGGCGGCGCGTGCGAGACCCGGCGTGTCGCCTTCGCGCAGCACCAGATTTTGCGGCAATTCGCTGCACCGCAGATAGGCGGTTTTGTCGGTCTGGCGATCGACGGTCAGGCCGACCAGATCGCGGTAGAAGCCGAGCGAATTCTCAAGGTCCGATACGTCGAGAGCGACATAGGACAGGCGCCGATAGCGGAAAGGTGCGGTCATGGCTCGATCCTAAAGCAAGATACTGATGCGCGCGTGCGGACGAAGCGCGTCCATATCGAGGACACATTTTTTCTCGGCGATTCGTAACGCGCCGTCGATCTCGACCAGCCGATAGGCATAATGGCCGACGAAGATGTCGGTGTTGCCGTCCTTTGAACGCCAGACCGCGAAGGAGGCGGTCGCCTCGATCGCGTCATTGCGCTGCGCTGCCTGGACGTTGCTGACGAGATGACGCGTCTTCGAGCGCGGAAATTCGCTATGGGCGCCCTTCTTCTCGAGGCGCACGACGCGTTCGTGGATGCGGGTGCGGTCGTCGAAGATATAAAAAAGCGACTTGCTCGGGTCCGCGAAATCGCCGTCGACGTCTGTCGGCGGCACAAGATAGCTGGCCTCGTCGGCGAACAGTGCTTCCCACTCGAGTAGCTGCCACCGGTCGAGCAGATCGGCTTCGTGAAACAGGAAGCTCTGCACTCGGTGCTGCAGCAGCATCGCATCGATCGCAGCCTCGCGATTCATGCGCCATACTCCTGAATGCGGCGGTCCCATTCATTCCAGAAGCAGCGCATCTGGAGTTCGTCGTCATAGGCCGATCCGCCTTCGCGCAGCATACCGCGCGAGATGTCGTTATATTGCGCTTCGCGCGCGGCCTGATAACCGACCTGGCATTTCTCGATCGCCTCGACATCGTCAGGGGTCGCAAAGCCGCCAGGTCCAAGGAATTCGGTGAAGTTGAACAGGCGGAACTTGCGCAGCCATTCCGACTCTTCGGCGGGTGCCAGCGCCCAGGCGTTGACCTCCATATAATCGGGCGCGGTCGGCCAGAAGGTGCGCACCGTGATCGCCATCACGTCGTTGATGACGAGATTGGGGAAGATGATCATGTTGCGGCTCTGCTTGGCGATCCGTTCGGCGCGGTCCTGCCCGAGGCGCGCCGTCAGATCCTGCTGGATCGCCTCGATCTCGCGCTTGCCTTCCTCGCCCCACAGCGGAATCCAGTTGGCAATCGGGCGGCCCCAAGGCGCGAAATATTCGATGACGGCATGGCCGTTGCCGAGGTCGTGGCCGAATCCCGCGAGGCGCGTGTCGTGCATCGAGCCATTGGCGTTCTTGAGATATTCGAGATAGGTCGAGTGGGTGCTCGCGGCATGATAGCCATCGACGCTATTCTCGGCGAGCAGCTTCCAGTTGCCGCGGATCGAATATTCCTGCGTACCGCCGACAATCGTCATGCCTTTGGATGATTGTTCCGAGACGAGTTTCAGATAATCGCCGGCGCCCGCGAGATAGGTCGCCAGATCCTCGCCATCGGCCGCGAAGCTGACAAAGAAGAAATCCCCGAACCGATCGAAGCGCGGGGCATGGCTGAGTTGCTTGCCCGGATCGTCTTTATAATCGGCAGGATAGCCGGCATGGCCAGGCACGACCATCAGTCGTCCCGTGTTGGCGAATACCCAGCCATGATACATGCACTGGAAGGCGGGCGAGGAACCCTTACGTTCGCGGCAGACGACCGCACCGCGATGCGGGCAGACGTTGATCAGCGCGTGATATTGATCATCCTTGTCGCGGGTGAAGAGCATCGGCCGCCCGGCCACCTTGCGGGTCACATAATCGCCTGGGTTGGGCAGTTCGGACGCGTGCCCCAGATAGAGCCAGCATTTGTCGAAGATGGCGCGGCATTCGCGCTCGAACACCGTCTGATCGACGAAGGCACGGCGCGGAACGCGGTAGATTCCGCGCGTTTCATCCACGACCGGTCGCAGGCTCTGTTCCATTCCTCTTCCCTTTCGAGCTGACCGCTCTTTCTCATTGCTCTTTACAAACCGTGCACTTGGTATGTAACATGAGTCGCAATTAGTCAATCGGTGAACGAACGCCGCAACGGGAAGAGGGACGATGCCGAGCTACGAAGACATCGCAATGCGGCTGCGCGACGCTTATGCTGGCGGAGCGGTGGCCCCGCTTCGCGATGCGCTGGCGCCGACCGACGCCGACGGCGCCTATGCGGTGCAGACGATCAACACCCGTTTCTGGGAAGCGCAGGGGCGGCGGATCGTCGGGCGCAAGGCGGGGCTGACCGCGAAAGCGGTGCAGGTCCAGCTGGGCGTCGATCAGCCCGATTTCGGCGTGTTGTTCGATGACATGCGGATTGGCGACGGCGGTTCGCTCGATCCGGCGCGGACGATCCAGCCCAAGGCCGAGGCGGAGATTGCGTTCGTGCTCGGCGGCGATCTGCCCGATGTGGACACGACGGTCGCGCAAGTTGCCGCGGCGGTCGCCAGCGTCCACGCCGCGATCGAAATTGTCGACAGCCGCATCGCCGACTGGAAAATCACTTTTGCCGATACGGTGGCGGACAATGGCTCGTCGGCCTTCTTCGTGCTTGCCGATGCGGGGTTGGCGCTCGAAGGCCTCGACCTCGAAGGCGCGGCGATGCAAATGACGGTGAACGGCAGCGTCGTGTCGACCGGGGTGGGTGCGGCGGCGCTCGGCAATCCGCTCAACGCCGCCGCCTGGCTGGCACAGACGCTCGCGGCGCGCGGCGAGCCGCTCAAGGCGGGCGACATCCTGCTGGCAGGCGCGCTCGGCCCGATGGTCGCGCTGACGCCGGGCGACCATGTCGTGGCGACCATCGCGGGCATCGGCAGCGCCAGCTTCACCTATGGGCCGACCCAATGAACAAAACCAAAGTGGCGATCATCGGGTCGGGCAATATCGGCACCGACCTGATGATCAAGATCATGCGGCTGTCCGAGGTGCTGGAAATGGGCGCCTTTGTCGGCATCGATCCCGAGAGCGATGGGCTGAAGCGCGCTGAACGGATGGGGGTACCGATCACCGCCGACGGCCTCGACGGGCTGGTCGCGTTGCCCGGCTTTGCCGACATCGCGATCGTGTTCGACGCGACCTCGGCGGGCGCACACCAGCACCACAGCGCGGTGCTGATCGGACATGGCAAGCGCGTCATCGACCTGACCCCGGCGGCGATCGGTCCCTATACGGTCCCGCCGGTGAACGGCGACGCGCACCTCGATGCTCCCAACGTCAATATGGTGACCTGCGGCGGGCAGGCGACGATCCCGATCGTCGCCGCGGTAAACCGGGTCGCGAAGGTCCATTATGGCGAGATCGTCGCCTCGATTGCGTCGAAGAGCGCGGGGCCGGGGACGCGCGCCAATATCGACGAGTTTACCGAGACGACGAGCGAGGCGATTATGAAGGTCGGCGGCGCGACGCGCGGCAAGGCGATCATCGTGCTCAACCCCGCCGAACCGCCGCTGATCATGCGCGATACCGTCTATTGCCTGTGCGACGACGGCGACCGCGAGGCGATCCGGGCGAGCGTCGAGGCGATGGTCGCCGAGGTCCAGACCTATGTCCCGGGCTACCGCCTCAAGCAGGCGGTGCAGTTCGAGAGCATCGGCAGCAACGCCCCCTTACGCATCCCCGAAATGGGCGGGAGCTTTACGGGCCTGAAGGTCAGCGTGTTCCTCGAGGTTGAGGGCGCGGCGCATTATCTGCCCGCCTATGCCGGCAACCTCGACATCATGACCTCGGCGGCGCTGAAGACCGCCGAGAAGATCGCGCTCCGCATGAATGAACGAGCGGTCGCATGACTTTGGATCCGACTACGACCAAGCTCTATATCCAGGACGTGACGCTGCGCGACGGCATGCACGCGATCCGGCACCAGTACGGCCTCGATCATGTGCGGGCGATCGCCAAGGCGCTGGACCGCGCCAAGGTCGATGCGATCGAGGTCGCGCATGGCGACGGGCTGCAAGGGTCGAGCTTCAACTATGGCTTTGGCGCCCACACCGACTGGGAATGGATCGGCGCGGTGGCCGAGGTGCTCGAGCATAGCGTGCTCACGACATTGCTGCTGCCCGGCATCGGCACCGTCCATGACCTGAAGCGTGCTTATGACCTTGGCGTGCGTTCGGTGCGGATCGCAACGCATTGCACCGAAGCCGATGTGTCAAAGCAGCATATCGAGGCGGCGCGGAACCTGGGCATGGACGTCTCAGGCTTTTTGATGATGAGCCATATGTCGGCGCCCGACGCGCTGGCCCAGCAAGCCAAGCTCATGGAAAGCTATGGCGCGCACTGCGTCTATGTCACCGACAGCGGCGGCGCGATGACGATGGACCAATATGCGGCGCGGCTCGCGGCTTACGATCGCGTTCTCAAGCCTGAGACCCAGCGCGGCGTCCACGCCCACCATAACCTGAGCCTTGGTGTCGCGAACAGCATCGTCGCGGTGCAGAACGGCGCGATCCGCGTCGATGCCAGCCTCGCCGGCATGGGGGCGGGCGCGGGCAATGCGCCGCTCGAAGTGTTCATCGCCGCCGCCGATGTGCATGGCTGGAACCATGGCTGCGACCTGTTCGCGCTGATGGATGCCGCCGAGGAACTGGTGCGCCCGTTGCAGGACCGCCCGGTCCGCGTCGACCGCGAGACGCTGACGCTGGGATATGCCGGGGTTTACTCCAGCTTCCTGCGCCACGCCGAAAAGGCGGCGGCCGACCACGGGCTCGACACCCGCGCTATCCTTGTCGAACTTGGTCGCCGCAAGATGGTCGGCGGGCAGGAAGACATGATCGTCGATGTTGCGCTCGATATGACGAGGGCCGCCAAATGACCGCACCAGCGGCGCTTGAACATCAGGTGCGGCTGGCCGCGCGGGCGCTCGCCTCGGCCGGTCTCGTCCATGCCTTTGGTCATTGCAGCGCGCGGATCGACGCAAGCAGTTTTCTGGTCTGCGCGCCGTTGCCGATGGGCCGCATCGCCGACGAACCCGGCACCGTCGTGCCGCTCGACGGACCGCTTCCCGAGGGCGTGCTTGGCGAAGTGCGCATCCATCGCGAAATCTATCGCCGACGCCCCGAGATCGGCGGCGTCTGCCGCATCATGCCGCCAGCGGTGATGGCGCTATCGGTGTCGGGGCTCGTCCCGGTACCGCGGCATGGTATCGGGGCCTATTTCGGTCGCGTACCGCTCTGGAGCGACCCAAGGCTCCTGCGCGACGACGCGGCAGCTGCCGCGCTTGCCGAAGCCTTGGGCGCCGCGCCTGCGCTCGTCATGCGCGGTAATGGCGCGGTCGTCGTCGGCGAAAACCTGCCCCAGGCCGTGACGCTCGGCTGGTTCCTCGAGGACGCTGCGCGCGTCGAGCGCGACGTTCGGGCAATGGGCCTCGATCTCGAAACGGCCCGGCTCTCGCCAGCCGAAATCGACGCGCGGCAGATATGGTCAGGCGGTGTCGTCGAGCGGATGTGGCGCCATCTTACCGGAGAGCCGCTATGAATTATGACGCAGTCTATGCCGCGAGCGTTGCCGACCCCGCCGGCTTCTGGATGAATGCTTCCAAAGCGATCGACTGGGACCAGGCGCCGACGCGCGCTGGCGATGCGCAGGCGGATGGCATCTGGACCTGGTTCCCGGACGGTCGGCTGAATACCTGTCACAATGCCATTGACCGGCATGTCGCGGCGGGCCGCGGCGACCGCCTCGCGCTGATCCACGACAGCGCGATGACCGGCACCGTCACGCGGTACACCTATGCCGACCTCCAGCGCGAGGTCGCCCGCGTTGCGGGGATGATCCGCGCGCAGGACGTCGCGCTCGGTGACCGCGTCATCATCTACATGCCGATGGTGCCCGAAGCGGTGTTCGCCATGCTTGCTTGCGCGCGCATCGGTGCGGTGCATTCAGTCGTTTTCGGCGGCTTTGCGTCGCACGAACTCGCCAAACGCATCGACGACGCGGAGCCCAAGCTTGTCTTGACCGCTTCCTGCGGCCTCGAACCCGGCCGGATCGTTGCCTACAAGCCACTGCTGGACGAAGCGATCGCATTGGCCGCGCACAAGGTGCCGCGTGTTGTTGTCCTGCAAAGGCCCCAGCTTGCAGCCTCGCGTCAGGACGGGCGCGATCTCGACTGGGTGGATGCCTGCGCCGTTGCCGCGCCAGCGGATTGCGTCGCCGTGGCTTCCGACCATCCGCTCTATATTCTCTACACGTCGGGAACTACGGGCATTGCCAAAGGGGTCGTCCACGACAATGGCGGCCATGCCGTCGCGATGGCCTGGTCGGTTCCCAACATCTATGGTGTCGGGCGCGACGAGGTGTTCTGGGCCGGCTCGGATATCGGCTGGGCGGTCGGTCACAGCTATATCGTTTACGGCCCGCTCATTCACGGCTGCACCAGCGTCATGTACGAAGGAAAGCCGGTCGGAACCCCCGATGCGGGCGCCTTTTGGCGCGTGATCCGCGATCATCAGGTCGATGTCTTTTTCACCGCGCCGACCGCGATACGTGCGGTCAAGCGTGAGGATGCCGGGGGCCGCTTCCTTGCCGAAAAGGGCAGCGGGCGCCTCCGTGCGCTCTATCTCGCGGGCGAGCGCGCCGATCCCGACACGCTCGGATGGGCCGAGGAGATGCTCGGCATTCCGGTGATCGACCACTGGTGGCAGACCGAACTCGGCTGGCCAGCGCTCGGCACCTGCATCGGACTAGGCGATACCCGCACCCGTCACGGCAGCGCGGGGCGCCCGATTCCGGGCTATGGTTTCGCGATCCTCGACGGCGAGGACAACGAGCTTGCGGTGGGCGAGATCGGTGACATCGTACTTCGCCTGCCGCTGCCGCCCGGATGTTTTCCGACGCTTTGGCAGCGGCATGCGCATTTTCAGGACGCCTATCTCAGCCAGCACGCGGGCTATTACACGACCGGTGACGCCGGATTGATCGACGAAGACGGTTTCGTGCATGTCATGAGCCGGATCGACGATATTATCAACGTGGCGGGTCACCGGCTCTCCACCGGGTCGATCGAGCAGATCGTTTCGTCACACCCTGCGGTCGCCGAATGCGCCGTCATCGGTGCCAATGACGACCTGAAGGGCATGGTCCCGGTCGGGCTCGTCGTGCTCAAGGCTGGAATCGTGGCGCTGGAGACGGATATCGCCCGCGAAATAGTCCAGCGGGTGCGTGACGAACTCGGGCCGGTGGCGGCCTTCAAACGCGTGCATGTCGTAACGGCATTGCCGAAAACGCGGTCTGGCAAAATTTTGCGTTCGACGATCCGCGCCATCGCCAATGGTGAGAATCCGCCGGTTCCTGCGACGATCGACGACGCCTGTGCTTTTGATCATATGTACGAAGTTTTTGCCAAATATTCCGATGCTTAACGTCGCACTTGACATCAAACCAATAAACCGGTTTACTTAGATTCGAAAAATCGATGCCGTCAGCGAACGACTGCGGCCAACTTGGGAGGGTTGAAATGAAATCCACGACACTCAGAATTCTTTTGTCCGGCGCGGCCATATTGGCGCCGGTGCATGCCGCGATGGCACAAGATGCTGCGGCGCAGGAAGCGCCGGCTGCGCAGGAAGAAACCTATCCTGGCGAAATTCTCGTCACCGCGCAGCGCCGCGAAGAACGCGTCCAGGACATTCCGGTCGCGATCACCGCTTTTGGCGGGCAGCAGGTCGAAAAGCTTGGAATCCTGAGCCTTGAGAACCTCGCTCCGCGCGTACCGTCCTTCTATTTCGGCAGCTTCGGCGCCGCGCGTCCGCAGCTCTACATTCGCGGCATCGGCACCCGGTCCTTCGATCCGGGCTCGGAAAGCTCGGTCGGCGTGTTCATCGACGACGTCTATGCCGGGCGCGCTTCGGGTTCTTTCGGTTCGCTGCGCGACATTGAGCGTATCGAAGTTTTGCGCGGTCCCCAAGGCACGCTTTATGGCCGCAACACGATCGCCGGTGCGATAAACATCCTTTCCAAAGGGCCGACCGACTATTTCACGGGTGAGGCCGAAGCGGGCATCAGCAATCGCGACGGCTACAGCCTGTTCGGCGCCGTTGGTGGTCCGATCGCGGGTGAGAAGCTGATGTTTCGTGTTGCCGGCTGGAAGGCGGAACGCGACGGCTATCAGACGAATTTGGCCAACGGGAACAAGTTTCAGGGCATCGACAATTGGGGCGGCCGCGCGCGCCTCAAATTCGCGCCGAGCGAGGTCTTCACTATCGACCTCACGGCCGAGCTTTCGCGCGACGGCGACAAGGCGGCGTTTGCCGGATTCAACCGCGGGAGCGGGCCTGCGCGTTCGCTCGCCGGCGTCACCACGCCCGCCAATCCCTTCTCGGTATTTCTCGGCCGCCCGGGCCGGACGCCGATCGCCTACACCGGCGGCAACGACGGCTATTGGTCGTTCGACCCCTATCTCGATCGCAAGACCGAAAGCTATATCGGACGCGTCGAATATGATGCGGGCTTCGCGACGATCACTTCGATCAGCGCGTTGAAGAAGTTGCGTATTGACGACGGCCGCGACCTCGAAGGCTCGTCGCTCGATGTGATCAACCAGCTCAGCAACGAGCGCTCGAAGCAATTCACCCAGGAAATCCGCATCACGTCGGATCCGAATGGCGGCGCGTCGTTCGACGGTGCCCTCGACTGGATTATCGGCGCCTTCTATTATCGCGACCGCAGCGCGCGCCGCGACGAATTCCGGCTTGGTAACGACAGCGTCGTGGCACTACTTAGCGGCGGGCCGCAGGTCAGTACCGCAATTTCCGACTATGAAATCGACAGTTACGCCCTTTTCGGCCAGGCGACGATCCATCTCGGTGAAAAATTCGAGGTGACGCTCGGCGGCCGCTACACGCGCGACGAAAAGCGCGCTGTGCAGCAGGGCCTCAATACGCGACCGGGCGTTCCGTTGGTCGCCGCGCCGTTCGCGGTGGACAACAGTGCGACCTATGAGAGCTTCGATCCGCGCGTCGTCGCAACCTACAAATTCAGCCCTGATGCCAGCATCTATGCGAGCTTCTCGACCGGCTTCAAGAGCGGCGGCTTCCAATATGTGCCCTTCTCCGCGGCGCAAGCGAACGTTCTGTTCCAGCCCGAAGACATCACGACCTACGAGGTCGGCTTCAAATCGGAATGGCTTGATCGCCGTCTCCGCTTCAACGTCGCCGCTTTCCACTACGACTATAAGGATCTGCAGGTCTCGCGCATCGTCGATCTCGGCGGTGGTGCTGCCGCCAGTTTGATCAGCAACGCCGCATCATCGAAGATTTACGGCGCGGACGTTGAACTCATGCTGCGGCCGAGTGACAACTTCGATGTCAGCGTGACCTATGGCTACCTTGATGCCAAATATGATTCCTACTTCACCAATGCTGCGGGCGTTCCGGCGACGGCGGCGACCAATTTCTCCGACCGGCCCCTGGTTCGTGCGCCCAAGCACAGCATCAATGTTGGCGGCGAATGGCGCATCCCGACGGGCGACAACAGCGGTCTCACGCTGCGCGCCGACTATGCCTTGCTCGCCAAATTCTTTCATGAACCTGGCGAAGCCGACGCCATTTACGGCGGCGCAGTCAGTCTGTCGAAGGAGCCTTCCTACGGCCTGCTCGACCTCCGTGCGGCGTATGAAATCGGCGATTTCCGCATTACCGCATATGTCACAAACGTGACCAAGCAGGATTATCGACGCACGGTCCTGGCGCTCGGCTCGACGCTGAGCGACTTTCCGGGCGAACCGCGGACCTATGGCCTGAAGGTTGGTTATCGCTTCTAAACTCCTCCGGTCGTCCTGCTGTTTTTTGGCAGGCGATGGACTCGGGGGCCGGAAGGTGTCGGCAACGCGGCATCTTCCGGCCCCCTTTTTACGTATGAAGAAGACCTGATCTTGCGAAAGGGGATTGCCCGGCTTGACCGCGCAAGACAATCTAGTAAACATACTTACAAATAAGCGATCATGGGAGAGTGGCATGGCGTTCGAGCGCTTGACGCTTACGGTTGAGGATGGGTTGGCGCGCCTGGAGTTCAACAATGCGGTGCGGGGCAACCCCATCGATGAGATCTTTTGCGCCGAGACATGCGAGGCCGCCACGTTGCTCTCGGTCGACCCCGCAGTGCGTTGTGTCCTTGTCACCGCCAAGGGTGACGCCTTCGGCTATGGCGGCGACATCAACAGCTTTGTCGGCGATCTCGCGTCGCTTCCCACCAACATCAAGCGCTGGACGACGACGCTTCACAGTGCTGTCGCGCGATTGCAGCGCATGGATGCCCCGGTCGTCGCGGCGGTTCATGGTGTCTGTGCTGGCGGCATGTCGGCGTTTGTCGCCGGCGCCGATATCCTGATTGCAGCCGACGATGCGAAATTTGTCGCGGCCTATCCCGGCATCGGATTTTCGTGCGACGCCGGTTCGAGCATTATGTACGCCCGCCGCATGGGCGCGGCGCGCGCACGGCGCTTTCTCCTCCTGAACGAGACGCTGACCGCCGATGCGGCGCTGGCGTGCGGTCTTGCCGACGAGGTGCACGCGCGCGACGCCTTCCTCGGGCGCGCCGAAGAGATCGCGCGCCAGCTTGCTGCGGGGCCGACCAAGGCATTTGGCGAAATCCGGCGGCTGATGCTCAGCGTTTACGACCAGCCGCTCGAGACGCAGCTCGAGCTTGAAGCACAGGCGCTCAGCCGATCATCCGCGACGCGCGACGCAGCCAATGCGATCGTTGCGTTTTCCGAGCGTCGCCGCCCTGAATTTGGAGGCGTGTGACATGTGGCTCTTTCCCGAAATCCGAACCCTCGGCCAATATCCCGAATATTGGGCACGGCACGACGGCGAACGGCTCGCGCTCAGGACATTCGAGCGAAACGTCAGCTTTGCCGAATTCGATCAGGCCTCAAACCAGGTCGCACATTATCTGCTCGGCGGCATCGCGGAGCCGGGCGGGCTCGTCGGTTTCATGGGCAAGAACAGCTTCGATTTCTATTTCGCGCTCTTCGGATGCGCGCGCACGCGGAGCGGGCTGGTCATTTACAACTGGCGGCTGGCGGCGCGCGAACTGGCCGAACAGATTGCCGACAGCCAGGCGCGGCATGCGATAATCGAGCGCGAGTTCGAACCGCTGTGGGAGGCCGCCTGTGCGCTTCTTGACTCGCCGCCCGACGTGATCTGGATCGATGCCGAGAACACACTCGAAGCACTCGTCGCCAGCCAGTCGGTCGAGAAACCCGCGGTTCACGTCGAACTCGAAGACACAGCCTTCCAGCTCTACACCTCGGGGACCACCGGGCGGGCGAAGGGCGTCATGCTGGCACATGGCGCCACAAACATGATGCGACTCAGCGAGCATCTCGAGCCAGCCTATCGGTGGGAAGACGGCGACAGTTTCGTCAACGGCTTGCCGAATTTTCACCTTCTGCACATCGGCATCACGCTTCAATGTCTTTATAATGGCGTTGCCATCGACATCGTGCGGCAATTCGATCCGGCGGTCATGCTCGACGCGATCGGCCGCCAGCGCCCGACGTTGCTTACGCTCACGCCGACCATGCTGCAGATGCTGCTTGACCACCCGGCCGCCGCCGAAACCGACTTCTCATCGCTCCGGCTGACCCTCTATGCGGGCTCTGCTATCTCGCTCGGACTGATCAAGCGGGCAATTGCAGCCATGCCGTGCCAGTTCATGCAATTTTACGGATCCACCGAGGCAGGCGGCGCGACCTCGATCCTGCGACCAAATGAACATGATCTCGACGATGAAGCCAAGCTCCAAAGTTGTGGCCGTCCCCTGCCGCTGATCGAATGTCGCATTCTCGATGGGCAGGGAAATGAGGTCGCCGAGGGCGAGCCCGGCGAACTCTACATCCGCCAGCCGTCGATCACCAAAGGATATTGGCGGCAGCCCGACGTCACGGCGCAGGTCATTTCCGACGGCTGGTATCGCAGCGGCGATATTGTTCGCCGCGATGCCGAAGGCCTTTATTATATCGTCGATCGCGCCAAGGACATGATTGTGTCCGGCGGGGAGAATATCTACTCGGCCGAGGTCGAGAATATCCTCTCGACCCACCCGGGCGTCGCCGCGGTTGCCGTTATCGGGGTTCCCGATTCGCGCTGGGGCGAGGCGGTCAAGGCGATCGTGATCCCCAAGAAAGAAGGCACTGAAGAGGGAGAAATCCTCGTCTGGTGTCGCGAACGGCTGGCCGCATACAAAGTGCCGAAAAGCGTCGATTTTGTCGCAGAGTTTCCGCTCGTCCCTTCGGGAAAAGTGTCGAAAAAGGATTTGCGCGCCCGCTATTGGGGCGAGGAGGGGAGGAACATAGGGTGAGCGCGGAGCCGATCCTCCGACCCAGCCGCGCCCAGCTCGTCCGCGCCCGCTGGGGCGCTTATTGTTCCCTGATTTTCGTCGTATTGATCGCTGTGGGCTGGCTTGGGATCGCGCATTTCTGGCTTCCCGCGCCGGCCGACCTGACGGCGGAAGCGACAAAGAATTTTTATACGGTCACCCACAGGTCGGGCATGCTGCTGGGCAATTCGCTGCTGATCGTCGGCACCGCGTTTCTGGTGCCCGGATCGATCCAGCTCGGCCAAGCGCTGGCCGACATAGAAGGACCGCGACCGCTCTGGTCGATCACGGCTGGCATGTGCGGTTCGCTCATCGCGCTCATCATTTTCCTCAACGCCGCCTTCTGGATTGGCGCTGCCTATCGTCCTGAGGCGGGCGCAGATGTCGTCGTCGCCCTTAATGACGTCAGCTGGTTCGGCTTCCTGCTCGGCTGGGTGTTCCTGTCGATGCAGATGGTGGCGACCGCGATCGTTGCGCTCACCGATGAATCGTCGTCGCCGCTGTTTCCGCGCTGGCTTTCGATTGCCTCGATCATTGGCGCTATTTTGCTTGCCGCAGCGGGCGGGCCAGCCTTTTTCAAAAGCGGTCCGTTTGCTTATCATGGCTGGGCGGCCTTCTACATGCCGATGGTTATCTGGGGTCTTTGGCTCGTCGCCCATGAGCTGATCATATTGGGCGATCTCAATCGGCGGGTCCGCGAGGCTTCGGTCGTTCCGCCGACAGGGGCGCAGCCAGCCTCGTGATGACCCACGTCCCTTTGCTTGTCGAACGGCACGGCCGGATCGCGGTCCTGATCTTCAACCGGCCCGACAAGCTCAATGCCTTGTCGGGGCCGCTGCGTCGTCTGTTTATCGAAACCTTGGCCGCACTCGCCGCTGACGGGGACGTGCGCGCCGTCGTGTTGACCGGCGCGGGCCGCGCTTTTTCGGCGGGGCTTGACCTCGCCGAGATCGCAGCCTCGGGCAAAAGCGTCGAAGACAATGTCGCTACCGAGAATATGGTCGATGCGATTACCGCATTCCCGAAGCCGATCATCGGCGCCATCAACGGGCTGGCGGTGACCGGCGGCTTCGAAATCGCGCTGGCGCTCGACATCCTGCTTGTTGCGGAAAGCGCATCTTTCACCGACAGTCATGTTCGTGTCGGCATTACGCCCGGGTGGGGGCTGTCGCAGCGCCTCTCGCGCGCGGTTGGCCGTTCACGCGCGAACGAATTGTCGCTTTCCGGCCGCGCGCTTGGCGCCCACGAGGCGGCGGCGTGGGGGCTTGCCAATCGCGTCTATACCGCGGCCGAACTTGTGCCGGCCGCCCTTGCGCTGGCCGAGCAAATCGCTGCGCATCAGCCGGGCGGCGTCATGGCCATGAAGCGGCTCATCGCCGACGGATTCGGGACCAGCCTTGCCGAAGGATTGCGCCTCGAAGACGCCGCAGCGCGCGCGGCCAATCGCGAGGTCGGTGCCGATGCGGTTGCGTCGGGCTTCGCCCGCGCAAGGGCCGCGAGCTGATCGTCAGGCGAAAATCCGGCCGCCGTCGACGACGGCAATCTGGCCCGTCGTGAACCCCGCCCGCATGAAATAGAGATAGGCTTCGGCGGCATCGTGTGGCGTTCCCATGCGGGGGAGCGGTTGGGGCCGGGTCATGTCGGACCGCGCTGCATCGGGCACCTTCGCCCACATCTCGGTGGCGATCAGGCCGGGCGTCACCGCGTTCACGCGGATCGGCGCGAGTTCGACCGCAAGGCCGCGCGCAAGATGCTCGACCGCGCCGGCGATTGCGGTCGACATCGTCGAGCCCTTGGCGGGCCGGTGCGCATAGAGGCCTGCGGTGAGCGTGACCGAAGCGTCGGGTGCGAGGTACGGCAACGCGTGTTTCACAGCGAGTAGCGGCCCCCAGAAGCGGGCGCCCATCGCGCCCTGCGCGGCGAGAAGATCGAAGTCGGGTCCGATCGTCAGCCCGCGCGGCAGGCGGTCGCCCGCCGTGTGGGCGAGATGGTGGATGGCACCCGCGCCCGCGAAGAAGGCGGCGAGGCTCACTTCGTCGGTCGTATCGACGATCGCGCCCGTGGCGCGGGGTCCAAGCCGCGCGACCGCAGCCTCGATTTTGGCCATGCTGGTCGATCCGATGCGGACGGTCGCCCCTGCGGCGATCGCGGCCTCGGCGACCGCGAAACCGATCCCCGAGCTCCCGCCGATAATGACGATGTGGCGGCTTTCGAGCATGTCGCGCGGTCCTTTCAGAGACGGATGATCCGTTTGCCCCGGTTCTCGCCGCGGTAGAGCCCCGCGAGCGCGTCGGGGCAAGCCTCGATACCCGAGAGGATGTCCTCTTCATAGGCGAGCTGGCCGTTGCGCACCCAATCGGCCAGCTGGGCGACGCTGGCTTCGTAGCGGTCCATATGATCGAAGATCACGAATCCCTCCATCCGTGCCCGCTTGACGAGCAGATGGCGTTCGATGCGCGGCCCTTCCGGCCAGGGATCCCATCGATCGATCGCGGCGGTCCCACAGACGACGACCCGCGCGCGAAGGGCGAGATGCGCCATTACGGCATCGCTGATCGTGCCTGCCGTATTGTCGAAATAGATGTCGATGTCTTCGGGACAGGCCCGCGCGAGCGCAGCGCGGAGGTCGCCCGCCTTATAGTCGATGGCGGCATCATAGCCGAAGCGTTCGAGGCAGAGCGTCACCTTGTCGGGGCCGCCCGCGATACCGACGGTCCGGCATCCGAGCAGCTTGCCGATCTGGCCCACCGCCGACCCGACCGCCCCCGCGGCGGTCGAAACGAGTAATGTCTCGCCGGGTTTGGGCTGGCCGATGCCGTTGAGCGCAAGATATGCGGTGACGCCGTTGATGCCCAAGATGCCCAGGCTCAGCGATAGCGGCAGGTCGGTCTCGGCGATCTTGCGCACCACCGCGTTTGCGGGCGCGACTGCTTCCTCCTGCCATCCGAACCAGCCGGTCACCGCGTCGCCGATCACATAATCGGCATGGCGCGTTTCGGTCACAATCCCCGCGGTCAGCGCCCGCATCACCGACCCGATCGCGACCGGCTCGGCATAATTACCCTTGTCCGCGATCCATCCGCGCATCGCGGGCTCGACCGACAGGAACTGGTTGCGAACCCGGATATCGCCGTCGCCGAGCGGCTGGTGCGGCGCCTCGACGATTTCGAAATTCTTCGCCTGCGCGACGCCCTCGGGTCGGCAGACGAGGAGGCATTGGCGGTTCATTGCGCAAGCCCCATGGCCCGGCGGGCAGCGGCATAGTCGTCCGCGAGCCAGTCGATCCATGCGCCGGCAGGCCCGGCCTCCTTCACCGCGCCGATCCCCTGTCCGGCGCTCCATATGTCCCGCCACGCCTTGCTGTTGGCACCGCCATTGTTGATATCGATCGCCCCGCCGCTGGTGGCGGGTACGAGATTGTCGGGGTCGAGGCCGTTCTCGATCAGCGATGGTCGCAGGAAACTCGCCTTCACGCCGGTAAAGCAGCTGGTGACGAGCACGTCTTTGGCGCTTCCGTCGACGAGCATCTGCTTGAAACCCGGCTGCGTGTTCGCCTCGCTCGACGCGAGAAAGGGCGAGCCGATATAGGCGAGATCGGCGCCCATGGCCTCGGACGCCAGCACGCCGCGACCGTTTGCGATGCACCCCGCAAGCAGCAGCAGCCCGTCCCACCATTCGCGGATCTCGCCGACGAGCGCGAAGGGCGACTGGTCGCCGGTGTGACCGCCCGCGCCCGCGGCAACCGCGATGATGCCGTCGACGCCCATCTCGGCGCATTTCTGGGCGTGACGGTTGCGGATCACATCCTGGAACACGAGGCTGCCATTTGCCTGGAGCTCGCGCACCAGTCCGGGGTCGGCCGCGAGCGCCAGCACGACGATCGGGACCTTATGCCGCAGCACAACCTCCAGGTCGGGCGCGAGCCGTTCGTTGCTCTTGTGCGCGACGAGATTGACGCACCAGGGCCGCGCACCGACGCTTGCCGCGATGCGCGCCAGATCCTTGTCGAGCGCCTCGGTGCTGCGCGGATTGAGCGCCGGCATCGCGCCGATGATCCCGGCGTTGCATTGCGCGATGACGAGATCGGCCGTCGAGGCGATAAACATCGGCCCGGCCATCACCGGAAGACGGAGGCCGGTCCTGAGCCGGGCAGCGAGGTTGGGTTCGGTCATTCGCAGGGTCTCCAGGCGGCCTGTCCCTCGTCGAGGACCAGCCGATCGCCAACATGGGCACGAAAGGCCGCGCCGTCCGAGGTGGGCCATATGGTGAATTGAAGGGTGTCGCCGGGCAGCACGATCCCCGAAAAGCGGCAGGCGAGATGGCTCAGCGTTGCGGGATCGCGTCCGAGCGCGCGCGCGACTGCGGCGCCCGCGACACCATAGCTGCCGAGGCCGTGCATGATGGGGCGGTCGAAGCCCGCACTGCGCGCGAAGGCGGGATCGATATGGAGCGGGTTCCAGTCGCCCGAGAGGCGGTAGATCAGCGCGGCGCGTGTCGAGAGCGGGACACTGGCATGTGCGCTGGGCTCGACATCCGGGATGACCGAGGAAGACGCAGGCGGCGGCGGTCCGCCAAACCCACCGTTGCCACGTAGCAGCAGCGTCTGACGCAGGGTGCAGTAAGCCTCGCCGCTCGCCGCGTCGGCGATCCGGCGTTCGAGCTCGAGCACCGCCCCGCGCCCCCCGCCGCGATCGAAAAGGCTGACCACCTTGGCGGTACCGACGACATCGGCCGCGGCTGGCAGCGGCGCATGATAGTCGGCCGCTTGCGCGCTGTGAACGAGACGGCGAAAATCTACGCCAAAGGCGGGATCGCGGATCCACATGCCCGGCGAACAGAGCGTGACGGCGAAGCTCGGCAGCAGTTTGAGCCGCGTTTCGTCCAGGAAAACCAAGTCGCTGTCGTCGAGCGGGTCGTGCCCGAGCCCGAGGCCGAGCGCGTAGAGGATCGCATCGCGCGCGGTATAGCTTTGCCGCGCTTCGCCGAAATCATGCGCCAGGAGACGATCGGGCTGAAACGCCATGTTTCAGACCGGTTCCCAGGTGAAGACATCGGCCGAACGGTGGAGCGGGTAGAAGTCGTTTGCGAACTGGTCGAAGACGCGCTCGGCCACCGTCTCGGGCGTCCAGCCTTCGGCGGTGTGTGCGGTGCGGACAGGGCGCGGCTGCGAGAAGAGGGATATCTCGTTGTTGCGCACCGCGAAAATCTGCCCGGTCACCTTGGCGCCGGCATCGCTGGTGAGCGCGACGACGAACGGCGCGATCTTGTCGGCGTCGAGCTTCTTCAGCCCGTCGACGCGCTTCTGTTGTTCGGGGGTGTCGGTCGGGATCGAATCGATCATCCGCGTCCAGGCGAAAGGCGCGACCGCGTTCGAGCGGACGCCAAAACGCTGCATGTCGAGCGCGATCGATTTCGACAGGCCGACGATGCCGAGCTTGGCGGCGGCATAATTGGCTTGGCCAAAATTGCCGATGAGCCCGCTCGTCGAGGTCATGTGGACATAGGCGCCCGCGCCTTGCTCCTTGAAGAAGGGCGCGGCGGCGCGGCTCGTGTTGAAGCTGCCCTTGAGGTGCACGGCGAGCACCGCGTCGAAATCGTCGGGACCCATTTTGTGGAAATACATGTCGCGGAGGTTCCCGGCATTGTTGACCACCGCGTCGATGCGCCCAAATCCGTCAATCGCGGCCTTCACCATCGCGCAGGCGCCGTCCCACTCGGCGACGCTGTCATGATTGGCGACCGCTTTTCCGCCCATCGCGACAATCTCGGCCACAACCTGTTCGGCCGGCGACCCCTCATCGCCACCTTCGCCGGTCAGCGAGACGCCGAGGTCGTTGACCACCACCGCTGCGCCGGCCTTTGCCATCTCGAGCGCGATACCCCGGCCGACGCCGCGTCCCGCGCCGGTGACCAGCACGGCTTTTCCGTCCATCATTCCCATATTCTTGTCCTCAATAGCTTTTGGGGAGGCCGAGCACCTTCTCGGCGATGAAGCTCATGATCAGCTGCTCGGTGATCGGAGCGAGCCGGGTCAGCGCGCTTTCGCGGTAGAGCCGCTCGACATGATATTCCTTGGCATAGCCGAAGCCGCCGTGGGTCGCGACCGACTGCCACGCAGCATCGTGGCAAGCGCGCGCCGCGAGGAATTTCGCGCTGTTCGCCTCGGCGCCGCAGGGCAGGCCGCTGTCGTAGAGGCGCGCAGCCTTCTCGACCATCAACCAGGCCGATTCCAGATACATCCATTTCTCGGCGAGCGGATGCTGGATGCCCTGGTTCTGGCCGATCGGCCGATCGAACACGACACGTTCCTTGGCATATTGCGTCGCGCGGCGCAGCGCGTCGCGGCCGATGCCGATCGCCTCGGCACCGATCAGGATGCGCTCAGGGTTGAGGCTGTGGAGAATGTAGGAGAAGCCCTTGCCCTCCTCGCCGATCCGGTCCTCCTCGGGAATGAACAGGCCGTCGATGAAGATCGCGTTCGAATCCACCGCCTTGCGGCCCATCTTGGGGATCAGATGGACATCGATCTTGCTGCGATCGAGATCGGTGTAGAAGATGGTGATGCCGTCGGTTGGCTTGGCGCAATCCTCGAACTTGGTTGTGCGCGTGAGCAGCATGATCTTGTTCGCGACCTGCGCCGTCGAGGTCCAGACCTTTTGACCGTTTACGAGATAGCCGCCGGGAACCTTTTCGGCGAATGTCTTGATCCGCGTCGTGTTGAGCCCGGCGTCGGGCTCGGTGAAGCCGAAGCAGCACTGGTCCTCGCCCGCAACGAGCTGCGGGACCCAGCGCGCCTTTTGCTCGGGCGTACCTTTCACGACGATCGGATGCGGGCCGAACAGGTTGATGTGGATCGTCGAGGCCGCCGCGAAGCCGCCGCCGCAGGCCGCCACCTCGTTCATCATCGTCATCGCCTCGGTGACCCCTAGCCCCGAGCCGCCATATTCCTCGGGCATGGTGATACCAAGCCAGCCGCCATCGGCCATCGCGCGGTGGAAATCCTTCGGGAATTCGCCTGTATTGTCGCGGTCGAGCCAATATTCATCGTCAAAAGGCGCGCAGACGGCGCGGACGCCTTCGCGGATCGCGGCGAGATCCTCTTCGGTCGGAAGCGGGCGGGTGGCAGTCATAACCTCTCTCCGTGGTCAGGCGCTGGCAAGCGTGCGGCGCGCGGCCTTCAAATGGGGAATGTCGTACATTTTTCCGTCGATCCCGAGCGTGCCGGCGTCAGGATTGGCGGCAAAGGCGTCGACAATCTTCTGCGCCTCCGCGATTTCGGCGGAGGACGGGCTAAAGCAGCGATTGATGATGTCGACCTGATCGGGGTGGATCGCGATCCGGCCGGTGAAGCCGTCGCGGCGCGCGCGGCGGCAGTCGGCCTCGAGACCGTCCGGATTACGGAAATCGGCATAAAGCGTGTCGACCGGCGCGACCCCCGCCGACGCGGACGCATAAAGACAGAGCGATCGTGCAAGGCGATAAGGATCGGTCCAGTGTCCGTCCTCTTCCTTGTTGCCGGTGGCGCCGATCGCCGCGGCAAGATCCTCGGCGCCCCAGGTCAAGGCGACCAGGCGCGGATGCGGCGGGGTGTAGCTGCCGAGATTGAACATCGCGAGCGGCGTTTCGGTCGCCACCACAGCGATCTTCACACGCCCTTGCGTCATTCCGGCAGCGCTTTCGAGGCGGTCAAGCTCGGCCCCGATCCGCGCGATGTCGGCGGCGCCATTGGCTTTGGGGATGAGCAAGCCGTCGAGGCCGGGTTTCACCACAGCGGCGAGGTCGTCGAAGGTCATGCCGGTATCGAACGGGTTGACGCGCACGAAGAAGGACCAGTCATGTTGGCTCTGGTCGTCGAGGAGCGTGGCGACCTGCGCGCGGGCCGCTTCCTTCATGCTCGGCGCAACACTGTCCTCGAGATCGAGGATCAGGGCGTCGGCACCGATCGCGCGCGCCTTGGCGAATTTCTTTTCGCTGTCGCCAGGGACGAAGAGGAGCGAGCGAAGCCTCACGCGGGGCTCCGGATCATCAGGGCGCCGCGCAACGTGCGGCAGACGATCTCGTCGTTCTGGTTGAGCCCGAGATGCTCGAAGGCGACGATGCCCTGCGTCGGACGCGACTTGCTGTCGCGCAGCTCGATCACCGTGGTGCGCGCGCGGATCGTATCGCCGGCGAACACGGGCTTCGGGAAGGTCGTTTCGCTCATGCCGAGATTGGCGATCGTTGTCCCGAGCGTCGTGTCCTGGACCGAGAGGCCGATGACGAGCCCGAGCGTGAAGATCGAATTCATCAGCGGCTTGCCGAACTCGGTCGTCGCCGCATAGGCATGATCGATATGGATCGCCGCCGGATTATAGGTGAGCGAGCTGAACAGGATATTGTCCATGTCGGTCACCGTCCGGCGGATTTCGTGATCGAAGACCTGACCGACGCTGAACTGCTCGAAGTAAAGTCCCGCCATGTTTCTC
Organism: Sphingopyxis sp. BE259; assembly: GCF_031457495.1. NCBI lineage: Bacteria > Pseudomonadati > Pseudomonadota > Alphaproteobacteria > Sphingomonadales > Sphingopyxidaceae > Sphingopyxis > Sphingopyxis sp. BE259. The sequence continues at coordinate 931,922 of NZ_JAVDWM010000001.1, forward strand.
TCCCTAGTCGAGGCGGCCGAGGATCGAGACCGCCGCGACGCTGTTGAACGGTGCGCCGCCCAGATTGTGGGTCAGCCCGAAATCGACCTGCGACAATTGCCGATCGCCAGCGCGGCCGCGCAGTTGGTTATAAACTTCATAGGCCATGCGCAGCCCCGAAGCGCCGACTGGATGACCAAAGCATTTGAGCCCGCCATCGGTCTGGCACGGGATGGCGCCGCCGCGGTCATATTTGCCATCGAGTATGTCGAAAATGGCGCGGCCGGGCTCGGAAAGGCCGAGGTCTTCCATCGTCACCAGTTCGGTCACCGAGAAGCAGTCATGAACTTCGGTCAGCGAAATCTCGGCGCGCGGATCGTTGATGCCCGCTTCGGCATAGGCGCGGGCGGAGGCGACCTGGGTATTGCGCACCGAGGCGCCGTCCCATTCGCCATAGCTCATCTCCCAGCCATTGCTCGCCGAGAGCTGGATCGCCTTCACAGTGACCGGATTATCGATGCCCAGGCTCTTTGCGATCTCGGGGGTGGTCACAATCGCGCAGGCCGCCCCGTCGGAGACCCCGCAGCAATCGAACAGCCCCAGCGGGTCGGCGATCATCGGCGCTTTCAGGATGGTCTCCATCTCGACTGCCTTGCGCAGATGCGCCTTGCCGTGGAGCGCGCCATTCTGGTGGCTCTTCCAGCTGACATGCGCCATCGCGCGCTTCAGGTCGCCGCCGTCGAGGCCGTGCGCGGTACTATAGGCGCCCGCGAGCTGTGCGAAGGTGCCGGGCGCCGAGCCGTAGGGCATCCATAAATCATTCGCGAGGCCCTTGGTGCGAAGCGGCAACCCGCCGTAGCCCGTGTCCTTCAATTTCTCGACGCCGAGCGCGAGTCCGAAATCGATCGCGCCCGAGGCGACCGCATAGGCTGCGGCGCGTAGCGCCTCGGTGCCGGTCGCGCACATATTCTCGACCCGGCTCACCGGGATGGTCTGGAGGCGCAGCGCATGGGCGAGCGGGAGGGCGCTGTTGCCGACATTGATGTCGTCGAGTGCATTGCCCATCCAGGCGGCCTCGATCTGGCTGCGGTCGATCCCGGCGTCGCCGATCGCTTCCTCGAAGGCCTCGATCATCAGATCGTCGGCGCCGCGGTCCCAGCGTTCGCCGAACACCGAGCAACCCATGCCGATGATCGCGACCTTGTCCTTGATACCTGTCGCCATCGCTCAGGCCTCCATTTGCGGGCGCTTGGCGGGGGCGCCCTTCCAGAAATAGGTCCGCATACCGCGTCTTTTGTCGACCGACTTGATGCGCAGCCGCATGCCGAGCGCGTCGCCGACCTTGAACCCGGCGCCGCTCGCATCGGTGAGCTCCATCAGGATGCGTGCGCCATTCTCGAACTGGACAAGCCCAAACCAGAAGGGCGGGTCGGGGGTGTAGTTGAGGCGGTCGGCGGTCACCGAAGCGACTTTCGCCGGCAGGTCGGCAAGCCGGACATCCTCGAGCGCCTCGCGGCCGTCGGCGCCGGGGCGCACCGGGATGGGGGTCTTGGGAAACTGGACATTGCCCTTAGCGTCGCGCCCGCCAATGAAGCCGAGCGTGTCGCGCCCATAGCGTTCGAGTACTGTCGCCTGGGCCTTCTGCTCGAACTCGGAGCGGACACCGAAATCGAGATCGACCGCACCGGTCAGCGACAGGAAGCGGACATAGTCGCCGCTCGCCTCACCGAGCCCGAGAGCGGCGCGGACGTCGGCTGCGCCGGGCACTTTGGCGTCGACGCGGAAGATGAGGGCGTCGCAGCCGCTGCCGAAGCCGGCGAGCAGCACATGGTCGCCGGGACGCGCCGAGTCGAAGGCGAGCGCCAGCGCAAACAGCGCATGCGCGGCGCCGAGGTCGCCGGCTTGCTCGGCAAGCGTCGTGGCAAGATTGGGCGCGGTGATGCCGGTGCGGCGCGCGATATCTTTCCACATGCCCGAGAGCGGTTCGTGGACCGCGGCCCATTTGATGTCGCCGGGCGCGATCCCGGCATTGGCGCAGGCGCCCGCGATCGCGGGGGCGATGATCGCGCTGCTGGCGATGTCGCGCACGAAGCGCTCCTCGCTCGGATAGGCGGTCTCGTGCCCGCGCGAGGCATAGCTGTCGAGCAAGTCGTGCGCCTCCGAGGCCCAGCCGACGAGCTTTGCGGCCCCGTCGGTGCCGGTTCGCACCGCGCTGCCGCCATCGCCATAAGCGAGGTGCGACGAACTGCCGGGCTTCGCGGGGCGACGTTCGCCCGCCGCGATCAGCGCATCGTCGGCGCCGAGCAGAGCGTCGAGCAATGCCGCGACGGCGCAGCGCCTGCTTCCGGCGACGTCGAGCGTGCGGGTCGCGCGCGGCAACGCCAGCGCATCGACCAGCAGGCTTGAATGTGCGCGGTCGATGAAGGGCGCCGAGGTCGAGGCGAAGCAAAGGCGCGATGGCGGCGACGCGGTGAGCGACCGGCTCGCTTCGGCGGCAAGGGTGAAAGCGTCCTCGTCCCAGCCGCCGACGGCGCGATAGCCCGCCTGGCGGCCGCCGAGGCCAAAATGTTTCAGCGATTTGGCAGCCTGCGCCCGATCGAGACGCAAGAGCGGCAGATAGCCGCCAACAGCCACAATCGACCCCGGTTCATGGGTCACCTTTCGCTACCTCCCGCCATTGGTTCAGTTGTTTCCTGCAACCATCCTTGACAGCAATTTTTGAAGTTGTAAACTGGTTCACGAAATTTGGGTTGCGACAAGTGACCCGGTAAGAATCGCAACGGGGAAGAGGTTGATCATGGATATATTCCGGTCCGACGTGCTCGCGGGCAAATCGATTCTCGTGACGGGTGGCGGATCCGGTCTGGGTCTTGAAATTTCGAAGGCGCTGGCCGCCAAAGGCGCGACGGTTCATATTTGCGGGCGCCGCGCCAATGTCCTTGAAGCCGCTGCCGCCGAGATCGCGGCAGGCACGGTTGGAAAGGTACATTGGCATACTTGTGACATTCGCGATGCCGATCAGGTCGACGCGATGGTCGAAGCGATGTGGAAGGTTGGGCCGGTCACCAGCCTGGTGAACAACGCCGCCGCAAACTTCATCGCGCCGACCAAGGGGCTGAGCCCGCGCGGCTTTCGCGCCATCACATCGACAGTGATGGACGGCAGCTTCCATGTCACGCTCGCGCTCGGCAAGCGCTGGATCGACGAAGGCATCAAGGGGGCAGTGGTCAGCAATCTCGTCACCTGGGTGTGGACGGGTTCGGCCTTTGTCGTGCCCTCGGCGATGGCGAAGACGGCGCTGCATGCGATGACGATGTCTCTCGCGGTCGAATGGGGGCCTTATGGCATCCGGCTCAATGCAACCGCCCCGGGGCCCTTTCCGACCGAAAGTGCTTGGGAGAAGCTGAACCCGATCCCCGATGCGAAATCGTCCGCGACGAGCGCCGAGACGGTGCCGCTGAGGCGCTTCGGGGCGATGCCCGAACTTCAGAACCTGATCACGTTCCTGCTGTCAGACGGCTGCGACTATCTCACCGGCCAGACGATCGCGATCGACGGCGGCCAGCATCTCGCCGGACCCGGCACCTTCGCCGACCTGACGGGGATGACCGATGACCAATGGCAGACCGCCCGCGAAGCGATCGAACAGTCGACGCAGCGCGACAAGGCCAATCGGGCAGGCTGACAGGTAAGAGACAAAAAGGGGCCTCGGCGATGATCGAACGCAATATTTTCAGCCAAGAACATGAAATGTGGCGCGAATCCGTCCGCAAATTCGTGGAGAAGGAGATCGTCCCCCACCATGACCGGTGGGAAAAGGAGGGCATCGTCCCGCGCGAGCTCTGGCTGAAGGCGGGCGAGGCGGGCATGCTCTGCTGCACCGTGCCCGAAGAATATGGCGGGCTCGGCCTCGACTATCTGTTCGACGCCGTCGTCTATGAAGAATTGTGGCGCGTCGGGGCGAGCGGTCCCGGCTTCCTGATCCACACCGACCTTGTCGCGACCTATATCCTCTCCTTCGGGAGCGAGGAGCAGAAGCGCCATTGGCTGCCCAAGATGGTCCGCGGCGAGGCGATCGGCTCGCTCGGGATGACCGAACCGCATGCGGGGAGCGACCTCAAGGCGGTGAGGACGCAGGCCGTGCGCGACGGCGACGAATTCGTGATCAACGGGCAAAAGGTGTTCATCTCGAACGGCCAGCTCTGCGATGTCATCGTGCTGGCGACCAAGACCGACAGCCAGGCAGGGGCGCATGGCGTGACGCTCTTCCTGGTCGATGCGGCGACCCCCGGTTTCAACCGCGGCCAGAATCTCGAGAAGCTCGGGATGAAAGCGCAGGACACGTCCGAGCTCTTTTTCGACAATATGCGCATCCCCGAGGGCGCGATGCTCGGCGGTGAGGGGCAGGGCTTCAAGCTCATGATGACCAAGCTGCCGCAGGAGCGGCTTGCGCAGGCGATCCGCTCGGCAACGGTCACCGAGGTGATGATCGAATGGACGGTCGACTATACCGCCGAGCGCCAGGCGTTCGGTCAGTCGATCGGCGATTTCCAGAACACCCAGTTCGTGCTCGCCGACCTCAAGGCGCGCTCGGTGATGGCCCGGGTTTTCACCGACAAGTGCATCGATCTGTTCATGAAGGGCGAGCTCGACCCGGTCGACGCGGCGATGGCCAAGATGGTGACGTCCGAGCTGCACTGCGAGGCCGCGGACAAATGCCTCCAGCTCTTCGGCGGCTGGGGCTATATGTGGGAATACCCGATCTGCCGCGCCTATGCCGACGCGCGGATCGTCAAGATCGCCGGCGGCTCGATCGAGATCATGAAGACGATCATCGCGCGCGAGATGTTCAAGGGCAAGCTCCCGAAGAGCCGGGGCTGAACGGCCATGATTCGCGGTCCGGACGATTCCAGAACAGTTCCGTTTGAAAATCCATCAATCGGGTCTAGCGGTGAAGGTGCAAACCAACACCAAGGATCTGCTGTGACCAAAGACCTCAACACCGGCCTTCGCTTCGGCTTTCTCATTCACGACGTGTCGCGCCTGCGCCGCGTCGTGGTGGACCGGGCACTCAAACCGCTTGGCATCACCCGCTCGCAGTGGTGGGTGCTCGCCTTTCTGTCGCGCCGCGACGGCATGACCCAGACCGCGCTTGCGGCGGATCTTGACCTGACCAAGGTCGCGATCGGCGGCCTGCTCGATCGCATGGAGACGGCGGGCTTCGTCGAACGCCGCGCCGATGCGAGCGATGGCCGCGCGCGCCGCGTCTATCTGACCCGCGCCGGCAGCAAGATGGTGATCACGATCCGTGAGAATGTGGAGCAGATCGAGCTCCAGATCCTCGAAAATGTGTCGGAGGAGGCGCTGAATCAGGCCGCCTCGACACTTCTGACCATCAAGGAGACCCTCCTCGACCTCGCCGGTGGCGAGGCCGAGGCACTGGGGTCGGATCCCGAATTCATGACTTAGCAATCAGGAGAGATATGGTGTTGGGTTTGCAGGGTAAGGTAGCGATCGTCACAGGCGGCGGTCAGGGAATCGGCAGGGCGCTCACGCTCCGCCTCGCAGCCGAGGGCTGCAAGGTCGCGATCTTCGACCTCAAGGCGGAAGCTGGCGAAGAGACCGCGGGCATCGCGGGCGATGGCGCGGTCATCAAGACCTATGCGCTCGACGTCAGCGACCAGGAGGCGGTCAATGCGGCGGTCGAGGCGGTCGAGGCCGATCTCGGCCCGGTCTGGGCGCTGGTCAACAACGCCGGCTGGGACAAGCCCGCCCCCTTCCTCGCGACCGACAAGGCGCTCTGGGACAAGATTATCGCGATCAATCTCTACGGACCGCTCTTCACCCATCATGCGGTTGCGCCGCGGATGGTCGCGCGCGGTGGCGGCCGGATCATCAATATCGCGTCCGATGCGGCGCGCGTCGGCACCAGCAACGAGGCGGTCTATTCGGCCTGCAAGGGCGGGTTGATCAGCTTCACCAAGTCGGTTGCGCGCGAGCTGGCCTCCAAGGGCGTTCTGCTGAACGTCGTCTGCCCCGGGCCGACCAACACGCCGATGATGGCGAGCGTGCTCGGCGAAGGAGAGCAGGCGGTCAAGTGGAAGGATGCGATGGTTCGCGGCATTCCGCTCAAGCGCATGGGCGAGCCCGAGGATTATGCAGGCATCGTTGCCTTCCTCGCCTCCGACGACGCGAGCTTCATCACCGGCCAGACCTTTTCGGTGGCCGGCGGCATGAACATGATCTGACAAGGATCATGACCGACGCGCCGCCCACAGGCTATGCGCTCGTCGATCTCGGCAAAGGGTATAGCGAACGCTTCGGACCGGTCTTCGTCGATCGGGACGGCGGACGCATGGCCTTCCGCGTCGACGAGCGACATATCAACCCCGTTGACGGGCTGCATGGCGGCGCGCTCGCTACATTCGCCGATGCGATGATCGTCGCGGTGCACGACGGCGCCGAAGCCGGTGCGCCGCATACGCCGACGATTTCACTCAGCATCGAATATTTTGCGCCCGTTCCTCAAGGCGCGCTGGTCGAGGCCGTCGTCGATCTCGTGCGCACGACCGCCAGCATGATCTTTGTCCAGTCGCTCATGTCGGTCGGCGAACGCCGCATCGGCCGGGCGTCTGCCATTTACCGAAATCCGTCCTACTCAGGAGAAGCAAGATGATTGACCCCACCACTTTCGAAGACGTCATTTACGAGGTCCGCGGCCGCGCTGCCTGGATCATCATCAACCGGCCGAAACTCTATAATGCCTTCCGCGCCCAGACGATCGAAGAGCTGATCGCTTCCTTCAAGCTCGCGGCGGATGACAAGGGCGTCTCTTCGGTCGTGCTGACGGGGGCGGGCGACAAGGCCTTCTGCACCGGCGGGGACCAGAGCGCGAAGGACGGTCAATATGACGGCCGCGGCATCGTTGGCCTGCCGATCGACGAGCTCCAGTCGATCATCCGCGACATTCCGAAGCCGGTCATCGCGCGCATCAATGGTTTCGCGATCGGTGGCGGTAACGTGTTCGCGACGCTGTGCGACCTGTCGATCATGGCCGACACCGCAAAGCTCGGACAGGTCGGGCCGAAGGTAGGCTCGGTCGATGCCGGCTGGGGTACGGCCTATCTCGCGCGCCATGTCGGTGACAAGAAAGCGCGCGAGATATGGTATCTCAACCTCCAGTACAGCGCCGAGGAAGCCCTCGAAATGGGCCTCGTCAACAAGGTCGTTCCGGCAGCGGAACTCGATGACGCCGTCAATGAATGGACCGACATCATCGGCCAGCGCTCGCCGACCGCACTGGCGCTCGCCAAGCGCAGCTTCAACGCCGACAGCGACAATATCCGCGGTATCTCGATGCTCGCGCTGAATGCCGTGAAGCTCTATTATGATACCGAAGAATCGAAGGAAGGCATGCGCGCCTTTACCGAGAAGCGGGCGCCCGATTTCCACAAATATGTGAAATAGGCGGGCAATTCGCATGGCTCCCGTTGCCTTCACCCCCGCCGAGATCGCCGACTGGTTGCCGGTCGGCGGACGTGTGCTGGTAACGGGAGCCTCGGGCGAGTCGGTGCTGCTCGCCGACGCCGTCATGGCGGCGGGCGACGCGGTCGGGGCGATCACCTTCACCGGCATCTTTGTGCCCGGCGTCAACCGCCACTCCTATCTCGCCAATGTGGACTGCCGCGTCGAAACCTTTTTCGTCACGCCGCCGCTCAAGGCCGATCTCGGCGGCCGGGTCGAACAGCTTCCGCTCTGCTACAGCGATATCCGCAGCCGCCTTCGCGATATCCGGATCGACGCGCTTCTCTGCATGGTGACGCCGCCCGACGCGGACGGTCGGTGCAGTTTCGGCCCAGCCGTCGATTTCGCCGCCGAACTCTGGCCGCAGATTCCGGTCCGCATCGCGCATATCAACCCGGCCATGCCGCGGACGCGCGGTGATCCCGGCATTCCCTTTGCCGAACTGACCGCCTTTACTGAAGCGCCGGAGGGCTTCGATACCGAATCCGACGCCGCACCCGACCCGGTGGCAGAGGCGATCGCGGCGCATGTGGCGCCGTTGATCCGCGACGGCGCGACGCTGCAGATGGGTGTCGGCAAGATCCCGGGCGCGATCCTTCGCGCGCTGACTGGCCGCCGCGGCCTCAGGATCCACAGCGGTCTGATCGTTGACGAGGTGGTCGATCTGCTTGAGGCGGGCGCGCTGGCACCGGGACAACCGGTGACCGCCGGCGTCGCGATCGGATCGCGGCGGCTTTACAAGGCGATCGAAGGCCCCGAGTTTGTTTTTCGTCCGGCGTCGTTCACCCACGACCGGGCGATCATCGCCGGCATTCGCAATTTCGTCGCGATCAACTCGGCGCTCGAGGTCGACCTGTTCGGCCAGGCCTTTTCCGAATGCGGTCCCAAGGGGTTGATGTCCGGCCCCGGCGGTGCGCCCGATTTCGTTGCCGGCGCGCGCGATGGCGGCGGGCTGCGCATCATCGCTTTCCCGGCGTCGGCCAGCGGCGGCCGCATCAGCCGCATTTCGCTCCCGGGCGCCGCGCGGGGACCGGTTACGCTCGGGCGGATGGACACCGATATCGTCGCCACCGAGTTCGGCGCCGCCGATCTCAGGGGGCTTTCCTACGACGCGCGCGCGCAAGCGCTCGTCGCCATTGCCGATCCGCAGCATCGCGAGGCGCTGACCAGCGGCTGGCGTGCCTATGCGGCGCAACTTTGAGGAAGTGTGCATGAGTAACAAGGTCATCATCAGCTGTGCAATCACCGGGTCGATCCACACCCCGTCGATGTCACCCCATTTGCCGGTCACGGCGGAGGAAATCGCGGAGAGCGCCCTTGGCGCCGCCGAAGCCGGCGCCGCGATCGTCCATCTCCATGCGCGCAATCCCGAGGATGGTCGTCCCGATCAGAGCCCCGAGGCGTTCGAACCCTTCTTGCGGGTGATCAAGCAGTCGTCGAACGTCGTCGTGAACCTGACGACCGGGGGTTCGCCCTACATGCCGGTCGAGGAGCGAGTACAGCCTGCTGCCGTCTGGAAGCCCGAGGTGGCGAGCCTCAACATGGGGTCGATGAACTTCGGTCTCTTCCCGATGCTGAAGCGCTACAAGGAGTTCAAGCATGAGTGGGAACCCGCGATGCTCGAGGGGAGCCACGACCTCGTCTTTCGCAACAGCTTCAAGGATATCCGCTACGCGCTCGAAACACTGAACGCGACCGGCGCGCGCTACGAGTTCGAATGCTACGACACGAGCCACCTCCACAATCTGCACTATTTCTGGAGCGAGGGTCTCGTCCAGGCGCCGCTGTTCATCCAGACCTGTTTCGGCCTGCTCGGCGGCATCGGCCCGCATCCCGAGGAAGTGCTGCACATGAAGCGCACCGCTGATCGCCTGTTCGGCGACAATTATCGCTGGTCGGTGCTTGGCGCCGGTGCGTCGCAGATGAAGGTCGCGGCGCAGGCGGCGGCGATGGGCGGCCATGTCCGCGTCGGCCTCGAGGATAATCTCTGGCTCGACAAGGGAGTGTTGTCGCCAAGCAACGCGGCGCAGGTCACGCGCGTGCGTCAGATCATCGAGGGTCTTGGACTTGAGGCTGCGACCCCCGACGAGGCGCGCGAGATATTGGCGCTCAAGGGCGCGGATCGCGTCGGCTTCTGATCATGCTGGCGCTTGCCGACGTTCCAGCCGCCTTCGCGTCCGACCGGATCGCGATCGTCCATGGCGAGGCGCGGTGGTCGTGGGGGAACCTCGACCATCGCTCCCTGCAATGGTGCGCCTGGCTGACCGAGCGCGGCGTGGGGGCCGACGACCTTGTGGCGTTCGCGCTTCCGAACGGACCCGACTTCATCGCGCTCACCTTCGGCGTCTACCGGGCCGGCGCGATCCCCGCGCCGATCTCGTGGAAGATCACGCCCCACGAATGCGAGGCGATCATCGCGGTGATGAAGCCGCGCCTCGTTGTCCATCCCGGAGAGGGCCCGTCATGGGAGGCGCCCCGGGGAACGCCAAGCGGACATGTGGCCAAGGCCTGGAAGGCGTGCACCAGCGGCGGCAGCACCGGCATTCCCAAGGTGATCGTCGACGGCCGGGCCGCGGGTTTTTCTGAAGGCACCGATTTTATCGGAATTCCTTCGGATAGCTGCGTCCTCGTCCCGGGGCCGCTCTATCATAACGCACCCTTCAGCGCGGCGGTCTTCGCGCTCTGGAAAGGCTCGACGATCATCACGATGGATAAGTTCGACGCCATGGGTGCGCTCGGACTGATCGACGACGAGGGAGCAAGCTGGGCGCTGATGGTGCCGACGATGATGCACCGGATCATGGCGCTCACGCCCTCCGCGCGGGCCTGCTTCGATCTCTCGCGCTGGGCGATGGTCGTCCACACCGCCGCACCGATGGCGCCTTGGCTCAAACAGGCTTGGATCGACTGGTGCGGCCCCGATCACATCTGGGAAGTCTATGGCGCCACCGAAGGGCTGGTGCGCTGCTGGATCGGCGGGCGCGAGTGGCTTGACCGCCCCGGCTCGGTCGGCCGGCCGATCGGCGGCGGGCGCCTACGGATTCTGGACGAAGATGGGCGCGAGTGCCAAGCGGGTGAGGAGGGCGAGGTCTTTGCAATGCCGTCCGGCGGACCCGGGTCGACCTATCGCTACATCGGGGCCGAGCGCCGCGCCACCGTCGACGGCTGGGAATCGGTCGGCGATATCGGGCGGCTCGACGCCGACGGCTATCTCTATCTCGCCGACCGCCGGACCGATCTCATCATCTCGGGCGGGGTCAACATCTGGCCGGCCGAGGTCGAGGCGGCGATCCTTCGTCATCCCGCTGTCCGCTCCTGCGCTGTCGTCGGCCGCCCGGATCCGGATCTTGGCCAGTCGGTGCATGCGGCGGTCGAGGCTGACGCGGGGGCGCTGGACCTCGCCGCGCTTGGCCGCTTTCTCAATCCTTGGCTCGCGCGCGAAAAACATCCGCGCAGTCTTGAAACCCAGATCCATCCCGTGCGCGACGATGCGGGCAAGGTCCGCAAGGGCCAGCTCGCGTCCGCCTCCTGACCGAAGGAAATACCATGACCACTCCGCCCCCCGCCATGGAGCAGTTCCGCCTCGAATTTCAGGACAATGGCATCGTCCATCTCGTCTTCGATGCACCGGGCCGGACAATGAACGTCTTTTCCAACGCCGCGATCCACGAGCTCAAGGCTTTTGCAGCCTGGCTCGGGGGCAGCGATGTCGTTGGCGTGCTCGTCCGCTCGGGCAAGGACAATGCCTTTTGCGCCGGGGCCGACCTCACCGAGCTCGGCGTGGCCTATGACATGATCGTCGCTGCGCCTGCGCGCGACCGCTTCGACATCGCCTTCGACCATTTCTTTCCCCTGAGCGCGGCGCTTCGCGCGCTCGAGACCGCCGGCAAGCCGGTGGCCTCGGCAGTCGCCGGGCTCGCGCTCGGCGGTGGCTGCGAGTTGGCGCTCGCGACGCATTACCGTGTACTGGCCGACAGTCCGCGGGCCGCGCTTGGGCTTCCCGAATCGCTCGTCGGCCTCCTGCCGGGCGCTGGGGGGACGCAGCGGTTACCGCGGCTTGTCGGTGTCGACGCTGCACTGCCAATCCTGCTCGAAGGCGCGCGGTTGGCCGGACAGGCGGCGCTCGCCGCCGGGCTTGTGCATGCGGTTGTGCCGCCGGGCGAGGAAGTCGCAGCCGCCGAAGCGTGGCTGCTCTCGGCGCCGGTCTCGGCGCAGCCTTGGGACAAGGACGACTGGCGCAATCCCGGCCCCGCCGCGGTCTCGGAGCGAATCGATCCGGTGCGCGCGAAGATGATGGCCAAGACGGGCGGTTTCTATCCGGCCCCGATCGCGATCCTCGACTGTATCGAATATGGGCTGCCGCAATGTTTCGACGGCGCAATCCGCAGCGAAATGGCGATCTTTGCGCATCTCATCCAGCGTCCCGAGCCACGCAATATGATTCAGACGCTGTTCCTCGGCAAAACCGATTATGATCGTCACGTCCGCAAGGAGAGCTTGCCCGCCTTCGTTGGTGAGGTGATCGCAGCGCTACGCCCGTTGGCGGGCCGCTGGAGCGACCCCGCCGTCCGCGCGGACGCCAGCGAGGCGGTCGGTCGCTGGGAGCAGAGCCTCGCCGCCGAAGAGCAGCGGCTTGCCGATTATGCGGTGGTCAGCGAGCTCGACTATCCCGCCTATCTCGGCGGGCCGTTCGCATCGCGGCGCGCCGCATCGACATGACCCGTTACATCGTCGAAGTGAATATAGGTCATGAGGCGCTTGAGACGTAAGAGTCCGAAAAAATCGATCATGTGACGAATGCCGGCATGAAAGAGCGCCGCCGCCGCGCCATCGTCCATGCGTCCTTCGGTGGCTTCGATAAAGCGCTGCGATTCGGCGCGCGCGATTTCATCCGCGGGCCCGGCGTAGAAGTCGACGACTGACGCCGGAAAACCGTTCTCCTCGGTATAGCCTTCGGCGCGCATCAACTGCCAGATCGTGACGAGCCGACTGTCCATGATGCTAAGGGCCGGGCCTTTTTTCGTGTCGCGTATTTCTACGATGCCGAGCGACTCAAAGACTCTGGCGTCGGCCTCTGCGTTTGGCCAGTCCCTCGCCAGTGTCTCGATCAGCACTTCGCCCTCGAACCCGACCCGCGCGGCGACCAGCGCCTCAAGGTTCCGGAACGCAGCGGCATCCACGCGGCCCTCGCCATTCTGTCCGCGGAGCGCCTCTTTGATCTGGGGCAGGGTCAGGCCGTCGTCGCGCTGGAGTTTGCGGACCGCGAGAACCGCCTGCACATGGCTATCATCATAATCCGCGACATTGGTCGCCGGGCGCGACGGCTCGGGCAGCAGGCCGTTCCGGAAATAGACCCGGATGGTCTCGCGGTGGACGCCCGTCCGTCGCTCAAGATCGCGCATCTTCATCGGCGAGGGGCATAAGCGGTCGGCGCGGGATGTCGCAACGCATTTTTGGAACAAGATAATAAGGTGCTTTACCTTTATGCGTAATGATGATACGCAATATGAAATCGCCTTGGGAGAGGACGAATGGATTATCTGCGTTATTATGTCCCCGTCATCGTGCAGCTTGCGGCTTATGCGGGCTTTGCGCTTGGTGGAAACTGGGTTTTCATCGGCATCGCGTCGCTGCCCTTGCTCGGCCTGATCGATTCGGTGCTGTCGAACGACATGCGCCCGCGCGCGATGCGGCGCGGCCTTCTTGCCGACTTGCCGATCTGGTTTTCGACACTGCTGGCGGTCGGCCTGTATTTCATGGCGGCGTTCTGGGTCGCATCGGCCGATGCGATCACGCCCTGGCAATATGCGGGCGCGATCCTGTCGCTTGCCTGGATGAGCGTCGTACCGCTCGTCCCCGCGTCGCACGAACTTTATCACCAGCGCGGCAAGCTGCGCCGCTTCGTCGGCACCTATTCGCAGGTCTGCTACCTCGACTGTACGCGCGAGATTGCGCATGTCACGGGGCATCACCTCGATGTTGCGACCGAGCATGACGGCGACACGGCGCGCCGCGGGATTTCGCTCTATGAATTCACGGGCAAGGCCGTCATCCAGAGCACGCGCGATGCGTGGCGCATGGAAAGCGACAGCCTCGAAAAGCAGGGCTATGGCCGCTGGTCGATTCGCCACCGCATCTGGAAAGCGCTTCTCGCGCAGCTAGTTATGCAGAGCCTCGTCTATCTGATCGGCGGCTGGACCGCTGTCGCGGTGGTCCTCGCCGGGATGGTCGGCGCCCGCTTCTGGGTCGAGTCCTTCAACTATTTCCAGCATTATGGCCTGATCCGTGTCCCCGGCGGCGCCATCTCGCGCCGCCATGTCTGGAACCATCTGAAGCCGCTGTCGCGCGTGATGGGGTTCGAGATCACCAACCATGCCGATCATCATACCGACAGCTTCGCGGCCTTCCACGAACTGCGCCCCGACCGCCAGTGGATCCCGATGCCAAGCGTGTTCGTCTGCTTCTTCTCGGCGCTGATTCCGCCGCTGTGGCATAATGCGGTGATCAAGCCGGCGCTGAAGCGCTGGGACAATGAGCTGGCGACCCCCGAAGAACGCGAACTGGCGAAGGTGCAGAATCGGGCCGCGGGTTGGCCCGACTGGTTCGACGAAAAGCCCGCGGGCGCTTGGGCCGCCAGCTGATGCCGGTTCGCCACTTGCTCTACATTCTGATCGCGGTCGGCTCGGCCGCCGCGGCCTGGTGGCACGGGATCGCGTGGATGAGGGAAGGGGGCAACCTGCTGTTGCTCCCGACATTCTTCCTCGACGCCTATAACAGCGGCAGCGCCGCGGCCTTCCTGACGATCGACATATTGGCGGCCTGGATCGTCTTCATGATCTGGGTCGTGCCTGACGCGGTTCGCATCGGTCTTGGCGCGCGCGCAGGCTGGTTTTATCTGGCGCTGTCCTTCGTCGGGACGTGCTTCGCCTTCCCGCTCTATCTGGTCGCGCGCGAGCGGCATCTGGCGAAAACCGGCGCCGCCGTCTGAGACGCGAATGATTTGAGGGCGCCGCACCGCGGCGCCCTTGTTCGTCACGCCATCACATAGATCGACTTGGTGCGCTGATAGCTGGCCAGACTCTCCGGTCCGAACTCGCTGCCCATGCCGCTCGCCTTGATCCCGCCGAACGGTGAGCCGAGCGAGGGCATATAGCCGTTGATGCCAACCGTGCCGCTCTCGACCTTCCGCGCCACCGTGACCGCGCGCGCCTGATCCTGGCTCCATACCGACCCGCCGAGACCGAACTGAGAGGCGTTGGCGATCCGCACCGCATCGGCCTCGTCGGTGTAGCGGATGATCGACAATACCGGGCCAAAAATTTCTTCCTGCGCGATGACCGCATTCTCATCGACGTCGGCGAAGACCGTCGGCTCGACAAACCAGCCGCTGTTGTGCCCCTTCGGGCGGCCACCGCCGGCGACAAGCCGGGCCTCGTCGCGGCCCTTGGCGATATAGGATTCGACGCGGTCGCGGTGCGCCGCCGACGCCATCGGTCCGACAAGGGTCGCGGGGTCGAGCGCATCGCCGACGGTGAAGGAGCCGACGGTTTCGGCAACCGCGCCGACGATTTCGTCATAGCGCCCGCTCGGCACCAGAAGGCGAGTGCCATTGTAACAGGCTTGCCCGTTGTTGAGCATGCTGACCATCGGGATTGCAGGCAGAAAGGCGGCAAGATTGACGTCGTCGAGCAGCAGCGCCGCCGACTTGCCGCCCAGTTCGAGCGTGACCGGGCGAAGCAATTGCCCGCATTGCGCGGCGATCGCGCGGCCCGCGCCGGTCGATCCGGTGAAGGCGACCTTGTCGACCCCGGGGTGCGATACCAGATAGGCCCCGACCGCGCGATCGGCCGCGACGATGTTGATGACGCCCGCGGGAACGCCCGCCGCAAGTGCGGCCTCGGCGACCAGATAGGAATCGAGCACCGTCCCCGGCGAAGGCTTGATCACCAGCGTGCAACCGGCGAGCATCGCCGGGGCGATCTTGCTGAAGGCCAGGGTGACCGGGAAGTTCCACGGCACCACCGCCGCAACCACACCGATCGGAGCGCGGTCGACAAGTGTTTCCTGTCCCATTTGCGACGGACGGGTTTCGCTCGTGCTCATCCCGTCGGCAAGGCTTGCATAATATTGGAGGACGCCCGCCGGAAATTGCGCTTCGAGCATGTTGGCGAGGGTGACCGGCATGCCGTTCTGGAGGCTCACCGCCTCGGCGATTGCGCTCCCGCGTTCGACGAGCGCCGCCATGAACCGCAGCATCACCTCGGCGCGCTCGCCGGGCGAAAGCCGCGGCCACGGCGAATGGTCGAAGGCCTGGCGCGCCGCTGCTACGGCCGCGTCGATGTCGGCCTCGCTGCCCTCGGGCACGGTCGCGACATGCTCGCCGGTCGATGCATTGTGAATCTTGAAGGTCTGGTTGGATGCGGGGCGCACCCATTCATTGCCGATGAAAAAGCTGCTGCGATCGAGGTTCATCTCATTCTCCCGTAAATTACGCGCCGGTGCTGGCGTCTGTAAATTTGTCGTAGTGGATATCGGAAAGGCCGATGCCGGCGTTGGTGAGCGCGGCGATCCCCGCGTCGATCATCGGCGGCGGGCCGCACATATAGCCATGGGCGCCCGGCCCGAGACGCTCGATCGCCTGCGCCACATAGGCGGTCACGAACCCGTGGCGATATTGCGGATTTTCTTCCTCGGAGAGGATCGGCCAAAAATCGAAGCTGGCGGTCCAAGCGGTGCGGATCGCAGCGATCTGCTCGGCTGCATAGAGGTCGCGTGTCCCGCGCCCGCCGAAAAGCAGGACGCAATCGCGGCGGACGCGGCGGTTGGCGGCGTCCTGCAACAGGCTGAGCAAGGGCGCGAGGCCCGAGCCGCCCGCGATGCAGATGATCGGCCCCTTGCCTTCGCGAAGCCAGAAATTGCCGTGCGGTCCGTCGAGCTCAAGCGCCTCGCCCGCGAGCGAGCCGCCAAAGAGGCGGTCGGTGAACTGGCCGCCGGGAACGTGGCGGATGAAGAAATGGGGCTCGGTCGTCCCGCCGGCTTCGGGCGCACCTGCGAAGCTGTAGGAGCGGTGAATTGATCCGTCGCCCCAATGCACATTGGCATATTGCCCGGCTTTATAGTTTACCGGTTTATCAACTCGGAGCGTTACACGCTTGATGTCGTGGGTCAGGTCGTTCGCGGCAACGAAGCTTGCCGCCTGGCGCAGCGCGTCCTGATCTCCGCTCGCGCCGATCTCGACATCAAGCACGAGATCGGATTTGGGAAGCGCCTGGCACGCCAGGATATAGCCCGCCTCCAGCTCCTCGCGGCTCAGCGTATAGCCGAACGGGGTTATGGCCTCCACTCTGCCCGATATCAGACGCGTGCGACACGAGCCGCAAGTTCCGACGGTGCAGTCGTGCGGATAGGCGATTCCCTCGGCGAGCGCACGTTCGAGAATCGTGGTACCGGGAGAGACGGTGAACTGGTCACCTGACGTCTCAATTTGCACCGAGCGATCGGGTGCTTTCCCAAAAAGCCTGGATAATAGCGACATTTGGCATCTCTCTCGAAAAACTCGTAAAGTGGTTGACATGTTTGTGGCACAGATTATTTTGCGTATCAAGGTCACGCAATAAATTGCGGGCATGATCGCACCGGGTCTCCCCGTCCGAGTGCAACTGGGAGAGCGCTAATGAAGACATCTATTTCCGCGAGCTTACTCGCCGTTGCGATCGCAAGTCTGTCGTCGCCCGCCTTTGCGCAGGATGCGCCGACGGACGAAACCGGCGCGCAGGACCAGGTCGGTCTCAGCGACATTATCGTCACCGCGACCAAACGGTCGGAGAATCTGCAGGACGTGCCAGTCGCCGTTTCGGCGATCTCGTCCGAATCGCTGCAAGCAAAAGGTGTGTTCGAGACCAGCGATCTCAACAATACTATGCCCAATTTCCAGGTTTCGTCGCCCTATGGCCAGCAGCAGCCGAACTTTTCGGTGCGCGGTGTGGGCGTCGGCACGGAATTCAATGCCAATGCGGCCTCGCCCGTCGGCGTTTATGTCGATGAAGTCTATCAGGCGTTCCGGTCGAGTCATGGCCAGCAGCTCTACGATCTCAACCAGATCGAGGTCGTGCGCGGACCGCAGGGAACGCTCTATGGCCGCAACACCACGGGCGGCGCGATCAATTTCATCACGCGGTCGCCCGAACTCGACGGTCAGAACGGATATTTCACCGCGGGCTATGGCAACTTCAATCGGCTTAATCTGGAAGGCGCTATCGAGGTCACGCCCGTCGACGATGTTTTCGGCATCCGCCTGGCGGCGACCTATGTCGATGCCGATCCCTATTTGCGCAACCGGCTCCCCAAGGGACTGAACACCGCGGCCGCCGGAGGGGCGTCTGGCCTTAACGTCGCGACCGGCCGCGATCCCGGCGGTACGAAAAGCTACGGCCTTCGGCTGACGATGCGTTTCCGGCCGACGGATGCGATCGATCTGAAGCTCAAGGTTTATGCGGCCGAAGCGGAGGGTGGTGTCGAAACGCCGCTCCCCACTGGGTCGTCGCGGACCAGCGACTTGATCGATTATACAAACCCCAATTTCCTGCTCGGCGGCCTGTTCGCGGCGCTTGCTCCGGCGGGTCTCGTCCCGTCTAGCTATAGCCAGTCGGGTCGCGGGCTCGGTCTTAACGAGGTCGAACTCGACACGATCGGGGTCGCGACCACCCGGGCCCGCGGTGCCGTGTTCGACGCGCGGATCGAGTTGAGCGACAGCATCAAACTCATCTCGATATCCGGCTTCGACGATGGCCTCTATGACCAGACTCAGACCGACTGCGATTCAACCCCGCTTCGCCTTTGTGCGCTCGGCTATCGTTCCAAATTCAGTGCCTTTAATCAGGACATTCGCCTTGATATCGACGGCGGACCATTCAGGGCCATCGTTGGCGCGTTTTACGGCTCCGACAAGGTCACGGCGGACAACACCCCCGACTTTTTCAATTTCCTCAGCGATGTGACGACGGCCGTCGGTCTGCCGGGGAGCTATTTCAATCCCGGCGGCGCCTTCAACGGTGCCGGTCTCTCAGCGGGGTCGTTGCCCACCGGTATTCGCGCAACCCAGCATTTCCAGCAGAAGCGGACGTCCTACGCCGCCTATGGCGAAGCGAGTTATGAAATTACGCCGACGCTGAAGTTTACCGCCGGCCTTCGCTATACGAAGGACAAGAACAGCTTCCGCGACGGCGTCACCACCTATTTTGACGATACGGGAACTGCGCGCCTGATCACGGTGTCAAATTTCATGCAGGGCGGCGCATTCTCACCCTATTTCCTCCAGGATGTTCGGGACGAGGCCGGCAATGTCGTGATCCCCTCGTTCCAGGGATTGGGAATACCGCTTCCGGGCGGTCTCTCCAATCGCGGTTCGTCGGGACGTGTTACCGGACGCGCCATTGTCGACTGGAAACCTGCCGACGACATCCTCGTTTACGCCAGCTACAGCCGCGGTTATCGTTCGGGTACGTTCAACGGACTGGCCTATGGCAGCGCGAACCAGGTGTACTTCGTCAAGCCAGAGCAAGTCGATGCGTTCGAGGGCGGGCTCAAGTCCCGGTTCTGGGATAATCGGGCGCAGCTGAATATTGCGGCTTTCTATTACAAATATAAGGGTCAGCAGGGTCAGGTTGTCGACGCGAGCGCGACAGCGAACCTCATCTCGCTCGACGGAACGCTGAAGGGTCTCGAAGTCGAAGCGATTCTGCAGCCGGTCGATGCCTTGACGTTAAGCGCTTCGTTCGGGTTGCTGGATTCAAGCTATGATGACGGCGCATGCCCGGCCGATCCCAGCACCATCCCCGGCTTTCCCGCTCAGCTCGGAAGCTGTGTGGTGTCGTCGGCCGGACCGGTCAGTGTCGGCGGCAATCCCTTCCCTTATGCGGCCAAGCAATCGGCGTCCTTTGCCGCGGATTGGAATGTGATTGATGACGGCAAGAACAAACTGACGCTGCATGGCGACCTGAATTACACCGGCCGCTTCTACTTCGACAGCTTCAAGGACTATAGTCGGGGGCCGCTTCCGGTGGTGTCATCGGGTAAATTCGGTAGCGGCAGCGGGAAATATTGGGTCGCCAATGCGCGTGTCACCTACACGATGGGGCGCTATTCGATATCGGCCTGGGGTAAGAATCTGACCGACAAGGTTTACTACCCCTTTGGCATAAGCCTCGAGAATCTGTTCGCCAATGGGTACCGCGTCCGCGCGCTGCCGCGGACCTATGGCGTTGAGGCAACGGTCCGCTTCTAACGAAAAAAGGGGGTGTCGCGGCCTTGGCAACCTCCCGCCAGGGCCGCGGCGCAATTCCGGATCGCATGCCAATAACAAAAATGGAGAGAGCGATGTTTGAAAGTAATGTGTGGGCCGAGCCTGATATGGACGTCGATGCCGTTCATGACGGGCGGCATGTTTTGCCCGATGTTGCGATGGCACGCGAATCGATTCCCTACATCGTCGTGCTGCCCGAGCATCAGATCGCTTTCTTCACCTACACCTGGGTGTCGAAGGACAGCGTCGCCGGGGCCGCGCTCGCGGTCTTTGGCCCCGGTGTCGGCGGTGATCCGATCCAGCAGCGCCTCGCCGATCGGCCCGTTGCAGCCGACATGGGCTTCGACGACTGGAAAATCGAAGGTTTTGCGATGCAGCAGGATCTTCAGTTCGGGTCGGCGCATGTCCGGTGGGAGACGCCCGAGGCCACGGTCGATTTCGAATTCGATGCGTTTCACCCGCCTTATGCTTACGCTTCCGACCCGCGCGGTTGCCCGGCCTATTGCGCCACCGACCGCATCGAACAGGCGGGCCGTGTCAAGGGGACGCTCAGGATCGGCGAGCGCGTGATCGCCTTCGACGCGACCGGCCACCGCGATCATAGCTGGGGCACGCGCGACTGGGTCCCGTTCCAGCAATATGAATGGTTCGTCGGCCAGGTCGGTGACGAGATTGCGGTGCATTTCTGGCGCTTCAATGCCCTCGGCAAGGAACATGTGCGCGGCTATGTCTTTAAAGATGGCAAGGCGTCGCGCGTTGATAGCGTCGAGGTCGATGTCACCTACGACGGCCAATATTGGCAGACCGGCTACACCGCCCTGATCGTCGATGAGGCGGGGCGCGAGACCAGCATCCAAACCGACGTATTTGGTACTTACACGCTGAAACCGGTCCCCAATTGCAGCCTCAACGAAAGTGGCGGCCGTTCGCTGATCGACGGCAAGGCCGGCGTTGGCTGGATGGAATGTTGCTGGCCCACCGATTATCTGGAGCATATCCGTGCAAACGGCCCTTATTGAGCGCCCCGTCGTGCAGAGCGACATGGAGGCCGTCCATCGGCATATCATCGATCGCCGGAGCGCCAACCGGAGCCTGCCCCCCTATCGCGCGGCGCTGACCGAAGAGATCGTCGAGATCCTCTCGGTCTTCTTTGCAACGGAACGTCCCGGAGCGGAGGTTTCGGGGGTCCGCCGCGTTGGCGGCGGCGCATCCAAGGAACAATTCTTCTTCACGCTCGCCGACCAAGGCGTCGAGGAGCAATTCCTCCTCCGCATGGACCCGCGCTCGGCGATCACCGAGACGGACCGGGCGCGCGAATTCGTGCTCATCGATGCGATGCAGGGCAGGGTGCCCGTGCCCGAGCCGGTGTGGATCGACAATGACGCCCGGCATTTCCCGCAGGCGGCGGCAATCCCGCGTGTCGTTTCGGGCGTCACCAAGCCAAGCGACGCGGGCATCAAGGTGTCGGGACTCGGCACGTGGCTCGGCCCGGACCTGCGCGGCAAGATCAAGGACCAGTTTCTCGATTACCTCGTCGAGATTCATCGCTACGATTTCCGGGCCAACCCGCTGCCGGGTTTCGAAGTCCCCGACGCCGACCCGAAGCAAGCCGCGCGCTGGGCCTATAATTATTGGCGCGATCTCTGGGAGGTGGACGAAGGCGAGCCGCGTCCGATCATGTCGCTCGCCACGCAGTGGCTTGCCGACAATATGCCCGACACCGCCGATCTCGTGATGCTCCACGGCGACTACCGTACCGGCAATTATCTCTTCGACGAAGCGAGCGGCGCGATCACCGCGCTGCTCGATTGGGAACTGGCCCGCATCGGCGACTATCACGAGGATATCGGCTGGGTGCTGATGGAGATATTCGGCAGTTTCGACGAGGCGGGGACGTTTCGCGCCAGCGACTTGTTCGAGCGCGAGGAATTCATCACCGAATATGAGCGCCGTTCGGGCCGCACCGTCAATCGCGACACGCTCCATTATTACGACGTGATGTCGAGCTGGAAATGCAACGTCATCGTCGCGGCGAACGGGCTCGCGGCCGCGCGCTCGCAGCATAATCATCAGGATGTGCTGCTGACGTTCCTGGGTGCGACGGCGCCGATGTTCGCGAACGATCTCGTCCGCTTGTTGAGCAAAGGAGCCGGGGCATGACACCGACGACAGACGAACGCCTGGCCAGCATCATTCGCGCGCTGACCGAAGTCATCCTGCCGCACTTGCCGGCCGACGCGTCGCTGGCGCAGGAGCAGGTCCAACTCGCCATCGGGCATCTGCAAATCCTGCGCCTGCAGTTCGATGCCGTTCCGGCGTTCGAGGCGGAGGAGCTTGGTGACACGCACGCACTCGGCGAAGAGCTGGTGGGTGCGATCGACGGCGGCCCGCAAACCGCGGCGGCGTGCAGCGCGCTCAAGGCCGTGCTCGCAAAAACGGATTCCGAGGTTCGCCCGGCGCTGAGCGCGCTCAATCGCGCGGTCGAGGCGCTCGTCCAGGCGGTATCGGTGGACGGCGACCGGACATCGAAGGCGCGGCTCGCCGCGATCATCCTCCGCCACGAACGCGCTCGCGTCGAAAAGGACCGCCGCTGGTTCCTGCCCTACGGCTTCGACACGATGGAGGCAGCGGCATGATCCGGGCTGAAGACGCCGAATTTCACCATGGCCCGGACTCGCACTGGCAGTGGGTAGAGACGATCGCGCTGCCCTTTTGCGTGCCGGAAGAGAATATCAACGTGATCGTCTATGTGGTGACGCGGCCCATGCTCGGCGTGTGCATGGCGGACGTGACAATCATCGACCGCCTGACCGATCTGTGGGAAGAGCAGATCTACGTCGACAACCAGCAGCACATGCCGTGTCCCGAGAAGCTCAGCGGCTTCACGCTGCCGAACGGACTGTCGGTGCACGCGGTCGATCCCATCAAACACTATCGGGTCGAATATCAGGGCATCGACGACACCTGGTTCAAGCTCGACTACCACGCCCTGCACACCGCCTATGACATCAACGACCCGGCGATCGATCCACTGGCCGCGAAACGCAACGGGCCCGCCTGGGACAGCAGCTGGTCGGGCCATTATGAAATGACTTACCGCATAACGGGCGAGCTTTGCGTGCGCGGCCGCCGCATGGCGGTCGATTGCGTCGAGACCGGCGACCGGAGCTGGGGACCGCGTCCCGAGCGCGACAATGGCGCGGTGATCTGGTGGCATGTGAGCTTCGGCGAGGCGCTGACCTGCCACATGTTTGTCCAGCACGACATCGCAAAGACCAACGAATTCGGTTCGTTGATCAGCGGTTACATCCTCGAAGATGGCGTCCTGTCCGGTCTGGTCGAGGCGAAGGGCCGCAATGAATATCGCCGCGCGATGCCCATGGGCGGTGCGGTGAGCGTCACCGACGCGCGCGGCAAAACATTCGACTTCACCTACTCGACGGTCAATGGCTGCTATTGGGCACCCTATCCCTCGAACACCTATCTGCAGGCCTCGCTGCGCGCTGCGCACAACGGCCGCGTCGGCACTGGCGTGCAGCAGTTGGGGCTCAGCCGCGCCTATCTGACGCGCCACCGCGACGTCCTTCGCCAACGCTACTGAACCTTTCCGGAGACATGACATGAAAGCCACCGCAGCGATCGTTCGCGCCGTCGGAGAGGATTTTTCGATCGAGGAGATCGAGGTCGCCGAACCGCGGGGCGCCGAAGTGCGCGTCAAGATGGTCGGCGTCGGCATGTGCCACACCGATCTCGTCGCACGCGACGGCTTTCCGGTTCCGCTGCCGATCGTTCTCGGGCACGAGGGTTCGGGGATTGTCGAGGCGGTCGGACCCGAGGTCTCCGACCTGGTTCCCGGTGACCATGTCGTCCTCAGCTTCGACAGCTGCGCCGCCTGTCCGACCTGCGACGAAGGGCTGCCCGCCTATTGCCACCAGTTTCTGGGTAAGAATTTCGCGGGGGTGCGGCTTGAAGACGGCACGTCCCCGCTCAGCCAGGACGGCGCGACGATCCATGGCAATTTCTTCGGGCAGTCTTCTTTCGGTACCTATGCGATCGCGCACCGCCGGAACACGGTGAAGGTCGACAAGAACCTGCCACTCGATATTCTCGGTCCGCTCGGATGCGGCGTGATGACCGGAGCGGGCGCGGCGGTGATTTCGCTCGGTATCCAGCCCGGTCAGTCGCTGGCCATTTTTGGCGGCGGCGCCGTTGGCCTCTCGGCGCTGCTTGGCGCGCGCGCCGTCGACGCAGGAACTGTGATCATCATCGAACCCAACGCCGGGCGCCGCGACCTGGCGCTCGAGCTTGGCGCGACGCATGTCATTGACCCGGCCGCGACCGATGATGTCCTCGCGGCGGTCAAGGAGCTGTCGGGCGGCGGTGTCAATCATGCGCTCGATACCACGGGCATCCCGGCGGTGATCGGCGTTGCTGTGGAGACCACGATCGCGCATGGCACGGTCGGGCTTGTTGCGGTCCCTCCGCCCGAAGCGATGCTACCCGCCAACATGATGTCAATGCTCGTGCGCGGGACCACCATCAAATATATCACCGAGGGCGATGCCGATCCGCAGGCATTTATCCCGCGAATGATCGCTTGGAATCGTGACGGGAAATTCCCGTTCGAACGGCTGATCCGCAAATTTCCCTTTGCCGAGATTAACCAAGCGGCGCACGCATCGGAGGACGGATCGGCTATCAAGCCTGTTCTGATCTTCTGACCGACGGGAAAGGGCGACCGCTCGATGCGGTCGCGGGTAATGATCGAATGCAGATCGTCAATTTTCGGGATTTTGGCGGCGTCACGGTGGAGGGTGGTGCGAGGGTCGCAACCGGCGCGCTGTACCGCTGCGGGCAGCCATCGCCGCTCGGCACGACGCCATTCGACGCGATTGCAGCGCTCGATATCGCGGCCGTCGTCGATCTGCGCTTCCCCGACGAAGTCAGAAGTGCGATTTTTCCCTGGCCCGACCATAGCCGTCCGGTCCGGATCCACATGGAGAATGGCGATGTCGGCAACGCTCCTCACCACGCATTTTTTTCAGCATCGCTGGAGACCGTCGAGGATGTTCATCGTCTCTATGGTGCCTTCTACGCCGGACTCCCGGAAGATCCGCGCTATCAGTCGCTGATCACCCGCGCCCTCCTCGCCTTTGCAAAGGCCGACGGGCCGGTCCTCGTCAATTGCTCGGCAGGCAAGGATCGCACCGGCTTTCTCGCCGCGCTCCTGCTTCGCGTCCTCGGCGCGCGCGACGACGATATTCTCGCGGACTATATGCTCTCGAACGCGCCTCCCGCCAAAGCGGCGTTGCGCCCGGAAATCGAGCGACGCTTCGCCGCGCATGGCAATATGCTCCCGCGCGAAGATATTCTCGATGCCATTTTGGGTGTGTCGCCAGCCTATCTGGAGAGCAGCTTTGCCGCGATCGCCGCGATGGCGGGATCGCTCCCAGCCTATCTCGACCAGATCGGGGTCGACGACGGTGCTCGTGCGACGCTGCGGACGCGCCTCCTCGCCTGAGCCGTTTGCGAGCTGGAAGCCGGATTTCACAGCAGCTCCGGCGGCTTGACGTTTACGTAAGTGACATATAGTAATCATGTTTACATAAAACAAACATGATTGGGATCGAGATGAGCGACGACGCCGGACCAGGGGCTTCGGATCGGCTGGGGGCAGAGGGAACGCACAGTGCCGACCGCGTGGCGCTGATCGTCGGTGGCTCGTCGGGCGTCGGTCTCGCCACTGCCCATCGCCTTGCCTCCCAAGGCGTCACGAAAATTGCGATCGCAGCCCGCTCGGTCGACCGCGGGGTTGCGGCTGCGGCGAGCGTGTCGTCGGCCACTGTCGAGGCGCGATTTTTTCCCTGCGACGCGAATGATGCGGCCGCAGCGGCGGACCTTGTCGCTGCGGTCGAAGCGGCGTTTGGATCGGTGGATCTGCTCGTCGTATCGACCGCCGCAGCGGTGCTGCCTCGCCTTCTGGGCGATATATCGCCGGAAGAAATCGCTTCGATCCTGGTCGAACAGGCGGCGCCGCCGATGGTGATGAGCCGGGCCGTGCTGCCCGGCATGCGCGCGCGCGGATCGGGCGCGATCGTCGTCGTGGCCTCCGATGCCGCTAAATCGGCGACACCGGGCGAGACCGTCATCGGCGCGGCAATGGCGGCCATCACAATGTTCGCAAAAGCGATGGCGATGGAGGTCAAGCGCGACGGTATCCGCGTCAACATCGTGACGCCGTCGCTGATCAGCGGAACTCCGATCTACGATCGCTTGATGGAGGATCCGTTCAGCGCGCGCCTGTTTGGCAAGGCGGCGAAGCTCGCCGCGCTCGGCGTCGCCAATGCGGACGATGTTGCCGCGACGATCGCGTTCCTCTGCTCCCCCGATGCCGCGCGCATCACGGGACAGGCGATCAGCGTCAACGGCGGTATTTCCGCCGCGTGATTGGTAAACCGGATTATATTGCAGTTCGAACTTTGGGAGAAGATTTTTGAGCAGCGCAAGCGAAGCAAAACAGGTTGTGCGACAACCGTTGGAATCGCGCGCCGCAGTCGCGAAACTCGAGGCGGAGGGATGGAGCGATCTCCTTCCGAGCTGGACGCTCGCTGGCGCGATCGACGAAGCAGCGCGGCGATTCCCGACAAAGTCCGCGATCGTGCAGATCGATGCCGATACGACCAGCGCCAGCCGCCTCAGCTTCGCGGAATACCGTGACCAGGTTTTCCGCGCCGCCAATCTTTTTCGCAAATACGGCGACGGCGCACGGCCGGTCGTGGCCGTCATCATGCCCTTCTTGCCGCAAGCCTTCGTTGCCATGTGGGCCGGCGGAATCGCCGGACGCTATGTGCCGATCAACCCTTTTCTCGATGTCGAGCATGTCGCCGCGATCCTTGATGCGGCGGGCGCGAATATTCTCGTCACCGTGCCGCCGGAACAGGGTGGCGGCGTGTGGGAGCGCCTCGATGCGTTGCTCGAGCGTGCGCCGGGAGTGCGGCAGGTCTGGCTGGCCGGAGCAGGAGCGGGGGATCCGCGTGGCTTTGAGTCGGCGCTGGCACGGGAGAGCAGTGAACTTGCGTTCACCCCCGAAAGCGATCCCGCCGCCGAATGCGCCTATCTTCATACCGGCGGCACCACCGGCCGTCCGAAGCTCGTGCGCCACACCCACCAGGGGCAGCTTTTGCAGGGCTGGCTCTGCGGCATGGCGATGGGCGCCGAAGAAGATGTCGTCTTCGGACATGCCATGCCCAACTTCCACGTCGGCGGCGCAATTGCGTCGGGGACGCGCGGGATCGTCTATGGCCAGACGATCATCACGCTAACGGCCGACGGCTTTCGCAACCCCGCGGTGTTGGGTCGCTTCTGGGACATAGTTCGCGATCAAGGCATGACGGCGATCGTAACCGCGCCGACGACCGCGGCAGCGCTGGCCAGTGCCGAGGGTGAGGGGCCGGCGACCTTGACGCGCTACACGACCGGCGGCGGCCCGCTGCCCGTCGAGGTCGCGCGCGCATTCGACCGGCGCTTCGGCATTCAGCTCAAGGAAGTCTGGGGCGGCACGGAGTTCCACGGCATTTTGAGCTTCCACTATGACGGCGACGTCGCACCGCGCCTCGGCTCATGCGGGCGAGTGGTCCCCTTCCACCGCGTCATGTCGGCGATCCTCGACGGCAATCGCTTCGTTCGCGAAGCGGGTACCGAAGAGCGCGGGGTTCTTATCGCAACCGGCCCGACGCTCATTCCCGGCTATGTTGATCCCGCCGGGGACGCATCCTTCTTTGTCGAGGATGGCCCCGATGGCCTCGTCTGGGCGACCACCGGCGACATCGGCATGGTCGACGAGGACCATTATGTCTGGATCTTCGGGCGCGAGAAGGATGTCATCATCCGCGGCGGGCATAATATCGATTCCGCGTTGATCGACGAGGTGCTGGCCCAGCATCCTGCGGTGCTTCACGCCGCTGCGGTCGGACGCCCCTGTCCCTCGAAGGGCGAACTGCCGATCGCCTATGTCGAGCTCAAGCCCGGCGCCAAAGCCTCGGCAGAGGAGCTCGCCGCGCACGCCCGAGCGAATATCCAGGAACGCGCGGCCGTTCCGGTCGACATCATCGCGCTGGATGCCCTGCCGATGACCGCGGTCGGCAAGGTTTCCAAGCCGCACCTGCGCATCATGGCGATTGAGGCAGTGGGACGGGCCGAATGCCCCGAACGTGCCGTCGCGGTCGAGGAAAAGGGCGGCAAGCTGACTCTTGTCGTGACCGCCAAAGATGAAGCCGACCGCGCGCGGATCGAACGGATTTTTGCCCCTTACACCTTCACGACGCGGGTTGATTTGACCGGAGCCTTTGCATGACCTTTCGCAGCCCCCGCACCCAGCTACGCACCCACAGCGTCGAGAACCAACCGCCGCCGCTCGACGGCGCGAACGCCTTTCTCGCCGACCCGGCGCTTCGCGAAGCGGTCGCGCGGGAAGGCGGCGCTTGGGCGGCGGACGACCTCGCGGCGCTAGGCGCCAAGGTCTTCGATCCCGAATGGGTGCACAAGGCGGTCTCCGCAAATCGCAATACCCCCGAACTCAAGCGTTTCGACCGTTTTGGCCAGCGCGTCGACACCGTCGAGTTCCACCCCGCCTGGCACGACCTCATGGGCCTTGCCTATGAGCATGAGGTTCACGCGCTTCCCTGGCGAACGAAGAACCAAGGCGGGCATGTGGCGCGCGGAGCGGCCTCTATGCTCTTCGCGCAGCTTGAATGCGGCGTGCTCTGTCCGACCGCGATCACCTACGGCGTCGTGCCGATGATGTGGCAGCAGCCCGACCTCGCCGAACAGTGGGAGCCGCTCATGGTCTCAAAAGACTATGACCCGCGCCCGATCCCGCATGACGAGAAGAACGGCATCTCGATCGCCTTTACCGCGACCGAGAAACAGGGCGGCTCCGATATTCGCCGCAACATGACCGAGGCGAAACCGGCGGGGCAGGCTGGCCCCGGCCGCGAATATATCCTCACCGGGCACAAATGGTTCTGCTCGGCGGCGGGCGCCGACATCATCTTTGTCATCGCGCAGACTGAAAAGGGTCCGGGCTGTTTCCTCGTGCCGCGCTGGCTTCCCGACGGGACGCGCAATCCGATTTCGCTCGAGCGGCTGAAGGACAAGCTCGGGAACAAGTCGAACGCCTCGACCGAGCTCGAGTTCGAGGGCACCCATGGCTGGCTTGTCGGCGAGGAAGGCCGCGGCATCCCGGTGGTGATGGAATTCATGCTCCATACCCGCTTCGACGTATCGCTCGTACCCGCCGGAATCATGCGGCTCGGCCTCGCCCATGCGACGCATCATGCGCGAAACCGCACTGCCTTTCAGCGTCGTCTCATCGACCAGCCATTGATGCGCAACGTGCTTGCCGATCTCACGATCGAGAGCGAGGCGGCGACCGCGATGGTGTTCCGCATTGCGCGCGCCTTCGACGCCTCGCGCACCGACGAGGGCGAGCGCGTCTTCGGGCGCCTCGCGGTCGCGCTCTCCAAGTATTGGCTGAACAAGCGCGTCGTCCCCTTCATCCATGAAGCGATGGAGGTGCACGGCGGCGCTGGTTATATCGAGGAATCGGTGATCCCCCGCTATTATCGGGAGGCGCCGCTCAACGGCATCTGGGAAGGGGCGGGCAATGTCATCAGCCTCGACGTCCAGCGCGCGCTGCGTAAGGAACCGGCTGCGGCCGATCTTTTCTTTGCCGAGCTCGAAACCGCGCGCGGCGGCGACCGGCGCATGGATGCTGCGATCGCCGAGCTTGACCAGTTGATCCGCGGCGAACCGCTTGCAGACGAAAGCGCGCGCTATCTTGCCGAGCGCATGGCGCTTGCGCTTCAGGCTGCTGTTCTTATCCGTCACGCACCGCACGCTGTGGCCGACGCCTTCTGCGCGACACGGCTAGGCGGAGCGGGAGGCGCGGCCTTTGGCACCTTGCCCGCGGGTACCGACCAGGCCGCGATCCTTGAGCGGAGTTTCGACGTCGGTTGAACCTGTCCGCGCTCAGTGCGCTTCGGCATCAAGCGCGCGCACCCTTGCCAGGTCCGCGCCGGAGAAATGGCGCTCGCGCAGCGCGTCGCGTGCCCGCCGGTACGCCTCGCTATTGGGTTCGCTACGGGCCGCGATTCTTTGCAGGTCGCTGCGATAAGCCTTGAGACGCTGGTCCCATTTCGCGCGCACAGTATCAAGCATGGCGAGGCGCTCTGCTGCTTCGGCGCCATATTCTGACCGGCGCAGCGCCGCGATATCAGCGGTCGATCCGCCTGCTGCGCGCAGTGCCTCGACTCTGAGGTGCAACGCGGTCGGCGCCGTGGCGCGTTTTCGGGCATCGAGAAGCTCGGGCGGCAGCTGTGCATCGATCGCGACGAGCGCGCGCCGCCGCTCGTCCGGTGTCATCGCTGCATTGCGAAGGATCGCCAGGCGCTGCATATCGACGTCGGCGAGCGCGTCGTCGTCGCCATAAAAGGCCTTCGCGAGTGCGGGTCCAAGGACCGCTCGTTGCAAGGCGCGCATTTCGGCAACCCGTGCGCCAAGATCCCCCGACCCGGGCTTTTCCGAGGCAAGCGATGCGCGCGCCGCCGCCTGATAAGCGATATAGCGGTCAAGGACCGCGGCGATCTCGGCGATGGCACGATCGGTAAGTCCGCTGTTCACGGCGTGGAGAAGGATTCGTCCACGGAGCACCTCCTGGCTCTCCTCGCCGCCCGCGCTGAAGAAATAGTCGAAAACACGGCGGGCATTGCTGTCGGGCACAAAATGTCCGGCGCCGTCGATCGTGAACCCGCCGTCGACAGCGGTTCCGGCAAGCGATGCCGGCAGCGGTGCATGCGCGGCCGCCGGGATGGCGATACGCGGCCGCGCGGTGGCGGCCACGCCGGTTTCGGCGAGCGTGACGATCGAACCGCGCTCGCCGTCGCTGGTGCCGCTTCCCGGGACCATGCGCCAGGCTGTGCCTGCCACGAGAAGCAGCGCGCCGCCCGCCCCGATGATGAGCGCCTGTTGCGCTCGGGCGCTCGCGATCACAGGCCCGCTGTCTTCAACCGATTCGCATGGTTCCGGTATAGGGTGCGCGGATCGACCTCGAGCACCGATGTCAGCCCGAACAGATTGTTCACCTCGTCGAGATGGTTCATCCGGTAATCGTCGCGGATGACGGTTCCGAAATGGCTGGCGCAGGCCTCGACAAGACCGTCGTTGGGTTCGTCGTAGAACAGGCTGAGCGCCACCAGCGCCGGATCGCCGGGGTCATAGACGTTGGTAAAGGGCGCGGTGCCCGACCAGCTGTAATTGCGGATCGGTCCCGCCGATGTCTGGGTGACCGCCGCGCCCTGGCCGCAAGAGGTCGTCGGCATGCCGGCCGGAAAGCTCGCGTTAAAAGCCGCTATGCCCGCAGGCGAGAAATTCTTGAGCACCGCGGTGATGCTGACCGGATCAGGGCTGCCGCCGAGCGAGGCCCAGACCATGCTGACGAAATTGCTGAATGCGTTGGCGGCTGGCGTCGGGACGAGTTGGCCGTTGATGTCAAACGTGATGAGGTCCGAACCCTTGTGCGGCGATCCGACCGTCGTCAGCGAGGCCACGAGGTCGGGGCGGACCGCGGCGACATACCGGATATCGAGACCGCCCTGGCTGTGTCCGATCAGGTTGAATTTGAGTGCCGGTTTGCCTTTGATCGCGCGGATCTCGTCGAGCTGCACGATGAGCGATTCGCCGCGCACGACCGACGAATTGAACGGACTGACCTGGGTCACAAAGACTTCCGCGCCGCCCGAGCGGAGCGATTCGGGGATGCCGTTCCAATAAGGAAGCACACCGCCGAGCTCGTTGAATCCGGCGAGGCCATGTTGCAGGACGACGGGGTTCTTCGTCCGCGTGAAATCGCAATTCAACCAGCAGAACTGTGCCGCTGCTGGCTGCGCGGCTAGCAGCGCGGCAACCAGCAGTGCTGCCTTGACGACCGGCATGTAGATTTTCTTCATCGTCCATCTCCCAATCATGATTCTTGTCGGTTGATGTTGCGGCCTCGCGGACGTCAGTCGCGCCTCGTCGCGAGGAGCGGTTCGATCCAGCGCCACAGGTCGTCCACGACCTCCGCCCGGTTGGTCTCGTTCAGCATTTCGTGGCGGCCGCCTTGGTAAAGACGGCTGGTGACGCGCTTTCCGGCGCCCTTGTAGCGATCGATCAGCGGCGCGACGCCGCCCAGCACGCAGTGCAGCGGGTCCATGTCGCCCGAGAAGATAGTGATCGGAAGCGCGGCGGGGATCGCCATGATCGCTTGGGCGTCGGCGAGGCGCGGACCAGCGGCGGCAAGCGAGGCAAAGCTGGCCTCGGTCAACCCGAAGCCGCAGAGCGGATCGCCGATATAGGCGTCGACTTCGGCTTCGTCGCGGCTCAGCCAGTCGAAGGGGGTGCGCGCGGGCTCGAACGGGGAATTCAGCGCCGCGATCAGTTGCTCAGGATCGCCGCCAGCGGGGATATGATCGACCGCTACAGAACCCGAGAGGATAAGAGCGTCCAGCTTGGCGCCATGATCGATAGCGACCGCCTGCGCGACCATCGAACCCATCGAGTGGCCGAAAAGGATGAGCGGAAGGTCCGGGACGGCGGCGCGCGCTTGGTCGATCAGCGCGACAAGATCGCTCTCCACGCCGTCGAAGCCGCCTTCACCATAGTCGCCAAGCCGGTCCGCCGCGCGCGCGTCCTCGCCATGACCGCGATGATCGATCGCAAAGACCTCGACGCCGCGGCGGATGATCGGGGCGAGCGGCTCGAGATAGCGCACCGCATGCTCGCCCATGCCGTGGGAGAGAAGCATCACCGCACGCGCGGGCTCGCCCGACGACCAGCGTCGGGCGAGCGGGGCGAGTCCCGCCCGCTCGCGTAACCTGAAAAACGTCTCTTCGATCGGCGTGCTTGTCACCGGAAGCGCGCCGTCAGCTCGACGCCGAAGCGGCGCGGATAGGGAACGGTCGAAAATTTGGTCAGGGTCGAGGGGTCGATCTGGATGCCCGTCGATTTGCGATTGTCGGTGAGGTTCTTGGCATAGGCCGCGATCTCGAAGCGGCCCGAAGGTTCCACAAAGGCGATGCGGGCGCCGAGATCCCAGAAAGCGGGCACCCGGAAATCGGCGCTGTTGGTTGCCGAAAAATATTGGCGCGTGACGTTCGTCGCATCGACGTGAAAGCTCAGCGAACCCTCGGCGCCAACCGGCACGCGATAGTCCGCGGCCAGATTGAGCGTGCGGCGTGGCGCCTCGATGAGCTCATTGCCAGCGAGGTCGACACCATTGAGGACAAGCTCCTTATACTCGCTGTCGAGCAGCCCAAGTCCGGCCGAGAGGCTGAAGCCCTCAACAGGCCGCAGGACGGCCTCGATTTCGAGCCCCTTTATTTCCGACCGGCCCGCATTGACGAGCTGCTGCGCACCAATGCCGACGACGTTGATAAACTGCTGGTTACGGAACTTGTAGAGGAACGCCGAGGCGTTGAAGGTCAGCGCCCGGTCGAACAGCTGCGATTTCAGGCCGATTTCCCAGCTGTCGAGCTTCTCGGGATTGGCGACGTTCAGGTCGGCGGGGTTCGTCAGCGCGCCGCCGTTGATCGCGCTGCTGCGATAGCCACGCGCAAACTGGCCATAGAGCATGATGTCGTCGGCGGGCTTTAGCCGGACGCCGATGCGCCCCGTGGGCTCGCCGTCGCTATAGCTTTGGTCGGGCTGTACCGGGATGATCGGGGCGACCTGGAAATTGGTCAGGCGGCCCTTGTCCCATGTGTAGCGAACACCGCCATAAACGGCGAGCGCTTGGGAGATATCAAAGGTGCCGTCGGCATAGACGGCATAGGAACGGCGCGACTGCTCGTAGCTCTGGGTGAGCACCGGGAAAATCGGCGGGCCGCCGAACAGCAGATAGGTCGTCGCGATGTCGATATCGTCGCGCTGGTGATAGAGGCCGAAGATTGCGTTGAACGGCCCGCTGCCGTTGGTCGATAGGCGCAGATCCTGGCTATATTCCTCGGTCTTTGACCCGAAATCGATATGGAGCAGCGGCGCAACCGTGCCGTCGCCATCGACGAGGTTGAGGAAGCGGCCGCCGATATAGGAACTGATCGAGGTCAGCGTCACGCCGCCCAGATCCTTGTTCATCGTCAGAATCGCGCCGCGGCCGCGGACTTCGATCACGCCCGACCGGTCGGTCGCAACCTGGTGGCGGGAGAGCGGCGTGCCGTCGAACGGATTGACCCGGGGGTTGAGGCCAAAGGCATTGGTGCCGCCGGGGCCGAGACCTTCATTGATCGCGCCGATCGCGCGGGCGTCGTTCTGGACGGCGAAGAGCCGCAACGTCGCATCAAATCCCGCCTCGTCCTTGTACCCGATGGTCAGGCGGCCGGCCTTGCGATCGATGTTCGACAGGTCGCGCCCGGCGGGGTTCACATTTTCGATATAGCCGCCCGAATGCGCGACGTTGAACGCAAAACGCACCGAAAGTTTGTCCTCGATCAGCGGCGCCTCGCCGACACCCTTGATCTCGGCATAATTATATTCGCCATAGCCGACGCTGATCTCGCCTTCGTTGCGAAAGGTCGGCGCGCGCGAGATGAAGTTGATCGCGCCCGCAGTCGTGTTCTTGCCGAACAAGGTGCCTTGCGGTCCGCGCAGGACTTCGACGCGCTCGATGTCAAAGATCTGCGCGCCGCCCAGGAAAGAGGCACCGACATAGACTTCGTCGTAGAACACGCCCGTGGCCGAGATCGCGTTGAGATTGAATTCGGGGGTGGAGATGCCGCGGATCGCGAATTTGGGCTGGCTCTCGTCGCCAAGCACCGAGACGCGAAGATTGGGGGTCTGGCGCGCGATTTCGGTGCCGCTGTCGATCCCCGCCGCCTCGAGCTGGGCGCTGCCGAGCGCGGTCACCGAGACCGGCACATCCTGAAGGCGCTGCTCGCGCTTCTGCGCGGTGACGATGATGGTGCCGTCGTCGACCGAAGCGGCGACGTCATTGCCTGCCTGCGCCGCAGCAACCGCAGGACATAACGCAGCGCTGGCACAAAAAGTCATGAGCGCATGGCGGCGCAGCTTTCGAAATTCCATTTCGTCCTCTCCCGAACCGGCGGCAGCTATTGCGACTCGCCTGACACAGCCCTCCGCTGTGGCCGCTATATTATTCAGGATTGGAATAATTCCAAGCTGGAAGTTTCAAACTAGTAAATTAGTTTCCGTTCCAAATGCTTCCTCCAGGAAGGACAGGCCCGCCGCCAGCTTAGCCTGATCCATATGGCCGACGCGGCCTCTGAGAAATTCTGTCGCCGAAACGATCATCTTGCTTACGAAATCCTGACCGTCCTTTGTCAGCCGCAATTGCTTCTCGCGCCCGGACCCCGGGGTGTCGACGATCTCGATCAACCGGTGCGGCGCCGCCGCCATGTCATGGATGATCTTCGTCACGTTCGGCGGGCTCATCTCGAACCAGGCGCCGAGCATTGTCTCGACACCCTTGCGCGCCATCCACCCGTCAGCCCCGGCTTCGGCGTGGATCAGCCACAGCAAGGCGGCCTGTTTGCGGCCAAGCCGCCCCTGGCCGATCGCCTGCTCCATATCCATCCCAAAACGATAGTGCACCGGATAGAAATAGCGCAGCACCCGGTCGGCGAAGGCGTCGGTCTCCGCCGCCGTCGCCCTTGTGGCGGCATGCTTCGTCTCGGTCATTGGCTCGTCGTCCCTCTCGGCCAGACCGTCTTGCACGATGGCTGGGTGCGGGCGCAAGCCGTGACGTATCGGACGCGACGGTCCAAGCATATTCGCGCCGACCTGGAACGCGCCGATCTGAACGGGACGGTCGGCCTTGCGGTGCCGGGTCGGTCCTTTCGCTACTGGGGGAGAATCAGGCCGAGGAAATGACTGTCGGACCAGCCGCTTTTCCTGCCGGTGGCAAGCGCTGCGAGATCGAGCTTCGCCTGCCGCACAATCGTGAAGCGCTTTGAAGGAATGACATAGAGCCGCTGATCCCCCGCGCCGGCGGCGACGACCATATCAGCAGGGAGTACGTCGGCGTGGGCCGTGATATCGGTCGAGGCAGTTACGGCATCCTTGACGGGTGTGGCGCGCGGCAGCCACCAGGTCAGCCCATAGGCGGGATTGGCGGCACTTCCCTTGAAAAGCTCGGCCAGCGCCGCCCGATCAACAAGCGGCTTGCCATCGACCTGCCCGCCTGTGCGGACAAATTCGCCGATTTTCGCCCACTCCGAGGCGGACAGTACAACGCCTTGGGGCATGAGCGGCGCGCCATCGGGGCCGCCGCGCCAGTCGCCGACTGAGACCCCGATCGGCGTAAGAATGCGCCGCTCGATATAGTGCCGTGGATTGCCGCCCTCGCCTTTGGCGACGAGTTTACGGCGCATGATCTCGCCGAAAATCTGCATTGGGGCCGGACCATATTGGAACTTGCTGCCCGGCGTCGCGCTGAGTGGAGCCTTTACCGAATCGAGATAGCTTTGGGGTCGGCCAACGGCCGAGGTCTGTCCGCCAGTCATCGACAGCAGCTGGCGGACCGTGATCTTCGCCTTCTCCGGCTCACCCTTCCATTCGATAAGCGTGTCTGACGCTCGCTCATCAAGCGTCAACAGCGCGTCCTGCACCGCCGCCGCCGCCATCAGCCCCACGAGGCTTTTGGTGCCCGACCAGAGTTCCTGCGGTGTTGCGATTTCGGCGGAACGGCAGCGAACCTTGCCGTCCTCGAGCACCAACAGCGCGACGCCGTTATGCGCATCGGAATAGGCGATCGCTGCGGCGCAGCCGGGAAGTGGGGCAGGTTCGGCCGCCAGTGCAGGGACTGCGGCAACGGCGGCAGCGAGAAGGAGGGTGGTGCGCTTCAAAATCCTGCTCCCGTTTCTGATGCTTGTCATTGTTGATATTATCGATAATAATTTCAATCGCAATCATCGATTGCTCATGGGCTTGGCCGAATTAGGATGGCGCCGCGAGCAAGGAAAGCCGAACGGAGAGACATGGCCGCGACGAAAACCGAAGACGACAGCGCGCCGACGCAGGACCGCGTGATCGCGCGTCTGTTGACCGACGACATCGTCGAATGGCGGATCCCGCCCGGTTCGTGGCTGCGCGAGCGCGAAATCGCCGCGCGCTTCGGGGTGAGCCACGCGCCGGTTCGCGAGGCATTCCGGCACCTTGCGCGGATCGGGCTGGTCAAGGTCGTCCCGTGGCGCGGCACCTATGTGATCGATATCGACGAGCATGCCGCGAACGAGGTCTATGAGCTGTGGAAATCTCTGTTCGGCGTGGTTTGCCGCCTGGCGGCCGCCGAAATGACCGACCGCGACGGGCGCGAACTGATGCACCGGCTCGTCGAATATAAGGATGTCACCCAGCGCACCGACAATACGTTCGAGCATATCAAGGTATCAAACCGCATCGGGCGCTTTATCGCCAAACGCAGCAATGCCCCGCTCGCGCTTGAACTCCTCGACCGTGTCGCGCTGCTCGCGCGCTGGCAGCACAATGTCTATACCGACAGCTATATCGAGACGCATGGCAACGAGGCGGCGAAGCGCTCGGCCATTTTGTACGACGAGCTTTGCCGGCACATCGTCGCGCGCGACGGCAATGCCGCTGATGCGGTGGCGCGCGGCCTGATCGGTGTGACGCAGGACAGCTTTGGGCGCGCGCTCGAGGAATATAAGGCCCGCCATGCGAAGCCCAAGCCGGGGCGGCGGCGCGCAAAAGCGACATGAGCGGGTCCCCGACCGACCGCCGCACACTCCTCAAGGCAGGCCTCGCCGCGCCGATAGCGTTACAAGCGGGATCCGCTGCGGCCGGACCGAAGGATTTCACGATGTTCGGGCCCGAACGCCTCTTCGCGGATGTCAAAAGCTATGCCGAGGCCGGCAACAAGCAATCGGGCGGGGCGGGCGACCGCTGGACCGCCGACTGGACCGCAAAACGCTTGGCAGCTGCCGGGTTCGAGGTCGAACGCCAGTCGTTCGATGTGCCGTGGTTCGAGGCCTCACGCTGTGAACTCTCCATGGGTGCCCTCACAATACCGCTCGTGGCGCAGCCTCTGGCGATTGAGACCGGAGAAGCCGGGCTCGATGCGCCGCTCCGCCTCGCCGACACTGTCGGCCGCCTCGATGGCGCGATCGCCGTGGTGCGTTTGCCGTACCGCCGCTGGTCGAGCCTTGTCGATCGCACGGCAAGCGAGCCGCTCGCCGATGCAATGGCGCGCGGCGCGAGCGCGGTCATTCTCGTGACGACCGGTCCGACGGGCGAAGCCTTGCTCCTCAATGCTCCGGCCGATCGGCCCGCGTCGGACAAGCCGCTGGCCTTGCTTGCGCCGCGGCTTGCTGCACCGGTGATCGAGGCCGCGCGCCACGGTGCCAAGGCGAAGCTGCTGCTTCGCGGTCGCGGCGGCACGCGCGCGGCACAGAATGTGATCGGTCGGCGCGTTCGCCCGGGCCGATCCTGGCTGGTCGTTTCGACGCCGCGCTCGGGCTGGACCGATTGTGTCGGCGAACGCGGCCCCGGCATCGCGATCTGGCTGGCGCTAGCGGAATGGACGCCCCGGGCCTTTCCGCGGCACAGCCTGCTCTTCGTGTGCAACAGCGGGCACGAATATGAGAATGTCGGCGCGAGCCATATCGTCGAAAAGGTCGGTCCGCCGCCCAGCGAAACCGATTTCTGGCTGCATCTCGGTGCGAATGCCGCGACGCGCGATTATCAGGAAACACCGGGGCGCTTGCTGCCGCTGCCGAGCGCCGATCCCTATCGATTCCTCATGACATCGCCCGAGTTTGTCGATCGCGCCCGCGAGATATTCAGCGGTCAGCCGGGTATAGAGATGGCCTATCCGTCGGCGGATGGCACGGCGGGCGAACTCTCTGAGGTCGTCAAGGCCGGCTACCGGCGCCACGCGGGCATCTTTGGGGCGCATCGTCACCACCACGCCGCCACCGACGATCTGTCGACCGTCGCGCCTGCACCGCTTGCCGCTACGGCGCGCGGCTTTCGAGACCTGCTGACCGCTGTCATCCCCATAATCCGCTGAGCGGCGCGCCGG
This sequence comes from Sphingopyxis sp. BE259, assembly GCF_031457495.1. Lineage (NCBI taxonomy): Bacteria > Pseudomonadati > Pseudomonadota > Alphaproteobacteria > Sphingomonadales > Sphingopyxidaceae > Sphingopyxis > Sphingopyxis sp. BE259. The sequence goes on from NZ_JAVDWM010000001.1 coordinate 970,816, forward strand.
GTGGTGCATTTTTCCGGCTTGACTCGTGCGCACTTATGCACAAAATTATCGATAATAATTGCAATAAGACGATGGGAGAGACTTTATGGGACGCAAGGCGCACCTGCTTTTCTGCACGGCTGCCATTTGGGTAGCGGCAGGCCCGACGGCCTTCGCGCAGGATCGGCCGTCGGCGTCTCTCCCAGCCGATGAAGCCGTAGAAGCGGACGACGACGGCGCGATCGTCGTGACCGCGCGCCGCCGCGAAGAGCGGCTGGCCGATGTGCCAACGGCGGCTTCGGTCATCGATATCACGTCACTGACCGATCGCGGCGGGGCGACGGGCAGCGGTGAATTGCTCGCCGATCAACCCAGCGTCCGCTTCAACAATCTGAACTCGTCGGTCACGTCGGAGATTTCGATCCGCGCCTCGTCGACCGCGCGCGCGACGAACGGCGACCCGAGCGTCGGCCTCTATCGCAACGGTGCCTATATCGCTGGCGGCCCGGTGGGCGGGCGCAACTTCACGCGGCTCGACCTGCTCGACATCGGCCGCATCGAGGTGCTGCGCGGGACCCAGGGCGCGCTGTATGGCCGCAACGCGGTGGGCGGCGCGATCAACATCATCTCCGCCGAACCCGAGTTCGATCTCTCGGGCTGGGCGAGCGCGCGCTATGGCTTCGAGAACAACAGCTTTCAGACGCAGGGTGCGATCAACGTCCCGCTCGCCGATGGCCTTGCGATCCGCCTCAGCGGCGATCTCGTCGAGCAGGACAAGGGTTTCTTCTACAATCCCGACAATGACGTCTATTTCGACCAGCAGAAGGGGCATGGGCTGCGCGGCCAGATCCGGCTGAAGCGCGGGCCGGTCGATGCGATCATCACCGCCGAGACGCAGCGGCTGACGACGCCGACGATCCACTACCAGATCTCCATTCCTGCCGGTACGCCGGGCTTTCCGGGCGGATATACGCAGGATCGTTTTCGTTACCCCTGGAACACCGCGCCGCGCGCAAGCCAGGACGTGGACGGGTTGCAGGCGCTCATCCGGATCGACCTCGGCGGCGCCGACCTCACGTCGACGACGTCCTTCCGCAAGCGCACGTCCGAATATGATCTCGACAATGACGCGATCAGCCCCGCCGAACTGGCGCGCGCGCGCGCCGCGGGGCAGATCGGCGCGCTCACGCCGCTCGATGCCAACACCGCGTCCTACGTCGTCGACACGACCGACAATTTTTCGCAGGACATTCATGTCAGCGGGGCGAGCGATCGCTTCACATGGCTGGTCGGCGCCGAAATGCTGCTGCTCGACAGCGATTTCTCGGTGGCGACGACGCGCACGCCGACCCTCGCCAATCCGTCGCCGGGCAATATCGCGCCCGCGCGGCTCCATTTCGAAAGCTATGCCGCCTATGGCTCGCTCGGCTTCGACTTCACCGACAGCCTCAACCTGACCGGCGAACTGCGCTATACCCGCGACAGCCGGAGCATCTCGGCGCGGCTTTACGATTTGGGGACCGGCCTGCCGAGCGGCGGACCGTCGCGGATTATCGACGACAGCATCAACGCCGACAATCTCTCCTACAACGTGACGCTGTCCTACAAGCTCACGGCGAATGTCCTCGCTTATGGCAAAGTCGGCAGCAGCTATCGCGCCGGCGGGTTCAACACGCGCCTCTCCGATCCGCGCGCGCCGAGCCCGGTACAGGTGCTGTTCGGCAACGAAAACAGCACGTCTTACGAAGTCGGCATCAAGGGCAGTCCGATCCGGCGCGGCTATTTCGCAATTGCGGGCTATTACACCGAGCTTGAAGATCTGATCGCGCAGGTCGACGACGGCTGCGCGCTCACCAACCCGGCGTGCCCGATCGCCGCGGTCGCGTATCTGACCAACGCAGGCGATGCGAAAAGCTGGGGTATCGAGGCCGAATATAGCCAGGGCTTCGATCTCGGCGAAGGCAATGGCCGCCTAGCCTTGAGTGGCTCGCGGCAAGAGGGCAAGGTCAAGAGCGGCCGCTATGACGGGCTGGACCTTGCGCAGGTTCCCGACTGGCTGGCTTCGGCCAACCTCAATCTGCGCTACCCGGTCACGAAGGATGTATCGCTGACCAGCAACGTCCTGGTCAGCGGCCAATGGGGCGGCAAGCAGGAGCTGACGGCGACGTCGGTCGACCTCGATGATTATGTCCTTGTCAATCTTCGGGTCGGCGCCGAGTTCGGAAAGGTCAGCGTCAGCGCGTTTGCGAACAACCTCTTCGACAAGGTCTATTTTGTCGCGCAGGCGCCGACGATCAATCGGTACAGCCAGCCGCGGGTCATCGGCGTCGAAGGACGCATTACTTTCTAGGTCGCGCGCCCGTCCGCGGCCCTTGGCTGCGGGCCGGGACGGGAAGGAGACCGGCATGCGGCATTGGGTCACGGCAGCAATCGCCGGCGCAGCGACACTGGCCGGATCGGCGTCCGTCGCCGCGGCGGAGACTGCCCCCGCGGCGACAATCGCGCAGGGGCGCCTTACGGGCGCACGAACGGCGGAAGTCGAGCGCTTCCTTGATATCCCTTTCGCCGCCGCACCGGTCGGCGCGCTTCGCTGGCGTGCGCCGCAGGCGCCGCCGCGCTGGCGGGGCGTCCGCGATGCCTCGAAACTGGGCCCAGCTTGTCCGCAGACGGTGCGTCCTGCGCTGGTCGCGGGCGGGGTTGCCGAGCATCAGTCGGAGGATTGCCTACAGCTGAATATCTGGCGCCCGGCGGGGGCGCGAAAGCTGCCAGTGATGGTCTGGATCCATGGCGGCGCCCATGTGGTCGGTTCGGGCACCTTCCCGGTTTTCGACGGCACCGCCTTTGCGCGGCAAGGCGTGATCCTGGTGACGATCAACTATCGGTTGGGCGCGCTCGGTTATTTCGCCCATCCCGCCCTCAGCGCCTCCAAGCCGCGCGGCGAGGCGCTCGCCAATTACGGACTGATGGACCAACTGGCCGCGCTGCGGTGGGTGAAGAAAAATATCGCCGCATTCGGTGGCGATCCGCGCCAAGTCACCTTGTTCGGCGAATCCGCCGGGGCGATCGGAGTGACGACGATCCTTGCCCAGCCCGAAGCCAAAGGCCTGTTCGCCAAGGCGATCATCCAGTCGGGCGTCGGCCTTCTCGATCCGCGCCCGCTTGCCGAGCAAGAAGCGCTAGGCGCGGCGTTGGCAGCGCGCGCCGGTGCGCCGTCTTCGGCTTCGCTCGAGGCGCTTCGCGCGCTGCCCGCCGCCGCGCTCGTCACCGCTGGCGAGGTCCGGACACCGGACGCGATGGTCGGCCCCATTCTCGACGGCGAGCTGGTGAGCGAAGCGCCCTGGCGCGTTTTTGCGCGCAGCGAGCCGATCGACGTTCCGCTCCTCGTCGGCGCCAACAGCAATGAGGCAAGCGTGATCCTCGCCATGGGGGTGCCGCCTGCGGCAGCGCTCGCCTATCTCGGTCCCGATCAGGTGGCTGGGCGCGCGGCCTATGGCACAGGTCTCGCCGACGACGAGCTGGCACGCCAGGTGCTGGGCGACGCCTGGTTCGTCGCCCCGGCGCGCTGGCTCGCGGCGCGGACGGCGGCCGGTGCGCCCTCCTACCTCTATCATTTCGACTATGTCGCGGCGGCGCGGCGCGGCCGCGCCAAAGGCGCCGCGCACGGGTCTGAGATTCCCTATCTGTTCGGGACGCTGGACTATCTTGCTTCGCTCGCCGGGCCGGTCGAGGACGAAGATCGCCGCTTCGGCGAGGGCATGTCCGCCTGCTGGGTTGCCTTTGCCAAGACGGGCGTTCCCGGCTGCGCACCGGTTCGTGATTGGCCGCGGTACGAGGTCGCAAGCGACCGGCTCGCGAAGTTTGGGCCGCAATCGGGCGTCTTCGCCGACTTTCGCAAGACACAGCTCGACCATCTGCTGATGATTCACTTCGGGAGCGGCCAACCCCGGCCCTAGCCCGCTCGGCCGCACCGGCCCTCCGTTTCGACGACGTGCAACGAAGCTGGGAGAGAGAAAATGGCTGGAAGAAAACAATGGATATCGTTTGCCGCCGGCACGGCGCTGGTCGGCGCGGCCGCATTCGCCGCGCAGGGCAGTTCCGGAGGTGATGACAGTGGCGACGCGCGGCCGATGGTGCAGCTGCCACCGGCGGAGCCTGCTGCCACGGCATCGGCATCTGCTGCGGCGGCGCCCGCCGCAACAAGTCTCACGACAACAGTCGGTGGCTATTCATACGACTGGACGGCGCTGCAGGCGGCCATCGACGCCGATACCGAGGTCGATAACGGCTATTTTATTGTGGGGAACGCTTCGGATCCCGACTATCTTTTCGCCTATGAAAAGGGCAGCTTCGGTATCGATCGGGTGACCCCGCTCGCGTCCGCCTCCAAATGGTTCGCCGGCGCGCTCGGTATGCGCATGGCGCAGGCCGGTATCGCGACGCTTGAGGATCCGATGCGGCCGCCGCTTGCCTTCTGGACCACGAGCGGGACGAAGAAGGATGTCAAACTCAAGCACACGTTGTCGATGACATCGGGCTTCAACGCGAGCCCGCTCGTCGGCGGTTGCCAGCTGCTTCCGGCCATGACGCTGTATAATTGCGCAAAGAGCATCCACGATTTGCGCTATGACATATTACGCCCGGGTAACGCTCCCGGAGCGCAATACAGCTATGGACCGCACGGCCTTCAGGTCGCGGCGGCCTATCTTGAGGCGAAGGATACCAGCGTCGCGCCCGGTACATCGCCGGCCCGCCAGCGAAATTTCCACGAACTGTTCGCGCAGCATGTGACGACCCCGCTCGGGATGACGAGCACGACCTGGTATGACCCTGCGGGAAGCGCTCCCACCAACCCGTGGGTCGCGGGCGGCGCCTATTCGACGCCGCGCGATTACGCGAAACTGCTGCGTGCCTTCCTTGGCGGCAGCTTTATCACCGACATGACGAGCTTTACGCAGCAGCGCACCGCGGGCCTGCCGCGCGTCTTCGTTCCGGGGAGCGCGGGCAATTGGGAATATGCACTCGGCTCCTTTGTCGAATGCGACACGCCTTCGGCCTGCGCGGCGTCCAAGATCAACTCATCTCCCGGCGCCTACGGCTGGACCGGCTGGATTGATCGCGAGACCGGCTATTATGGCCTGATCGCGACCGAGATTTCGAGCGGCGGCGACCGCAAGGGCGTCGAGCTTGAGCAGGTCATGCAGGACCTGATCGAGAATGCGATCGCCAATCGCACTCCGGCACCCTGAGGCCTCTCTTCAACTGCACTCCTCCGGCGCGGCGGTTCCCACCGCCGCGTCGTTTTTCGTGCCGGATCGATGCGCCGCCAACCTGCGGTTGAAGCCGATTAAACTCCGTCGAGCAGCTGCCCTGACGTCACGCCAAACGGCTGAGCCAATTTCTCGACGACCGTAATCGTCGGGTTGCGCCGATCCCGTTCGATATCGCTGACGTAGGTGCGATGGATGTCTGCACGGTCGGCATAGTCCTCCTGGCTCCAGCCTCTCTCTTCCCTGAGGCTTCTCACATTCCGGCCGAGGCGAACGCGTATATCCACGCGCGAGTAAAGACGCGATGTGACTGATTGATCTACAGACGATCAGTGACAATGAGCTTAACTTGCTACCGTCTCGAAGCATTAGTCGCGTCACTGATCGTCGACATATTGCCGGGCGATGCAGGGGAAGACTTATGCTCAAACTGAATGCCAGCGCGCGCATCGGCAACCAGAGCGGTGGGCTTCACAGTGGGGTGATCGGCAAGATCCTGGTCGCGCGAGGCGCCGAAGCTGTTGGCTCCGGCATAGTCCCAGACGTTCGTCCTATACCTGCCATATTTGCCGAGCAGCACATTGTTGATGTGCGGCGCGTCGCCCTTTTTTGCGATCACCACGAGTTCGTGCTTCGAGCGATAAAGTGAACCCATGCCGCCGTTCGTCTTGTTCCAGACGCACATATTGAGGAGTGACAGATCGTTAAGACGCACCGCCTCGATCAGTGCTCCCAAGCTTCGCCAATCCATAAACATATCGAGCACCGACCCATCTTTGAGGTGGGCGGCGGCGCACCTGATTGCGTCCGTCAAAAAGGTCGTGAATTCGGCGGACGTCATTTCGCCAGACGCCTGCGCGAACTCCTCGTGCTTGACCTTTCCAAGCCCGGACACATTGCCTTGGATGCGGACGTTATAGGGCGCGTCCGTGAAGAGCATCTGCGCCACCTCGCCGTTCATCAGGCGTGTCCAGTTTGCAGCGTCCAGGCTGGACCCGCACAACAGGCGATGCTCCCCGAGTCTCCATAAGTCACCTGCCTCGCTGACTGGATGTTTGGGGATCGCCGGGACTGCGTCCGCTGGATCGTCGGCGATGAGTTCGCCCGTACTCTCGTCGAGTAGGAAATCGATTTCGCCTGCGTCGAACCCGAATGTCTCCAAGCCGACATCGCCGATCTCGATGATGTCGTTGATCTCGATCGCAAGCAGTTCGAGATCCCACGTTCCAAGCTCGGCCAATTTGTTGTCGGCAATACGAAGGGCGCGACGTTGGCTTGAGGTCAGCTTATCCTCGATCAGCACCGGCACTTCGGGAATGCCAAGGCGCTTGGCTGCCTCTATCCGCGCCTCGCCGATGATGATGGTCCCCTGATCGTCGATGACGGCGGGAAGATAGAAACCGAACTGCCTGATCGAAGCCATGAGCTTCACGATCTGCTTCTCAGGATGCTTCCGGGGATTGTTGTCGTAGGGCTTGAGCGATCCGGGAGGACGATACTGAATCACGCCGAGCCGGTGGTCGAAGTTGACCAAGTGTGCTGGTGGCGTCGCCGAGGTTTTGACGGGCTTGATGCGCATTACTCTTTTCCTTCTTCATGGTCTGGCGACCAGCGAAGGAAACAGAGCGACGGCAACGCAGCGATTCAGCGGACAACCGTCACCTGCCTTCGCTTCGCGTGGTCAAGTGATGGTCTTCTGCTGCGCATCCGGAACTACCGGATGACCTCTGCGTCGGACGTGGGTCGGTATATTGGCAAAGAACTCATCCGCCAAGAAAATCTTGAAAGTCGACCTTCATCAGATCGTTGATGTGTTGCCTAATCCTGGAGAGATTCCCGTCGGTAAGTTGAAAATTTCCCTGTTCCGAATTTAGGGAATTTTTCGGTCACATCGCGGAAATTACGGGGTTTGCAGACCGCAATTTTGCCATCGGCCAGACCTTCAAAGTCATTTTCCCTGTAAATTCCCGTGTTTCAGGGAAATCCCTTCTAGAGACGGGTTCGCATCTGACTGCCCACACCACCACCGCCTCTGCGGACCGATCTGCATCGGCGGCGCAGACGGCATAGGGGCATCAATCTTCGCCACCTGTGTCTTCGGCCGTAATCCAGCGGAGCGCGACATCGCCTTCCGGCGCCGCGGCGTCGCTCATGCGTCGTGCGTCCACGCCGTCGTTGCGAAGCTGGGCCACCAGCGCTTCGGCTTCCTCGCCGCTGCCGATTACACCGACCGGCACGCCGGTGCGGCGTGCAGCCCACAGCACCAGATCATAATCCGCCTGATCCGCAGCGACCACCGCGCCATCCGCAACGTTCAGCGCGGGCAGAGATACGAGCGGAGGGACGAGGTCGATGCCCCAAGCGGAATGGGCGGCGCGGGCGCGGCGCTCAAGCGCGCGATAGGTTTCCAGCGAAGCGCCGACCAGCGGCTTGACGCGCACCGTGGCCTGACGCTTGCCGCTGTCGATGAGCACGGCGGCCTGAGAGACACCGGCCAAGGTTGCCAGATTGCCGCTGAGCGTGCGCTGTTCGACCACGGCGCGCGTCGCAGCGTCGCGCTCGCGCGCCGTGCTGGTTTCCTTGCGCGCCGTTTCGGCTGCGCTGCTTACCTGATATTGCACGATACGCGCGGTAACCGGCGCGTCCAATTGTCCGGCCAGCCGTCGGGCGATCCAGTCATCGGCGCGGGCGTTGACCACCGGGGTCAGCACCGTCGCATCGACGACGATCGGCCGCGCGTCAAAGTCGATTGAAAGGCCGGAGGTGCGGGCCTTATTGGCAAAGGCGGCCTGAATGGCATCGCCCGCCTGCCGTTGCACCGTCGCCTCCCACGCGATCTGGCGCAGTGTGTAGCCGAGCGGCAGCGCGAGCAACACGAAGGCGCCGACGATGACGATCGTCTGCCAGCGCGTCTGATCGGGAGACAGCCGCGCGCTGAATCCATAAATCCGCGCGACGATCGCCGCGGACAGCGCAATCGTCATGAAGTTGGTAAAGAACAACAGCAACGCGCCGCCGAACACCGACCAGCGGCCGGTGGCAAAACCGAAAGCGACCACGGCGAGCGGCGGCATCAGGGCGGTGGCGATGGCGACCCCGATGATCGTACCCTCCCGGCCGCGGATGATGGCATAAGCGCCTGCCAATGCCGAAAACAGCGCGACGGCCAGGTCAAACAGGGTCGGGCGGGTTCGCGCCGCAATTTCGGTTGTCACCGCTTCGATCGGCGAAATCTTGACGATCAGCGCACAGAGCAGCAGCGCCAGCGCGATGCCGCCAAGCAAGGTCAGCGCACTTTCCTTCATCCATTTGAAATCCGCCGTAGCGATCGCGAAGCCCAGCGCGAGGATGGGCCCCATGAGCGGCGCGACAAGCATGGCACCGATGATCACCGCGACCGAATTTTGCAGCAGACCCAGTATTGCGATGCCCGCCGACATGAGCGTCATAAACGCGAAATGGGCGGTCCAGTCGCTGTCGTGGCGAATTTTGTCGATGATCGAAGGGCGGTCGATTTCAATCTGCGCCTGATGCCAATCGCTGCGCATCCGGGCAAGTTTCCGGGTCACGGGATTGACGGATACGGCCTCGGTCATGCTTCGCCTTCATGCTTGGCGCGAAAGGTGGCACGGATGCGCGACAGCGTAAACAGCCCAATCGCCATCCAGATAACGTTAAGCACCGCCGACGGAATGGCACCATTATACCCGCTGTTGACCACGAATCCCGCCGCCCCGATGACATTCATCCACTGATAGGCGGGCGACCGTCCGGTCAGTTTGCCGAGCGACAGCAGAATATAGCCGCCGAGAATCAGCAACGCGCCGATCCAGCCGACCGCTTCGATCGCAATATTATAGCTGTCCATATTCGTCCCTTTGCGGTGGCCGGCGCCCCGGTATCAGGAACGACGGGTCAGCGCATCGTCTGCTCGAGCGCCTCGACCGCGTCCTTGGCTTCGGCAAGACCGAGGCCGGTGCGTTCGCGGACCCGCTTGATCGCCTCGATCTTTTGGTTCTGGCGGATCAGGGCGCGGATTTCGTCATTGTTGATCCGTTCGTCGCCGACGCGCACCATCGGGCGCGGCGGTGGTCCCGAAAGCTCGCGGCTCGCCCGCTGCCGACGCAGATAGCGCGCGAGCAGCAGGCCAAGCAGCAGGCCGAGGATCAGGAACAGTAGCTTGCCCATCGCCCGATCCTCGCCTGCTTATGCTTACGCCGCCAGCTTGCGCAGGACGTAATGCAGAATGCCGCCGTTCATATAATATTCGACCTCGTTCGCGGTATCGATGCGGCACAGCGTATTGAAGCTGAAGGTCGAACCATCGGCGCGGGTGACGTTCACGGTGACGGTCTGGCGCGGCTTCAGGTCCGCAACGCCGGTGATGGTGAACTGGTCGTCGCCGGTCAGGCCCAGCGTCTCGCGGCTCTCGCCGTCGAGGAACTGGAGCGGCAGCACGCCCATGCCGACGAGGTTCGAGCGGTGGATACGCTCGAAACTCTCGACGATCACCGCGCGGACGCCGAGCAGATTGGTGCCCTTCGCCGCCCAGTCGCGCGACGAGCCGGTGCCATATTCCTTGCCCGCGATGACGACCAGCGGGGTGCCGTCGGCCTTGTGGCGCATCGCGGCGTCGTAGATCGGCATGACTTCGCTGCCATAGCGCGACATGCCGCCCTCGATGCCGGGGACCATTTCGTTCTTGATGCGGATGTTGGCGAAGGTGCCGCGCATCATGACGTCGTGGTGGCCGCGGCGAGCGCCGTAGCTGTTGAAGTCGGCCTTGCTAACCTGATGTTCCATCAGCCATTTTCCGGCCGGTGAGTCCGCCTTGATGCTGCCTGCGGGCGAGATGTGGTCGGTCGTGATGCTGTCACCCAGGATCGCGAGCGGCCTGGCGTTCACGATATCCGACACCGGCGCGGGGGTCATCGACATGCCCTCGAAGTAGGGCGGGTTGGCGACATAGGTCGATCCCGCGCGCCACTGGTAGGTATCCGAGCCTTCAACCTCAATTTTCTGCCAATGCTCGTCGCCCTTGTAGACATGGGCATAGCGCGCTTCGAACATCTCGCGGTCGACTGCGCCCGCCATCGTTTCGGCGACTTCCTGGTTGGTAGGCCAGATGTCTTTGAGGAACACGTCGCTGCCGTCCTGTGCCTGCCCGATCGGGGTGGTGGTGAAATCTTCGATCACCGTGCCCTTCAGCGCATAGGCGACGACGAGCGGCGGCGAGGCGAGGAAGTTGGCGCGCACGTCGGGCGACACGCGGCCTTCGAAGTTGCGGTTGCCCGAGATGACCGCTGCGGCGACGAGGCCATGTTCGTTGATCGCCTTCGAAATCGGCTCGGCCAGCGGGCCTGAATTGCCGATGCAGGTGGTGCAGCCATAACCGACGAGGTTGAAGCCGATATTGTCGAGATGCGCCTGCAGCCCGGCCTTTTCCAGATAGTCGGTGACCACTTGGCTTCCCGGCGCGAGCGAGGTCTTGACCCACGGTTTCGGCTTCAGGCCGTAGGCGTCGGCTTTCTTCGCAACGAGCCCCGCGGCGATCAGCACCCCGGGGTTCGAGGTGTTGGTGCAGCTGGTGATCGCGGCGATGGTGACGTCGCCGTCACCGATGTCGAAATCCTTGCCCTCGACTGGCACGCGCGTCTGCGCCTTTTTATAGGTGTTGACCATATCGGCGTTGAACACATCGTCAACGTCGGGCAGCGAGACGCGGTCCTGCGGCCGCTTCGGCCCCGCGAGCGACGGAACGACGGTGGCGAGGTCGAGTTCGAGCGTGTCAGTGAAAACCGGGTCCGCGGCACCCTCGACGATCCACAGCCCTTGCGCCTTGGCATAGGCTTCGACCAGCGCGATATTCTCGTCGCTGCGGCCGGTCAGGCGCATGTAATCGAGCGTCTTGTCGTCGATGCCGAAGAAGCCGCAGGTCGCACCATATTCGGGCGCCATGTTCGCGAGCGTCGCGCGGTCGGCGAGGCTCAGCGACGCGAGGCCGGGGCCGAAATATTCGACGAAGCGGCCGACGACGCCCTTGGCGCGCAGCATCTGCGTCGCGGTGAGCACGAGGTCGGTCGCAGTGACCCCTTCCTTCAGGCTGCCCGTCATCTTGAACCCGACAACTTCGGGGATCAGCATCGACACCGGCTGACCCAGCATCGCGGCCTCGGCCTCGATCCCGCCGACGCCCCAGCCGAGCACACCCAGCCCGTTGATCATCGTCGTGTGGCTGTCGGTGCCGACGCAGGTGTCGGGATAGGCGACGGTTTCACCCGACGCATCCTCGCTCGACCACACCGCCTGCGCGATATGTTCCAGATTGACCTGATGGCAGATGCCAGTGCCCGGGGGCACCGCCTTGAAATTGTCGAGCGACTTCGAACCCCATTTCAGGAAGTCGTAGCGTTCGCCATTGCGATAATATTCGATCTCGACATTCTGCTCGAATGCCTTCGGATGGCCGAATTCGTCGACCATGACCGAGTGGTCGATGACGAGATGAACGGGGACGAGCGGGTTGATCTTGGTCGTGTCGCCGCCGAGCTTGGCGATCGCATCGCGCATCGCTGCAAGGTCGACGACGCAGGGCACGCCGGTGAAATCCTGGAGCAGCACGCGCGCCGGGCGATACTGGATTTCCTGGTTCGAATGGGGGTCTTTCTGCCAGTCGACGATCGCCTGCACGTCGCCGGTCGAAACGGTGAAGCCGCCATCTTCGAAGCGCAGCAGGTTTTCGAGCAGCACTTTCATGCTGAACGGCAGCCGCGACACGTCGCCCAGTTTTGCCGCGGCCTTGGCGAGCGAATAATAAGCGTAATTCTTGCCGCCGACGCTCAGCGTCGAACGGGTGCCCAGCGTGTCGTTGCCCGTGGTCGTCATTTTGCAGCAGTCCCCATTTTTGGCGCGGCGGGGGAAGACTGTCCGAAGGCGAAGCGGGAGAGCGGGGCCAACGGGAGTCGCACGCGCGGGTTTATGTTGGCGCCGCCTTACGCCGGGGACAGGGAATTGCAAGGGGGTGGCGGGCGGCACGATCCCGCGCGATCATTTGCACAAGCGGCTGCCGTCCTAAGCGATCAGCCCCGCGTGGCGGGCCTTTTCGGCCAGCTCGCCGCGCGTCGCGGCGCCCATCGTGCGCAGCAGATGCGACACATGGTTGCGGACGGTGAAATGCGACAGGTCGAGGCGGCGCGCGATCTGTTTGTTCGATTGTTTCTGCGCGAGCATTGTCAGCACCTCGACCTGACGCTCGGTCAGCGTGGGCGAGACGGCCGCGGCCGGCGGCATCGCGCACATGGACGGCTGGTCGGGTTTCAGCACGACAAATTCGCCCTGTTGCAGCGCGCGGAGCCCCGCAACCATGCGGTCGGCGCGCACCGATTTGGCGATATAGGCATCAGCGCCATAGGCCATCACGCGGTCGATCGTGGCATCATCGTCGAACATCGACACGACCGCGATCGACGAACGCGGGAAGCGGCGCCGCATCATCGGCAGCGTTTCGGCGGGGTCCATCCCCGGAAACAGCAAATCGATGGTGAACAGCCAAGGCGCCATATAGCGTTCGGCGACACCGAGCATTTCGGCGACCGAGCCTGCTTCGCGTAGCGCCATGCCGGGGAACGCGCCGCCGACAAGTTGCGCCAGCCCGCCGCGGAACACCGGGTGATCGTCGGCGATGATAATGCTGGGGGTCATGCGGCAGGCCATCAATAGCGGATGGTGTCGGGCCACAGCACGCGGGTGCAGCGCGCCTTGGGATCGGACGTCTTGGCCGCCAGCATGGCCCGCAGCGCGGGGAGCGCCGTCACCGCCGCGCGCAAGGGCGCGATGTCGAGGGTGCCGCTCGCAAGCTCCTGACGGCCGCCGAGGCGGTCGGACGGGCGGACCAGCGTCCAACCGAGTGTGTCATAGCCTGCACCATAGGCGAGCAGGTCGCCGAGCGGCAGCTCGCCATGGCCGTTTTTCTGGTCGTGCGGGCCATAGGGGAAGACCATGGTTGACAGCGCGGTGCTGCCGATGATGCCGTGCGGCCGGACCGGAAAGGGGCGCTGGATTTCGAGCAGCGCGACCTCAGGCAGGTCAGCGTCGGTGCCAACGCGCAGCTTGATCTCGATCTCGCGGTCCGCGACCGCAGGCTGGCGCGCGATGTTCCAGATATAGGAAAGCTCAAGTTCGAGCGGGCGGCGGACGCGCTGCGGATCATATCCGGCTGCGGTCCAGCGCAGGAAATCGCCGCCGTCGAGCTTGCCGTCATCGGTAAACAGCCGGGTGAGGGTGACGGTGCCGCCCGCCAGCTGTTGTTCGGCGTCGCAGGTGTAGCGCCAGCTTTCGCGATAGGGTGGGCTGGCGACGGGCGGTTGGCCGGCGAGCGGGGGCAGCCGCGCGTCGGCGGCGCCGGAGGCGAGCAGCAGCAGAGGAAAAAGGGGCAGGCCAAGACGAAAACGCATCAGTCTGGCTCCGATCAGCGCAGATCGCCGGTGAGATACCAGCAATCCTTCTTGTGTTCGAAAATATAGGCACCGGCCTGGGCGTCGCGATCGGCGCCATCGATACCGGCAAAGGGCAGGCCGCCCTGCCAACCGACGCGGTATTTCTTGTCACCGACGCGGGTCAGCGAGATGCGGCTATATTCCGGCGGCAGCGGTCCCGAACCGACCTCGCGGCTGAACCGATAATCGCTGCCGCTGATCCGGAACTGGCCCAGATATTGCTCGCGGTCGACCCAATAGCCGGGGCCGCTTGGGTCGGCGAGCTTGCCGACATTCACCATGTAGCTGGTAAAGATGACTTGCTCCAGCCAGCCGCCGCTCTCGGTCGCGCTGCTGTACCAGGCGAGGAATTCTTCGAAATCGTCGATGCCGCAACCCGCCTGGCGGACCCGTTCGATTGCGTCGAGAGGGGTGAATTCGGGCTCGGCCGTCGCCGATTCGGCCGTTCCTGCCGCGGGCATGGCGGGTTCGGCGGCGCTGGCGGTTGAAGGCGACGTGAGTGCCGCCGTCATCAGGACAGCGACCGGTACCGTGAGCAGTTTTAACACGACCATTTTTCCGTTCTTGCCGGGCTGCGATCAGCCCATGCCCGTCTCTCTATCGCGGCGGACATGGCGCCGCGGTGATCGTCGTCACAACCGTGCGGTCAGGGCGCGGGCGGGCGGGTCCAGCCTTGGCGGTATTTGGCGAACCAGGCGAGGATCGCCGCTGCTTTGGCCGCCGATTGCGAAGGCCGCGCCGCGATGCCGCCGTGGCTGGCGCCGGGGATCTTGACCAGCGCGGTCGGGACGCCGCGCAATCGCAGCGCGGTGTAATATTGTTCGGATTCGCTGACCGGGGTGCGGTAATCCTCCGCGCCTACAACGACCAGCGTCGGGGTTTCGACATTGCCGACGAGCGACAGCGGTGACAGCGACCAATAAAGTTCGGGCTTTTCCCATGGTTGGGCGCCGAGCCAATAGGGGCCGAAAAAGGCGGGGCCGTCGGCGGTCAGCGCCTGTGTGGTCCAATTGATCACCGGTTTCTGGGTCACCGCGGCCTTGAAGCGGTTGGTCTTGCCCACGATCCAGCTGGTGAGCACGCCGCCGCCCGAGCCGCCGGTGACGAACAGCGCGTCGGGATCGGCCACTCCGAGCGCGATCGCCTGGTCGACGATGCTGATCAGGTCGAAATAATCATTGCCCGGATAAGCCTTGTCGATTTCCTGCGCAAAGGCTGCGCCATAGCTGGTCGAGCCGCGCGGGTTGGCCGACATGACGGCGTAGCCCGCGGCGGCGTAAAGCTGATTATCGGTCGAAAAATGCGGGCCGTAGGCGGTGAAGGGGCCGCCGTGGATCTCAAGGATCAGCGGCACGCGTTGACCCGCGACATAGCCGGGGGGAAGGGTGAGCCAGCCCTCGATCGGCTTGCCATCGTGGCTGGACGCGGTGGTGATCTTGCGGACTTCGCCGAGTGATTTCACTTCGCGTAAGCTGCGGTTGAGGTCGGTCAGGATGCGCGCCGAGCCGCCGCGCGCTAGCTGCACTTCGGCCGGGCGGGTCGCGGTGCCGCCGGTGAAGGCGATCGCGCCGCCATCCGATACGGTAAAACTGCCGCCGGTGTAGGGCCGGTCGAGCCCGCCCCCCGACAGCCCTTTGGCGACGTCGCGGACCGATCCGTCAAGGCCGATGCGCGCGATGCGGGTTTCGCCATGATCGTCATATTGTGCGTAGAGCGCGCGGCCGCCGTCACCCCATTGGATCGCATCGACACTATAGTCCCAATTGGCGGTAAGACTGCGGCGGTTCGCGCCGTCGGGGGCCATCACGTAAAGCCGGGTATGTTCATAGGCGCGCCGATTATCGTCGAAGCCCAGATAGGCGATCAGTCGTCCGTCGGGTGACACCAAAGGGTTGGCGTCAGGGCCGTTGCGGTCGGTGAGCGCGGTGATGCGCCCGCCCGCGACGTCGAGGGCGTAGACTTCGCTTTCGACCGGATCGGTCTCCCAATCGGCGCGGCGATTGGCGGCAAAATAGAGCGTGCGTCCATCGCGCGACCAGCTCAACGGTCCGGTGTCGTGATAGGGGCCGAAGCTCAGCTGGCGCGGGGCACCGCCGGTGGCCGGGACAAGGAAGATTTTTTCGAATCCAGGTTCGACATAGCCCTGCCCATCGGCGCGATAGGTCAGGAGGTCCCGGATTTCGAGCGGCTCGGCCCAAGTCGCGCCTTCGGGCTTGTTGGCGGGGGCGGCGCCAAGTTTCAGCCCGTCGTCCTTGACCAGCATGGTATAAGCGATCGAGCGCCCGTCGGGCGACCAGGCGAGCGATGAGGGGGCGGTCGGCAGGCCGGTCAACCGCACCGCCTCGCCGCCAGTCATCCAGCGCACCCATAGCTGGGCGCTGCCGCCTTCGGTCGAGGCGTAGGCCAGTCGTTTGCCGTCGGGCGACCAGCGGGGCGAAAAGGCGCCGCCTTGCCGTCCCGCCAGCGGGATTTCCTCGCCGGTCGCTGTGTCGATGAGCCAGATACTGCTGACCGCGCGGTCGGTCATGATGTCGTTGGCGCGGCGGACATAGGCGATGTGGCGGCCGTCGGGGCTGATCTGGGGGTCGGCGGCGATCGCTAGGTCGAACAGGTCGGCGCCGGTCAGGCGGCGTTCGGGCGCGGTGCGCGCGCTGCCGACCGCGGCGGCGGACATGGCGGGGGGTGCGGGCTCGGCGGCGGGTGCGGGCGTGGCGCCATCCTGCGCGGCGGGAGGCGGCGCGGGCGCGTCCTGCGCGTAACTCGGTTGAACCGACAGCACGAACAGGCTTGCGCCCAAAATTGCCAGTTTGCGCATGAAAAGCCGCCCTTTTGTTTGTGAGAGGGGCGGGTTTGAACCTTTCGTATCAACCCGTCAACCGGGCTGGTTTTCCGCGAGCGGGGTGGTGTCCCGCCCACGATCCCGACCATCGTGCGGCGTGCGGAAGGTCGACGCCAGCACGGCGCCGATCGCGGTCGTCGTGACCGCCATCATCGCCACCGCCAGATTGATCCCGCCGACCGCAACCTCGCTGCCGTCGCTGTGCTGCATTGTGCCGCCGTATAGCGGACTGAGGGCGTAGGCGACGAGAAAGCCGAGCGAGATGATGAAGGCGATCAGCGCGGGAAGCCGCACTTGGCGGCTGCACCAGATCAGCCACAGGCAAAGCAATGCCAGCGTGCTGTTGGTGAGCAATTGCCAAACCTCGTGCAACCGCGCGTGCCCGGGCCAGTCGGGGTTGACGACATGCGTCATCCCCAATTCGAGGATCGGGGTGAGGACGCCGAACGGGATCAGGGCGACAGTGAGGATGATACGGCGCATCGGGCGACTCCAATTGACGGCGTCAATATAATGCCGCTAAATTGACACTGTCAATTATGTTTGATTGCAGGGAACTGGTGTGTCGGCGCTCTATCGGGCGGGCGACGTGAGACCGACGTCAAAGCGGCGCGATTCCCTACGCTTGCTTAAAGCCGTTGATGGTCCGGGCAGCCGCCTGCGTCGATGACCGCCGGGATCAATGATATGTTCCTCGGTAACAATGGCGCGGTGGTCTCATGGCAATCGTCCGGCTTGCATCGCACGATAGGCAGTATCAATGAGGGGTGGATGAAGAGAGGCCAACATCATGGGGCGCTGCGCCAGCTGCTCATCGATACCGCGCTGGGCCTGCTTGACGCCGAGGGGGTCGAGGCGGTGACGATCCGCGCCGTCGCGCGAGCGTCGGGGGTGTCGCACGCCGCGCCGGCCAATCATTTCGCCGACCGCCGCGCCTTGCTGACCGCGCTGGCCGTCCAATGCTTCGGCGATTTGTGCGCAGGGTCAACCGCGGCGCGCGCTGCGGCACCAGCTTCACCGCAGGTGCGGATCATTGCTTTTGCCGATGCCTATGTTGCCTATGCGCTGGCGCACCCCAACCGCTATCGGATGATGTGGCGGATGGACATGCTCGACCCTGACGACGCCGGATTGGCCGCGCTGGTCGATGGACTATATGCGGGGATCGAACAGGATGTGCTGGCCCTGCCCAACGCGCAGGCCGACGATGCGACGACGCTGCTCATCGCGCTGAGCAGCGTTGTTCATGGCTATGTCGCGATGCGGATCGACGGCAATTTCGTCGCTGCGGTCGATACGGCCAGCGGCAAGCCGCGGCATGTCGCGATCGTCGAACGGCTGCTGCGGGCTTAACCGGCGGCAATGTCCGCCAGCGGATAATCCTCCGCCGTCGATGGGCAGGTGCCTTGTTTCATCACCGCGGGCTGGCCGGGGGTGTACCAGGATGAGGACTGCAAGTCCGCGTCATAGTCGCCTGCATCATAAATGCAGACCTCGGGCTTGGAACCGTCGGGGGCGATGATCACCGCCCAATTGTAGCGGTCTTCGGCGCGCCATTCACCGCCCCAGATCAGGATGCGCCCGCCCGCGACGCGGACGATCGGTATGCCCAGGCTGCGGTCGGCAAAAGCAATGCCCGCGCGCGCCTTGGCGTCGGGGACCGCGGCGGCGACCGCGGCCTTGACCGCCGGATGATCGAGGAAGCGGTGGCCGTTCACGACGTCGAATGGATATTTGCCAACATAAGGCGTCAGGTCGACCGGTCCGCGGCGCGCCTCCTTGACGCTGACCGGAATGGCGGGGGTGATCTTCGGCTGGCTGGCGACCGTTTTGATCGGGCCGTCCTGCGGCGCTTCGGCCTCGGAGCACGCCGACAGGGGGAGCAGCGCGGCGAGGGCGGCGGTGACGAACTTCATAGGATCTCCTGTCGATTGCATGGCCGCGTCGATTGACGACACAGCGTTGTGAACCGGCTACCGCGCCGATGCCATGCTTGCGGTGACCCGGATCACATCCGCGCGTCAGCCGCAACTGGCGGCAAGGCGGACGGGGTTGGGGGTGAAGGTGCGGACGCGGTTGCGGCCGCTGCGCTTGGCCTCGTAGAGCGCCTGATCGGCCTCTTGCATCAGCGCCGATAGCCCGGCACCGGGGACACCGACCGCGATACCGAGGCTGACGGTGGGAGCCAGCGCGACGGGGATGCGGTTGGCGCAGGCGGCGGCAAGGCCGGTGCGAACCGCTTCGGCGAGTTGGCGCGCCGCCTCGATCCCGGCGCCAGGGACAAGCAGCGCAAATTCTTCGCCGCCAATGCGGCCGGCGACCATCTCGACGGGACCGATGGCGCGGACATGCGCGCCAAAAGCGGCGATGATCGCGTCGCCGACGGCGTGGCCATAAGTATCGTTGACGCGCTTGAAATGATCGAGGTCGGCGATCATCAGCGCGGCGGGGCGGTCGTCGTCGATACAGCGGCGCAGCGCCGATCCGGCGCGGGCCTCGAACCCGCGGCGGTTGAGCAAGCCCGACAGATTGTCGTCATCGACCTGGCGGCGCAGTTCGCTGATCTGGTCGATCGCCACCGCGACCATCAGGCCGATCGCGGCGAGGATCGCGACCATCGCCTGGCTGAATTGCACCGTGGTCCAATAGACCGATTGTTGAAAACCAACATAGCTGTCGAAGCCGCCGCCGAGCGCGAGGAGGATGATCGGCCGGGCGGTCAGATTGACCACCGACAGCGCCGCGACCCAGAACAGCACACGGTCGATCAGATAGACTTTATCGATCGGCCACAGCGCGCGGACGATCATCATGGCGATGATCGCGGCACCGATGCTGATCGACAGGATACGGCCACCGATGCTGGGCTGGCCGAGCAGGAACCACAGGAAAACCGTCATCGACGCTGCGCCGGTGACCGCCATCGACCGCCACGGTATCGGCAGGCCATAGCGGCCGATAATCGCCGCGGCGAACAGCGCCCCGGTAGCGAGAAAACCAATATTGGCTGGGATGCGATGCAGGTCGAATGGCAGCACTGGCCCGACGTCGAGGATCAGGAAGGCGATAGCCGAGGCGGTGTAGGCGCCCGCGGCATAGGCGACATAGCGGTCGCGGCGGTTCAGCCAGAGCAGGAAAAAGGCCGCCGCGAACAGCAGACCGATGCCCGGATTGAGCAACTGGATGAAAAACTGACCCGACAAATTGCCTGCCTCTCCGCCCCCGAAGGTAGCAGCGTCATGGATAACGAGTTCTTACTTTTCGGATAGTTACGTCACGGTTACGTAGAAACCACTAGCGCGTCAGGCGGTTCCGCGCACCACGAGATGGACGGGGATGCGGGTGCCGCTGCGGGTGCGTTCGTCATCCTCGAGAGCCATCGCGACGAGTGCCTCGCCCGCCGCATCGAGATCGGGTTCGAGCGTGGTCAGCGCCGGGTCAGCGAGGGTGCCGGCGCGGATGCCGTCAAAGCCGATCAGCGCGACGTCCTCCGGCACGCGGCGGCCCGCGTCTTTCAGCCCCTGGAGCACGCCGAGCGCGAGCATGTCGCTGGCCGCAAAGATCGCATCGGTGTCGGGGTGGGCGGTCAGCAACGCCTGCACCGCGGAGACGCCCTGGGCATGGCGATCGGCGGCGGCGGGCGGCTCGGCGATGATCGCGGTGACGCCGTGCGCCGCCAGCGTCGCGGTAAAGCCGTCGCGCCGCTCGTCGAACTGGCGCTGCGGCGATTGCTGCGGCCCGACAAAGGCGACGCGGCGGCGGCCGAGCTTGACGAAATGTTCGGCGGCGAGCTGGCCGCCCTCGTCATTTTCGCTGCGCATCCAGTGGAACGGACTGCCGGGGCTGCCCCAGCAGACGAAGTCGAGCCCCGATGCCTGCGCGGCGGCGAAATAGTCCCATGCGGCGCGGTTGCTGGTGGTGCCGATCACGATCATCGCATCGGCGAGGCCGGACGCGACGAAATCGGCGCGGAAATTGTCGGGGTTTTCCTGAAACGAGACGAGCAGGTTGAAGCCGCGGGCCGAGGTCGCGGCGGCGATGCTGCCGAGCAATGCGAAATAAAAGGGGTTGATTGCGCTGCGATCCTCGCCGGGGCGGCAGATGGTGACGAGCGCGATCGTCTCGCTGCTTTTGAGGCGCAGCGACGAAGCGTGGCGGTCGACGACATAACCGAGTTCGCGCGCTGCCGCCGACACGCGGGCGCGGGTTTCGGCGTTGACGCCCGGCGAATTGCGGAGCGCGCGCGAGACGGTCGATTGCGACACCCTGGCGCGCTCGGCGACGTCGAACGATGTCGGGCGCAGCATTTTTGCGGTCATGGCGGCCTCTCTCCCCTTGGCCCGTCTCTCGCCGTGGGGGCGGGGGTTGTCAATGTCGGCGGACAGCGTTCATACTTCGTCACACCGGACTTGATCCGGTATCCATTCCTGCGCCGTCGTTATGGACCCCGGATCAAGTCCGGGGTGACGAAGATTGGGGCGGGTAAGTCACAGACCATCCAAAGCCAGCAGCGCGAAGGTCGCGAGCCAATGTTCGCCCATATAGTCGCCGGTGACGTGCGGGAGCGCGGCGGCGAGGTGGCGCTGCGCTGCCGCTTCGGCGACCGGCGCGACCGGATGGCCGGGACCAAGCGCGGCGGCGATCGCGCGCCAGTTCCAAGCGCGGCTGAGGTTCAGGCCGTCCAGGTGGGCGATCTTGCCGTCGCTGCGATCGGAGACGGTGGCGGGGGTGAACAGCGTTACAGGGTGTTGGTCGGCGGCGCGGGGCAAGAAGGCGTCGAACCACGCCGGGAAGTCGTCGCCGAGGACGACGGTCATCAGCTGCGCCTCGCTGAGCGCCGAGGAGAGGAATTCGTCGCCGCCGGGTTCCCAGGCCTGGCAGTCGCGGTCGCCACCGAACCAGGCGTGGGCGCTGGCATCGATGCGGGCGACGAGCGCGGGGTCGCGGGTTTCGGCCCAGTCGCGCGCAAGGAGGAGCGCGAAGGCGATGTTGAAATGGGTGCCGACGCGCAGCGGGTAGGTGAGCTTGGGCAGGAACGCATGGAATCGCGCGGCGAAGGCGGCGGCGAGAGGGGCGAGTGCGGCCGCCCAGGGGGCGTCGTGTTGTTCGGCCTCGGCGTGCAGCGCGAGCAGCCACGCCCAGCCGTAGGGGCGCTCGAACGCGGCGGAATAGGGGCGCGAGAGGAAGGCGAGCTCGCCTGTGACCTTCTCGGCGACGAGCATAGCGTTGGCGCGGGCGCGGATGTCGGCGGCAATGGCAAGGTCGGGGAAGCGGCGCGCAACGCGGAGGATCTGCCACCAGCCGTGGACGCAGCTGTGCCAGTCGAAGCTGCCGTGAAAGATCGGGTGGTGCTCGCGCGGGGGCTTGGCGTCCTCGGGGCCGTTCAGCACGAGGTCCATCTTGTACGGATATTCGCGGCCGAGGTGCGTCAGGGTGGCGGTGGCGAAGCGGGTCGCATGGTCGGGGGTGAGGGTCATGCAACCTCTCTATCCGTTCGGGTCGAGCGAAGTCGAGATAGAGCTCCTGTTCCGTTTGTTTTGAGGAGGGGCTGAGCTTGGCGAAGACCCGTCTCGAAGGATGCGCCGTAGCTGTCCTTCGAGACGTCATTTTGACAAGCTCAATGGCTCCTCAGGACGAACGGAAGCGGTGGATCCATTAAAATGCAAAGAGCCAGATGAAGCCGATGTTCACTGCCAGCAACGGGAGCGCGGTGCCGATTTGCGCCTTGATCACGCCATAGGGGTTTTTGAGTTCGAGCAGCGCGGCGGGGACCAGATTGAAGTTCGCCGCCATCGGGGTCATCAGCGTACCGCAGAAGCCCGCGAGCATCCCGATCGCCGCGACCACTGCGGGGTCGCCGCCATATTGCTTGATCAGCAGCGGCATCCCGACCGCGGCGAGCATCACCGGAAAGGCGGCGAAGGCGTTGCCCATCACCATGGTGAACAATGCCATGCCGAGCCCGAAGGCGAGGACGGCGCCGAACAGGCTGCCCTGAGGGATTGCGGTGCCGATGAGGTCGCCGACGACTTCGCCGACCCCGGCAAGCGCGAACACCGCGCCCAGGCTGGCCAGCATCTGCGGCAGGATCGCGGCCCAGCCGACCGCGTCGAGCAGGCGGCGGCCCTGCTGCGCGGGGAGGAGCAGAGGCGGTTTGAGGCGCGCCATGCCGACGGCGAGCGCGATCAGGACGCCGATGGCGAGCGAGATCAGCGTCGCCTGCTTGGGATCGGCGAGGCCGGGGAGCCATTTGAACAGAAAGGTGCCCGCGAGCGCTGCGGCGGGGATGATCAGCGCGACGAGGAGGAGGAAGGGGCCGTGTTTCGCAGCTCGTTCGGCCTGGAGTTCGGGAGCGATCTCGCCGCCGGGGGAGCGGCCGATCTGACCGGTTCCGGCGATCGCGACGAGAGCGAGGACGAGGCAGCCGTTGCCGAAATCGCCGAGATAATCGCCCGCGAGCATCGACAGCGCGAGCAGCCCCCAGAAAGCGGCGTTGCCGAAACATTTGGGATTGCTGCGGTCCATGGCGCCCAGCACCGCGAACAGCGCGAAGGTGAGGCCCGCGAGGACGTAAACGAAACCGAGGGTGATCATGCCGCCGCCCCCGTCCTGGCCGCCATGCGCCGGTCGAGACGGCGGAGGCGGAAGCCGTGGATCAGGAAGGCGGCGATCGCGGTCGGGATCGCCCACAATGAGAAGTGCAGCGGCTCGATCTGATAGCCATAGCCTTCGAGCACGCCTTTCATCAGCAGGATCGAGCCGATGGCGAGGAAGATGTCTTCACCAAAGAACAGCCCGATATTGTCGGTCGCGGCGGATTGCGCCTTGATCTCTTCGCGCTGCTCATCGGTCAGCGCTGGGTTCGCGGCCTCGGCGGCGGCTTCGGCCATCGGGGCGACGAGCGGGCGGACGGTCTGGGCATGGCCCGCGACCGAGGTGAGCCCGACCGCGGCCATGCCCTGACGCAGCAGGAGGTAGCCGGTGAGCAGACGGCCGAGCGTCGCGCCCTTCATGCGGCCGATCAATGTGCGGGCGTGTTGTTGCAGGCCATAGGCTTCGAGCAGGCCGATGACGGGGAGGACGATCCAGATGATCGAGACATAGCGCGTGTCGTTGAACGCCTTGCCGAATGCGGCGATGATTGCGGCGATGTCGAGCCCCGCGGCGAGGCCGGTCGCGAGCGCCGAGGCCATGATGACGAGCAGCGGATTGAAGCGCAGGACAAAGCCCGCGATGATGATGAGGATGCCGATCAGGACGAGCATGGCAGGGCTCCGCTATCGGTCAAACTGTTCCCCGGCGAAAGCCGGGGTCCAAGGCGTCCTAAAGCCAGCTTTGCGTCAGGAAGCCCTGGACCCCGGCTTTCGCCGGGGAACAGCAACGTGAAGCTGTCAATCATTCATCCTCCCCCGCTGCCCCGTAACCGCCGCCGCCCGGCGTTTCGATCACGAACGCATCGCCTGCGGCGAGGTGGGCGCTGCCTGTTGCGCCGAGCATTTCTGCTGAACCATCCCTGCGTTCGACCCAGTTGCGGCCCGGCGCGGCGTCGCTGCCGCCCGCCAGCCCGCGCGGCGGAATTGCGCGGCGGTTGGCGAGGATGTTCGCCGCCATCGGCTCGCGGAAGCGAATGCGGCGGGTGGCACCGTCGCCGCCATGCCATTGGCCGGTGCCGCCCGACCCTTTGCGGATCGAAAATTCCTCGACGATCACCGGGAAGCGCATTTCCATGACTTCGGGATCGGTCATGCGGCTGTTGGTCATATGCGTCTGGATGACGCTGGTGCCGTCAAAGCCCGGTCCGGCGCCTGAGCCGCCGGCGATCGTTTCGTAATATTGGTGCGCGGTATTGCCGAAGGTGAAGTTGTTCATGGTGCCTTGCGCGGGCGCCATCGCGCCCAAGGCCGCAAACAGCGCGTCGGTGATCACCTGGCTCGTTTCGACATTGCCCGCGACGACCGCGGCGGGATAGCCGGGGCTGAGCATCGAGTTTTCGGGAACGATCAAGGTGACGGGCACTAGGCAACCCTCGTTCATCGGGATCGGATCGTCGAGCATCGTGCGCAGGACATACAGCACCGCGGCGCGGACGACGGGGAGCGGCGCGTTGAAATTGTCGGGCAAGGTGGCGCTCGACCCGGTAAAGTCGATCGTGACGTGGCGCGCGGCGCGATCGACGCGGACCGCGACGACAACTTCGGCGCCATTGTCCATCGCGTAGCGGAACTGGCCATCGCTGAGGCGCGCGAGCAGCTGGCGGACGGCGGTTTCGGCCTGCGCCTGACCATGCGCCATGTAGGCGGCGACGGTGGCGGTGCCGTGCGCGGCGCTGAGATCGACGAGCGCGCTGGCGCCGCGCTGGCAGGCCGCCACCTGTGCCTTGAGATCGGCGATGTTGAGCGCCGGATTGCGCGCCGGGAAGGGGCTGTCGGCGAGATGCGCGGCGACCGCGGCGTCGCGGAAATGGCCGTCGTCGACGAGGAGCATATTGTCGAAAATGATGCCTTCGTCATCGATGCTGCGGCTGTTCGGCGGCATCGACCCCGGCGCGATACCGCCAAGGTCGGCGTGGTGGCCGCGCGCCGCGACGAAGAAGGCGGCGGCGGAGTGGCCCGCGACGAATACCGGCATGATGACAGTGATGTCGGGCAAGTGGGTGCCGCCGTCATAGGGGGCGTTGAGCGCATAGGCGTCGCCCGGGCGCAGGCCGCGGCCGTCGCGGGGCTGGCCGTCGGGGCCGGGGTCGCGCTGGCGCAGGATCGTGCGCACGCTTTCGCCCATCGAGCCGAGATGGACGGGCATATGCGGTGCGTTGGCGACGAGACGGCCGTCACCGTCAAAGATCGCGCAGGAAAAGTCGAGCCGCTCGCGGATGTTGATCGACGACGCGCTGTGCTGAAGGGCGCCGCCCATTTCCTCGGCGATCGCCATGAACAGGCTGTTGAAGATTTCGAGGCGGATGGGGTCGGGGGCAGATTGATCCTCCCCATCGCCTTGCGATGGGGAGGGGGACCGCGGCGCAGCCGTGGTGGAGGGGCCGCGAGCGTCCACGAGCGCTGCGCGCTCGGCCCCTCCGTCAGCCCCTGCGGGGCTGCCACCTCCCCATCGCGAGTCGATGGGGAGGATCGTCGATGCCTTGCTGAGCCGCAGCGTTCCTTCATTTTTGACTGTCGCATTCCAACCCGGCTCGACGACCGTCGTCGACAGCGCGTCGATGATGATTGCGGGACCGGCAATGCTGCGGCCGGGTACGAGGTTGGCGCGCTGGTGGAGCGGGACTTCATGCTGCGCGCCCGCGAGCCGGGCGGTGATGGCTTCGGGTGCGGTTTCGCTGGTCGGCGCGGGCACGGGCAGCGCCGCGGACGGGTCGCCCGTCTCGGTCAACTCGACGCGGATGCGGTCGACGACGAGGTTATCGTGCGGGGCGTAGCCGAAGCGTTGGCGGAAGGCGGCGGCGAAGGACGATGCGACCTCGGCAGGCGCGGCGAGCGGGAGTTCGATCGCATTTTCGCTGTCGGCGAGCCGGACGAAAAGCAGGGTTTCGCGCGTGATCTCCGCATCAGGGGCGAGGTCGCCGCGGGCTTGCTCCGACAATTCGGCTTCGACTGCAACGAGCGTCGCGGCGCATTCGGCGTTGAGTTTCAGGCCAAGCGTGCGCTCGCGGATCGCCGACGGGCGCGCGAGGCCCATGCCGTAGGCGGACAGCACTCCGGCCAGTGGATGGAGAAGGATTTCGTCGATCCCGAGCGCGTCGGCGACGAGGCAGACATGCTGGCCCGCGGCGCCGCCGAAGCCGACGAGGCTGTAGCCTTGGGTGACGTCGTGGCCGCGCGCGATGGTGATGCGCTTGATCGCATTGGCCATTTGCTGGACCGCGATGCTGAGCAGACCTTCGGCGAGGGCTTCGGGCGTGATGCCGCCGACCTCTGCGGCCATTTTGGCGAATTTTTGCACGACGACGTCGCGGTCGAGCGGCTGGTCGCCGTTGGGGCCGAACAATTTGGGGAAGTGATCGGGCTGGATTTTCCCCAGCAACACGTTGCAGTCGGTGACGGTCAGCGGACCGCCGCGGCCATAGGCGGCAGGGCCGGGATTGGCGCCCGCGCTTTCGGGGCCGACCGACAGCCGCGCGCCGTCCCAGCGGCAGATCGAGCCGCCGCCGGCCGCCACCGTGTGGATGCGGAGCATCGGGGCGCGGATGCGGGTGCCCGCGACGATCGTTTCATTGTCGCGTTCGAGCCGCTCAGCATAATGGCTGACGTCGGTCGAGGTGCCGCCCATGTCGAAGCCGATCAGCCGCGTCTTGCCGAGCGGTGCGGCGCTTCCGACCATGCCGACGATACCGCCCGCGGGGCCGGAGAGGATCGCGTCGCGGCCGTGGAAAGCCGCGGCGGACGCGAGGCCGCCCGAGCTTTTCATGAACTGCGGCGCGATGCCGTCGCCCAGCTGGGCGCAGAATTGATCAACATAGTGGCGGAGGACGGGCGAGAGATAGGCGTCGGCGAGGGTGGTGTCGCCGCGGCCGATCAGCTTGATCAAGGCGCTGACGTCGTGGCTGGTCGAAATCTGGGTAAAGCCGACCTCGGCGGCGATGGCGGCGAGGCGTTGTTCGTGATCGGGGTAGCGATAACCGTGCATCAGGACGATCGCGATGCTGGTCAGGCCTTGGTCGCGCGCGGCCTGCAACGATGCGTGCGCGGCATCCTCGTCGAGCCGGGTCAGGATATCGCCGTCAGGCCCGACGCGTTCCGCAATCTCGGCGACCGCGGCGTGCGGCGGCGGGATGCGGTCGATGCGGCGGGCGAACAGGTCGGGGCGGTCCTGATAGCCGATGGTGAGCGCGTCGCCGAAGCCGCGGGTGATCGCGAGCAGGGTCGGCTGACCCTTGCGTTCGAGCAGCGCGTTGGTGGCGACGGTGCTGCCCATGCGGATCGCCAGCGGCGGCAGCGGACCCGAGCCCGCGCCGGTCAGGTCGCGGATCGCGCCGACCGCGGCGTCGCCGGGCCGCGCGGGATCTTCACTGAGATATTTGGCGGTGACCACCGCGCCGCCGGGCGATCGCGCCACGACATCGGTGAACGTGCCGCCACGGTCGATCCAGATCTGCCAGCGATCTTTAGCGGGTGGGGTCACGGTCGGGCCAGCGGATGGTGATCGCAAGGCCGTGGTCGGCGGCGCGGCGGTCCCAGCTGCCCTTCAATTGCCGTTCGATCAGGGTGCGGATGAATTGGGTGCCGAAACTTTCGCCGTCGATCTGCGGCGTTTCGGGCAGGCCCGTTTCGGCCCAGTTCAATTCGATGTCGTTGCCGTCACGATGCCAGTGGACGGCCAGGTCGCCATGACCCGCAAGCGCGCCATATTTGATGCTGTTGGTCACAAATTCGTGGATCGCCAGCGATAGCGCCTGCGCGCCTTCGTCGTCGAGGCGGACGTCGGGGCCGGTGACCGCGGCGAGCTGATCGGGCGAGC
Source organism: Sphingopyxis sp. BE259 (assembly GCF_031457495.1). Taxonomy (NCBI): domain Bacteria; kingdom Pseudomonadati; phylum Pseudomonadota; class Alphaproteobacteria; order Sphingomonadales; family Sphingopyxidaceae; genus Sphingopyxis; species Sphingopyxis sp. BE259. The sequence continues at coordinate 998,862 of NZ_JAVDWM010000001.1, forward strand.
GCCCGGCTATTTCCAGCTCGCGGCGGACGATCTTGCCGAGCTCCACGGTATCGACCGCGCCAGTGACCAGCATCTGCTTGGCGTCGGACAGCGCCCGCATCCGACCGTCGAATTTGACCTCAAACTCGTCGAGGCTGGACGATTCGCGCAGGGTGATGCGCGCCAGCGCGCCGATGCGGGCGAAGGCGTTCTTCATCCGGTGCGCCATTTCGCCGATCATCAGTTCGCGGTCTTCGGCGTGGCGCGCCTTTTCCTCCGCCAGCCGCTGCAGCGTGCCGACGCGGCGTTGCTGGACGCGGTGGAGCTGGGTCGCAAGCAGCGCCAGCGCGATGCCGAAAATTAGAATGGCGAGCGGGCGGCCGAGCCGTTCAAGCAGGCGGCCGTAGGAAATCCGCATCGTCCATTGGCGGTCCGCGACATGTAATGTCTGCTCATGCGCGTCCCAGCCCATCTCGCCCTGACGAAAGATGAGCGGAGCCGACGGGCCCTCGCCAGCATAAACCTCGATCCCGGTGATGCCATCAAGCTGTGAACCGAGCACGGCCTTCATCATGTCCTGAGTGCGGAAGGGCGCATACACAAACGCTTCGACCGCGCGGGTGCCGGGGGCGGTCGCGAGCGTGTCGGGGTTCGTTTCCGCCGGGGTACGGGCATAGACCGGGAGGTAGATCAGAAACCCCGGCTGTTTGACCTTTGACGCCTTTTCCTGCGCGAGTTGCACAATCCCGCTCGCAGCGGGCTGGCCAGTTTGCCAAGCGCGGCGCATCGCAGCGCGGCGCGTCGGTTCGCTGTACATGTCAAAACCCAGCGCGGCGTTGCGGCGCGGCGTGTAGGGCTCGACCAGAACCACGGCAAAGCCGATCGGCTGATCGGTCGTCGGCCACACCTTGATCTCGCGTCCGTAATTTTCGCGCAGCTTGGCCTCGACCGCAGCCGGGGTTGCGGCGCGCATCGCGGCGGCGATGCCGACGCCCTCCATCCCCGGTGCCTGCACCTGCGGCTGGAGCGCGGCGAGATAGGCGCGAATGCCGGGGCCGCTGGCGGCGCTGTCGGACTGATAGAGCGCGCGCACGCCCTTTAGCACCGCGACATGATCGTGCAGTCGCATATTGACGTGGGTCGCGACGCGTTCGGCCTGTTCGGCCTCGTCCGACTGGTTATAGATGAAGCTGGCGGCAGCAGCGGCGATGGCGGCGAGCAGGATGACCAAGCCGACAAACCGGACGAGCAACGCCAACAGCCGATCAGCCCATGAATTCGGGCGCATTAAGTTAATCCTGCCTGCTGGCTGCCGCGGCAGCGCCCCCCTCGCACCGCCGATGTTCCACGCCGCGCCGCTGATAGCAAGAATATTTCGTGACGGACTGGCAGTGTTTGCAATGGGTTGCGAAGCGCAACCTTTTGACTATGCTGCGGGCAACCGAATTGGGAGAGATACAATGATAATCTATGGCTCGCTGGTGTCGCCGTTTGTGCGCAAATTGCTGGCGTATCTGGGCGAAAAGGGGATTGCTTTCGAGCTGAAGGGCGTCGGGATCGCCGACCCCGATCCGGGGTTCCGCGCCGCGTCGCCGCTGGGCAAGATGCCCGCGATGGAGGACGATGGATTTACGCTCGCCGATTCGAGCGCGATCATTCACTATCTGGAGGCCAAATATCCCGAACCGGCACTGATCCCACGCGATCCGCAGGAACGGGGACGGGTGATATGGTGGGACGAGTTCGGTGACACGGTGTTCGCAGCGTGCAGCGGCAAGATGTTTTTCAACCGCATCGTCGCGCCGAATTTCCTGGGGCGCGAGGGCGATCTGGCGGCGGCCGCGCAGGCCGAGGCCGAGGAACTACCCAAGCTGCTCACCTATTTGGAAAGCGCCGTCCCGGCGTCGGGATTTCTGGTCGGCGACCGGCTGACCCTCGCCGATCTGGCGGTCGCGTCGCCGCTGATGAACCTGCGCCACTGCGGATGCGGGGTCGATGCGGCGGCCTATCCGAAGATCGCGGCGTGGAGCGAGGCAATCCTGTCGCGCCCGAGCCTCGCGCCGTGGATCGCCAAGGAGGAACGGATGATCGCCAAGGTGCTGGCGCCCACGTCATAGCGCGAGCAGCCATCCGGTCAGGGCAGCGGCAGCGATGATCGCGGGGGTCACCCACGCGCCCTTGACCCGCCACACGATTGCCAGCGCGGCAGCGAACAAGAGGATCGCGGGCAGCGGGTTCGACACGCGCGCCGCAGTGACTTCGCCGAGTTGAACGAACGTCGCAGCGATGACGCCGACCACCGCCGCCGCGACCCCGGCGAGCAGGCGGTGGAGCGCGGGGTTCTCGACGACCGCTTCGAGCCGTTCGAAGAAGATCAGCGAAAAGGCGAAGGCGGGCAGGAACATCCCCGCGGTGATTGCGAGCGCGCCCGCCGGGCCGCCGACGACATAGCCGACAAAGGTCGCGAAGATGACGAGCGGCGCGGGCAGCACCCCGGCGAGCGCGATGCCGTCGAGGAAGGTTGCATCGTCGACCCAGCCGCGCTCCACCGTGTCGGCGCGCACATAGGGGATCGCTGTATAGGCGCCGCCAAAGGTCAGCAGGCCGCCCTTCAGTCCCGCGAAGAACAAGGCCAGCAGCGTGATCGGGGCGCCCGCGACCAGCGCGATGTCGGTGTCGGGCGTAACGAGCTGCCGTGCGGCAAGCGCGGCGCCAATCGCAGCGACCATGACAGCGAGCGCGATGAGCGGGCGATGCGCGGCGGCATAGGCGAGTCCGCCAGCGGCGAGGGGAATCCAGAACGGCACTCCGGCCAGTGTCGCGAGTAGGCTGGCGATGGCGATGGCGGCGAGCAGGCGGTCCTCAATGATATGCTGGCCGATGCGGAACATGGCGCGCAGGATGATCGCCAGCACCGCGATCTGCACCCCGAGCAGGAGACCGGTCAGCCCGGCGTCGCCCGCGATCCACGTCACGTAAAGCCAGCCCGCGAGCAGCATCAGCAACAGCCCCGGCAGCATGAAGCCCAGCCCGGCGAGCAGGCCGCCGATCCGCCCGCGCGCGATCATCCCGAGATGGACGCATAGCTCGTGCGCTTCGGGGCCGGGCAGGATTTGCAACACCGCGAGCAGGCGGTTGAAGCGCGCCGAATCGATCCACCGTTCCTGATCGACCAGCGCATGGCGGATCATCGCGATCTGGGCGACCGGACCGCCGAACGCTAGCGCGCCGAAGCGCAGGAATTTCAGAAACAGTGCGAGCAGGCTGAGCTGAGTGGGGTCGGTCTGGGCCGGGACAGGGGTCATATCAACGCTCCGAGCGCCGCGGCGGCGGCGGGTGGAGCGGACTTGGACGGCGCCGAATTTTTCCTGGCCGTCTGAACGGGTGTCCGCGTCGGCCCGTTGCCTTGCCTATCGGCGACAATGCGACGCGGAGTCAAGCCGGGTGCTACAGCCAGCCGATGCTCTTGAAGCGCCAAAAGAGAAAGCCTGACCCGCAAAAGATCAACGCGAGCGCAAGCGGATAGCCGAACCTCCAGCCGAGTTCGGGCATAAACTCGAAATTCATCCCGTAAATGCCGGCGATCGCGGTCGGCAGGGCGAGGATGGCCGCCCAAGCGGCGAGCTGGCGGGTGATCATGCCCTGCCGCTGCTGTTCGAGCATGCCGTTGGTTTCGATCACCGACGCGGCAACGTCGCGCAGCCCGGTGAGACGGAATTCGGCGCGCTGGACATGATCCCAGATGTCGCGGAAAAACGGGCGCACCGCGGCGTCGATGCACGGCAGATCGTCCTCGCCCGCCAGGCGCCCGGCAACCTCTTTCATCAGGCCGGTCAGCCGCTGGAACCGGATCACTTCGTGGCGCTGGGCGTAAAGCTGGCGGATTTCGGCGGCGTCGAGCGGGGTGTCCATGACGCTGTCCTCGACCATCAGCATCCGGTCCTCGATCGCGTCGATCAGCGGGAAATAGCCATCGACGATGAAATCGAGGATTGCGTAGAGGACATAGTCGGGGCCGTGCGCGAGCTTGGCGGGGAGCGTTTCAAGCCGCGCGCGGACGTCGGTGTGGGCGCGCGCCGAACCGTGCCGGACGGTGACGATGAAATGGCGCCCGACAAAGATCGCTGTTTCGCCCGACTGGATCGTGCCGCCGCCGGGATTGCCGGTGCTGGCGATGACGAACAGCTGGTCGCCATATACTTCGACCTTGGGCAGCTGCTTCGCCTTCGTCGCATCCTCGACCGCAAGCGGGTGGAGGCCGAAGCGTTTGGCGATGCCCTCGAGCTCGCCAGGGGTCGGCTCGTAGAGGCCGAGCCAGAAGAAATCGCCTTCGTCGCAATCGACCGGCAGCTCCTCGTCGGGACCGATGTCGCGGACGAGCTTGCCGTCATGATAGACGCGGGCGGCCATGATCGGCATCGGCAACAAACTCCCTTGGACTGGCGCTCCTATAAGCGGGGCAGCGTCGAAGGGAAATGCGCTGTGCTATCAATCGTCGCGGTTGGCGATGTTGGTGAAGGCGGCCCAAGCGGCGGGGTGCACCCAATCGGATTTCCAGCCGGCGACTGCGCTGCCGTCGGCGCGCTTGCCGGTGCGCACCGCCTGCATCCCGAGTTGCAGCGCCTGCGCCCGCGACAGCGCCGGGTTGGCGCGGCGCGCCAGCAAGGTTTCGACGGTCAGCACCGCGGTCGCCTCGTCCGAAACGCGCCAGTGGCTGGCGAGCAGTGCGTCCGCCCCGGCGTAGAGGAAGCCGCGCGACAAGGCCGAGAGGCTGTCGCCGCCGCCCGAATTTTCGGCCGACGCGGTGTTGCACGCCGACAGGATGACCCAGTCGGCCGACAGCGTCAGCCGCGCCGCCTCGGTCGCAGTGAGCAGGCCGTCGTCGAGATCGCTGGCGGTCGTCGGCGGGGTCAGCACCAGCCCGGGCTCGCCGAGCCCGAGCGCCGGGTCGGGCAGCAGGCCGTGAGTGGCGATTGCAATGATTTCGCTGGTCGCCAGCGCCGTATCCTGACGCAGCGCTGCCTCGGTCGCCTTGCCGTCGATGGTCAGATTGCCCGGCGCGACGCCGAACAGCCGCGCCATCGCGGCCAGTTCGACCTTGGTCCCCGGCAGCGGTGCGAGGCGGCGCAGCGCGTCGGGATCGGCAAGCGGCGAACCCGATGCCGACACCGCGTCGAACACCGCGATGCCGCGGGCGGCGCGGGATCCGGTGTCGCCGCCGACCAGGACGGGGGCGCCATACCCGCGAAAGCTGTTGCTGCGGCGACCGCGCGGCGGTTCGCGGGTCAGGGTCAACGCTGCGACCGCAGGCAGGCTGGTAAACGCGTAGCGATCGGACAGCCAGGCGGCACGGGTCAGCGTGTCGGGATCGGCGACGTCGGCGCCGTCGGGCCGGGCGGTCGCCGACAGCATCGCGAGCGGCAGGTCGCCGAGCTTGCCCGAGCTGGCGACATAGATGCGCTTGCTGTCCTTCAGCAACGGTTCGATCGGTTCGATCAGGCTTTTGTAGAGCGCGTTCGCGGTGTCGAGATCGAAGCGGCGGTGGCCTTCGAGCTCCATCGGAGACATCGCCTGGGCGTCGAGTTCGGCCTTGCGCGACGCCGAACAGGTCGCAAAATCGACATCGCAGCGCACGTCCGATATCTGTTTCAGGATGACCGTGATGTCCTTGCCCGGACGGCTCCAACCCACGGCGGTCGGGGTGACGACGAACAGGTGCAAAGTGTTCGCGGCCTCGGTCATTAGCAGGAGCGCCTCACCGGGTTTCAGCGCCTGCCGCGCCTCGGCCAAGCTGATCGGGCGCGGCGCGACCAGTTGGCGATAGGAGGGATATTTCTTGTCGATCAGCGCGGTGACCTCGGCGAGTTGGGCCTGCACGCCGTCGAGTTCGCCGCGCAGCCGTGCCGCTTCGACCGGCTTGCGGTCGCCGAGGGCGCGGAGGAGGTTCTTGTCGATCAGATTGGCCTTGGCGGCGAGATCCTGTTCCTGGCGCACCGCTTCGGCCATTTGCGGCGTCTTGGCGGCACCGCGCGCGGCGGTTTGCAGCACCGCGCGGCCCGATGCGGACGCGATCGCATCCTGCGCGGCGCGGAAGGCGCGGTCCTGTATCTCTGCCTGCTGCGCGGCATCGGGCGTGACGTCCATCAGCCCGAAGGCGGCGTTCATATAGGTGGTAAAGATGCCGCGGTCGGGCGCCGCCTGTTGGCGGTCGAGTGCCGCCAGCCCGACGGCACCGCTGCCCGCCGCGCTTTGTTCGTTGAGCCGCCGCAGAATCGCGACCGCCTTGGCGGCCAGCGGTTCGGCTTCGGCCGCCTTGCCCTGGCGCAGCAGGGTCAGCGCGAGATTTTCATAAGCGCGCGCGGTGTCGATATGCGCTTCGCCAAGGTTTCGGCGCAGGATCGCCAGCGACTGGCGGTAATAGGGTTCGGCGGCGCGATCGCCCGGACCACTGCGGTCGCTGCGGACGAGCGCCGAGCCGACATTGTTATAGGCGATCGCGGTCAGCGGATGATCTTCGCCAAGCAGGCGGCGGCGGATGGCGAGCGCCTTGCCGGTCATCTCGGCCTCCTCGGCAAACCGGCCGAGACCGCCGAGCGTCGTGCCGAGGCTGAGATAGGCCCAGGCGGTTTCGGGATTATCTTCGCCGAACTTGGCGCGATAGACGTCGAGTGCCTGGCGCATCAGCGGTTCGGCGCGCGCGCTCTGTCCGTCGTCGCGCAGATTATAGCCAAGATTGATCAGCGTCGTGGCAAAGGACGGGTGGTCGCGGCCCGCGATGTCGCCCTGAATTTCGAGAGCGCGGCGATACATCGGCTCGGCCTCTGCATAGCGGCCCTGCTGGTTCAGATTGTGCGCGACATTGGCGTAGAGCGTTGCGGTGCGCTCGCTGCTTTCGCCAAACGCCCGGCGCGTGGTGTCGAGCGCCTGACGTAGCAGCGGTTCGATGGCGGTGGGCGGCAAACCCTGATTTTCCATATTGAGCGCGAGGTTGTTCGACGCCTCGGCGGTCAGTGGATGCCCTTCGCCCAGCAATCTGGTGCGGATGGTCAGCGCCTTGCGATAGGCGGCGTCGGCGTCGTTGAAACGCCCGGTCAGCCCGAGCGTATAGCCGAGCACGGTGTAACCGAGCGCGGCCTGGGTGCTGTCGTCGCCCTTGGTCGCGCGCCAGATCGTGAGCGCCTGATTCGCCGCCGTCTCGGCGTCGGCATAGCGGCTGAGTTCAGTGAAATTCACCGCGCGGTTATAATGGTGGAGCGCGACGTCGGGGCCGTTCGGGCCGGTCAGCGCTTCGTCGATCGCCAGCGCCTTGTCGAGCATCGCGGCGGCCTCGTCGAAACGCCCGAGGCTGCGCAGCGTGACCGCAAGATTGGCATATTGCGACGCGGTTTCGCGATGCTTTTCGCCGTGCAGCGCAAGATTGGCGGCGAGCGCCTGGCGGAACAACTCTTCGGCGCCTTTCATGTCGCCGAGTTCGACCAGCAGTCCGGCGAGGTTGCCGGTGGCGGCGATCGTCTTGGCATGGCGTTCGCCGAACTGCGCGGTGCGCGCCGCGAGCAGGGCACGGCGCAGCGGCAGCGCGTCGGCGGGGCGGCCTTGTTTGGCGAGGTTGGTCGCGAGAAAGCCGGTTGCGGTCAGCGTCTGGTCGTCCTGTTCCCCGAGCAATTTGGTGTTGATCGCGAGCAGGCGTCGCCAATGACCCTCGGCCTCTTTCAGCTGATTCTGTTCCTCCAGATTGGAGGCGAGCAGGCGGTAGCCAAGGCTGGTGACCAGATCGTCGGCGCCGTAACGCTCCGTCGCTTCGTCGATCCAGCGCCGGTAGATGTCGCTCGCCTCGCGCAGCTTGCCCGCCCGTTCGAGGTCCATGCCGCGGTTCATCAGGTCGAGCATCTTTTGTTGGTCGGCATTGAGGGTGCTGGCGGGCGGCGTGCCCACTGGCGCCGCATCCTGCGCGGAGGCCAGCGGCGCGGCGGCCCCGAGGGGGGCGGCGAGGAGAAGGGCGAGGAGGCGATGTCGACGGTCGGCCATGGAACGGCATTTTCCCTGTTTTGACCCAAGATAGTGATGAAATTGGGATATTGTCATCAATGGGTTGGCGCAATGGCGCGGTGGAGGGCGGCGGCGGGTGTCGATCGGCGATTAGAAGGCGCGGATTTGCGGCGATGTGATGGAGATCACTTGCGCGGCGCGGGGTGGTGACCCGGTACATTTCGGGTGAACCACCTTCACTTATCTCGTCATCCCGGCCTTCGCTGGGATGACGAGAATGTGCATAGTCGGCGCCGCCGCGCCAAACTGTATTACCCTAACAAAACCCCTTGCCAAGGAGGCGCTACAAATGTAGCACGCTACAAATGTAGCGCATGAGGTGAGTCGCATGTTGTCCAGTTTGCCGCCGCGGGAACGCGAAATTGTCGATGTGTTGTACGAGCGCGGCGCCGCGACGGTGACCGAGATCGGCGAGGCGCTGTCCGACGCATTGTCGGGATCGGCGATCCGCGCGATGCTCAAGCGGCTGGAGGCCAAGGGTTTTGTCGTGCGCAAGGCGTCCGAGCGCGGCTTTGTCTACGCGCCGCGGGTGTCGGACAAGACGGCGCGCAAATCGGCGCTGAGCCAGGTGGTGCGGGTGTTTTTCAACGGATCGGCGACCAGCGCCGCCGCAGCGCTGCTCGGGATGCAGGACGAAATGAGCGTCGACGAACTCGATGAGCTGGAAAAGTTGATCGGGCGTGCGCGCGACGGGAGGGCGAAATGATGAGCGACATGATGATCGACACCGCGACGCTGGTCGGTCTCGCCTGGAAATCGGTCCTGGTCGCCGGGCTGACGCTGGCGCTGTTGCGGCTGGCGCGGTCGCGGTCGGCCGGCGAGCGATCGCTGGTCGCGCACGTCGGCCTGCTGGCGCTGCTGGTGCTGCCCGTCGCCTCGCTGGCGCTACCGCTGTGGCAGCCGCTGCCGGCGCATTGGGTCGCGGCAGCGGCGCCCACCGCGGGCGCCGTCATCGATACAGGGGGATCGGCGGTTGATCCGGTCGCCGCCACGGCGTCAGTCCCTGCCGTGGTCGGTACCGCCGGATCGCCGCCGATCAGCCTGTCGGCGGGGGCCGACCTTGCCCCCTTTCTCTATCTTGTCCCGCTCGCGCTGCTGTTTGGAGTGATGATGCTCGCGGTGCTGCGGCTGTTCGCGATGCGCGGCCGCGCCGACGTGCTGGTCGATGGGTCGTGGCTATCGGCGCTGGCCGAGGCGCAGCGGCGGATGGGATTCAAACATGGCACCGCGTTGCTGGTCAGCGACGAATTGCGCTCACCGATCAGCTGGGGGCTGCTGCGCTCGACGATCGTGCTGAGCCCGAAGGCGGTGCGTGCGGTCGGCGAGGCCGAGGCGATCATCGCGCACGAGCTGGCGCATATCGCCCGGCTCGACTGGGCCAAGCTGCTCGCTTCGCGCGTCGCCTGCGCGCTGTTCTGGTTCAATCCGCTGGTGTGGATGCTGGCGCGCGAGAGCCATCAATTGCGTGAGGAAGCCGCCGACGATGCGGTGCTGATGGCCGACATCGATGGCCCCGATTATGCGACGCTGCTGGTCGGCGCGGCGCGGCACGACAATAAAGCGGCGTTGATGGCGGCGCATGGCGTGGCACCGTCGCACGGCAGCCTGAAACGCCGCATCACCCGCGTTCTCGACGCCAGCCTGAAGCGCGGGCCGGCGAGCGCGAGCTGGGTGTTGATGAGCCTTGTTGTGCTGGCGGGGGTGACCGCGCCGCTGGCCGCCTTTTCGGCAACGGCCGCCGAAGAAACGGTGACTGCCAAGACGGCGCGGGCGGCCGCCTTTGCCGCGCAGCAATCCACCGCGGCATCGTCACGGGTCGCGGTGGCGGCAAGCGCCGAAGCGCGGGAGGATGCCGTCGCGGCGGCCGCGACCGCCAAACAGCTGACCGCCGAACATCTGGTGAGCCTGCGCGCGGTCGGGGTGACCCCCGAATATGCCGCCGAAATGCGCGAACATGGCGGGGCGATGGATGCCGACGAATTGATCGCGGCGAAGGCGAGCGGGGTCGATCCGGCCTATATCCGATCGATGCGCGCGGTCTTTCCGTCGGTGGCGGTCGATGAGCTGATCGGCGCGGCCGCGCTGCAAATCAATCCGGCCTTTGCCCGCGACATGAAATCGCATTTCCCCGACATCGGCATCGACGACGTTGTCGCGCTGCGCGCGATGGGGGTCGACTGCGATTTCGTCACCGACATGCAAAAGGCGGGGGTACGGATGCGGAGCGCCGACGATGCGATCGAATTGCGCGCGACCGGAATGGTCCGGCCGACGGCAAAGCAGCGCCCGGCTGCTGCGGTGTCGTCGCGCGGCGCGTCGGTGCGCGTCAGCGCCGACGGGGTGATGGAAGCGCGCAGCGGCGATGGCCGTGTCGCCCGGATCGAATTCGCCGAACCGCCCGAACCGCCGGTGCCGCCGACGGACTGACGCCCGGACGTCCGTCCAAGCCTGACCATCGTTGATCGAACTGTTGTTTTGAAACGCCGCTGCGGGGGCGAGCGATGACGCTCGTCCGGCGCTGGCCAAAGGAGTGTCCGCATGAAAACCCCCCTGATCGCCGCGACGGCCGCGCTGCTGGCCATAGTTGCCTGCGCCGCGCCGAGCACCGCCGCCGACCCGCTGGTGATGAGCGACATCGCATGGAAGGCGCAGCCTGGCAAAAGCAAACCCCATTTGCGCGTAAGCCGCCAAGGGTCGAACAACGATGTGTCGCTGGACGGCGCGCGGCGCGAGCTGGCGCCGGTACTCGCGGCGCTGCGGGGCGCCAGTGGACCGATGTCTTTCACCGTCGTGCATGGTGCCGGGACGCTGGCCTGCACCGGCCAGCTGGCGCGCGCGTTTGAGGGAGAGGGGCGCTGCCGCTTTACCTCTGACCCCGAATTCGAGGCGGCGCTGGCGACGCGCGGCCTGGAGCCCGCGCAGCGCAGCGATCTGTTCGCGATGCTGTTGGTCGATGCGACGATCGGATTGGCCGACGGACTGATCGCCGAGGGGGTAAAGCCCCAGAGCGCCCATGATCTGATCGCGGCGGCGGCGCTGGACGTGACCGGCGCCTATGTCGGTGACCTCAAGTCCGAGGCGATGGTGTTGACCGACATCGACGATGCAATCGCGTGCAAGGCGCTGGGAGTCGATGGTGCCTATGTCCGCGGGCTCGCGGCGGCGGGGTATCGCAAGCTGAGCGCCGACGATGTCGTGAGCATGAAGGCGCTGGGGGTGACCGGCGACTATGCGGCGGCGATGAATCGCGCGGCACGGGGGTCGGAACAATGATGCGCCCGGTCAGCCTGATCGCGCTTGCCGCGGCGCTGTCGATGCCCGCACTGGGCCAGGAGGTGCCGGCGAGCGGCGATACGCCGCCGCCTGCGGCCGCCGAGGTTCCCCCCAGCGCGAACAGCGCGGCGCGGCAGGTCTATACCCCCGCAGACTTCACACGCTACGCACCCAAAAACGCCTATGACATGCTGAACCAGGTTCCCGGCTTTTCGATCCGCGATAACGAGAATCTGCGCGGGCTGGGACAGGCGACCGGCAACGTCTTGTTCAACGGCGAGCGGCCGTCGAACAAGGGCGACGATATGTACACCCAGCTGTCGCGCATCCCGGCGGGCAATGTCGAGCGGATCGAGATCGTCGATGGCGCAACGCTGGATATTCCGGGATTGTCGGGGCAGGTCGCCAATATCGTCTATCGCGCCGATGCCTTTTCGGGGCAGTTTTCGTGGCGCCCCGAATTTCGCGCCCATTATACCGACCCGCTGTTCACTCGCGCCGACGTGTCGGTGCGCGGGCGGTCGGGCGATGTCGAATATGAGGCCGCCCTTAATAACGATGAATCGGCGCGCAGCGGCGCCGGTGGGCCGACGCTGATCAGCGATGGCACGGGCAATATCATCGAGCGGCGCGACGACGTCTGGAACACCCACTATGACACGCCGAAGCTGTCGGGGCGGATCACCTGGGATCCGGCGGGCGACACGGTGGCCAATGTCGGCGGCCATTATCAGCGCAAATATGATCGTTATTATGAGGATGGGGTGCGGGTCGGACCCGGGCTGCCCGACCGGACCCGCACCGTGTATGAAAATGCCGACAGCTGGAACTACGAAGTCAGCGGCGATGTTCAGTTCGGGGTCGGGCCGGGCAAGCTGAAGCTGATCGGGCTGCGTCGATTCAGTCACGAGCCCTATGTGCAGGAGATTGTGACGACGCCCGAGGGCGGGACCCCGATCGGCGACCGGTTCGCGCAGACGGGCGACCTGGGCGAGACGATCGGACGCGGCGAATATCAATGGAAGATGCTGGGCGGCGACTGGCAATTGTCGGGCGAGGCAGCGTTCAACACGTTGGACAATGTCGCGTCGATTGCGGTGCTCGATCCGTCGGGGGTGTTCGTCGCGCAGCCGTTTGCCGGCGGCACCGGCGGGGTCAGCGAGGATCGCTATGAAGGATTGCTGAGCTTTGGCCGCAAGCTGACCGACAAGCTGAATTTCCAGATCATCGCAGGCGCCGAACATTCGACGATCACCCAGACCGGGATGAACGGCCTGACCCGCACCTTTTTTCGCCCCAAAGGATCGATCTCGCTGGCGTGGACGCCGACCGCCGATTTCGACGTCTCCGTAAAACTGCGGCGCCGGGTGCTGCAACTGTCCTTCTACGATTTTCTGGCGCGGGCGTTCCTGAACGACGGCAACCAGAACGAGAGCAACAACGACCTGCGTCCGCAGCAGGACTGGACCTATGAGGCCGAGATCAACAAGAAATTCGGCGCTTGGGGTTCGACCAAGCTCGTGCTGATCTATCGCGACGTCGAGGACCGTGTCGACGTCGTCCCGGTCGGCGCGACGGGCGAAGCGGTGGGCAATATCGCCAAGGCGAAGGCGGGGGCGATCGATTGGACCGCGACGATCAACCTCGACCCCGCCGGGATCAAGGGCATGAAGGTCGAAACCAGGGTGCTGCTGCAGAAATCATCGCTGCGCGACCCGTTCACCGGCGAGAAGCGCCAGTGGAGCGGCTTTACCGACAAAGTGATCGAGGCAAGTGTGCGTCACGATATTCCGGGCAGCGATTGGGCATGGGGCGCAGGCGCCAATTACGGCCATTACCAACCAAGCTACCGCCGCAGCCAGGTCGACAAGCTGTGGGAAGGGCCGGTGTTCGCCAATGTGTTCGTCGAGCATAAAAATGTGATGGGGTTGACGGTCAGCGCGTCGATCCGCAACATCGCCAATGCGCGGTCGAAGCGCGACCGGATCGTCTACACCGGGCTGCGCGGGGAGAGCCCGATTGCGTTTGTCGAAGCGCGCGATCGGTTGATCGGGCCGATTTTCTCCTTTTCGGTACGCGGCAAGTTCTGATCGGCTAAGGGGGGCGGATGACCGCCCGCCGCACCAAAATCTATTTCGATGGCGGGTGCCGCCCCAATCCCGGCGTGATGGAGATTGCCGTGGTCGTCGGCGGGGTCGCCGAAATCGACCGCGATGCCGGGACGGGCAGCAGCATGGACGCCGAGTGGCTGGCGCTGATCGCGGCGCTGCGGCTGGCGCAGGCACGTGGCATGAAGGACTTCTTGCTGCTCGGCGATGCGGCGGCGGTGGTGGCGCAGGCGAATGGCGCGGTCGCGGCGCGCGGCGGAGCGGCGGCGCATCTGGCGGCCTTTCGCGCGCTGGTCGGCGACGGCCCGCCGCCGCGGGTCCGCCATATCAAGCGCACCCAGAATCTGGCCGGAATTGCCCTGACGCGCCGCTGACGGCAATAAAATTGCCGCTTCGGTCGTAAATATATACTAGCCCATGGTAGGGGGCGCCGGTATCGCGATGCAAAATAACGAAAGACTGGTGCGTTGAAGCCGACCCATCCTTTGCCCGTTCACCATAGTTGGCCGCTGTACGAGCGCGAACGTTATTTCGAGCTGGGGCAGCTGCACGGCCCCGACACGCTGGATGCGGTTGCCGATATGGCTGACCTAGCCGCGCGCCGGAGCGCGGCACCGGGGCAGCCGGGCTGGTGGGAGTGCGACCTTACCGACAACAACCGGCTGCGCTGGTCGGGTGAAGTCTATGATATTTTCGGGTTGCCGCGCGGCGCCGCGGTGACGCGCGCCGAAACCGTCGCGCTGTATGAAGACGGATCGCGCGCGGCGATGGAAAAGCTGCGCGCCTATGCGATCCGGCACCGCCGGGGCTTTACCCTCGACGTCGAAATCAAACCGGTGACCGCGCCGTCGCGGTGGATGCGCCTGATCGCGGCGCCGCTGTGCGTCGACGACCGGATCGTCAAATTACAGGGGCTGAAGTTCATCGTGCCGACGTGCGGTTAGGGTTCGGATCGACGGTTCGGCGGTGGCAGGTTCGAGCGACGAGCTGTGGCGCGGCGACGGCGAATGGCGCTTTCGGCTCGACCGACCCTGATAAACCAACGGTCTGCGCCAGCGCCGTTGACGCGATTTAACCATCGTCACAAGCCGAAATCCACGGGTGTTGCGGGCGTGATCGCGCGCGTCCCCGATTCTCCATCCGCATGACCAGGGGCGTTCGGCGCATATGAAATTCTTTAATCGGTTCGGTTCGGCCGCGCATGACATGGCCATCGATCTGGGGACCGTGAACACCGTCGTTTATGTGCGTGACAAGGGTATCGTCTTGAATGAGCCATCGGTCGTCGCGCTGGAAACGCGCGACGGGGTGCGGCGCGTGAAGGTCGTCGGCAATGAAGCGAAGCTGATGATGGGCAAAACGCCGAGCAACATCCAGGCGATCCGCCCGTTGCGCGACGGCGTGATCGCCGACATCGACGTCGCCGAACAGATGATAAAGCATTTCATCGACAAGGCGCTGGGCGGGCCAAGCCGCCTGCGCCAACGGAGCAATGTCGTGATCTGCGTCCCGTCGGGATCGACGATGGTCGAACGCCGCGCGATTCGCGACGCCGCATCGAATGCGGGCGCGGTTTCGGTGCAGCTGATCGAGGAATCGCTGGCCGCCGCGATCGGCGCCGGACTGGACGTTACCGCGCCGCTGGGCGCGATGGTCGTCGACATCGGCGGCGGCACGACCGAGGTCGCGATCCTGTCGCTGGGCGGCATCGCGTACAGCAATTCGGTGCGCGTCGGCGGCGACAAGATGGACGACATGATCTCCTCCTACATCCGCCGCAAACATAATCTGATGATCGGCGAAATGACCGCCGAGCGGGTGAAACTGGCGATCGGCTGTGCGGTGGCGCCCGAGGGCGAGGGCATGACCATCGCGGTCAAGGGCCGCGACCTGGTCAACGGTCGCCCGGCGGAGGTGCAGGTGACCGAGGCCGAGATCGCCGAAGCCCTGGCCGAACCGGTCGGCCAGATCGTCGCCGCGGTGCGCGCCGCGCTGGAACAGACGCCGCCCGAATTGTCCGCCGACATCATCGATGAAGGCATCACCCTGACCGGCGGCGGCGCGTTGCTGCGCCGGATGGACGTCGCGATCGCCGAGGCGACGGGATTGTCGGTGCGGGTGGCGGAGAATGCGCTGATCTGCGTGGCGATGGGCGCGGGGTTGGCGTTCGAGGATCGGTCGTACCATGGAGTGCTGATCGCGGCTTGAGGCGCGGTTGGGTGAACGCGCGGGCCGCGTGATGGTCCAAAGTTCAGTAAAGGTCAGCCTTATGCGCGCCGCGATTTGGGTTTGCGCTCGGGACGTGCCCGGCGCGCGTCGCCTTGGCTGCCCGCAAGCGACCGGTTGATCCACCACATGAAAGAGCCGGATGAAGGCTGGCACAGTCGGATAATGTAGGAAAGGCCCAATTGAGGGCGATGTCGGCTTTGGGGTGGGGAGCGGATATTCCTCACGCTCGTCATTCCCGCGAAAGCGGGAACCCAGAGTGGGATCAGCGACGCACGCCCTGGGTTCCCGCTTTCGCGGGAATGACGAAGTGAAAAAACGGCGAACGTTCGCAACTGGTCGCTAGCGGATCGTCCATCTTCAGGCGTAGGCGTCGATCGTCGCAAGATGTTTTGCCTTGGTGGCGTCGTCCAAAAACGACCCGTTGAAGCTGTTACGGGCGAGCGTGACCAAGTCGGCGCGCGACAAGTCGAGCGCGTCGGCGACCGCAAGATAGTTTGCGTTGACATAGCCGCCGAAATAGCTGGGATCGTCGCTGTTCACCGTCGCGCGCAATCCGGCGTCCAGCATCGTTTTCAGCGGGTGATCGGCGATGTCGTTTACGACGCAGAGTTTGAGGTTCGACAGCGGGCAGACGGTCAGCGTGATGCCCTCGGCGGCGAGGCGCCGAACCAGTGCGGGGTCTTCGAGGCTACGGTTGCCATGGTCGATGCGATCGACGTTCAGCAGGTCGAGCGCCTCGTGCACATATTCGGGCGGACCTTCTTCGCCGGCGTGGGCGACGATTTTGAGGCCAAGGCCACGCGCGCGGGCGAAGACGCGGGCGAATTTCGACGGCGGGTGGCCGACTTCGGAGCTGTCGAGGCCGACGCCGTCGATGCGATCGAGGAAGGGCAGGGCTTCGTCGAGCGTGGCTTCGGCATCGGCTTCGTCGAGATGGCGGAGGAAACACATGATGAGTTTCGACGTCATGCCATGGCGTTCGCGGGCATCGTCCAGCGCGCGGGTGATGCCGGTGATGGCAGTGCCGAACGCGACGCCGCGTGCGGTGTGCCCCTGCGGGTCGAAGAAGATTTCGACGTGACGCACCGCATCGGCGTGGGCGCGGGCCAGATAGGCGGCCGTGAGGTCGAAAAAATCCTGTTCGGTGATCAGGACGCCCATCCCCTGATAATAGATGTCGAGGAAATCCTGGAGGTTCGAAAACGCATAGGCCGCGCGCACTTCTTCGACGCTGGCGAAGGGAATCGCGACATTATTGCGCTGCGCGAGGGCGAACATCAGTTCGGGTTCGAGCGAGCCCTCGATATGGAGGTGCAATTCGGCCTTGGGCAGCGCGGCGATGAAGGCGGCGCGATCGCCGGCCGAGGTGAAACCATCATGCATCGCGGTTGCCGTCCTCGCGCAGGATGATCGCCGCCTCGGGCTTGTGTTGGCGGATCTCCTCGATCGTCAGTCCGTCGATCTCGTGCGGAAAGATCAGCCACTGGTCGGTTTCGTGGACGAAAAAATCGGGGCGCAGGTCGGTGACGTTGCGCCCGGGTTTGAACCACACGGTCGCGATGCGGATGTCGCGCGGCAAATTGTGGCGGCAGCGTGCTTTCAGTTCGGCGATGAAGGCGCGGATGCTGCGTCCGCTGTCGAACACATCGTCGATGATCAGCAGCCGGTCGTCGGGGTCGAGCGTGTCGATCAGATAGCCCAGCGCGAACACCTTTACCTCGGGATCCTGGCGGTCGATGCCGTGGTAGGAGGAGGTGCGGATCGCAATATGGTCGCAATGCTGGCCGTGATAATCGAGCAATTCCTGCACCGCGATCCCGACCGGCGCGCCGCCGCGCCAGATGCCGACGAGGTGGGTGGGTTTGAACCCGCTGTCGATCACCTGCATCCCCAGCCGCAGCGAATCGGCGAGGAGGTCGTTGGCGCTGATAAAGATTTTGTCGGTGG
The DNA here is from genome assembly GCF_031457495.1 of Sphingopyxis sp. BE259. Taxonomy (NCBI): domain Bacteria; kingdom Pseudomonadati; phylum Pseudomonadota; class Alphaproteobacteria; order Sphingomonadales; family Sphingopyxidaceae; genus Sphingopyxis; species Sphingopyxis sp. BE259. The sequence continues at coordinate 1,016,444 of NZ_JAVDWM010000001.1, forward strand.
TCATGGGGGAGGCGTAATCGGGTGGGGGTGGGATCGCAAGGTGGGCTGAACTCGATCTCGGGCAATGCATAGACGCAAATTCCGGCTTTCGCGGTGCTGCTGATCGGATCATAAGCAAGGTCATGCTGACCTTCATCCTCACGCTCGCTGCTGCGGCGCAAACCGCGCCGACTGTCGTTCCCCCGCCGCCGCGCCCGGTCGTCCAGCCGATGATGGCGCCGCCGCCGCCGCCGCCGGCTTTGCCGGTCCCCGTGCCAGTCCCGGTGCCGGTCGATGCGCCCGATACGCGCCCCTATGTCGCACTGGTCACCGACCTGGGCACCATCGTGGTGCGGGTCGAAAACAAGCGGGCACCGGTGACCAGCGCCAATTTCCTGCGCTATGTCGACACCAAGCGGATGGACGGATTCAAATTCTATCGTTCGACCAAAAGCTGGGGGCCGGCGAACCAGCTGATCCAGGCCGGTAATCGCGGCGACGCGCGCAAGAATTTTCCGCCGATCGCGCACGAGCCGACCAAGACCAGCGGGTTGACCAATTGCAAAGGCGCGCTGTCGATGGCGCGGCTGAACCCCGGTGACGCGACGACCGATTTTTTCCTGCTGTTGTCGGAGATCAAGGGCTTCGACAGCGACGCGCCGGGCAGCGACGGGGTGGGCTTTGCGGTGTTCGGCGAAATCGTCACCGGCGCCGATGTCGCCGATCGCATCTTTAACGCTCCGATCTCGCCGACGGCGGGCGATGGGGTGATGAAGGGCCAGATGCTGGAGCCGCAAGTGACGATCAAGACCGCTCGCCGCGTTCCGGCGGTGGCGGGAGCGCCAAAGGGGTGCGTGGTGAAGGCGCCGTAAACTGATTGTCTCTCTGCCCGTCACCCCCGCGAAGGCGGGGGTCCCGCTCAAAGCACCCAAGCCATGAGGAAGGGCGGTTGGGTTTGTATCATGGCCGACCGTTACCGTGGGGCGATGTACATTGGTGTGACGGCCTATCTGGCAGCGAGAATTGTGCAGCATCGAACCGGTGAGGGGGCGGACTTCTGCAAGCGGTATGGCCTATTCCGTCTTGTCTATGCCGAGCATCACGATGACATTGTTGCTGCCATCGCTCGCGAAAAGGCGATGAAAAAGTGGAACCGCGATTGGAAAATCCGGTTGATCGAAGATCAGAATCCCGATTGGCTGGATCTGTTCGATATGCTCAACGCCTGACAAGCGGGACCCCCGCCTTCGCGGGGTGACGTAGAGGCTGGAAGTTGGACGCGGAACCCCATCATTTATTTTGCGTTCATCGGCGCTGTGGCTATACCGCGCGCATGACTCACCGCACCCCTTCGCGCGCCGCCGTGCGCCTGCTCGCTGCCGCTCTTGTTGTGACCCCTTTGTTGGCGGCCTGTGCCGGTGCCGGGGTGAAGAAGGACACGCGCTATGTCGCGCGCGACGTCAACACGCTGTATCGCGCCGCGCAGGACCGGCTCGACCGCGGCCAGTACGGCATCGCGGCGGCTTTGTTCGATGAGGTCGAGCGCCAGCATCCCTATTCGCCCTGGGCGCGCCGGGCGCAGCTGATGAGCAGCTTCAGCTATTATATGGACCGCGAATATACCCCGGCGATCGAGGCGGCGCAGCGGTTCCTGGCGATCCATCCGGGCAACAAGGACGCGCCCTACGCCTATTATCTGATCGGCCTGTCCTATTATGAGCAGATCAGCGACGTCACCCGCGACCAAAAGATTACCCAGCAGGCGTCGAACGCGCTGGGCGAGGTGATCCGCCGCTATCCCGACAGCCGTTATGCCGCCGACGCGCGGCTCAAGATCGACCTGGTGCAGGACCATCTGGCGGGCAAGGAAATGGAAATCGGCCGCTTTTACCAGCGCAGCTCGAACTGGCTGGCGGCATCGATCCGCTTTCGCGAAGTCGTCGACAAATATCAGACCACCAGCCACGCGCCCGAGGCGCTGTACCGTCTGACCGAATCCTATCTGGCGCTGGGCGTCCCGGCCGAGGCGAAAAAATCGGCGGCGGTGCTGGGCGCCAACTATCCGGGCAATGAATGGTATGAGCGCGCCTACAAGCTGATGCAGAAGAACGCGCCGTCGGCTTGAACGTCAACCGTCGCGCCCGCGAAGGCGGGGGCCGTTGTCGGTTTACTCGACGATGCCGGATTGGGCCTCTAGCGGCCCCCGCCTTCGCGGGGGCGACGTGCTACTCCCGAATAGATTCGTGCTTTGTTCTGCGGTAAGGACGGCTCGTGCTAACCGCTTTGTCCATCGCCAATATCGTTCTGATCGAACGGCTCGACCTCGATTTCGCGGCCGGGCTGGGGGTGCTGACGGGCGAGACCGGGGCGGGCAAGTCGATCCTGCTCGATGCTTTGGGCCTGGCGCTTGGCGCGCGCGCCGACAGCGCACTGGTGCGGCAGGGCAGCGGACAGGCGCAGGTGACCGCGAGTTTTCTTGCCCCCGTCGCGGGGACGGCGCTCGCCGCGTTGCTCGCCGGTAACGAAATCGCCCTCGAACCCGGCGAGCCGTTGCTCGTCCGCCGGACGCTCAAGGCCGATGGCGGCAGCCGTGCATTTCTGAATGACCAGCCTTGTTCGGCGGCGCTGCTGCGTGAGGTTGGCGGGCATCTGGTCGAAATCCACGGCCAGCATGATGATCGCGGGCTGCTGGCGCCCGCGGGACATCGCGCCCTGCTCGACGCCTTTGCGCGCGCCGACACCGGGGCGGTGGCGGCAGCGCATATCGCGTGGCGCGGCGCCGAGGCGAAGCTGGCGGCAGCGAAAAGCGCGCTCGACGAGGCGACGCGTGACCGCGAATGGCTGGCACATTGCGTCGCCGAATTGCAGGCGCTCAGCCCGCAACCGGGCGAGGATGCCGAACTGTCCGAAGCGCGCGCGGCAATGCAGAAGGGCGAAAAGATCGCCGGCGATCTGGGGGCGATCCTGGAGGCGTTCGAAGGCAGCGACAGCGGCCCGGCGCTGCTGCGCGGTGCGGCGCGGCGGCTCGACCGGCTGGCAGGCGATCACCCGCTGCTTGCCGAGGCGCTGGCCGGGCTCGACCGCGCGATCATCGAGGCCGACGAGGCCGAAACGCGGCTGCGCGAGGCGGCGCGCGCGATGGAGTATGATCCGGAGCGGCTGGACGCGACCGAAACCCGGCTTTTCGAACTGCGCGCGATGGCGCGCAAACATGGGTGTCAGCCGGACGAATTGACCGAGCTGACCGGAACGCTGGCGGCGCGGCTCGACGCGATCGAGGGCGGCAGCGCCGGACTGGCCAAGCTGGAGGCGGCGGTCGCCGAAACCGCCGCCGCTTATACCCATGCCGCGAGCGCGCTGTCCGACGTGCGCGCCAAGGCGGCGGTGCGGCTTGACGCGGCGGTCGCGGGCGAACTGGTGCCGTTGAAGCTCGACGCGGCGCGGTTCCAGACGCTGGTCGAGCGCCTGCCCGCCGAGCGGTGGGGCCCGGAGGGTATGGACCGCGTCGAATTTCTGATCTCGACCAACCCCGGCGCACCGTTTGCGCCGCTGGCCAAGATCGCATCGGGCGGCGAATTGTCGCGCTTCATCCTCGCGCTGAAGGTTGCGCTGGCCGAAGAGGGCGGGGCCGACACGATCATCTTCGACGAAATCGACCGCGGCGTCGGCGGCGCGGTGGCGAGCGCGATCGGCGACCGGTTGGCAAGATTGGCCGGACGGGGCAAACAATTGCTGGCGGTGACCCACAGCCCGCAGGTCGCGGCCAAGGGCGCGGCGCATTTCGTCATCGCCAAGTCGAGCGAGGGGGTGGTCACCCGCACCAGTGTGCATGCGCTCGACGAAGCGGGTCGCCGCGAAGAAATCGCGCGGATGTTGTCGGGCGCCGAGGTGACCGCCGAGGCGCGGGCGCAGGCGGAAAGACTGCTCGAGGTGGCCGGGTGATGGCGGCGCATCCGCTCGACCGGCCGATCTGGAATATGCTCACCGGACGCCAGGCGCATCTGGCCGAGGGCGATGCGCGGGCGCTGCGGATCGACCGGGGTTATGGCGTGTTCGGGGTGGCTGCGGATACTGGTGTCGAGGCGCAGGCAGCGCTCGCGGCGCTGATCCCCGACGGCGAGGAATTGTGGATTGTCGAGGGCGATCCCTGGCCGGTCCCGACAGGCGCGCGCGAAGTGAAGCGCGCCGTGCTGACCCAGATGGTGGCGGACGGTCCGCCGCCGGCGCCGCGCGTGGATGAGCCAGCGATCGTGGCGCTGGGTGAAGCCGACGCACCCGACATGGCAGCGCTTGCCGACCACGCCAAGCCCGGTCCATGGGGGCCGCAGACGCATCTCTACGGGACTTTTTACGGCATTCGCGATCAGGACGGTCGCCTGTTGGCGATGGGCGGACAGCGTATGTTGATGCCCGGGATGGCCGAGGTCAGCGGGGTGTCGACCTGGGCCGATTGCCGCGGGCGCGGCTATGCACGGACGCTGATCGGCCATGTCATGCGCGGCATGATGGCGCGTGGCGAGCAGCCGTTTCTGCACAGCTATGCCGACAATGCGGGGGCGATCGCGCTGTATGAATCGCTGGGCTTTCGCATCCGGCGCAAGGTGCATGTGCTGGTGATTGCGAAAGATTGACATGACCGACCCGACCGCCCTCTCCGAAGCCGAGGCCGCCAATGAATTGATGCGGCTGGCGAAGGCGATCGCGCGTCACAACCGGTTGTATCATGCCGACGACAGTCCGGAGATAAGCGACGCGGATTATGACGCGCTGGTGCGGCGCAACAATGCGCTGGAGGAGGCTTTTCCGCATCTGGTCCGCGCCGACAGTCCGAACCGCCAAGTCGGCGCCGCGGTCGAGGCATCGCCGCTGGCGAAGGTTGCGCATTCCCAGCGGATGATGAGCCTGGACAATGCGTTTGCTGACGACGACGTTGCCGAGTTTGTCGCGCGGGTGCGGCGGTTCCTGAACCTGGCCGAGGACGCCGCGGTCGTGCTGACCGCCGAGGACAAGATCGACGGCCTGTCCTGTTCGCTGCGCTATGAACGCGGCGTGCTGGTGCAAGCAGCGACGCGCGGCGACGGCAGCGTCGGCGAAGATGTGACGCCCAACGTGCGGACGATCGCGGACATCCCGGAAACGCTCGCGGGTGACGTGCCCGACATCTTCGAGATCCGCGGCGAAATCTATATGGCCAAGGCAGATTTTGCTGCGCTGAATGCTGCGCAGCAAAAGGCCGACGCAAAGGTCTTTGCCAACCCGCGCAACGCCGCGGCGGGGTCGCTGCGCCAGAAGGACGCGAGCATCACCGCGGCGCGGCCGCTGCGCTTTCTGGCGCATGGCTGGGGCGAGGTCAGCGACGTTCCTGTGGCGACGCAATATGACATGATGCGCCTGATCGAAAGTTGGGGAGTGCCGGTCTCGCCGCTGCTCGGCCGCTTCGACAGCGTGGCTGACGTGCTGGCGCATTACCGCAATATCGAGGCACGGCGCGCCGAGCTGCCCTATGACATCGACGGCGTCGTCTATAAAGTCGACCGGCTCGACTGGCAGACGCGGCTGGGGTTCGTCGCCAAGGCGCCGCGCTGGGCGATCGCGCATAAATTCCCTGCCGAACGGGCGCAGACGACGCTGGAGGCGATCGACATCCAGGTCGGTCGCACCGGCAAGCTGACCCCGGTCGGGCGGTTAACCCCGGTGACCGTCGGCGGAGTCGTGGTGTCGAATGTGACGCTGCACAACCGCGACGAGATCGGGCGGCTGGGCGTGCGCCCCGGCGACCGGGTGGTCGTGCAGCGCGCGGGCGATGTGATCCCGCAGGTGGTCGAGAATCTGACCCGCGATGAGGCAAGCGCCGCCTATGTGTTTCCCGACCATTGCCCGGTGTGCGGCAGCGAGGCCGTCGCCGAGGAGGGCGAGGTCGATGTCCGCTGCACCGGCGGGCTGATCTGCGCCGCGCAGAAGTTCGAGCGCCTCCGCCATTTTGTGAGCCGCGGCGCGCTCGACATCGAGGGGCTGGGCGAAAAGAGCATCGCCGAATTTCTGGAGCTTGGCTGGCTCGACAAAGGTCCGGCGGATATTTTCCGGCTGCACCGGCACCGCGACGAATTGCTGGGGCGCGAGGGGTGGAAGGAAAAGTCGGTCGACAATCTGTTTGCGGCGATCGAGGCAAAACGGCAGCCTGACGCGGCGCGGCTGTTGTTCGGGCTGGGCATCCGCCATATCGGCGCGGTGACCGCGCGCGACTTGCTGAAGGGTATCGGCGACATCACGTTGCTGCCCGCCAAAGCGGCCGAGATCAACGCTTATGTCGAAGCAAATCCGCGCGTCGAGGGCGAGTCCGACGGCAAATATGCGGCGCGCAAGATGGAGGCGATCAAGGCGATCCTGGACGTCCGCGCCGACGGCATCGGTCCGGCGGTCGCCGAGGCGCTCGGCGATTTTTTCCACGAACCGCATAACCGCGACCTGTGGGACGACCTGCTGTCCGAGGTGTCGCCGCCGCCGTTCGTGGTCGAAACGCGCGCGAGCGAGGTGTCGGGGATGACGGTAGTGTTCACCGGCAAGCTGGAGACGATGAGCCGCGACGAAGCGAAGGCGCAGGCGGAGGCGCTGGGCGCCAAGGCAGCGGGATCGGTGAGCGCGAAGACCGATCTGGTAGTCGCCGGGCCGGGCGCGGGGTCGAAGCTGAAGCAGGCGTCGGCGCTGGGGATACGCGTGATCGATGAGGTTGAGTGGGCGGCGATTGTCGCGGCGGCGGGCCCTCGGACAACCTTACCCTGACCCGCTACAAGGTTAACGGCCCAATGATGCGTAAGTGGGCGTCATGATCGGGCTGTATTAGTGTCGTGGGATGTGGAAAAGCTGCTCTTCTAATTCGCTTCCACGCAACGGTCGAGGTTGCTCGCGGAGAAACCGCATCCTGTCTCAGAACGAACTGGCCTCGCGCAGTAGCAGCCGCCCGGGGATTTGGTTGGACGCGTGTAGGATACAGAACACTCCGCCCATGCCGTCAATTCCCCCGACGGGACTTGCCCAGCGGCAGGAGATGCCGATCTTTACGGCGGTCAAATTTGGTGTTGCGCGTAACTTCCGCGGATCGACCATGTCAAAGCTGTTTTTCCTGCAACGATCGGTCACCGAGACAGCCCGCCCGCGCCGACGATGACCGACAACAAATGACTTGTCAGCGCCGACGCGCCCTTACCGTAGGCGATTTCACCCCAATCATCCCAACGGTGCACCCGCTCGGCGAGCCAAGCGAAGAGGTCATCACGCGATTTTGCATCGGCGAAGGACTGCGACCACGCGATATTGCGCGTCGGCATCCGCGCGCCAACCTTAAGTCCGGTCAACGTCACCAGGTATCGACGTCCCAAATCTTCGCGCGCGAACAGATGGCGACGAAACCCAACCTGCTGCTCAAAGGCGACCAGCGCCCGCTCTCGTGCCTCGGCGTCCAGTTCCTTGCTCGCACTTACCGCAGCGACAACCGCCGACATTGGCAAGCGCTCGAATTCCGGCTCGCGCGTGGCCTGCAGCATCATGAGGACCGACTTGCCCAATAAGGTCAGTCCTCCGTCGAAAAAATTCCTCTCGTTCGATTTCCCGATCATTCCGATGCTGGCGAGCCAGCACTGATAGAAACGCCAGAACATCATGTCCCCGCGAAAGATGTCGTGCTGACGCTCTTCGCCGCACCACATCGATTTTATCGCGGTCATCACCCTCAGCATCAGTTCGTGCTGTTCGGGCGCGAAGTGGACCGATGGGAAGCCAAGCTCGCCTACCCAGAATGCGTCCCTGACGCTCGCCCAATTTCGCCCGGATGCATCCTCGTAGCCGCGCGGATTGGCTCGAAGCCACCAGCCCCAAGGGAGTTCGCCGACGTGACGCTCAAAGTCAGCCACGGCGAGCCCCGCGACCAGGATCGAGGCCGAGCGGCGGCGGCGCGCCATCGCGCGCGGGCGCCGCGCCTCCTTCAGCGATCGCTCGCAGCTGAGCCGCGAGGGCAATTGTTTCCCTGACAACATAGGCGTCGTCACGATATATCCGGGCAAGCTCCGACGACTTCGATCCGGAGGAATTCGGCCGATCGTTCGGAATAAGATCGTAGGCATGATCGCAACTGAAGCCGAACCACCACGCATGCGAATCTTCGACCCGGTGGTCGGTTGCGTGTTCTACCGGATGGTAGACCGCCGGTCGTAATGTCACGTGGCAGATGCGGCGCGCCTCGACGGCTATTCGACGCGTTGGACTTGGCCCTTCCTCGCACAGTCGTGAATAGGTCAAACCGCCATGCACATCGATCCCGATGTCCGGCGGAACTGCGTTGGCATCCCAGCCCCAGAGAGGGTGATCCTGGGGAATGCCGACATATCCGCAGAGAAAGCCATCGTCCGTGTTACGCAACATGATGCAGTCATAGCCACTCACCTCGTCGCGCCAGCTGACCTTGTCCGCCTCTCCGAGCCACGCGCCCTTGCCACCAGGCCGCGCGGCCTGATCGTAGAATATTTCTTCTGCGGGAACGACGCATTCGCGGGTTGCATAGGCGCGGCCGGTGACGAGACCGACGCCGCCTTCTCGCGCGACATCGCCTCCAGCGCCGATTAGTTTCGCCAGAGCGAGTTCGGAGTCGACGATTGACAGCAGCGTGTCGTCCGTAGCGGGCACGACCGCAAGCGTGGCAGCCTTTCGTTTGACGGGCGCCTTATGCCTGCCGGTCGGGACGAGCGCGGTGGACTTGGTGGACTTTTTTTCCATGCCTTTTCTCCAGTCTAATAAGGGGTATCGCTGCACATAGTTCTGGGCCGAGCATCATGGCGATCGCTTCGATGACGCTGTCGGCGCGTAGCGCTCCCGCCACGTCAGCCGCTCGATGATCGGTCCAAGAGCTCGGGGATTGGCCTCCATCGAGTAGACATGACTGGCGAGCCACCATTCCTCCTCGGCGCGACGGGCGTCGGGCACTTCTCGCCACCAGCATTTCGGATTGCTCGCAGCGTCCCAGCGGTAACCCCGCAGTCGCAGCAAGTCCTTCACCTCGAAGGAGGCGCCGACCGCGCGGAATCGCCAGCTGGGCGCGCGGGCGGTGGTCAGCATCTGCGCGAGCGCAGTCGTGCCATCAGGCATATTCTGTCGTAGAATTTGAATCACCGCGTCGACATCGTCCACGGCGCGGTGCGCACCGTGGAAGTATCCGCTCTGCGCAAGAAGCCACCCCAACGACCGGCCGTCGAAACCATTGGCGCGCCAGTCGATGTCGTTGCAGCTGCAGCACCAGGCGAGCCCCGCAGCCTCCGGTAGCCGGCTCTCAATATGCCGACGGTCGAAAGCAGCATTATGCGCGCAGACGAACGTAGCTGATTTGAGAAGCCGCATTGCCGCCGTCTCGTCGATGGCCTTGCCGGCTACGTCGGCGTCGGTAATGCCGGTCAGGCGCACGATGTCCTCTGGCAGATCGCTTCCCGGATCCTCTAGCCACGAATATGGCCGGTCAATCTTGACGATCACGCCAGATGGATCGACGCGGAAGCGACGCAAGGCGAGTTCGATGATTGCGTCGTCGTCACCGATACCAGTCGTCTCGCAGTCGACAGCGACGCCGATAAAAGTATCGACGCGGCCGCCAACGCCAGTCTCGCCCTCGCGGACATCGAGCCGGCGCAGCAGGCGCACATCATCGTCGCCGTCCGGCACGCACAGCGCAGCCGGATCAGGAATCTCGTCCTTCATTGTGTCTCCGATGCTTGAAAGAACTTCGCCCGAGCCAAATGCGCCGGTGTTCGAGTCCGGGTCCGTGCCCGGGCCCGAGAGCGAGCGCGGTCCACGATATTGTCAGGCCCGAAAGTGCTTCTCGATGCCAACGGCCAAGTCGGCGGCAAGCGGCGACATAGGCTCGGCGTCGATCATCATATTCTAAGATCAGACGTCGATGCGCTGCTCGATGGTCACGGCGAAATCATGGTGCAATGGATGATCTGCTTCAGGCGCTACACGGCGGATAAGTTCCGCGACAGGCTCTTGGACCAACGCCATCGCCACTGGTGTTGATTGATGAAAACCCTCACGAATGTCGGCGACATCAGCGGCGGAGTGCCCGAAGCGTTCACACAAACGGGCCGAGATCTCGGACGGCTCATGCGCGATGGAGGCATGGAATGCCTGAAGCATCAGTTTTCGGTTAGAATAGATGATGGTCGCCGTGAACAATCGGGGCGCTGCCAAAGGAAGACTGCCGGAGAGGTGATCCCTTTTTCCCGCCTTCCGTTTGGACGACATATGTTGCCGTGATCGCCGGCGCTTGTCCTCATCATCCTCCGATAGAAGAGTATCGACCGCTGTGGGCGCAAGATCGAGCCCCAAGGACAGTCCGTGGACGAGAATGCTTCGCAGGCAGTGCTCGCGCTCGAGGCAAGCATCGATCGCCGCGCGACCGTTGAACAGCCGTCGCGGAGCGAGCATCCATGACATAGGGTCATACTCAATACCCTCGCGCTGAAACCTGCTTCCGGTCTCGACTGCAACCAAAGCAACGCGTGTGATTGCGCGCCGCGTGGTGATGATGGCGGCGTCGTCGTGAAGGCAGTCTTCCGCGAGAGGATCGAGCACGATCGGATCCGCCTTGATCGACGCAGCGCTGCCGGGAATGCTTTTGGGGGCAATGGTCATCAGGTCCATTGAACGTCTCCTGGTCGCCAAAGTGGCAATTTTGCAAGTGCAGAGGCGGGGCGACACCGCCGGCAAATGACCATATGGAAACTTAGATAGATAATTCAATAGTTCGCGAATGATTGAATGTTAATTTCTGTTAACCGAGATCTCTGGAGACTGCAGTTCATGGGAATGCGGGAGGGCGCGCCGCAAAACGATTGTCCGATGGCGAACAATCCTAGTCGCCGATCGCGTCCTGTTTCTCGGTTGTCCTCGACGTCTGTAACTACGGCAACCATTTCTCAAGATTGTTGATGCATCCCATATAGGCACCAACGGGAGAGAGCTTGAGCATGCCGTCTGAATTCCTCGCTGAACAAGCTAAAAAATTCTCCCGCCTTCACAGTCTCGACGAAGAAGGGCGGGTCAAAGATCGTCAAGAAGGCGCGGCGATCTTCTTGCGGCTCAACGATCGCGAGCGTTTGGATCTTATCGCTTCAATGATCGAAGCTTGGGCATGCTATCTGCCCTTGAACAGGCCGATGATCAGTGGAGCGTTGCGCCATGCTTGGGACAGCGAGCCTTACATAAATGGCGGCCGGCTTGGATCATATGTCAGTGCTGTTGCACATTGTCCTGGCGGAGAAGAATGGACGATGCAGGATTTCGTGGAAGACTGGGGTCCGGATCTCATGACGGCGGACGAACATGATCAGCTCAACGCGATGGAATTCCCCCTAACAGTATACCGCGGCGGCGCGGGCGACTTCGACGAGCTCGCGGACGGCGTAAGCTGGACCTTAAATTTCGAAATCGCTTCATTCTATGCAACCACGTGGCCAAAATCATGGGGAAATTTGGGTCAGCCATTGATCTTGTCGATGACAATTGAATCGGAAGATGTCGCTGCATTTCTGAACGATCGGAAAGAAGAAGAATTGCTAATCCCCGACGTAGGTCGCATGCGAGAGTCCATACGGATCGTGGACCAAGAACAGACGTCTGCCGCAACTGCGTGATTGCGGCTTTTCGTCTGAGCTTCGGCTGACTTTGAAGCCTCTGGCGGCTTGTTAAAGCATCGATGCGCTCGCGCGTCTCCCGATCGGTCGGAAGCACATGAAACGCTGTCTGTGGAGTTCCTTTTCGCCCGAGGAAGCAGCGCGAGTAAACGGCATATTTGATCTTCAGGTTGGGACGCGGTGTAAGCGCTGTTTCCGGGCCACCTTGCGTCGTGGGGTGATCGCGTCAGATGATGGGCTGTATGGATGACGACAGCCTTGCGAGCGCACTGGACACCTACACTGGAGTGGCTCGGGAGCCTGTTTGTCGACCGGAGTTGCTCGGTGCGATGGCCGGTCGCCGCCGGATCTGGACACTGGAGCAGAAGCTGGCGATTGTCGCCGAGCTGGAGCATTGCGACAACATAGCCGCATTTGCGCGCCGCCACGACATTCGGACATCCTTGCTTTATACCTGGCGGCGGGAGCTTCGCTATGCACGGGCTGCGCGTCAGGCCAGCGATGGCGGTAGTGAGCGTCAGGCGATGTTTGTTCCTGTCGTAGCTGACCGCCCCCAGCCGATGTCGCACGATGGGGCGATCGAAGTTGAGGTTGGCGGTGCTGTGGTCCGGATTGGACGAACGGCTAGCACGGACCTGGCGACGGCCGTGCTCCAGGCTCTGCGGGTGTCGCCTTGATCGGGCTCGGTCCAGGCACGCGCGTGATGGTGGCAACGCGGCCCGTGGATTTCCGCAAGGGGCCCGATGCCCTGTCAGCATTGGTCAGTGCCGAGTATGGCGGCGATCCCTATTCCGGCGTGATCTATGTCTTCCGCGCCAAGCGTGCCGACCGGATCAAGCTGGTCTGGTGGGACGGAACGGGCCTGTGCCTGATGGCCAAGCGGCTGGAGTCCGGCGGGTTCAAGTGGCCGGGCATACAAGACGGCGTGATGCGGCTCACGGCCGCGCAACTTGGCGCTTTGCTCGAGGGTTTGGACTGGCGCCGGGTGCATGGCGGACGCCGCCCGATAGCACCGCAGATTGCCGGTTGACGCGGCTTTCATCTGCTGATTCACTGTTTCCATGCTCATGGAAGCGGACCTGCCTGAAGACGTTGACGCGCTGCGCGCGCTCGTTCTCGAACAGGCCCGCGAGCTCGATGCGCTCAAGGGTTTCAAGGTTGAGGTTGAACGCCTGAAGGCGATTATCGACGCCTTGCAGCGTCACCGTTTTGGCCGTCGTTCCGAACAGCTAGACCCCGATCAGCTCCAGCTTGCGCTTGAGGAAGTCGAGACGGCAATGGCTGAGGCGGAGCACGCCAGGGACAAGGCGAGCCGGACGCCCGCCGATCGCCCGCGCAGGACCAACCGCGGTTCACTGCCGGCGCACCTCGAGCGGGTCGAACAGATCGTCGATGTCGAGAGCAAGGCTTGCCCTTGTTGCGGCGGCGCGCTTCACCAGATCGGCGAGGATGTGGCCGAGCGCCTCGACGTAGTTCCGACCACCTTCCGCGTCTTGGTCACCCGGCGACCGCGTTATGGCTGCCGTTCGTGCGAGAGCGCGATCGTGCAGACCCCCGCGCCGGCACGGATCATCGAGGGCGGTATTCCCACCGAGGCGCTGATCGCGCATGTTCTGGTATCCAAGTATGCCGATCACTTGCCACTTTACCGGCAGGCCCAGATCTACGCCCGGCAGGGCATCGAGCTCGACCGATCGACGCTCGCCGATTGGGTTGGGCGAGCCGCCTGGTATCTGCGTCCCTTGCGTGACCACATTCTCGGCGCGCTGCGAGGATCCGAGCGATTGTTTGCCGACGAGACAACCGCCCCGGTCCTCGATCCGGGGCGCGGACGGACGAAGACAGGGCAGCTGTGGGCCTATGCTCGCGATGATCGGCCATGGGGCAGCTCCGATCCGCCGATCGTGGCCTATGTCTATGCGCCAGATCGCAAGGCAGAGCGCCCTCATTCCCATCTTGGCGATTTTGCGGGCATCCTGCAGGTCGATGGCTATGGCGGTTACACCGCGCTCGCCCGGCGGCGCCAGCAGGTCCGGCTCGCTTTCTGCTGGGCGCATGTGCGCCGCAAGTTCTATGAGCTCGCCGACAGCTCGCCGGTCGCGACTGAAGTGCTACGCCGGATCGCCTTGCTCTACCGTGTCGAGGATGAGGTCCGTGGTTCAACCGCCGAGCAGCGCTGTGCCGCTCGGGCCGAACGCAGCCGCGTCATCGTCGAGGAGCTTCACCAATATCTTGCCGCGCGCGGCCGCCAGGTCAGCGCCAAGAGCAAGCTCGGCGAGGCGATCCGTTACGCGCTCACCCGCTGGGATGGACTGTCCCGGTTCATCGACGACGGCCGCATCGACCTCGACTCCAACACCGTCGAACGCAGCATCAGGCCACTCGCACTGAACCGGAAGAACGCTCTGTTCGCCGGATCCGACGAGGGCGGCGACAACTGGGCGGTGATCGCCACGCTCATCGAAAACTGCAAGATCAGCGGCATTAACCCGCACGACTGGCTGACCCAGACGCTCAGCAAACTGGCAAATGGTCACCCTGCAAACAACGTCGGAAATCTCATGCCCTGGACCGACGTGGGCTGAGAACACCGCTTACGACGCGGTGACGCGCCCGACCGTCGCTTCGACGTCGGACCGATCGGCGGGTCAGGGGCTTGGCGTCCACTTAGCGCGTGATAAAAATACTACTCCTGCGACTTTTTTTGTAATAAAGTGGCGGGGATAATGGTGACACATCGGAGTGACGACGATGGAGCCGAATTTAGAGGATGTTTGGGAACAGGCGCTTGCTGCGGAACGGCGCTATGGGGACGATGCTATCGAGATGATCACCGTGCGTATGATCGAATGCCTGAAGCTCAGAGATTATATTGAAGCAGGATTTTGGTCAGCAGTTGCAAATCGTTTGGGCGATCTGCACGCAATCAAAACCAAAATTTGCCCGATTTCGTTTTCAGGGGACCATATTGCGCCTGTGGGCATGGATAGTGACACCCCCTCCGTCAGTGTAAACAAAATCGGCGTTTAGGTTTTTGAAAATGCTGCTTCGCCTTGTTATGGCCGACGTGGTGGAAACACCCATGTATGGCGCATTGGTGTCGGCGCCGTGCTACCAAAGAGGAGAATATAGCTCAGTTGAATAACGCATATTCAAGGTGCCAGCCCTAGACCTCGACGGACGCACCGAAACCAACAAGCCGAGGCATCCGGAAAGGCAAGCCACGGAATAGTCAGTCGGTTTAGCAGAATATATAGTTTGCTCATTCTGCGATCATCCGAGTTGGCAGCCTCGGTCAACTGACCCTCGGAAAGCGACTCAGCTTTCCCAGCTCCGTCGTTGGGTCCGCGGAAGACACGATGCAAAGCCTTCGTTAACTAACTTGGCCTACGCAGTGAATTGCGTCGAAACTGGGGACGGCTCTCGACCAAGCGTTTCCAAATTCGGCCGCAGGGGTTCCCACTGGGTGGGGCCAGCCGGGAACCCCGATCTGTGTGTCAAATTGCAATGCCATTGATCGACGGTGGTGGTTGCTATGGTATGCACGGTTCGGACCCCACTCAGAAAAGCTGTCCATGTGAAGCAGCGCTTTGATGGCAATAGATATTGCAGACGTGAGGCTAAGGTTGAGCCGTTAATCGGCAGCTATGCCGACGGTTTTACGCTGCAATTCCTGAGGGAATTGAATAGGCGTTCCGGCCACCCCTTTCGGCAATATCGAGCTGTTCGTCCGCTCGCCGCAAAATTTGGCCAACGGTTTCCGCGCGGCTTCCGATCGCAACGCCTGTGCTGACGGTCAGCGGAATTAAAGTTCCTTGATAGCCGCACGGCGATCGTTCGACCGAGCGGAAGCAGATTCTGCCAGACTGCGGGTTTCCGCCAAGCTTGTCCAGTTAGCGAGGATCGCGAACTCCTCCCCACCCAGCCGGGCAATTATTACGCCGTCCGGACTGAGTTCCGTTAATATTTGCGCGACGTGTTTGATCGCTTCATCGCCCGCATCATGACCCAGACTATCGTTCACTTTCTTGAAGTGGTCGATGTCGGCTAGCAAGAGAATGACCGGCCGAGCGAGACTTATATCACTTTGCTGGTCCAGCAATCTCGAAGCAGCGAGTTGGAATGCTCGGCGGTTCAATAAGCCTGTCATTTCATCGTGTTCGGCCAGCCACTCAACCTTGCAGTGCAACTTATAATATCGGTAATTCATCATTCCCACCCAGAACGAGATCGGCGGCGAGATGAGTAAGGGGATTAGCACTGCCGCGTGGATTGACCGACGGTAGCCGTGAGGCGGCAGGTCAGCGCTAATCCACGACACGATAGCAACGGACGCCGTTATTGCGACCAGAAGGATAAACGCACCTCTGACCACGAGAGTTAAAATCATTCTGTTGCGGTGCATATGCATCGCTATCACGCTCCCACGCGGGCGCCTTCGTTGCTCCAGTCTATGACCGACTAGCTTAAAAAGACGGAAAAGTGACCCGCTAAATATTTCCGCGCTCACCCGATGCCTTCGCTACCGCAATCGAGCCAATTACTGAATTAAACGTCGCAGGTCGTTAGCCGCCGGATTAGGTTGCCGAGTTGCAGTATGGAGGTGCGAGCGATGTTGTGGAAGGCCGCCGGTGCAGTGATGATTGCATTCATATTATCTATGTGCAGTTTGCAAATCCATCCCAGCACGAGTGAGTATGGTGAGTATGGCAATGTCGGTTCGCCCACTGAAAATTGGCGGAAGCGCTTGGTGGCGGGCTGGCCGGCTCCGTTCGTTGCAGATGTCCCGTCGATTTCTGTGCCCCGGCAGATCGGCCCGGAGGACGAATTCCGCTTCGGAGCATTTTTAGGGACCTTCAGTTTCTGGCTTTTGGTAACCCTGTTTTTCGGCTCTATTGTCCGCTTTTTTGGCCGCCGTTAGTAGTAATAGTGTAATTGGACAGGCGACTTCGATTCTTTTCGAGCTCTTCGCTATCTACAGCGCCTGAGCTGGCGCTTCCATTCGATGATGCCAGGCATCGGTAACCGCTGCGTGTGATCTACGGTCAACTCGGGCGTCGCGCGTCCGCATTGGTTTAGCGAGATAGCACCCCAGTCGACGCAAGCGTTTACGCACCTCGGTTGATCCGTCATCCAGTAATCCGTCTCCCGCGCCAAAAGGCAGACGAGCCACCCGAGCGGATGTGTCAGGGGCGAGCTGCTATGGCAGGTAAGGCACAGATTCAGGCTAACAGCGAAACTCAGGTCGGTCACACTTCCGGCGCAAGCGTCACTTTTTCAGAGCATCGGACCTGTCATTCCTCCAGCGGTAAGCGCAGTTGGCGAGACATGCCGCGATCCCACGCCACAAACGGGTTGCAATAGAAACTCTATATATGTAGATAATCAATATGGCTCGGCGCATCAACATTTCGCGGCAGACTCTGACGGTCTTGTCGGCTTTCCTCGAAACACCCCAGGGATGGCGGTATGGGTATGATTTAATCAAAGAAACCGGCCTCAAGTCCGGCACGCTTTATCCGTTGCTCATGCGTCTTCACGATCAAGGGTTGTTAGATTCAGAGTGGCATCCTTCGCCTCAACAAGGTCGACCGGCTCGCCATGCATACCGCTTGTCCCATGCTGGAATTGCTTTGGCGAAGCAGGCACGTTCGTCTGAAACGCCGCCGTTGCAATCCGCAGTCGAGGCGTTCGCATGACCTCTGGTTTGACCCGCATTGCACGTGCTGCTCTTCGAGTGGCAGTTGCGCTTTCACCTCCCGAGCGGCTTGAGTGGTCGAAAGCCATGCAGTCTGAAATGCATCACGCGTCGGGCGGCAATGCGCTGCCCTTTGCTTTAGGGTGCTTATGGGCGATGGCAAAGGCGCGGGCTACGACGCAAACGGCAATCGTCAACGCCTCTCGCTGGACGCTGGTTCTCTGTGCCGTAGCATGGAGTGTTCTCCATATCCGTCTTGCCGGACGGCTTTCGACCGTTGGTGCGACGGCACCATCGATGCTCGCCTACTTTGCGGCAGCGGCAATTGCGGTAGGTGCGTTTTTTACTGCGGTGAGAGGACTGCGCGCCGCAGTATTGCTGGCTATCCCAGTGATTATCTTGTCTAGCTTTGTCGCTATAGGCATCGATCAGATGCTGCCTCCCCAGGCATTTGCCCGCTTCTACAGAGCGATTGCCATAGAGTATGTCGTCATTCTCTCGACGGCTATGCTGATTGCGATCGGCGTCCCGGCTTGGGTGAAGCAACAAAAGAGGTCCACGATATGACGCGACGTCGAATTACGATCGCCTTGGCGGTCGTTGCTGGTCTGCTGGGGATCGTGCATCTTGCTTTAGCCACATTGATCTTTGGCATATGGACCACCGACGTCTTATGGTTCGTCGGCACCGGAGTCGCCATTGTGATTGCAGCAGCGGCAAACCTGATTGCCGTGAACGCTCCGGATCGCGCCGGTCGGTCAATCTTGGTGATCATAAACGCGATGATGGCTGGATTCTTCGCAGCAGCTTGGTCGGTCCTGCCCGGACCACAGGTGATTGTCGGAGGAATATTGTTTGCTGGGCTTGCAGTGTGCGCATGGACGACGGAACGCGGGCACAGGCCATCTTAGCCCACGGGCAAACGGCGCATTCTCGTGCTATAAGATCGAAATAGTCCGCAACGTCAAAGAACGCCCTGCGACCGGTATCTAAGATCAAGACTCATCGATCAGGGTCAGAAGATGACAGTAGCGGCGAAGGCTACGGCGGAAAAAAAAGGCCTTCGGGCACCGATCGTAGCGCCTGGCGACGCGCTGGGCGCCTATGGACGATGTCGCCAAGGCCTTCCATCATGCAGATAAAGATGTCTTGTCGCTTCACTACTTGCAGCGATCGAAAAGCGTTTTTGCCGAGCCATATTCTCTCGGCGATTCCGACCACCTCAGCTAATTGCGATTGACGAAGATGATGCCGCTCGAAACCCGCCGATCATCGACCCGCTCCCGACCTTGGCTCTTCGCAAACTACGGCTGAAGACGCGCCGTCTGTTCGTCCGTCAACCAATACAAATTACGCATCATTCAGGCTCCTCGTTGTGAAGCTGAATCACAGCGCCTGCTGAAATCAATGGTCCGGAGCCCAGGTATCGGCATGTTAGGAGTTGGTAAAAAGGCGCATCAGAGCCGAGCAGGCGTAAGCTCTATAGCAATGGGAACCGCGAGCGGATGCCACCCATGATGGGCCAGAACAGCGTTGCTTTCGATGGCCCGCCGTCCTCTGTCGCGATCGAGAGACCAGGTGATGTGGAAAATACTGCCGTCAGGCCGGCTGCAATTCCCAGCTATCGAGACCACGAGTGCTTCAAGCCCGTCACCGTCATCGGCATGGCCGATGACGGCGGCTTCCGATTTGGGGGGCACGGGATCGCTCAACGAAGCCTGCGTATCAAACGTGATATGATCGGCAACAAGATCACGCCAGCGTGGCGGAAAGATATCGACCAGAAACTCCCGACTAGCGCGATCAAGCTTCCACCCTGTAACCGCCATGGTCCAGAACCTCAAACGCGTATCGTCGCCAGCTGCGCTGGCGGCAGCCCGGTGCTTTCGGCCTGCGCTTTCAACTCTTCCTTGCGTGCCAACATAGCCTGACCGAGCGCTTCAAGATCGACGTCCGCGGCGCGCGCCTGCTGGAACATATTGTCTTGCTGCTTTTCTTCTTCCTTGACGTGATGCTTGATCTCTTCCGATAACACGGTGACCTTGGCGTCAAAGAACTCGTCTTCGGGACCCGATGCTTCGATGTCGTTGATCAACACCTTGGCGCTGTCATGCTCGACCCAGGCTTCCTTCAGCAAATCCTCGTCGATCTTACCCTTCAAAGCGGGATAGAAAACTTCTTCTTCAATCTGCGCATGGATTTTGAGTTCAGTGCAGATTTGCTTGGCGAGCTTCGCCTTGCGGTCGTTGCTTGTTGCCTTCTCGAACTCTTCGAAGAGGCCTTCGACGGTGCGATGGTCGGCAGCGAGAATGTGGGTCGCATCCAAATCGACGGATTTCATTGCAGTCTCCTGTTTTCAAACTCCCGTAAGTGCCATTCGAACGATTCGACAATGCGAAGGTTGCGCGATCTTCTGCCTGCAGGCTGAAAATCGCGTGCATTGATAGCGCCTAAGTTTCAGTCGAAAGGAGGAAGTGCTGCACCACGCCGATAATGATCCCTGTTACGATTTGATGGCATATTCGCTTTGTATAGCTAATTCATCATCACAAACGATTACTCCAATCACGCAAATTGACGATAACCACTTGGCATGGGCCCATATTAATCCCTACAAGTCCTGTGTGAACTTGGAGGAAGCAAAACCATGCCGATCGAAGGGAAGGTCTGGGAAAAAATGGTCAAGAACATATTGCGCGCAGAGATGATGCGCAGAGGCGTGTCCTATGCTGGTCTCGCCGAGCGGCTCCAAAAGCAGGGCGTCGAGGACAATGAGCTCAATCTGCGTAACAAGGTCAGCCGGGGTCGTTTCACTGCCGTCTTCTTCATGCAGTGCATGCAAGCGCTCGGCGTCGATCTTCTTCAGATCCCCCAAGCAACCGAGGAGGCGGCCCGAAGAGGTGGAGCCCAGAAACTTGCTAGAGGTCGGCCGGCTACAGATTCCTGATCCCTGATCGAGTATAAGTATAAAACTCTAATCAAACGCAGAAAGGATTGAGAAATGAAAATCGTCGAACAGATTCAAAACCTGCGTGATGAACTATCGGCCATGAGACCCCTCCCGCCTTCGCTTTTGGCGACCTTGCGTGAGCCGATCGACCTTGAACTGACCTACAGCTCGAACGCAATCGAGGGGAATACGCTGACGCTGCGTGAGACAGCTGAGGTCATTGCACATGGCATTACGATCGGCGGCAAGCCATTGGGAGATCACCTGGAAGCCATAGATCATCATCATGCTCTCGCGTGGATGTATGAAATGGCCAAACAGGATCATACGCTGACCGCCTTCGAGGTGCGTCAGTTGCACCAACTCGTTCTGCAACGAAGCAAGCCAGATCTCGCCGGACAGTATGCCGTGGCGCAGCGAGGAATCACAGGATCACCCGTCGTCTTTCCACAGCCATCTGAGGTGCCACACCTTATGGAAGACTTCGCGGGCTGGCTTAAAGATGCGCCTCTCAATCCTGAAAACGCTTTCGAGGCACATTATAAGCTGGTTACCATCCATCCATTCCAGGACGGCAACGGCAGGACCTCACGTCTGGTCATGAACCTTCAACTGGTGCGCGGAGGGTATTGCCCGGTCGCGGTAAGGCCAAATCATCGAATGGAGTATGTGAACTCACTGGAGGATGCACAGCTCAACGGGAACAAGACTCGTTTTCAAACTTTCATGCACCAGAGACTGCTCGAAACCATGGAGGGCTATCTGGGCATCATTCGCGAAGCGACGACCAACCTCGCAAAACGGGAAATCGAATCAAAGCCTGAGGACGATCGACGAAAACCCACCGCAGCACAGATCGCGAGGATGCGCGCAGACCGGGGCATCACCTAAGGTCCGCCGACCGAAAGACGGAGCAACCCACCCCGGCGATCGCTCGCAAACGCGAGAACTCTGCGCGCGACCGTTGGAATTTTGACCATCTATATGTCTTTAGTTTGGCGCACGTCAGACGATGTCGTCCGCATCTTGTTTCGGCGTCGCCGCGCCGTCCTTGCTGATAAAGCTGATCTTGCCTTGCGGCTCAAGAATAGCCCACTCGACATTGGCAAGCCGGCCGATTCCGGCAAGGCGCATCTCGGACAATATCTCGTCGCGCGTCAGTCGGTCACGCCGAAGATTCGCCTCGATAATCTTCCCATTTTTTACAACGACGCGCGGCTCGCCTTCGAGAGCATTTTTAAGTTTAGGAAAGAGATAAGTCGCCCAGCTCAGCGTCAGCGCCCAGAAAGCGAAGGTGCCGATTGCAAGCATTCCGCCCGTGAGGCTAAAGTCATTGTGGGTCACACCCTGTTGGATCAAGTCGCCCATGACGACCAGCAGCACGAGTTCGAACGGTGTCATCTGTCCGAGCTCGCGCTTCCCCAAGAGACGGATCAGCGCATAGAGCAGCGCAAACATCGCGGTCGCGCGCAGCACGATGTCCATCAGGGCAGAACCTTGATGCGGAAAACCTGGCGGCCGAGAAGTCGCTCGCCGTCATACACTGCGATCACGCCTTCATTGCCCGCGAAAAGCGGGGGATTTATCTGTCCGTCGATCTTGACCGAGAGCGTTTCTCCCGCTTCGAGTGGACCATAAGAAAAGCGATATTCGCCGTTCTTATATTCTTCTTCGGCGGCTGCCGGAATCATCGTGTTGATTGTCATGTCGCGCCAAAGTCCAGCCTCGACTGCAAGGGTCGCATCGGTGAGTGGCTCGTCGGCGCGGATATCTATCGCGGTTTCAAAAAATTCGCCGTTGCGAATGACCGTGGGCGTCAAGACGCTGAGCCGGGCGAGTCCGAAATCTGCATCGACACGCGGGCTCGGCTGGCCGCCGAAATGACCGGTGACCGCGGCGGCGACGAGGCTCCCCAAGATAAGAAACGAAATCGGGCTGGCATGGCGGTCCCAAAATTGAGCACGGTCGACAGGGTCCGTTATCCCATCGGGCGGATCAAGCGGAATTTCTGCTTCTTCCATAGTCGCACTACGCCCCAGTAGCGATCTTGTTGCTAAGGATGGGGGGGGCGTCCGATTGCCAATATTGGCCTCGTCGCTGTTTAATCACCATAATTGTCTGGTCCGCAATCGCTCGCCGGGAGGCAACTTTGTGAGCGCGGACCCGTTGATGGGGGCTGGCGCAGACATAATGTCAGGTGCCATCTTTTGAAAGGATCCCCCATGTTCGACAACAAGAATGTTGCAACGCTCAATTCGTTGATCGCGACGACGCTCGACAGCGTCGATGGATATCGTAAAGCCGCCGACGAAGCCAATGCGGCTCAGTTCAAGGACCAATTTTTAAGCCGTGCGAATGAGCGCCAAGCCATCGTCGCCGACTTCCAGGCAAAAGTTCGCGAGCTCGGCGGCGAACCCGAAGATGACGGCACCGTGTTGGCCTCTGCCCATCGTGCATTCCTTGGCCTGCGTGACATGCTGACCGGTGAGCGCGACGACGCCGCGGTCGTTGCCGAGGTTGAGCGCGGCGAGGACCACATCAAGTCGAAGTTCGAGAGCGCGCTTAAGGATGAAGACCTAGATCCAGCTGTCCGGGGAATCATTCAGAGCGCATTTACATCGGTCCGCGAAGGCCATGACCAGATGTCGGCGCTCAAGCACGGGCTTAGCTCCACCTAGCGAATAGACGCTCCAACCGAGCTGAATAACGGCGGCCCCTCTTGCGGGGCCGCCGTCTTTGCGTTTTGCACGCTTTTAACCTTCTGAAACCTTAGGCATAACCATACCACGATCCCGATTAGCACCGCCGCCGCAGCCTTCCTAGGCCGCCGTTCGTTGTCGCCGCCGAAGTTCAACATGGCCCAAGTCTGGCACACGACGGCTCGGTGTAGGATCAGACTGATGATACCGTGCCAATGCCGTTAGCCACGCGCGGGTAACTGGCGAAGAATGCCAGGCAGCAGCCGTCCGACATCCTCAGCATCAAACGACCATGGTGCAGCTTTTGGGCCCACCGTGCGTAACAATTAAACGTCCTGTGCGATCGACCGAAAATTTGGAGAGAACGGCGATATGGCTAGTCTTGCACACCCATCCAGCGGCGAATGCGCTACAGCATTTTCTAGCGTCAGAAACGCATGCGAGCACCGCAATCGACCGGTAGAAATCGCCGACTGGGTGATGATCAATATCCCATGGACAATCGCCGTGCCAGACTACGCCGATTTCCATGACCGGTGGGCGCTGCTAAGCCGCGGCGAACTTTATGCTGTTGAAGAAGAACTGCAACGGCGCACAAGCGCGCTCAACGCTCCCGATGCCGATCTCGACGCGGCCGCAGCCAAGCTGACTGGTCGTTCAAGCCACTGGACGGCGGCGGCGGAGTGGTTATCGCGTAATCCGCGTCGCTCCACTTCCCATTCAGAGTTCATTCTTCTTTTTGGCCAAATGTCGCGAGCTGAATTGCTCCTTTCCGCCATCGAACACAAGCGGCGGGGCCGGCTTACGTCTGACGGGACACCCGCTGGAACGCCGACTGTGACGGGGTCGAGCGCCTCAGTGCTTCGTCTAGACGTCGATTGAAAAATTTCAGTTAAAACAATGACCGAGCGCAAAACGGGTAGCACTGATAGCAAGCCGCAACGGCGGGCCGCGGAGCGGGCAAGAGTATCCGCGACCGCGCGACTTCGCGAAGCGGGCCGGACGCCCTTTGAGGTCACCCTGTCCGACCTTTCGGCCACAGGCTTCCGAATGGAGACTTTCGCGCGGTTGCAGATCGGAAGCAAAATATGGGTAAATCTTCCAAGTTTGGCGCCCTTGGAAGCTTTTGTCCGGCGATGCGATGGGAAAATCTACGGATGTGAATTCATGCGGCCGCTCCATCCTGCCGTCGCGGAACACTTGCGCGAACGATTTCAACAATCCTGAGCGCGTGATTCCGTCACCGATCATTGCTATTCGGAACTTAGGTATCGACAATCGAGATTGTCCGATCAGCTCATCAAACTGAACCTAAACACCCGCAAATGCGCCGATCGATACCTGGGCTCCGGGCGACGAGTTCGCTGTCAAATATCAAGGAACTAAGTTTCGAGCGCGCGCGGCGGATCGGATAGCTCATATTGATTGGTATCAGGTTCGTCCCCTAAGCCTTGCAGCACCGGAAAGGCAGCATCGGAAGGGCAGCATCGTTCTGGAACCATGCTGGTTCGAGGGATTTTATGTAAAGTTTTCTAGATATGGCCAGCGCGTCCACCCGCGCGCTGTTATCGGAGCATTGGACACCGGTCCATCACACCCTGTCACTTGCATTCGGGCTGCAACCGGACAAGCGCACGCTAGAAACGGAGAACGGCCGTTGCCTTCGTGGATCCGTGCTGCATCCGAATTTTTGGTAACTTCATTAAAGTCCGCCGAAAGCGGCCCGGTCGGCGAAAGGTGTTCCTTCCGGCCCTGCAGTAAGAGGCGGCGGAATTTACTGCAACCACATCAGGCTGTTTTTCCGTCGATATCCATCTCTCAACCACCTAAGCAATTCATACTCAGCTTATCAGAGCGGATTTGAACGGCAAAGATATGTGCAATGCCAACATTACGACAGCTTGAATATCTTATCGCAATTGCGGATTTGAAGAACTTCGGTCGGGCCGCTCGCGCCTGCAATGTGTCGCAGCCCACCCTTAGCCATCAGCTGCGTGCGCTCGAAGATCGGCTCGGGGTGAAGCTTATCGAGCGGAACACGGCTGGCGCTGACCTTTCGCCGATCGGTCGTGAAATCACCATGCGAGCAAGGCGTCTGGTCGTCGAGGCGCAGGATATTCGCGATCTTGCACGCCGTGCTGGCGACCGTTTGGCCGGAACGTTACGCTTCGGTGTGACACCGACGCTTGGCCCCTATTTGATGCCGCCGATCGTCGCTGCGCTTCATCGCGAACAGCCGGATCTGCGGCTGCACATCAGGGAAGGCATTCCTGAGGATCAGGCACTTGCCCTTTCGCGCGGTGGCCTCGACATGCTTTTGGGGCCTTTGCCGATCGAGGGAAGCGATCTTGAAGTCCAGCCGCTCTTCCGCGAGCGGTTGTTTCTTGTCGCCACCGCCGACCATCCGCTTGCGCAGCTTCGAGACCTGCGCGTCGAACATCTTGAGGGTGCACAGGTGCTTAGCCTTGATCGGCGCCATCACCTCCATCGCCAGGTCGCCGCAATCTGCTCCGAGCTCGGTATGGAATTATTACGAGATTATGAAGGCACCAGCCTCGACAGCATCTATCAAATGGCAGCATCGGGGATAGGCCTGGCGGTGCTTCCCGAGTTGTATATCCGCTCCGATGTCGCGGGCGGGACGGGGGTCGTCATACTCGAGCCGAAGGGGTGGAGCTTTACACGTAGCATTGCGGCAGCATGGCGTTCGGGCGCAGCATATGGCGATGCATACGCCATGATTGCCAGCCGGATTGAAGGCGAGGCCAGCGCGCTGATCGGATCGGCGGATGAAGCCCGGAAGCGGCGATAGTTTTTATCTATTGGAATTCCGCTAAATTCCGATTGGCCATCTATCGCCCACATGCCTATTCATGGCTGTGCGGCCCGGGCCCCTCTGGCGGCTGTCTCCAGTGACAGCCGCGATGTCGGATCGCATCGGACGAGATTGATCAGGTCCACGCATCAGCGGCGCCACATCGATCCTGTCCGATCGCTCGAACATCGAATGGAGAGAGGCTATGAATTTCGTGACGTATCGCTTGGCGCTAGCCCATAGTAAGTTGGACGCGGAGATAAGCCGCGAACAGAAGCGCCGGATACCTGATAGCTGGCGCTTGCTGCGACTGAAGAAGTTGCGGCTCGCGATCAAGGATCGCATGCACCGGCTGATCGGGTCGCGCCAGCAAGGGATGGCTTGAGCCATGCGCAGCGCCGATGCGGTAGCCGCCATGCCGTGCCCGAATTGCAGAACGGGATTGACCTTGTCCGACCGTTCGGGCGTCGAAATCGATTATTGCCCGACTTGTCGCGGCGTTTGGCTTGATCGCGGTGAACTCGACAAAATCATCGAACGCAGCGCCCGCGACGCGCCGTCAGCATCCCGCCAAGACGATCAGCCGCGTCAAGACTATCGGTCGGATGGCTATCGCGGCGACGACGATCGCCACTACCGGCCGGGGAAACGCAAAAAGTCCTTTTTGTCGGATCTGTTCGACTGATACTTACCGCCGCCGACTGCCGTCGGCGGCGGTTTTTCCTGCACAATGATTCCGGGCCCCTCTGGCGACCTCAACCTGGGTTGCGATGTCGGACAATCACCAACCGCCTGACGCCAGGCTGACCCGGATCGGATCGAACCTATGGAATTCCTCGAATATATATGGCTCGGGAAGCCGCTTTGGATGTGGCTCGCCTTTCTTGCCATCGTCGTGACCCTATTGGCGCTCGACCTCGGTGTCTTGCACAAGCAGCAGCGCGAGATCGGGGTGAGCGAGAGCCTGGTGCTGTCAGCGGTCTATATTGGCCTTGGCCTGCTCTTCGGCGCATGGGTCTGGTGGTATATGGGCGAAACCGCCGGGCTTCAGTATGTCACCGGCTTTGTCATCGAGAAAAGTCTCGCGATGGACAATGTCTTCGTGATCGCGATGATCTTCACCTATTTCGCAATTCCGAGGCAATATCAGCACCGCGTGCTGTTTTGGGGGATTCTCGGCGTGATCGTTCTGCGCGCGATCATGATCGGGGTTGGCTCGACCTTGGTCGAGCAGTTCAGCTGGGTTCTCTATGTGTTTGCGGCATTCCTGATCCTGACCGGGGTCAAAATGTGGATGACCGCGGGCAAGGATTATGATGTCGGATCAAGCGGGGCACTTCGCTTCATTCAGAAGCATCTCCCCGTGACCGACAAGCTGCACGGCGAGCGCTTTTTTGTGCGGCAGCCCGACGCGGCGACCGGCAAGCCGAAGCTGTGGGTGACGCCGCTGTTCCTGGCCCTCGCCATGGTGGAGATCGTCGATGTCGTATTCGCGGTCGACAGCGTCCCCGCGATCTTCGCGATCACCACCGATCCGTTCATCGTTTACACCTCGAATATCTTTGCGATCCTCGGGCTGCGAGCCCTTTATTTCGCGCTCGCAGCGATGGTGCACAGGTTCCACTATCTCAAATATGCGCTGGCCCTGCTGCTGATATTCATCGGTTCGAAGATCTTCGTTGCCGACGCGCTCGGTCTCGCGAAAATCCCGCCGACCGTATCGCTCTCGATCACCTTTGCGATCTTGGCAGCTGGCGTTGGCTGGTCGTTGTGGAAGACACGCACGCCCTCCAATGTCGATGCCGAGGCGCCGCGATGAACGACCGTGGACATGTCCTCAGATACCCCGCCGCTTTCTCTTCGGCAAGGGCGGGGCACACCCAGCCATCAGGATTTCAAATCGCAGCTTCTCATAGGAAAGACTTCAATCAAATGACTTATGCTCGGTTCAAGCTCGGCATCTATGCCGGATGGGCTGCCACGACAGCGGCGCTCGCAGTCGCGGTCGCACACGCATGATGGCCCCGAAGGAAGCGCTTGACCTTCTGCGCGAGGGGAATCAGGCCTTTCTTAATGACGAAGGCGTAATTCCGCCCCTCGACCGAGACACCCGGCTACGGTTGGCGGCGGGACAGTCTCCCTTTGCGGCCTATGTCAGCTGCTCGGACTCGCGGGTCCCACCCGAGCTCCTGTTTGGGCGCGGCCTCGGCGAACTGTTCATCGTTCGGAACGCGGGGAACACGCTGGATACCGCCGCCTTGGGTAGCCTCGAATTCGCGGTGTCGGTATTGGGTGTGCCGCTCATCGTCGTCATGGGCCACGAGGCATGCGGCGCGGTCCAGGCGGCCGTGTCGGTCGTTCACGATAAGGCGCGATTCTCCGGAAACATCGGCAAGATGATTCAACCGATCATCCCCGCGGTGTTGGAGGCAAACCTATCGTGTCCATCAGGTATCGAACCCGCCGTTCGCCAGAATGTGAGACGCGTGGTGCGCGAATTGCGCGAGGATTCTTCGCCCATATTCCTTGAGCCTCAGACACACGGCAAGCTGATGGTCGTCGGCGCCTATTATCGGCTGACGAGCGGAGAGGTGGACTTCTTCGACTTGGCTGGCGAATGAAAATCGCGGCGCGACGGCGACGATAGAACGACGATCTCCTCGCAGCTAACATACGGCAGAATGATTTCTCGACATCTGGACTCTGGGAAAAATAGGCCTAATATTGAAAAGCACTGGTTTTCCTGCGACCCGGAAAGCCAATGGAGGCTTCCTTTGGCCAAAAACGACAGAGGGCAGAAGGGCTTCGTTACCCGGCGAGGCCCTTCTTTGTTTGGCTAGTCCAGTCTTTCGGCGATAAGCGCGGCATCAAGCCCGGCATGGGATCCGTTAACGCTTCCTGTTCCCGCACTAATCAGCGAAATTGGCCGGTTTTTCGGATCTCCAGTCGACTATGCAGCATCGTATTGGCGTGCTGATCCAAGACAATAATTACCCGGCGCAGATTTTTCGATTACAGCCCCGACCCAGTCGACACTTTCGTTCAATATATAGCGAGATTTAGTTCACAACACGCCAAGGTCTGGCACTTGGGGGGCGCCGGAACGCGTGCGCGGACCTCGCTGCTCTCGCTGTAATCGCGGCTACGTCGTTTTTAAACGCCGCGGCTCGCGGCGGCAGAGAGCGCCGCTCCGCACGAACTTGAACGGGAGGACTATTGGTGAGGCGCCTCTGCTTCAATTCAGGCTAACTCGTCCCTGATCGAAAGTCGCGTCTTCTTGAGCTTGCACAGCACGAATGTCTGATTGCGCACTTGCTGAGGTCAAGTGTCTCGGTCTGATTCTGTTCCTTTCTGGAAGTTCGCATCGGAGCCCTTCGGATAATGAAGGATCGGTCCGACGTCGACGGCGACGGCGGTTATTTTAGCGGGCTGAGACTGGTCACGAGCCATGAGGTGAATAACTGACCGTCCCGCGTGAAGCAGATAATCGGCAATAATCCGACGATGGCAGCGCCACCACACCGCCTCGGCACACATGATCGCGCTGCTCTTGCCATCGCTGCGCGTGAGTAGTTCTTGCAGCCCAGCTTGGAACGGCGCCGTGGTGGCGTAATCGGCATAATTGTGAAAACTTTGATTTTGCCAAAAGTCGTTGGTTCGCGGGTCGAGTGCAGCCTGCCGCGGACGCCGACCGCCTAGCTCCTTCAAAAAAATATGGTTGATCTGATATTCTGCGAGCGTGGCGGGCAGGGTGTCTAGATTAAATTGAGGATTGGTCCGAGACCGTGGAATGGAGCGGACGTCGATTAATTGAGTGACGCCGGCATTTCGCAAAATTTCGACAAATTCCTGGATCGATCGCGTCGAGTGACCGATTGTGAAAATCGTTCCGTCAATTCCTGCCATTAGCTTTCGCTCGCTAGCAGGGCCTGGTTGACAACAGAGCGCAGTTCCGGGAGCACGTCAATTTCGAACCATGGGTTATTCTGCATCCAGATCTGCGATCGCCATGATGGATGAGGCAATGGAAAATATCGGGGGAGATAGTTGCGGAAGTCGCGCACACGATCTTCCACCCGACCGCTACCGAGCGCAGCAGCCTGCGCATAACTGCCAACTAGAAGAGTGACACTTATTTCGGGCATTTCGGAAAGGATGCGAGTTCGCCACAATGGCGCACATTCGCTTCGCGGCGGCATGTCGCCGCCTGCGCTCCGGCCCGGATAGCAAAATGCCATAGGCACGATCGCAACTTTTTCCGGGTCATAAAATATGGACGGTGGCAGTCCTGTCCAATGCCGCAGCCGGTCTCCGGATCGGTCCGCAAAAGGGATGCCCGAATTGTGAACTTTTGAACCAGGAGCTTGGCTCGCTATCAGGATACGTGCGGCTTTGGATGCCTGCAAGACCGGGCGGGCTCCTAGCGGCAACAGGGGGGCGCACATTCGGCATCCGCGCACCTCATCCAGCATCGTCTCGAACGCACTCATCTACTCGGCCTAAATATCCTGTTTCCTTCTCGCCTAAAGGTCAACGCCGCGCTCGGAAGACAGTTGCGCCAGAAGGCGGGGTGCCGACCGGCCCGTTGTATTCGAGTGCGGATTAAACGCGGCGCGACGCGGTTTTTCGCGGCACAGAGAATAGCGGGCCAAAAGGCTCGCGGACGGATTTAATGTCCCCGACCTGCCTGTGTAGAGCAGCAACCATGGCGCCCCGTGCGGAAATTCTCCAAATCCCACAAGGAATTTGCAGCTAAGGCATATCGTTCGCGCTCAAGCCATCCAATGCCGTCGATCCTGCGGAAGCATCACCGCTCCAATTAGCGTCCGGGCCAAGCCATTATCGGAGGCTGTTACTGAGCATTTGGTCAAGCTCACCATATCGCCGCGTCAGATAGGTCCGCTCGTCGGCGTTATAGCCGCCGGGCGCATAAGCGGTATCGAGCCGCATCAGGTCGCTGAGTTGGGCCCGTATCTGCACTGCATCGTTACGGCTGATACGGCCATTGCGTTCGGATGTCGCCAGACGCGATTCCAGTTGGCTCCACCTCGCGATGTTGCCGTCATTCCCAAAGCCTCCCCCAAGGCGGCTGTCGATTGCATTTAACCGCGACCACAGATCGGCCTGCTCGCGTGCATCGAACCCGCCGCGCTGATAGTTGGCTTCGAGCTGCGCCAACGACCGCCAATCGCTGCGAAGCCGCCTCGCCTCCGCCTGTGTCAGGCTCCGATTTCGCAGCCCCGTCGCTATCCGGAGTTCGAAGTCGGCATTGCGCGTGGACAGCATCTGCCATTGACCTTCATCTTGATAACCCCCCTGGTCGATTGGCTGACCGTTATTCTGACCGCCGATCCGCTGGTTCAAGGCGCGATACCGCATCCGCAAATCACTGCGCTGCTGCTGCGACATATTGCCATTTGCCGAATATTGCGCCTCGAGACGGACGATCTCTTCATACTCTCGGCGCATCTGATCGGCCTCGCGTCGGCTGAGCGAGCCATCGCGCACAGCGCTGCTGATCCGCTGCTCCAGTGCTGCCCGACGCTGAGCGAATGGTCGTCGGCCCTGGCTCCAGTCAGTTTCCAGCGTCTGCTCGCTCGCCTGTTGGTTCGTGCCGAATACCGAACCCAGCAGCTGCTCGAGGATGTTACCCTGCTGCTGACGTTGCTCCTGCGCCAAGGCCGTCGTGGAGAGCAGGACTGCACCAGCAGCGGCGCCTAGGATGAAAAAGCTTTTCATGGGACTGGACCTTCATCGAAAAAGCGGGTGGCTCTTGAGCCGGAGATTTGGTGGGCAAATCCGCCGCTATCGCTCAGGGAAGTTCATTCTTCGCAAGCGGTGCGGATATCCCGGCCCACCATTTAACGCTCGGGGGTGCCTCGGTTGCTAAGATCGCATGAAATAGGGGGTATTCGGATTTAATGTGGAAATATATCCAGCACGAAACATCTTGGTGCACACGTCCGGCGGCGGTTAGGCTGCAAGCCACGACAAGCTTTGCGAGGCGCCTCGCCGCATCGAGCGCGACAAGGCCGCGCTTCCGCAAGTTGATCGCGGCATTGTGATCCCCACGCCGATCAGCGGCATGCCGACATGATGACTGCTCAAAAAGCGTTGATCGTCCATTCAGGCCTGTTGCGGGCGAATTTCAAAGCTGGTGACGTTTGGGTCACCCGACAGGCTGGCGGCCAGCTGCTCGGCGCGGTTTTCGCTATAGCCTTGCGCGATGGCGCCATATTCTACGACATCATCGTTCATCGACTGGTCGATGGTGATGGATCGGAGCTTGTGGTCAGCGAGCAGCGCGCCAAAGTCGCTCAGCGCGATGGCCTTTGACCGGCGATAGCGGGCCTTCAGATGCACGATGCGCTGTTGCGGAGCGCGCCGATCGGTGATCGTGACGGCGGCCAGCACCAGCACCGTCGCGGTCGCCGCAAAGATCGCCAGCTCGTAAAAGCCGATGCCGAACAATATGCCCAGCGTCGCCGTCATCCAAAGCGAAGCGGCGGTTGTGAGCCCGTGGACGTTAAACCCTTCGCGGAAGATTGCCCCGCCGCACAGAAAGCCGATGCCGGTCAAGATACCATGCGCCATGCGCACCGGATCGATGCGGACCACCTCGACCGGGGCGTCGCTGAGCCACGCCATCTGATGCACCGCCGACAGCATCAATAGGCAGCAGGACAGGCCCACCAGGATATGTGTGCGAAGTCCAGCAGGGCTGGCCCGATATTCGCGTTCGGCGCCGACAATCGCGCTCGCCACAATCGCGCCGATGATCGGCCAGAACAAGTCGGCGTCGAGCAGCTCCAACTATTTTGTCCAGATAATGGCGCTGGCGAGACAGCGGATACGGAATGCTACGCAGCGGGATGGCAAGGAAGATGTCACAAATTTGTAACGCGCGCTGGCTGCGGCGGTTGCAATACGCATTATCGCCGCCGCCGTTGTCGCAAATCTTTGAATCATTGAGAAACGGTGCTGCCGCGACAAGCGGTTGGAAACAGGAAGACCGACGGGAGGATAATCGGCGATGCATGTGTCGTCGAGACACCGACTTAACCAGCGCAGCCTAGGATTTGAGCTTTTGGCACGACTGCTGAGGACAATAAATCGTTTCATAATTTCGCGAATTGTTGTAGGTTAACGCTTCTTAAGGATAGAAAGTGAATTTCTGACGCTTGTCGGCGCTGCGCTTTCGTTTGAGGAGGCGGAATGGAAAAGAAAAAAGCCCGGATGGTGATGAGCGCTCTGAGCCAGGAAACGCGGCTCACGGTGTTCAAGCTGCTTGTCGATGCAGGCGACGATGGAATGCCGGCAGGAGCGATATCGGAGACGACAAAAACATCGCCCACGTCAATGAGCGCACATCTTGCCATATTGTCGCAAGCGGGACTGGTAAAATCAAAGAAAGTCGGCCGTAGCGTGATTTATCGGGCAGTGCCGCGAGTTATCGATGAGCTGGCCGAATTTCTGAAAAGCATTTAGAGACACGTTTAACTGATCATGTGCTCGGCGTCGGATGTGGGATCCACGGCTACAACGGATTTTCGCTCCAACGAAAAGATCGCACCATCGAGCCGTGAAACCAAAACAACCCATCCTCATTGGGTAAAAAAGGGCGTCAGGTCAGGCATTACAATTTTGCCTGTTCCCACAAAAATGAAATGCTATCTGTCCGCTGATGAAATCAGGAATTGAATCAGGCAAGCCGCCGGTAGTGGCAGCAGGGTGGTCCGAAACCGATCGCGTCGCCGCACTAGCGAGTTATGCTATCCTCGATACCCCGATCGAATCCGAGTTTGATGACGTCGTTCGGCTTGCGGCCGAAACATTCGCAGCCCCGATTGCGGTCATAAATCTGGTTTCAGATAACCGGCAGTGGTTCAAAGCTGAAGTCGGCATCGGAGCGCGTGAGCTACCGCTCGACGTATCGATCTGCGCACACGCCATCTTGCAGAATGATTTCCTGGTGGTGCCCGATACACGTCTGGACCAACGGTTCGATTGCAATCCTTTGGTTCACGTGGAGGATGGCCTTCGCTTCTATGCTGGGGCGATCCTGCGCAGCGCCGCCGGGTTGCCCATCGGCACGGTCTGCGTGCTCGACCGCGAAGCGCGGCCCGAAGGGGTCACAGCCCACCAGCGCCTCGTGCTGGAAGTCCTGGCACGCCAGGTGATGACCCAGCTTGAGCTGCGCAAGGCACTCGTCGATCAGACTCTGCGCAGCAAGGAACTGGCGGTCGAGGTCCGGCAGCGCGCTGACGCCGAAGATGCGCTGCGCGGAATAGAAGAACGCTATCGTCTCGTAAGCCGCGCAACGAATGATGCGATCTGGGATTGGGATTTGGCTACCAATCATGTTGTATGGAATAAGGCACTCGAAGCGGCCCATGGGCATAAACTGCATGATGTCGAACCCAGCGGAACTTGGTGGATTGATCATATTCATCCCGATGATCGGGCGCGAATTGATGCCAGCATACATGTAGCAATCGAAGGCGATGCGGACAGTTGGTCCGATGAATATCGTTTTTGTCGCGCTGACGGTAGCTACGCCGCCATATTGGATCGCGGCCATATTATCCGCCGCGGTAGTGGGACCGCGGTGCGGATGATCGGGGCCATGCTGGATCTTACCGAACGCCAGCGCACCAGAGCGGTTTTGGCCATGAACGAGGAGCGGCTGCGACTTGCAACGGAAGCGGCGGAGGTAGGCTTCTGGGATGTCGACATCGTCAATGACGTCCTCATATGGCCGCCAATCGTGAAAAGCATGTTCGGGATTTCGCCCCAAGTGGCAGTGTCGATGGACGATTTTTACGAAGGCATTCACCCAGATGACCGAAGCGCAACGGGCAAGGCGTTTGCCGACGCCTGTGATCCTCTCCAGCGCGCGCTCTATGACGTCGAATATCGCACGGTTGGCAAGGAGGATGGTCAGTTGCGCTGGGTGGCCGCGAAAGGACGCGGTTTGTTCGATGACGAAGGTCGCTGCGTTCGCGTTGTCGGAACCGCGATCGATGTCACCGCGCGCAAGTTCGCCGAGGCCGAACTTTTGGACCTGAACAATCATCTGGAACGACGAGTGGCGGAGGCAATTGGTGAGCGCGAAAAGGTCGAGGAAGCTTTGCGCCAGTCTCAGAAGATGGAGGCAGTGGGCCAATTAACTGGAGGCATCGCTCACGATTTTAATAATATGCTGGCGGTAATCATT
The DNA here is from genome assembly GCF_031457495.1 of Sphingopyxis sp. BE259. Lineage (NCBI taxonomy): Bacteria > Pseudomonadati > Pseudomonadota > Alphaproteobacteria > Sphingomonadales > Sphingopyxidaceae > Sphingopyxis > Sphingopyxis sp. BE259. The sequence continues at coordinate 1,051,477 of NZ_JAVDWM010000001.1, forward strand.
GGCTCGCTCGATCTACTGGGCCGACGCCTTGGGAACGACGACGCTCGCGCGCGACGATATGTCGATGCAGCGGCAGATGCATCGCAGCGTGCCGCCATGCTTACCCAGCGGCTCCTTGCCTTCTCGCGCCAACAACCCCTCAATCCGGAAATTCTCGATGCCAATAAACTGGTGCCGGCAATGTCTGACCTGCTCGCGCATACGCTTGGCACCGGAATTCGTCAGGAAACGGTGCTTGCAGCCGGCCTTTGGTGCACCCACGCCGACCGGAACCAGCTCGAGAGCGCGATCCTCAACCTTGCCGTCAACGCGCGCGATGCCATGTCCGATAGCGGAAGATTGACCATCGAAACGCATAACACCTTTATCGACGAGCGCTACGCTGCCGCAAATATCGGCGTTCCGCACGGGCAGTATGTCATGATTGCGATCTCAGACACAGGTGCCGGGATGGAGCCCGAAGTCATCGCAAAAGCATTTGATCCCTTCTTTACGACCAAGAGCGTTGGCAAGGGAACCGGCCTTGGCTTGAGCCAGGTTTACGGCTTTGTAAAACAGTCAGAAGGCCACATCAAAATCTATTCCGAGCCGGGCCACGGAACGACCGTCAAAATTTATCTGCCGCGTTTCGTTGGTGAGATCGTTGAGAACGCAGTTCAAAAGTATAGCGATCTGCCCCGCGGCGAGCAAAATGAAGTGATCCTCGTCGTCGAGGATGAGCCTGCAGTGCGCCAGTTCAGTATCGATGCGCTTACGGAGCTTGGGTATCGCGTAATAGAGGCCGACGGCGGGCTGGCGGCTTTGCGCCTTCTCGACGCTCATCCCGAAATTTCTCTGCTGTTCACCGATATCGTGATGCCAGATATCAATGGGCGTAAGCTGGCCGATGAGGCGGCGCGGCGTCGTCCAAATCTCAAGATTCTTTATACGACCGGTTACACGCGCAACGCGGTTGTCCACAATGGAGTGGTCGATGCGGGCGTGGAACTGATTGGTAAGCCGTTCACTGTCGAGCAGCTCGCTGCAAAAATCCGCGCCGTTCTTGAAAGCTGATCGGCCGAGAGGATGATTTCCCCCCAGTCCGGTCGATTAATGGCTCTAGCGTTTTTGAGCTCTATCGATTTCATCCAGCACCTTTTCCAGACTGGAAATGGTGAACGGTTTGTGAAGGATGGGATGGTTCGCATACGCTGAGCCCGGTGGCGCGATAAATCCACCAGTGGTGATGACAAACGCAACGCCACGCTCGTTAAGCCTTTCGACGATGGCCTCGGACGTTTCACCATTTCCGAGATGGACATCGACAATCGCTGCGTCGACGTTGCCCTCTTCTATCTTCGCAAGCGCTGCAGTTACATTGTCGAAAGGGCCAACTGGTTCTCGTCCAAGCGCCGCGAGACAGTCTTCAAGCATCATGGAAACGAGCGGGTCATCCTCAACGATCAAAATTCTGCTTTGCATATTTTGTTCAAACGCAGTTGAGCGCAAACGTCAAGAAGTGAGTAAATGCAGTAGATTGAGCTTGGGAAAATGGCCCCGTCGATTATCCAGATCGGTCACCCCCCCAAAAAAGTGGTTCCGACCAGGAAAATGAAGCTCCTAACTTGGGCCGTCATGTCTGCCATTTGGCCACCTCGGCATCCCTTGATGCACCGAAATTGAGATAGATCAAGGAAACCAAAGAAGCGGAGCTTAGCGACGTTGAGCCTGATAGCCGGCATATGGCTTGTGCTGCACCTTCGCGATCTAGCCAGCCTTTTCTCGGCTGACGCTTCGAATGATATCGTTCGCGGTCCAGGCAGACGGAGAGCATCCCGTGCGCGAGTTTGGCTGGCCCTGATAATCTTTAACACTGGCTGGATCGCATCAATTTTAATCTGGATCTTCGTGATCGAGGGTTATGCGAACGCAGTTACCGACGCCGCAGGCTAATCTGGCACCGTTAAGACACGGCGACGCTGCCGTAGGGTTTAAGCGACTAAAGATCAGATGACCCGACCAACAGACACTCCTTGTCTTTCTGACGAGCGAGGCGGGTCAATATTGGCCGAATTCCTGTAATTTTAAGTCGATCTCACGCCTGCGTCTGAAATTCCGCAGCATGGTTCACCGAACGCTCGCACGTTGAGCGTGGTCGGCTGCGCGAGGCATTAGCAACCGGCACGGCGTGCGCCGATCTGATCCTCAACATCCTGTCGCGGCGCCGCGAACCGCCTCGACCGCTCACCATCATCATCTCCGAGAACAGCGCCTCGCGCCATCCGCCGATCGCCGACTGCGCCCGTTACGACCAGCTGAGGACCTTCGATGCAGCGGCAAAACATGATCGAAGCGATGCGCGGGCTCAAGGCATGGCGGGCGCGTTCGACGATGCGATCACCACCGGCCTTCAGCGCCAGCGCACCACGATGGAGAAACTGACCGACCCTCTCCGCGCGTAAGCAACATCGCCAAGCTGCCTCGATCTGATACCGGATGGCGGCCGCCCGGCTGCCAGTCGGAAGGATGTCCCTCATCTTGAGCCTTATCTTAGCTGACCATTCGGCCGCGACACAGCTGTTGGAGCGAGCGAGTCCAAACTCGCGCTCCATCACAGAACTGAAGATGTCCAAAGTCGTGAAGGCTTTCACAATCCTAAACAGCTGAATTTTGTTATCTTTCATCAAGGGGAAAAAGCTATGTCCCACGACCTCATGTTCGTGGCACCCGAGCAGCGCGACGAGGTGCGTCGCAGGATCGCAGCCGTGGAACAATTCATTGCCGCGCCCGGGCGCAGGGCCGCCGAGGCGGCCGCTGCGAGACTAGGCCTCAGCACGGCCCAGTTCTACAACCTCGTCCGCGCTTGGCGGGCGAAGCAAAGACCGGAAATAATGATGGGTCGCCATTCGCCGCGCGAGATGCAATCCCGGATCGACCCATTAGTGCTCGATCTCATTGACGAGGTGATCAGCGCGGATCGCCGAGCTGCCGCCAGCGTCCTTGTCGAGCGAGTCCGTTCGTTGGCGGCGATCCGCGGTATTGAACTTCCGGACCCGAGCACTGTGGCGCGCTCCGTCCGACGCAAACGGCCGATGCTACTGACCGAAGAGCATAGGCGGGATGTCGATCTCATCATCGACCATACCGTCGTTGATCTGCCTGTCGACTTCGGTGATGGCCAAGCCCGACGCCCTCTCGTGACTGTCGTCATCGACGTCGCCTCCGAGGCTCCCGTCGCGTTGTCTATCTCCCGCTCGGTGCCGAGCCAGGCGGCCACCGCCGAAGCAATATTCGATGCGCTCCGCGGCGGCATCCGACACGCCAACGGTAGGGCAGCGAAGAGACGCATGAGCATCGTCGCGATGTCGGAGAAAGAGGGTGCCAATGTGGTCGCCACCCTGCGGCAGGCGGGTATCGATGCGGCCCTCATAATGACGGGCGCCCACGGTGGCGGGCTGGTCGTGGAATCGCTACTCGGACCGGAACCTGTCGGACTGCGGCTTAAGCAACGGCTCGTATGGCATCATGGCGAAAAAAGGATGGCTGCAGTGCGGTCAGGCGCCGCGCCGCTGACAATCGCCGAAGCCGAGACGCTCATCCGGGGACGCCTACTTCACGGTCGTCCCACCACGGTGTTCAGCTCTTTAAGCAACCGCGACCAGGCATATCTGGCCAGGAGCTTGGCGAAGATCGCTCAGGCCGACTGAAGCGCGACCAGCGAGGCACGGATCACGGCGGCTAGACGTCCGTCGGTTACGCCACCACCAATGATGTTGGCTCGGGTCAGAGCGACAATGCGATCGACGTTGTGACGTTCAACCTCCCGCATCCAGATTCCACGTGCTTCTTCTAGCGCCACAATGGGGGCAACTCGACTCTTGAGGTATTCGTCGATGTCCATATCTGCCAGCAAGGTGCGCCGGGAATTCAACGGTATCCTGCCAATCCGCGGACCAGTCACCTGCTGGACTTGCTGACCAAAGGAAAACCCGCCAGCCCGGCCCATCACCAGTTCGCTGACATGCGGCTCCAGCGTCTGGATCAACGACTCAGCGTGTATGTCCGGTGGCAACATCCAGCCCAAACCCGGCATCGTATCGGGCTGGGGCGGCAGATCGGCCCTGTTAAGCTGAAGAAACGAAAGGCCGGCGGATAAGGCTTCGCGCTGGAGCGCACGGCCGTCATCTTTTCTGCCGAGCGCCGAGCCTAGAACGATGCCACTAGCTGTTTCCATCAAGATGGCCGCTACCGCGAGGGCACGCTCTGTTCCGTCGAGAACAATCTGGACAGCGGTAAGGTCCAAGACCATTTCGCCACCAAATGCAGCGCGGACAAATTTGGGATCCCCAGTAAGCCGCCGACGTTCATCGCCGACTAGCCGCTGAAGGCGCTGGAGGACGGTGAGTGCGTAGTTGGCACCCGCGTCGGTCCGGACGAGATCCGGGTTCGCCTCCATGATACGCCTCGCCACATCAACGTTACGCGAGAGCGGGTTCGAGCGTAACAGGGTCTCGGCTTCTTTCCGAAGCGGACTCTCATCGCTGGCATCTACGCGCCTGCCGCTACGAGTGTCGTGCGGGACCAGACCGGCGAGCGAGTGGGTGCGCCACGCAACGCGCAAGTTGTAGAAGGCTGCGCGCTTAAGGCGAGCCAGATCGGCGAGCGGCCCGAGTGGCTCGCCCCGTTCTGCGCGCCAGACGGCTTCGAGCCGATCGAGAAGATTCTTGCGATTCGAAGCAGGAACGGCGTCCATCACCACCCGATCCCGTTCAGAGATACCATCGGGCCACACCAAGGCGATCAGTTGCTGCTGTCGCCGCTCGATATCATCCTGAGCCTCTAAATCCATGCGGTTTGGTTAACAATGCAACTGATCAATGTCTAGTGGTATGTGCCTGCTTGACGAAAGATCCCGCAACACCTACTTATCCGATGTCTAGTGCAGTTCGCCTAGAAATGATTCGGATTGGAGGTGGCGGATGCCAAAAGATCACAGCGAAGCGACAGGTGCAGACGAGACCTTCGAGCGCCCGCCAATACTGCCGCTGCCCACCGAGGCCGCCGCGCGCCTCTCGACGTGGCGTCGGCGCAAGTCTCAACGGCAGCGTCAGCCGGTGCGTATCTCGGGATTTTCCCGATGACGATCTTTGGCGGACCGGCGAGCGCCACCGCTTGGCGCATCGCTGTTGTAAAATCGCGCGGCGGCGGATTGAGGTCCTTCACAGTCGATGCGCGGAACGCGTCAACAGGGAATAAAGCGTCACTCCTGTTCGAGGGGCACGACGACCTGTCGGTTGACGGTCGCGGATATTGCCGCGCGGTGATGCAGGGCCAAAGTCGATGACCCGCGTCAAAGCACCGAGCAGGACGATCGAATGCGGTCTGATGGGCGAAGATCCGTCGTCGCCCGCCCGCATTGCCCACGTAGTGAACTCGGGTGATCCCGTTCCCAAGTTGATCCTGCCCCATCCACACAGTCTCATTCCCCGAAGGCCACCGCGGTGGGTAAGCCGCGCCCCCAGTCGTGACGCGCCGCACGCGCTCCGTTCGAGAAGTGAAGGCTGGCGTAGTCCTCGCCTACGCACTGATCCTGCCGGTGGGCCCATGCGCATCAACATGACCTATAGAAATTCGTGCACGACTTCGGCCGACTTCTGCCCGACGATCGGCCACGACGTTTTCACGGAAGGCGCTTTCGAGGGGATCTATCGGGCGATCCTAACCACAGACGAAGATACCTGCGAGTTTCAGTTTCAGGTCGCGACCATCACCTGGACCACCAAGGACGGGCAGGACCGCCACTACACCTTTGACGGCGGGCGGATCACTGTGGATGGCGTCGAGCGGTGGTTCGAGATCAAGGCTCACGCCAGCTACTTCAAACTGCCCGACGTGGCCGACGTGCTGGACCAAGCGGAACGCGCACTTGCCGCACACGACATCGCTTTGGACCGAATAGATGGATCGGCGTTGCTCGATCACGTGCGGCTCCGCGCGGTAAACGGCGTTCTGCGCCATCGGAATGTTCCCTACAGCCGCCGCGATGTGGCTGCTGCGCACGATGCGATTCACCGCGCTGGTGGCGTCGCTCCGCACGGCGCTGTCGCCGCTGCCATCGGGAGGGGACAGCGCAACGCCGAGGCGATGATGTCGGCAATGCTGATCCGCCGCGAGATTGGCTTTCCGGTCAACGGCCCCGTGACGGTCGACACGCCAGTCACTCTCTTGCGCCGATCCAACCGACGCCTTTCCCGCTTCGGCACCTAGTCGTGTCTCTCCCGTGCACCATCGCCATCGGCGACATCATCCACCTCGGCGAGCGCCGGATCCGTTTCGAGGCGGATTTGGGAGACGGGGATTTGCATTTCACCGACGTGCGCACCGGCGCGCGCGTCCGCGTCGAAGATCCTGAGACTGGCGAGCCGTCCAGCACGACCATCGAGTGGCTCTTGAGATCTTTGAGAGCAGGGCAGATTTATTATCAACGCGCTAGCGAGCCCCGGCCCGATGATCGTCGCGGAGACCTGACGCAAGTGGACGAGGACGCCGCCGACACAATCGATCCACTTACGTCTTGGCGCAGAACATGGGTGCGAGAGGCACGCGCGAATAAGGTGAAGTGCGAGGCGGCCTGCAAGGCTTTCATCGCTCATAGTTACGAGCGAATCTCTAGCGAATACCGCGAGCGGAAGGGACGGACATACAAACGTCCGGGAGCCAGCACGCTCAAACGGTGGATCATCAGAACCCCACAAGATTTCGCGCCGGGCGCCCACGTATCAAAGGCTGGTCGCCAGAAGGGGCAGTCTCAACTGACAAACGCAGAAGATGCTCTTGTCCACGAAGCCGCGCTCTACTTCTGGGCGGACAAAGGCGCGTCGATCGTCGACGCCGAGGCTGTCATGGCGCGAGGATGGAACTCATTGAAACTTAAGGGCGATATTGACCTTGGAGAGAAGAGACCTTCCTATGAGGCGGTCCGCCTCCGCGTCTGGAGCATTGCCACCTTCGCGACCGTCTTTGAAAAGTTCGGACGAGAGCGGGCCGAAAAGATGTTTGGAGCGGTCGGCGAACCGATCGAAGTTCATCGCGCATTCCAGCGGATATTCGTCGACGGAACCGAACTCGAGCAGGTGTGCCTCTTCGGTGAAGACTGGCAGCTGCCTGGAGGCAAGATGAAGTGCGTAGGCGCGATGGACGCCTTCTCGACCTTTGTCTTCGATCCGACAATTTTTGCCGGTCCCTACCGCGAGGAGATGTCGATCGAGGCGCTGTGCCGAGTAATGACGCCACCGGATCATCTCACGGAGGAACAACTGGCGTTTCATCCATACGTTGGATGGACGTTCGGAATTCCCGAAGCATGGACGCCTGACAATGATCGGACGCTGATAGGACCCGCCTATATTCCCGCGCTGCTGGACTTGGGTTCGCGGTTAGAGCTGCCCGCAACTTACCATTCGGACGCAAAAGCACCTCTGGAGTGGTGGTTCGGGTGGCTAAAGTCACGCCTCAAGGGATTGCCCGGCACCGTTCTTTCGCCACGCCACAGCCGCGATATCAAGCAGGATCCGGTCAATGGCGCGGAAATGGTATCGAGCCAGCTTGTCTACGCCGTCCGGGCCTTAACCTGGGAATACAACACCACTCCCGTGGAGCGGCTCAACTGGCGTTCGCCGTTCGACGTGCTGATCGCCAGTATGATCGCCAACGGTTCTGCAACCCTAAGCAACCCCCAGCGTATCCGGGCCGAAATGGAGAAAACGGTCAACGACCGCGTCCTAGCCGACGATGGACTTGAATACGACGGAATCCAGTATCGCGGGCCCGAGGTGGAGGACATCCTTCGTCGGAACTACCACGCCGTTGCATCTTCTCGTGACGGTCATGAACCCGTCCGACTAAAGGTGTCGATCCGAACCAATGAGGCAAACATCGATTACATCCGTGTTTGGCACGACGACGCGAGGCAGTTCGTGAAACTGTGGTCCACGCAACCGACCTACACAAATCTGCTTAGCCGATGGGAGCACGACGAATATCGCCGGATGGCCAAGGCGCGTAAGGAAAGATTCGATTCGGAGGGACAGCGAGTGCGGTCTCGGACTCGCAGTCTTGAGCAGATCGACGAACAAGCGCCGAAGATGGCGTTCCGTCGGCGTTCAAAGATGTTTACACTTTCGCAGTGCGAGGAGGTCCGCCAGCGCTCGGGCGCGCGCGCGCGCCGCCCTGGATTTCTAACATTTCCAGAGCATTTTGTCATTGTCGAGACGTCCACCGTTATGCGCGGCGATCCCGGAAAGCCGCCGCCCGGTCCGAAGAAGGAAACTGGCGGAGGCCCGCCCGGCAAGCAGTTCGCAGCCCCCAAGCGTGACGGCCGTCGCGGCATCTCGCCGGAGCGGCGGCACCCAGAAGACGACATGCAAGACGCCGCAAGCAACAGCATTGACTGGGATGCGCTGAGCCACGTGGCACCCGACGACGAATATGACGAAGAGGACTGAGTATGGCCAAAGATCCACTCGGAAAGCGGCCCCGCCCGCTCACTGGCAGACGCTTCGCCGACTATGCCGATCAGGAAACACAGTTACGAGAGGCGAAGATGCGAAAAGTTGTGAAGAATATATGGGTCGAGCACCCGCCGCAGGCAAACGTGATCGGCCGTATCCTCGCATACCGCTTCGCCACCCTTGAGGGTGCGGAAATTGGCGGGCAAGACGGACTATGCTTCAGCCAGGACAGTCAGATCGGCAAAACGGCCACTGTCACGCGCGTGAAGCACATTCTCGCCGAGGAACGCGCCGCGAGGGGTGAGTTGCCGAATCCTTATCAGATCATCGTCGTGGGCCTCGATCAGAAGACGTCACTCAAGAGTGTTCTGCAGGACGTCCTGATACAGATGGAGGACCCAGATTGGGATTATGGCACCGAGAAGCAGCTCAGGCAACGGATCCGTAAGTTCGTCAAACGTCTCGGCGTTGAACTGATAATTATCGACGAATGCCAGCACTTACAGAAGGGCGGGAATGACGTTGCCGACGTGACGGACGCCTTTAAACGCTTCCTCGACATGGGCATCGCACCGTTGGTGTTAGTGGGAAACCTCGATGCTAAGCGAGTGTTCGATCGCAATCCGCAATTCCGCGCCCGTCTTGGGCTCCCGCTGACACTGCCCGCGCTCGATGTTAAGAAGCGCACCGCGGACGCCGTGCACTTCCGCAACTTCGTCATGGGTTTCGATGCGGCACTCGCGCAATTGGAGGCCTTCGGTAAAACCTCAGATCTTTCCGCCCCCGCCATGCTCGACGCCTTGCAGGAGGCATCGGGCGGATATTTTGGCCGCGTGGCACGGATAATCCAAAACGCGGCGATTCATGCAGCGGCCAGGGGAGCGCAGTTCATCGAGGCCTACGACCTCAGCTGTGTTGTTCGCGACTACGCCATCCCCGCAGGTTGGGTCGGCGACGATCCTTTTTCGACGCCTAATGTCTGATCATCTCGTTAGGAAACCCGACAGCAGCCTGGTGTCTTCCACGACGGACGTAGCGTTTGATTGTGGATCGGGCTTTGACACCAAGAAGCGTGGGCCGAGGGGCGTGCGCAACCGCAATGCTTTGCCACCTGGGCGGCGAATCCTTCGCCGCAACGTAAAGCGTCCGCACCTACACGCGTCGGGATGGAGCGTCCCCGAACGCAAGATGAAGATCGGCCAACCGCTTCGCTTTCCGACGATTCCGGAAGAATACGAAAGCCTAATCGGGCTCGTGGCGCGGGCTACTGCAGACCATGTGCTGCTCGACCTGAACAGGGTGCTTCGTCGGGCAGGCATAAGCATGGACCGGCCCGGATACCTTACTCGACTCGATTCAGCCACGTTGGAACGCCTCGCTCCCATCATCGGCTGCCCGGTCGAAGAGGTATTGTCTCGAACGATGTGGACCATGTTGCCTCATGCGAAAGCCAGGCGCGCTAGGCTGCGGGCCAACCACCTCAGCGTGTGGGACATAGAGACCGAGCACCGCAGGATTTCTCCGCTCGCGATTCTCGCTGGCTCCCGCCACCGCGAGTCATGGCTTCTCCGGATACTGCCATATTGCTCTGTCAGTTTCGAACTCCTTCGATCGGACTGCTCAGAATGCAGTGCGCCTTTGCGATGGAAGAAGTCCGTTGGGATAGATGTCTGCGAGACATGCGAACAGGTGGTCGGACCCACCGACGCCGCGTTGCTAGACGAGGAAATGAGGTCAGATTATGCGCTGTTCGCACGCCTCATTTCTGGTCGAGTCGAAGTGCGCAAGAAGGCTTTTAGCGAACTGAGCCCTGCCGTCCAAGACTTGGATGTTGAAACCCTGATCCGAATGGTCATAGGCATAGGGGCCTGCTTCCACTTAAAGGACCGCTTCGTAAATCGAAAGTCGATCCACAGACTTCCGCCCGCCCAGCAGGCTGCCATTATATCGACCGGCACCGAAATTCTGAGGGAATGGCCCGGCGCGCTGCAGCTCCGGTCACAAGAGGAGGCCACCCGGCTAATTGCGGGTGGCAGCGATTACCGAAAGCTGCGGGCCAGATTGCAAAAGCTGGGCCATCGGTGGTTCGTAAGCCAAAAACAAGCAGACCTCATACGTGACGCGCTCCCCGACATATTTTGCAACGTGCAACGCAGCTTCAAGCCTCTTTCGGACACGCTTCTGCGCCGTGAAGCGGGCAAACTCCTTGGCTTGGCCGTCAGGCATGTCGATTTGGTTGATGCCGGGCTTCTTGCGGCGGAGGAACTGGGAGGAGGCGCAAATCGAAGGTTTCGTTTCGATCGTTCGGTCGTGGAGGCGCTACGCAGGCGTATAGACGGATCAATTTCAATGGCCCTGTTTGCGCGGCAGACCTATCTTCCGACCTACGCGATCGAGAATCTTTGTGACCATGGGATACTCGAGCGCGAAAGTGACCCAGCACTGTTTCACCTTCGCCATGGCTCCAGCATCACCCGGACGTCCATCGAGTCGCTTCGCGCGGCGATATTCGAATTGGAACGCGGCACAGCCCCGAGCGATGCCGTCCCGCTCGGGACCGCCACGCGGCGGATTGGAGGCCGCTTAAAGCCATGGGCCGATATCGTAGTCGCATTGCGAGACCGGTCGCTTACGTGCTGGATAGCTCCCAACGCGACTTCGGAGACACCCTGGCTACGCAGCATCCTGATTGCGCCTCCCCAATTCGCTCAGTTCGACAATATCGCGATGACCGAGCCACCCGGACAAAGCCCACGATCGCTCGCCGACTGTTCGTTGTCCGATGCAAAGGAAATTCTCAACCTTCGAGGCACACCATCAGTTGATCTTCAGGACGTCTTCGCAAAAGAAATCGCGGCATGCGATCAACGGGGCCCGCGCAAGGCAGTTCCGATGGCGAAGGTCCTCGAGAAGGCTGAACAAGAAATCGGCATCGGCGAGATCTGTGCACGTGCTAATTGGAACGCGCGTCAGGCAAAATGGGCGCTGGCACTCTTCGCGAATGATCGCACGGCATGCGGGTGGAACCGCGCCGCAATCGAGAAATCGGGGGTTTTGGAGACGCAAATTAACTGGAGCGTCAGAGCGCATCGCCGCGATCCAAGGACGTTGGGGTCGTGATAGCTTGTAACCGGTCGTATTAGGTCAAATTAGCTTGTAGCCTGTCAGCTTGTTCTACCCAAGGAACGTGGGTCGTTTCAAGATTGGGCGAAGGGCGGGGTAGGTGCGATATTGCACTTCGTCACCCCGGACTTGATCCGGGGTCCATGACGTCGAGGGTGGCGATGGATGCCGGATCAAGTCCGGCATGACGAATGAGGGGGTTGGGGGACCAAATGGCGAGATGTGACTATCTGAACCACCTGATGCGCGATCTGGAATCGCATACCGAGGTGCGGCGGTTCGGCAGCGGGTGGTTGTCGGGCTTTTTCGCGCTGCTGTTCGCGATCGTCGGCTTTGGCATGGTGATCGCGCTGCGTTTTCCCGACTGGTTCGCGACGCCCGAACTGGCGATTATCAAGGATTGGGGCGGATTTCGTGGGCTGGTGCATCTGGTGCTGCTTGCCAGTTATGGGCTCGCGCTGCTCAGCCTGCTGCTGCGCCCGCGCAAGGTGCTCGGCGCCACCGCGCTGATCATTGCGCTCGCCGCGACGCTGATCGGCGGCGCCAATGTCCAGCCCGCCGAAACGCAAAGCTGGGGCATTTTCTTCGGGCTGGACTTTTTTGTCGTCAATCTGCTGATCACCGGCTTCATGTTCGCGCCGCTCGAACGATTGTTCCCGCATCGCCGGACGCAGCGCCTGTTCCGCACCGAATGGCGCGAGGATCTGTTCTATTATCTGGTCAGCACGATGTTTGTGCAGGTGCTGGGGTTCCTGGCGCTGGCGCCGTCGACGATCATCAACGAGAATACGTCGAGTTGGCAGGCGTTCCGGGCCGGGGTCGCGTCGCTGCCGTGGATCGTCCAGTTCGTCGTTGTCGTCTTTCTCTCTGACCTGGCGCAATATTGGTACCACCGGCTGTTCCACAAAGTGCCGTTCCTGTGGGGGTTCCACGCGGTCCACCACAGCGCCAAGTCGATGGACTGGCTGGCGGGGTCGCGGATGCATTTCGTCGAGATCATCCTGCTGCGTTCGATCACCTCGCTGCCGCTGTTCACCTTGGGGTTCAGCCCGTCGGTGATGCAGGCCTATATCGGGTTCGTTTACGTGTGGTCGTCGCTGCTTCACGCCAATGTCGGGGGCAATTTCAACCGGCTGGGCCACTGGATCGCGACCCCGCGCTTTCACCACTGGCATCATGGGTTGGAGCGCGAGGCGTTCGACGTCAATTTTGCGATCCACTTTCCGTGGCTCGACAAGATTTTCGGGACCTTTCACCTGCCCAAGGATCGCTGGCCGGAGAATTACGGCATCCCCGAGGACGTGCCGAAAAACTATTGGGGTCAGTTTCTGTATCCGTGGAGGCGGACCGGGAAGAAGGTGGACGAGACGCCGGCGGAGTAGTAACTCCGTCATTGCGAGCGAAGCCAAGCAATCCAGAGTAGGCGTAACCCGCTCTGGATTGCTTGGCTTCGCTCGCAATGACGAGGTGAGATGGCTTGCCACTCCGGCCCCGCCGCCATAAGGCCCGCCGCGTGAGTCTGCTCGCCGTCTTTCGCCGTCCTGGCATCTTGCTGCTGCTACCGCTGCTGCTCGCCATCGCCGCGCGGGTGCTGGTCGCGCCGGGGTGGATGATCGAGAGCGATGCGGGCGGGTCGATTACCGTGCGCATCTGTTCGGACCCGACCGATCCCGGCAAGACGGTGACGATCCCGCTGGAAAAGGCGGGGAGTCACGACGCGGGTGAGACGCAGCAGCATTGCCCATGGGGCGCGCTGGCGAATGCGCCGATCGTTCCCGCTGAGCCGATTCTGGTCGCCGCGCCGATGGTGGCGGCGCCGACTCCGGTTGCGGTGCGCTCGCTGGGCTTTGCGCCCGGCATCGCCTCGCCTTTGCCGCCAAGCACGGGGCCGCCTTCCCAAGCATGATGTGTCGTTCCGGTTCAGGCCGGAGCCTTGCCGCTGCGCATTAATGCGACGGTGAGATCCCGGCCTCGCCGGGATGACGGATGCGTTGCCGCGCGAGCTTGCGCGGCCCGAAAATCTGCATATCGGGAAGAAATCACCCATGACCAAAGCTGCCTATCGGGCGGCGCCATTGCTGGCGCTCGCCTTCTCGCTCGTCCCTGCCGCGGTTCATGCCGCCGAGGCCGAAGCCGATCCGACCATCATCGTTACCGCGCCTGAGCTCACCAACGAGGCCGAAGCGCGCGTCCAGAAGACTGCGGGCGGCGCCGATGTCGTCAGCCATCAGGATTATGCCGACAAGTCGATCATGTCCTTGCGCGACACGCTCGCCTTTTCGCCCGGCGTCTATCTCCAGCCGCGGTACGGGCAGGAGGTCCGCATCTCGATCCGCGGCTCGGGGCTATCACGCGGTTTCCATATGCGCGGACTGACGCTGCTCCAGGACGGGGTGCCGATCAACCTGGCCGACGACAATGGCGATTTCCAGGAGCTGGAACCGATCTTTTTCGACCATCTGGAGGTGTATCGCGGCGCCAATGCGCTGCGCTTTGGATCGGGGACGCTGGGCGGCGCGGTCAATGGCGTGACGCCGACCGGGCGGACGGCCGAGGGCTTTTACCTGCGCGGCGATGTCGGCAGCTTCGACAGCTATCGCGGGCTGGTGTCGGCAGGGGTTGCGGGCAACCATGTCGATGCGTGGGCGGCGGTTAGCGCCGACACGTCGGATGGCGACCGCGACAATGTCAAACGTCGCAGCTTCCGCTTCCACGGCAATGTGGGGCTGAAATTCAGCGATGCCGTTTCGACGCGTTTCTATGCGAGCTACAACGACATCAAACAGGAAATCCCCGGCGCGCTGACCTTTGATCAGGCGCTGACCACGCCGCGGATGGCGAGTGCGGCGGCGGTCGCGGGCGATCAGGCGCGTGACATCGTGTCGCTTCGTTTGCAGAACCGCACGACGTTCGACTGGGGCGCGTTCAAGCTCGACGTTGGCGGGTTCATCAATGCCAAATCGCTCTATCACCCGATCTTTCAGGTAATCGATCAGGACTCGCTCGACGTCGGCGGCTTTTTCCGCGCCGATTATGCGAGCGGGCCGATCGAGGTCACGCTGGGCGGCGAGCTGCGCCGCGGCAGCACCGATGCGCGGCAATATGTGAATATCGCCGGGCGCCGCGGGGCGCTGGTGTTCGATGCCGACCAGACCGCGCGCACCGCCAATATCTATGGCGAGGTGCGGGTGCGGCCGGTGGAGCCGCTGACCTTGATTGCGGGCGGGGTTTATGCCGACGGTTTCCGCAAACGGCGGGTCAATCTCTCGACCTCGCGCGATGGGCGGATCGACTTCGACGCCTTTTCGCCCAAGTTCGGCGTGCTGTTCGAACCGAGCGACAATGTGCAATTCTTTGCCAACTACAGCCGCTCGGCCGAATTTCCGGGGTTTGGCGAAGTGTTCCAGACTATCGGCACGCCGCCGGTCAGCCAAGTCGTGTCGACGATCAGCCCGCAACGGGCATGGACGGCCGAGGTCGGTACCCGCGGCAAAACCGGCATTCTCAGCTGGGATCTTGCGCTCTATCGCTCGACGCTGAAGGGCGAATTGCTGCAATTCACCACCAATGTCAGCATTCCGGCGGCAACCTTCAACGCCGACCGCACGCTGCATCAGGGGGTCGAGGCGGCGCTGGAAATCGCGCCGACCGACTGGCTGCGCCTGCGGCAGGTCTATACCTATAGCGATTTCCGGTTCCTCAATGACAGTCAGTTCGGCGACAATCGCCTGCCGGTGGTCCCAAAGCATGTCTATCGGGCCGAAGCGCGGATCGGCGGCGATGCGCTGCATATCGCGCCGAATGTCGAGTGGGTGCCGGATGGGCCGTTCGCCGATTACCGCAATCTGGTGCAGACGCCGGGCTATGCCTTGCTGGGCGTGACGGGCGGGGCGCGGATTGCCGAGGGGGTCGATGCTTTTGTCGATGTCCGCAACATCACAGGCAAGAAGGCGATCGGCGACATCAGCGCAGCGATCACCGTGACTCCGACATCGGCGGTCTATTACCCGGTTGAGCGCCGCGCGGTGTCCGCCGGTATTCGCGCGCGCTTCTAAGCGAAAGGACAGGGGATGACCGACATCAACCGGATTCCGCTCTATCGCACGATCTGGCGCTGGCATTTCTATGCCGGGCTGTTCGTCATCCCCTTCATCCTGATGCTATCGGTGACGGGGGCCGCCTATCTGTTCAAGCCGCAGCTCGACCGGTGGCAGGAGCGCGCATGGCGCGGGCTGCCGGTCGCCGAGCGCGTCGATGCCGATGCGCAGGTAAAGGTGGCGCTGACCGCCTTTCCGGGCGCGAACTTTCATTACTACCGCGTGCCGCAGGCGCCGGGCGATGCGGCGGTCGTTCACGTCGGTTTGCCGAGCGGGGGGATGCGCGATGTCGCGGTGTCGCCAAAGGGAGACGTGATCGGGTCGGCCAATCCCGACGATCGCATTTCGGCATGGCTGGCGAAGATCCACGGTAGCCTGCTGATCGGGCGGACGGGCGGAATTATCGTCGAGCTGGCGGCGAGTTGGGCGATCGTCATGATCCTGACCGGGCTGTATCTGTGGTGGCCGCGCGGGCGCGGGCTCGCCGGGGTGGTGTGGCCGCGGCTGGGGCTAGGTGGACGCACGGCGCTGCGCGACCTCCATGCCGTGACCGGATTCTGGGTGTCGGGGCTGGCGCTGGTGTTGCTGCTGACCGCGCTGCCGTGGACCGATGTCTGGGCGCAGGGCTTCCGCGCCGTGCGCGCCGAAATGGGGTGGGTGCAGGGCGCGCAGGACTGGAAAAGCGGCGGCCATGCCAGCCATCATGCGGCGCATGATCATGGTGCGATGGCGAAAGCGATGCCTGCGCCGGTCGCGATCGGCGATGCCCCGCGTGTGCCGCTCGACCGCATCGTCCTGCGCGCGCAGAATGAATATCTGCCTGCGCCGGTGATCATCCAGCCGCCGGGGGCGCCGAATATGTTCGGACCGCCCAATGGCGACACCTGGACGCTGACCACGCAGACGCAGAACCGGCCGCTGGTGCGCAAGGTCAGCTATGATGTGGTGACCGGGATCGAGGTGTCGCGCAGCGGTTTTGCCGACAAACATGTCATCGACCGCATCGTCGGTATCGGGATTGCCTGGCACGAGGGCGCGCTGTTCGGGATCGTCAGCCAGTTGATCGGCGTGTTCACCGCATTGATGCTGATCACCCTCGCGGTGACGGGCTTTCTGATGTGGCGGCGGCGCAAGCCCGACGATGCGCTGGGTGCGCCGCCGCTGCCGCGCGATCCGGCGAGGCTGAAGGGGGTGGCGGCAATCGTGCTGTTGCTCGCGGCGCTGCTGCCATTGCTCGCCGCGTCGCTGATCTTGCTATGGATCGTCGATCGGCTCATCATCCCCCGCCTGCCGCGCGCCGCCCGCTGGCTGGGAATCGCGCACGCATAAAGGTTTCATTTGCAACTAAATCATGTTAGATCGGCGCCTATGAAAAACGGCTTTACCCATGTCCACGAAACCGCGCCGCCCGGCGCCGCAGCCGACTGGACGATTTCGCAAGATTGGGATGCTTTTACCGCCGACGAACATGCGATGTGGGACAAGCTGTTCGCGCGGCAGTCGGCAATGCTGCCGGGCCGTGCGTCGGAAGCGTTCCTGCGCGGGATCGACGTGCTGCGCCTCGAAAAGCCTGGCATTCCCGATTATCGCGAGCTCAACGCGCGGCTGATGGCGGCGACGGGGTGGCAGGTGGTCGCGGTGCCGGGGCTGGTCCCCGACGCGGTGTTTTTCGACCATCTGGCGAACCGGCGCTTTCCCGCGGGCAATTTCATCCGCACCCCCGAACAGCTCGACTATCTGGAAGAACCCGATGTTTTTCACGACGTGTTCGGTCACGTTCCGATGCTCGCCGACCCGGTGTTCGCCGATTATATGGTCGCTTATGGCGAGGGGGGCTTGCGCAGCCTGCAATTCGACGCG
The DNA here is from genome assembly GCF_031457495.1 of Sphingopyxis sp. BE259. Classification (NCBI taxonomy): domain Bacteria; kingdom Pseudomonadati; phylum Pseudomonadota; class Alphaproteobacteria; order Sphingomonadales; family Sphingopyxidaceae; genus Sphingopyxis; species Sphingopyxis sp. BE259. Next base: position 1,069,046 of record NZ_JAVDWM010000001.1, read on the forward strand.
CTGAAACAACTGGCGCGGCTTTACTGGTATACGGTCGAATTCGGGCTGATCCGCGAGGCGGGCGGGCTGCGGATTTATGGCGCGGGGATCGTGTCCTCCTATGCCGAGAGCGTGTTCGCGCTCGATTCGGACAGCCCGAACCGCATCGGCTTCGATCTGGCGCGGGTGATGCGGACCGATTACCGGATCGACGATTTCCAGCAGAATTATTTCGTCATCGACAGTCTGGATCAGCTGCTCGACACGACGGTGAACACCGATTTCGCGCCGCTCTATGCCGCGAATGATGCGCTGCCGCCGATTGCGATTGCCGATATATTGGCGGGTGACGCGGTCGTGACGCGCGGGACGCAGGATTATGCGTTAGGCAAAGTCTAATGAGCCATCCCCTCCCGCAAGCGGGAGGGGGACTTCACCAGCTCCCGAAACTGGCATCCGACGGGCTGGCGCGATGGAAGGCGCGCTCCTTGCGGCGCCAGCCGTAACGGCGGCGTTTGACCAGCAGCAGGCACGGCCAATCGGCGCTGCCGCCGCGCGCGACGCAGCGAAAGCCCTGCGCGCGATAGGCGGCGAGCACCGGTTCCATCTGGCGCGCGATCAGCCCGGCGAGGATCGTATGACCGCCCGGCGTGGTCGCGGCGGCGATGTCGGGGGCGAGGGTGATCAGCGGCCCGGCGAGGATGTTGGCGATGACGAGGTCATAGGGCGCGCGATGCCGGATCGCCGGATGGTCGGTTCCCGGCGCGACCGCGAGCGTCAGCGCGCCGCTGCCGCGACCGAGCGGGACGCGGTTGATCGCAGCGTTGTCACGCGTCACAAAAATGCTGGCGGGGTCGATGTCAGACGCGATGATGCGGGCATGGGGCCAGAGCGCCATCGCGGCAAAGGCGAGCAGTCCGGTGCCGGTGCCGATGTCGGCGATATTCCGCGGGGTGACGCCTTTGCGCGCCAGTCGGTCGAGCATCGCCAGACAACCCGCGGTGGTGTCGTGGCCGCCCGTCCCGAACGCCTGGCTGGCGTCGATCAGGAAGGGCGTGGCGCCTGGGGGGACGCGGTCGGCGTAGCTGCTGGTGTGGACGAAGAAGCGGCCGGCCTGAACGGGTTCGAGCCCCTGCTGTGACAGCGTGACCCAATCTTGCTCGACCAACTGCTCGACAATCGGCTTTTGCCCTTTCGCGCTCGGCACGAAGGACTGGAGCAGCGCGAGCAGCGCCGCGCCGGGCCTGGCGTCCATATAGGCGTCGAGCTGCCACAGCCCGGCATCCTCGTCGATCTCGCGCGTCACCACGACGGGCGCCTCGGCCATCGCGTCGAGTTCGGGAATTTCGCCCGAAAGTGCCTCGGCCTCGGCGCGGGTGCAGGGAAGGGAGACGATCCAGCTCATCGGTCAGCGCACATAGCTGGCGCCGTTGACGTCGAGCACCGCGCCGGTCATCGACGGCGGGGCGTCGAGCGCGCACCAGCGCGCCATTTCGGCGACCTCGCCCGGCATCGCGACGCGGCCGAGCGGAATGTCGGCAAGCAGCTTGTCGCCGTCGCGGCTGGCGAGATAATCGTCGGCCATGCCGGTCATCGTGAAGCCGGGGCAGATCGCAAAGGCGAGGATAGCGTCGTTGGCATAGGCACGCGCGATCGTCTTGGTCATCGCGACCATGCCTGCCTTTGACGCGGCATAGTGCCAATGCGCCGGGCTGTCACCGCGGTGCGCGGCGCGGCTGGCGATGTTGACGATGCGGCCTGGGACTTTGCCGCTTTGCCAGTGCAGGACGGCGCGGCGGCAGAGATCGGCGCTGGCGGTCAGATTGATCTGAAGCGTGCGGTTCCAGCTTGCGAGCCAGTCGATGTCGGCAGCATCGATCGGGCTGGCTTCGAAGATCCCGGCATTGTTGATCAGGACGTCGATGCGGCCGTCGAGCCGGTCCAGACTTTGTTGCCATAGCCGGGCGGGGGTAGCGGGATCGGCAAGGTCGCCGTCAGCGCTCGACAGGGCGACCGTTCGGGTAGCGTCCGAGGTCAGCGCGGCGGCGATCGCGGCGCCGATACCGCGGCTGGCGCCGGTGATCAGGATATGGGTTTGCATGGTGCGGCTTTAGCGAGGCCGCGACATCAGTCCAACCTCCAAAGCTGGGGCGATCGCGTCAGGATGTTCCTCGTTCCGTTCGTGTCTCGACTTCGCTCGACATGAACGGGGTAAAAGCAGGTTTATGCCACCCGGCGGCTGAACTCGCTCGCGGCCTGTTCCAGCTGTTGCAACCGGCCGCCCATCTTGCCGAATTCCTGGCTCAGCACGCTGATTTCGCTGGCGACCATGCCCGAATCGTTGCGGATGCTGGCGATCGTCGACGACATGCTGTCGGCGGCGAGCGCGGTTTCGTCGACCGCGGCGGTGATCGAGGTGACCGTTTGCGCCTGCGCGTCCATCGCGTCGCGGATGCGCTGCGCCGAGCGTTGCACTTCGACGATCGTCTGCTGGATCGACTGGTTGGCGGTCACCGACCCGCGCGTTGCCTGCTGGATCGCAGTGATCTTGCCCGCGATGTCGTCAGTCGCGCGCGCGGTTTCGTTGGCGAGGCTTTTGACTTCCTGCGCGACGACGGCGAAGCCGCGGCCCGACTCGCCCGCCCGCGCCGCTTCGATCGTCGCGTTGAGCGCGAGCAGGTTGGTCTGGCCCGCGATCTCGCGGATCAGGCCCAGGATGGATTCGATCGATTCGGCGTGATGCGAGAGCGTTTCGGACATCGCGACGGCTTCGCCGGCCTGTTCGGAGGCGCGGGTGGCGACGCTGGCCGAGGCTTCAACCTCGCTGCGCGCATCCTCGATCGCGCGGATCAGCCCGGCGGCGGTCGAGGCGGCTTCGCGCATCGCCATCGCCGATTGCTCGGACGCGGCGGCGACTTCGCTGGTCTTGGCGATCATGCCCTTCGCCGCCTGATCGGCCGAGGCGGCCTGTCGCGCGAGCTGTTCGCGCACCCCGTCGGTGTCCTGCACCAGCGAGGCGATCGAGCGGTCGAAATCGCCCGCGAGCGTCTGGCGTTCGCTGGAAATCACGGCGCGGTCGAGCTTTTCGGCATAGCGTTGCATGATGTCGAATTCGAGCAACGCCAACCGGTTGACCGCGCTGGCCAGCCGCGCGAGCCGCACCGGATCGTCGATGCACGCAGCCACCACATAGTCGATGGTCAGCCGCTGGCTTTCGGCAATGCACGACATCACCGACGCGAGCGGCAGTTTGACGCGCCGCGCCATATGCGCGTTTTGACAAGCGATCGTCGCGACCTCCTGTCCGGCGGCATCGGCATATTTGGCTTCGGTGTGGCGCGCGCTGCCGCGCACATAGGATTCGAGCAATTCGCCCTCAACGGCACGCTCGACGCTGGCAAGCGCGTTGAAGGAATCCCAATAGGCGCGTGCGACGGCCTCTTCCCGGCCGGCGATGATCATGTGGATCTCGGCCGCGTTGGCAGCAAGCTGGCCGTCGAGGTCATAATAGGGAAAGCGGTCGGCCATCAGAATCGGGTCGATTTGCTGCTTATGAATCGGATTTTCCTTCACCATGATCCTGCTTCCCTGATCGATCCCGACGCCGGGGTCTGCCGCCCGCCGGTCGTCCGCAAAACATAGGACCGGGCTATGCGGTGCGGTTGGTAAATTCGCCGTTAACCAGCGCGGGATTTTTCGCGCTAACCGCGCTCGTCGAGCGCTGCGGCGATGGGGAGCGGATAGCCCTCGAACGCCTTGATCGTCCGCAAGGCAAAGGCGCTGTGCATCGCCGCGACTCCGGGCAGGCGCGACAGGCAATGGCGGTGCAGCCGGTCGAAATCGGCGACATTGCGCGCCGCGACGCGCAGCCGGTAATCGGAGGCGCCCGAGAGCAGCTGACATTCGAGGATTTCGTCGAAACTTTTGACCGCGCTTTCGAAGGCGGTCAGCGCCTCTTCGCTTTGCGACGTCAGGCTGATGTCGACAAACACGTCGAGCCCCAGCCCGATGCGTTCGGGCGCGAGCCGTGCCGCATAGCCGGTGATGATCCCCGCAGTTTCCAAGGCGCGGATGCGGCGGTGGCACGCGGACGCCGACAATCCGACCGCCTCGCCCAGTTCGGCGGCGGGGCGCGGGCCACCCCGTTGCAGCATGTCGAGGAGCTTGCGGTCGATTCGGTCAATCATTGTGCGTCCTTGCGGAAAAATGCGCGACATTTGTGCGCGTTTGTTGCGAATCCAGCCACGATATGCAAGCACCTCGCGCGCGGTTTCTGCTATCAGGCGCAGCATGAACGACGCGGCGCTGGAAGGCGCAACCGGCGGCGACAAACTGGAGAGCGACCATGATCATCGGCACCCCCAAGGAAATCAAGAACCACGAATATCGCGTCGGCCTGACCCCCGAGAGCGCCCGCGAACTGACGGTTCATGGCCACCGGGTGCTGGTCCAGACCGGCGCGGGTGCCGGCATCGGCGCGCACGACCGGTTCTATGTCGAGGCGGGCGCCGAGATCGTCCAGACCGCCGAAGAGATTTTCGCGACCTGCGACATGGTGGTGAAGGTCAAGGAACCGCAGCCCGGCGAGCGCGCGATGCTGCGCGAGGGGCAGATCCTCTATACCTATCTCCACCTCGCGCCAGATCCCGACCAGACGCGCGACCTGATGAAATCGGGCGCGGTGTGTATCGCTTACGAGACCGTCACCAGCCCGCACGGCGGTCTGCCGCTGCTGAAACCGATGAGCCAGGTCGCGGGGCGGATGTCGATCCAGGCGGGGGCAACGGCGCTGGAAAAGGCACATGGCGGCCGCGGCGTGCTGCTCGGCGGCGTCCCCGGCGTCGCGCCGGGCAAGGTGTGCGTGATCGGCGGCGGCGTCGTCGGCTTCAACGCGGCGCAGATGGCAGCGGGCCTCGGCGCCGACGTCACCATCCTCGACCGCGATCCCGAAGTGCTCGAACGCGTCGGCACCTTTTTCGAGGCGCGCGCCAAGACGCGCTTTTCGAATCGCGCCAATCTGGCCGAATGCGTCGCCGAGGCCGATCTGGTGATCGGCGCGGTGCTGATCCCCGGTGCGGAGGCGCCCAAGCTGGTCACCCGCGACATGTTGGCGACGATGCAGGCGGGGTCGGTGCTGGTCGACGTCGCGATCGACCAGGGCGGCTGCTTCGAAACCAGCCATGCGACGACCCATGCCGAGCCGACCTATGTGGTCGACGGCATCGTCCATTATGCGGTCGCCAACATGCCGGGCGGGGTCGCGCGCACCAGCACCTATGCGCTCAACAACGTCACTCTGCCGCACGCGCTGCGCATCGCCGACCTGGGGTGGAAAGCGGCGTTGAAGCGCGACGTGCATCTTGCGCAGGGTTTGAACGTATGGAATGGCAAGGTGACGTTCGAAGCCGTAGCCGAAGCGATCGGAACCGATTATGTGTCTGTCGAGCAGGCACTCGCCTGAATACAAGGACATAGATAAGAAGATGACCGACCAAGCTCCCCCACCGCCGCAGGACGATGTGCCTGAGGAAAACGAGGTGCTGCGCGCCGCGCGTGAGCAGCGCCAGCAGAAGGAAGCCGCCGACGCCGCGGAAGCCGCCGACAAGGAAGCGGCCAAGGGGAAGCGCGCCGGTTGGAAAACCGCAGCAGCCGCAGGCATTGGCATCGGTTCGGCGGCGGTGATCGCGGCGCTATTGTACGCGAACCGCGACAAGATCAAATGAGGCGGCGCCCGGTTCGGTCTGGCTGAACCGGGATCGCCAGATGCGCGATTTGGCGGCACGCCGCGGCATTTCATTCCCCCTTGCCGACTCACCTGCGGCGGCCTATACGCGGCCTACTTCTTGACATGGTTAGCCAGTTGGGACGTCGGGGCCGCGGGCCGCGGCGGCTATCTCTACATGCTTGCCGGTCATCCGATATTGAAAGAATGACTTGGCTGACCTTGACGTCCTGAATGCGATCATCGCGCCCGAAGCCGAGGCGATGGGCCTGGCGCTCGTGCGCGTCGCGTTTTTTGGTGGCGAGAGCGATCCGACGTTGCAGGTGATGGCCGAGCGGCCCGAGACGCGCCAGTTGACGATCGACGATTGCGCCGACCTGTCGCGCCGCATCTCGGCCCAGCTCGACGCGCTGGAGGAAGCAGGCAAGGACCCGATTGCGCAGGCATATCGGCTGGAAGTGTCGTCGCCGGGCATCGACCGGCCGCTGACCCGTCCCGCCGACTTTGCCGACTGGGCCGGGCATGAGGCGAAGATTGCGCTGAAGGAAAAGCGCGACGGGCGTCAGCGCTTCAGCGGCGAGCTGGTCGGCATCGACGGCGATGTCGTTACGATTTCGGATAAGGAGGGTGTGGAGCACAAGCTGCCGTTCGATGCGATCGACACGGCCAAACTGGTCCTCACCAACAAATTGATTGCCGCAACCGTCCCGCTTTCAGCCGAAGGCGCCGACGAAATGGAAGAAGAAGGACAGGACTGATGGCCACTGCCATTTCCGCCAACCGCGCCGAACTGCTGGCGATTGCCAACAGCGTCGCCAGCGAGAAGATGATCGACAAGACGATCGTCATCGAAGCGATCGAAGAAGCGATCCAGCGCGCCGCCCGCGCCCGTTACGGCGCCGAGAATGACATTCGTGCCAAGCTGGATGTCCAGACCGGCGACCTGCGCCTGTGGCGCGTCGTCGAGGTCGTCGAGACGGTCGAGGATTATTTCAAGCAGGTCGATCTGGCGGCTGCCCAGAAATTGCAGAAGGACGCCCAGCTGGGCGACTTCATCGTCGATCCGCTGCCTGCGGTCGATCTGGGCCGCATCGATGCGCAGTCGGCGAAGCAGGTGATTTTCCAGAAGGTCCGCGAAGCCGACCGGGCGCGCCAGTTTGAAGAGTTCAAGGATCGCGCGGGCGAGCTGATCACCGGCGTTGTGAAGTCGGTCGAATTCGGCCACATCGTCGTCAACCTGGGCCGCGCCGAGGGTGTCATTCGCCGCGACCAGCAGATCCCGCGCGAACTGATGCGCGTCGGCGACCGCGTCCGCGCGCTGATCCTGTCGGTGCGCAGCGAAACGCGCGGGCCGCAGATTTTCCTGTCGCGCGCGCACCCCGATTTCATGAAAAAGCTGTTCGCGCAGGAAGTGCCCGAAATTTACGACGGGATCATCGAGATCAAGGCCGCTGCCCGCGACCCGGGTTCGCGCGCCAAGATCGGCGTCATCAGCTATGACGGCAGCATCGACCCGGTCGGCGCCTGCGTCGGCATGAAGGGCAGCCGCGTCCAGGCGGTCGTCCAGGAAATGCAGGGCGAAAAGATCGACATCATTCCCTGGTCCGAAGATACCGCGACGTTCGTCGTCAACGCGCTCCAGCCCGCCACGGTCCAGCGCGTCGTGATCGACGAGGACGACAGCCGCATCGAAGTCGTCGTTCCCGACGACCAGCTGTCGCTTGCAATCGGTCGCCGCGGCCAGAATGTCCGTCTCGCCAGCCAGCTGACCGGCAGCCAGATCGATATCATGACCGAGGCCGACGCGAGCGAGAAGCGCCAGCGCGAATTCGTCGAGCGTTCGACGATGTTCCAGGAAGAACTGGATGTCGATGAAACCCTCGCCCAGCTGCTCGTCGCCGAAGGCTTCACCGAGCTGGAAGAAGTCGCTTATGTCGGCATCGAGGAGCTCGCCGGCATTGAAGGGTTCGACGAGGAACTGGCGCAGGAACTGCAAAGCCGCGCGCTCGAAGGACTGGAGCGCCGCGAAGAGGCATCGCGCGCCGAACGCCGCGAACTGGGGGTCGAGGACGATCTGGCCGCGATTCCGCACCTGACCGAAGCGATGCTGGTCGTGCTGGGCAAGGCGGGCATCAAGACGCTGGATGATCTTGCCGACCTGGCGACGGACGAGCTGATCGCCAAGAAGCGCACTGATAACCGCCGCGGTCCGCCGCGCAGCGAACGCGCCGAAGACAAAGGCGGCGTGTTGGGCGAATACGGCCTGAGCGAAGAACAGGGCAACGAGATCATCATGGCGGCGCGCGCACACTGGTTCGACGACGAAGAGTCGAGCGAACCGGCGGACGCTGCACCGCAAGCCGGGCCCGCGGCGGAGCCGCTAAACGGGGAGGCCGCCGATGCGGACCCCGCACAATGATCAGCTGAGCGAACCAGACCGCGCTGGTCGGCGCGGCCAGCATGTGCCTGAACGGCGCTGCGTCATCACCGGCGAGGTTTCGCCGGCCGAAAGGCTTGTGCGCCTGGCGCTCGGCCCCGACGGCGGCATCGCCCCCGACGTGCATGGCAAGGCGCCGGGCCGCGGTGCGTGGATCGGCGTCGATCGCGCCACGCTTGAAGCGGCGCAGGCAAAGGGCAAGCTGAAGGGCGGCCTGGCGCGCGCGTTACAGGACGGCAATTTTACCATCCCTGACGATCTGGGCGCGCGGATCGAGGCGCAGTTGGCGCGTGCGACGCTCGACCGGCTGGGACTGGAATCGCGATCAGGCACCTTGCTGAGCGGCAACGAGAAAATCGAGACGGCGGCGCGTAAGGGCCAGGTTTGCCTGCTGCTCCACGCCAATGACGCGGGCGCGGATGGGCGAGGAAAACTGGCGCAGGCCTGGCGGGTCGGCGAGGATGCCGAAGGATCGGGTCGTGAGGGACTGGTCTTGCCGGTGGACCGCGGCACCCTATCTATGGCATTGGGCCGCGAAAATGCGGTGCATCTGGCGTTGACCGACGCCCGCGCCGCAGCGCGGGTGCTGGCGCATTTGAGCCGCTGGCAGTTTTTCACAGGATGGAGTAGGGACGCGGCCAACCGCGATTCCGACCCGCATGCCGCGCCGCTTGCTGGCGAGGACAAAATTGGGGCGGCGCCGACAGGCTCCGCCGCTTCGGACGCGTTTTGAAGGAATGATGAGTTTCGATGAGTGACGAACAGGACAAACCGACCCTGACCCGCAAGCCCCTGGGGCTGAAGCGGACGGTCGAGGCCGGACAGGTGCAGCAGCAATTCAGCCACGGCCGCCGTAATACGGTGGTGGTCGAGGTGAAGCGCCGCCGCGTGCTCGGTCGTCCCGGCGATCCCGCGCCCGAACCGGTGGTCGAAGAGGTCGAGGCCGCTCCTGCGCCCGCCCCGGCTCCTGCGCCCGCTCCGGCTCCGAAGCCCGCCGCGCCGCGCGCGAGCGAGAACGACAGCCTGATGTCGCGTCAGGAACGCCAGGCGCAGTTGCTGCGCGAGGCCGAAGAAGCGCGCATGACGTCGCTGGAGGAAAATCGTCGCCGCGACGAGGCCGCCCGTGCCCGCGCCGTCGAGGACGAGAAGCAGCGCGCCGAGGCGCGTGAGGAACAGGCGACGGCGAAGGTCGCCGAAGCGGCCCCCGCTGCACCGGCTGCGGCGGAACCCGTCGCGGCCGAAACACCTGCGGCCAGCGGTTCGCAGGAAACTCCCGCTCCCCGCAGCACGACCAGTGCCGCGCCAGCCCCGCGCCGGTTCACCCCGATCGAAGCGCCGAAGCGCCCCGAACCCAAGCGCCCCGAGCCGAAGGCAAACCGCGGCGCCGATACGCGGCGCCAGTCGGGCAAGCTGACCGTTACCCGTGCGCTGAACGATGACGAGGGCGCGCGCGCGCGCAGCCTCGCGGCGCTGAAGCGCGCCCGCGAAAAGGAAAAGCGTTCGCACACCGCCGCGTCGGGGCCGCGCGAAAAGCAGGTTCGCGAAGTCACCGTGCCCGAAAGCATCACAGTCACCGAACTGGCGAACCGCATGGCCGAAAAGACCGGCGATCTGATCAAGGCGCTGTTCAAGATGGGCGTCCCGTCGGCGAGCGGCGATACGATCGACCAGGATACCGCCGAACTGCTGGTGGTCGAATTCGGGCATGAGATCATCCGCGTCAGCGAAGGCGATATCGACATCCGTCACGACGAGGATGTCGATGATGCCGCGCATCTGAAACCGCGTGCGCCCGTGGTCACGATCATGGGCCATGTCGATCACGGCAAGACCAGCCTGCTCGATGCGTTGCGCGGCGCGAATGTGCAGGCGGGCGAAGCCGGCGGCATCACCCAGCATATCGGCGCCTATCAGGTGACGACCCCTGACGGGTCGCTGGTGACCTTCCTCGATACGCCGGGCCATGAAGCCTTTACCGAAATGCGCCAGCGCGGTGCCAATGTCACCGACATCGTCATCCTGGTGGTGGCCGCCGACGACGGGTTGAAGCCGCAGTCGATCGAAGCGATCGCCCATGCCAAGGCGGCAGGCGTGCCAATCATCGTCGCGATCAACAAGATCGACAAGGAAGGCGCCAATCCGCAGCGCGTCCGCGAACGCCTGCTCGAACATGAGCTGGTGGTCGAGGAAATGGGCGGCGACGTCCAGAATGTCGAAGTTTCGGCGCTGAAAAAAACCGGCCTCGACAAACTGCTCGACGCGATTGCGGTGCAGGCCGAAATCATGGAGCTGAAAGCCAATCCCGACCGTGCCGCCGAAGGCACGGTGGTGGAAGCCAAGCTCGACAAGGGCCGCGGCCCGGTGGCGACGATCCTCGTGCGCCGCGGGACGTTGAAGGTCGGCGATATCTTTGTCTGCGGCGCCGAGAGCGGCCGCGTCCGCGCGCTGATCGACGACCAGGGCAAGCAGATAAAATCGGCGACTCCGTCGATGCCGGTCGAAGTGCTGGGTCTGGGCGGCGTTCCGATGGCGGGCGACACGCTGACCGTCGTCGAGAATGAAGCGCGCGCCCGCGAAGTGGCGGGCTATCGTCAGGAACAGGCGACGCGCAAGCGCACCGTTCAGGCGCCGGTCAGTCTGGAAGGCATGTTCGAGGCGCTGGCCGACAAGACGAACGTCATCCAGTTCCCGGTCATCATCAAGGGCGATGTGCAGGGATCGGTCGAAGCAATCGTCAACGCGCTGAACAAGCTGTCGACCGACGAGATCCGCGTCCGCGTGCTCCAGTCGGGCGCCGGGGCGATCACCGAAAGCGATGTAACGCTGGCGGCGGCCACGAAAGCACCGATCATCGGTTTCAATGTGCGCCCGAACGCCAAGGCGCGCGACATCGCGAAGCGCGAAAATGTGCGCTTCATGTATCATGACGTGATCTATCACCTGACCGATGAAATCCGCAAAGAAATGGCGGGCGAGTTGGGTCCGGAGCGGATCGAAACCGTCGTCGGCCGCGCCGAGGTCAAGGATGTGTTCCCGGCCGGCAAGCGCGACAAGGCGGCGGGTCTGCTCGTGCTGGAAGGCGTCATTCGCAAGGGGCTGCATGCGCGTCTTACCCGTGACGACGTCATCGTGTCGGCGACGACGATCGCGTCGCTCCGCCGTTTCAAGGACGACGTCGCCGAAGTGCGCGCCGGTCTGGAATGTGGTGTCGTATTGTCCGATACCAACGACATCAAGGCGGGCGACAACCTCGAAGTCTTCGAAGTCGAAATGCGCGACCGGACGCTATAACCAGCGTCCGTTTCGCGCGGATCAGGAGGCGCCCGCATGGCCCGCTACGTCGCCCTGTTCGGCAGCATCAATGTCGGTGGCAACCGGTTGACGATGGCCGACCTGCGCGCGGCGTTCGAGGCCGAGGGTTTTGCCGACGTCGAGACGGTGGTCGCCAGCGGCAATGTCATTTTTTCGCACCCCGCGCGGCCGACGCGCGGGCTGGAAGAAAAGCTGACGCTGATGGTCGATGACCGGTTCGACATGGATTGCGCGGCGCTGGTGCGAAGCCGTGACGAGCTGGCCGCGGCGATTGCCGACAATCCGTTCGCGGGGACCAACGAGGATCGGTTCGTCCACACGATGTTCCTGAACGGCCAGCCGACACAGGCGCAATTCGATGTTCTTGCGGCCGATAAATGGATCCGGCCGAACGAGCGCCTCGCGCTGGGCGAACGGTCGCTTTATATCGATTATGGCGACGGCGCCGCTGACAGCAAATTGACCGCGCGGATGATCGAGCGGCGGTTGGAGCACAAGGGCACGGCGCGCAACATGCGTTCGATCGCGCGGATCGTCGACAAGCTCGACCAGCTGGAGAAAGCGTAAGTCATGAAGCCCGACAAGGATCGGAAAAAGGATAGCGGCCCGTCGGTCCGCGTGCTGCGCGTCGGCGAACAGGTGCGCCATATCCTGTCGGACATATTGGCGCGGGGCGATGCCCATGACGAGCTGTTGGCCAAGCATCCAGTGAGCATCACCGAAGTGCGAATGTCGCCCGACCTGCGTCACGCGACGGTGTTCGTGAAACCTTTGCTCGGCAAAAATGAGGACGCGGTGCTGAAGGCGCTCCGCACCAACACCGCCTGGCTGCAAAAGAGCGTCGCCGAGAAGATGAGCATGAAATATGCCGCGAAGCTGAAATTCCTGTCGGACGAGAGCTTCGACGAGGCGAGCCATATCGACAAATTGCTGCGCGATCCGAAGGTGGCGCGCGATCTGGAGAGCGGCGAGGGTGAGGCAGAGGACTGACCTCAAAACTATCGTCATCCCGGCCTTCCTGGGCACACCGATGTTATAACTTGCTTGTAGCAAATATTTGATTCAGGGATTTCACCTTTTTTAGGCGAAATAACTACAAGTGACATACAACGCGAGGTTATCCGAATGTTTTTCCTTTTACATTTATTCCGATAACAATAAAATTACTACTGAAATATTATAATACACCGCTATATTGATCGTTCATATTTATTTCAATATTCAATTGTATTTTATGGTTCCTGTAACTTTGAAGAAATTTTTGCTATCGTCATGAAATTTATTCTTTGTCGTGTATAGTGTAGCCAGAATGTAAATATCAGGTATGGATTGAGGTTCTATGTCAAATACCTTTTTATCTTTTCTGGATATTCCGATAATTTTTTTAATCTCAATAGTATCTTTGTCGTTTTTTCGGCACAATGAATAAATTTTTTGTTGAGGCGCAATAATTTCATTAACAAAATTTTCGGTGCTTGAATTTGATTCTTTACATATAGCGGACCGTAAATCCTGTCCATTTTGGTTAAGCGCATTAAAATCAGCATAAATACTTATAAACCTGGTAATTTGCTCTGCCCTTTTTGGGCAACCCTTCGGAGTAGAGGGGGCGTAAAAAACATAGCCGTGCAGGTTTCCGCCTGATCGGGCGGCGCAGAACTGCCAGTCTTTAGGCGTTTCTAAAGTATATTCGTAATTATCTACAGTTAATAATGACGAGTTTGCCGTAGGGAACGATCTTTCTTTGCAAGCGGAGGCCAATAACACGGCAGTCAGAACGGAAATAATTTTGGTCCATTTGTAAATTAACATCCTGATTTATTCCATTTTGCGAATCTACGAGAGGTTCCGGTGATTACGTTCAGGACATCTATTGACCAATTAGGATTACCCCCCGTACTAGCGTTCTGCGTATTATAGGGGCCTCTTTTATCGAAAGGGTATTTTCCACTTTGATTATCGCTCGCTAATCTCAGGACAAAGGCGCCAGCGCTGTCACCCACGTCGCTGACGCGGGATCCCCATTCTTGATACCATCGAGACCAGGCTGCATCTGTGGAACTATACGTTACTCCGCTGGATCGGTCACCGCCCGGCGTTGCTCCGAAAGGGTTGTTCTGCGAGCGCGCCATTCTACTTGTGCCAAATCCTGATTCATAAGCCGCGAGGCCCAAAGGAAACATTGGATTAAGACCAAGTTTTCCAGCCCCCTTTGCAGCTAGGCCAACATTGTCTCTAAAAAACGAATTATATGGCTCACCCACACAGTCTTTTTCTGCGGTAACTACAATTTCGCTACCTCCTGATCCACCGCCTTCGCTTCCGTTTGAAGGACGTTCCGGATCACTTGCTTCTGAAAAATTGACGCAACGTTCGAGTCTATATCCTCCAGACCCGCCATCGTCGCCAACGCTTACCATGCCTTGGATTTCAACCCAGCAATATTCTCTAAGACCCATTGGATCCGTAAAATTGACCGGATCGCTACCAACATAATTGTGCCAGTTCATCCCGTCCGCATATCCAATTGGATCCGTCTGCATGAACCGCCCCAGCGTCGGTGAGTATATCCGCGCCTTGTAATACCACATGCCAAGCTCGGGAAGCCAGGTCTGGCCGGTGTAGCCGAACCGCCCGACGTTGCCCGGTGCAGGTATGCCATATTCGTCGTAGGCGTTGATATGCACCGTCGCCCCCGCTGAGTCGGTGATGCTCACCACGCTGCCGCGCTCGTCGGCCATCAGGAACCGGCGGGTCGTGCTGTCGATCGCGCTCCCTTCGTACCACGCGATCGGGTTGTCGATGCCGGGGCCGTGGACATAGCGGCGCTGCACCGCGTTGCCGCCGTTATATTCGCCGATCAGGTCGACGCCGTCATATTCGAACCGCGTCGTCGTCGGCGATTTTACCGTCTCGTACAGGCGCCCCAACGGGTCGTAGGCCAGCGTCGCACCGCCCGGTCCCGTCTTGAGCAGGTTCTCCGCGGTGTAGGTAAAGCTGTTCGTCCCGTCGCTCGTCAGATTGCCGCGACCGTCGTAGCCGAACGCGGTCGACCCGACGTTCATGATCCGGTTCAGCCCGTCGGCAATATAGGCCCGGTCAATATTGTAATGCGCCTGCCAGGCATAAGCATCGTTGCTGCGAGCCACGCTCGCGATCTGCCCCGCGGGATTGTAGGCGAACGTCTGCGTCAGATCGTGCGTCGTCGCCGACCCGCCAAGATTGTTGGTCAGCGTCTGGAGCCGCTGGCTCGCGTCATAACCAAAGCTCTGCGCGCTGCCATTGCCGAACGTCACGCTCGAACGGCGACCGAGATTGTCGTAGGCGTAGTCGGCGAGCACACCGACGCCGCTCGTCGCGCCATTCTCGCGGATCTTCGTGACATTGCCGGCGGTGTCATAGTCATAGTTGATCGTCAGCACCCCGCCCGGATAGCTCATCGTCAGCCGCCGGCTCGCTGCATCATAGGTGTAGCCGATCGTGCCCTGCGGACCGGTCTGGCTCGTCATGCGGCCAAGCGCATCCTGCACAAAGCTCAGGCTGTGGCTCCCCTGCGTGACCCCCGTCGCGCGGCTCATCAGATCATAGCCGTAGCTGGTGTCGGTCTCGCCGGCCGGCAGGTCTTTGCCGGTCAGCCGGCCCAGGTCGTCGTAGCTGTAAGCGATGGCCGTGCTGTCACGCAGTCGGCGCTGCGTCACGCTGCTGCGGGCGTCATAGGTCAGCCCTTCATAATCGCTCGTATTGCTGCTGTTCGCGCCCTTCGTCGTCACCGGATATTGCGTCTGCGACAGCCGGTCGAACCCGTCGTAGACATAAGTGGTGCGGTTGGTTTCGGCGTCGATCACATAGTTGACGCGGCCGTTGGCGGTATAGGCCGTGCGCAACTCGTCGGCGGCGACCGCCGTGCCAACCGCGCTTTCGACCTTCGTCACGCGGCCGAGGCTGTCATAGATATTGCGGCTGATCCGGTCTGGACCGTGGGTGGTCGAGGTTGTGGCGGCGGTGCAGGCACTGGAAGGAAGCGAGGTCCAGGTCGCCGGGTTCATGCGGAGCGCCGTACATTCGAGACGGTTCTTGCTGTCATAGCTATACTGGACGACGCTCACCGCGCCCGACGTCCCCGAGAGAACGTCCTTCGTCTTGTTGCCGGCCGCGTCATAGGTCGTGTCGAGCGTCTGAAAGACGGTCATTGCGTCAAGCGCAACCGCCGTCGCGGCGGTGACCGTGCCGCTTTCGCCCTTGATGACCCGGCTCAGCGCGTCGAACGAATATCGTTCGGCAGCGCGAGGTCGGGCGCCCGCGCCGTCGGGATCGGCGCCGATGACACCGCGGCGGCGGTCCTTGTCGTCATAGACATAGGTCGTCGTATCGTCGCCTCCCGCGAGGGGACCATCCATGGTCGTAAGGTTCCCGCGCGCATCATAGCCATAAGCGACCGCCGAACTGATCGCGCCATTGCCCGAGGCCGCCGTCACCTTCGTCGGCTGAAGGTTCGGGGTATTATATTCGATGGTGACCTTGGTTTCGTTCGCCGTCCCGGCGCACGTCGCAGCGGTCGCGCAGCTCGTGATCGTGGTCGGCTTATATGTCGGCGTCGGATAGTTCACGAGCGTACCGGCGTAGTTTTTATATTGCGCGTAGAGCGCGGTGTAGCTGTAGTTGATCTCGGGTCGCGTACCCGTCTCCGTGCCCGCCGCATCGCCGTCGGGTGACGGAAGCTGGATGCGCGTCACCTGCCCATGCGTCGTGTCATAGGTATAGTCGGTGCGATTGCCGAGCGGATCGAGCACATAATTGGGCTGGTTGCATTTGACCGCGCTGCTGCACGTCGCATCATAATTCGCGGTCGTCACGATGTCGGCGAGACCACTCCCCGATTTGGCGACCAGCCGCGTCTCGGTGATATTGCCGCGGCCGTCATAGATATTGTTGACGTAATTGCCCTCAGGCTCGGTCGTCCGCGTCAGTCGGCCGTTCGCGTCATAGGTGTTCGTGGTCGTGTTGCTGGCGGCGTTGACGATCGTTCCCGGCTGGCCCTGCGACGGGTTGGTGGTGAAGGTGCCGCTGCCCGTTGGGCCGCCGGTCACGGCCAGCACGTCGTTACCGCCGCTCGTCGACCAAGTGTAGCTCTTGGTCACGCCGTCCTTTGTCACGGAGGCGACCTTGTTGCTGGTGTAATAGGTAATCGTCGTCGAGGCCGTGCTATCGGTCGGTTTCCTGATCGACGTCATCCGGTAGCTGGCATCGAAGGTGAACGTCCAGGTGCCGCCATTGCTGTCAACGACCTGCTGCGTGCCGCTCACCGGCGTGGTGTAGGTCGCATTCGGCCAATTGCCCGTGCAGCTTCCAGGGAAGCAATATTCCACGGCGGTGTTGACCAGCGACACCACGCCGCTCCCGACATCGAGCCTGTAACCGGACTGGTCGCTGACCGTCGCCAGCGAATATGCGACATCACATTGCCAGCCCTGATCGGAAGGCCCATTGTCATATAAAGAACAGTCCACCGACCCCTCGTTCCAACTCAGGTCGATTTTTTCCTTCCCCGGCTCGGTAATCGATACCGGCACGGCACATTGCTCGTTACCCGGAGGCGTGCGCATGATGTAAGAGGTGATCTTGCACTCTCCTCGCAGGCCCACGATGCTAATCCGGCGGGGCCAACTATCATCGGGTGCGACGGCCTGCATGCCGACCGCCCTATAGAAAGTCACGGTTCCATCCGCCGCTGTATAGGTGTAAACGGCGGTGCGGAGCGATCCGCTTCCTTCGGTGCTTTGTACCATCGTGGCGCCATTGGCTTTTTTGGGCACCCATGTGCCGCCAACCAGGTTGAAGCTCTCCGATATCCCGCCGCGGACCACCGTAATCAGGGTTCCATCCTGTTTAAGCTGACCGCTGTAATTGTCCTTCCAGCCGGCCCACGTCCAGGTCCGTGCATAGGAAAGGCCAGTCGAGCCGGAGCCGCCTGCGACGTCCATCATCGAGAAGTTGAATGTACCCGTCGATACATCGACACCAAACTCGTCGATATTGCGATAGGGCGTCGGCTCGTTCGCGACTTGCGCAGATGCGGAGGAGGCCATCATCATAGCGCCAAGAAGGACGAGCAACGCCGCCCACATCCCGCGAACAACCGAACCATTCAAAACCAGCATAAAAATCCCCCCGATTTAGCCCAAAGGATCGGCGCCAAGGCGCCCCTGTGATCAGGGCGGGGGATTCGGGGAATTTGTGACCTTCAGCCGGGAGCGATTGTCGGCCTTGTCATGCTCATAGTCGATCGTGACATTGTTGTTCACGCTTCCCGTGCGGACGACCTTCACCAGTCGGCCTTTGGCATCGTAACTGTAGGTGATGGTTTCCGCAGCCGCGGCGGGCGTTGCGATCGCAAACGAAGGCAACAAGACTAGTAGCAAGCAGGCGCGATTCATAATCACTCCCCGGTGGAGACAGTTGACGAATCGAGACCCTGCAAACTGACGTTGCTTGAATAAGAAGCTATGCCTCGCTGTATATACCGTCAACTTGAACGAGCTACTAAGTGCCAGAAATCATATCCAAAATGGCGGTATTGCTTTAACCGTCGCATTCCGGCACCAATTGCAGCCAAAGTGGCGGTGATTGTTTCCAGATTGATCGGAATATGCGGTCTCGACAGGTGCCGGCGTCCTCGCGCCTCACCAAGACGCATCTGTTCAACGACGTCAACGCCCCCCGACCGATATCCCCGACATATGCCGCCCGGTAGCATCGCGGCTGAGCTGGAGCACGACATCGATCGTCGTCCGCACGTAGGACAATATATCGGCGCGCTGGAGCGTCGAGCCGCCCTCCAGCACCAGCAACGCCAGCTGCTCGAACGCGCGCTCGACGCTGTCCGCGTGGATGGTGGTCATCGACCCCGGATGTCCGGTGTTGATCGCGCGCAGGAAGGCGAAGGCTTCCGGACCGCGCAGCTCGCCGAGAATGATGCGATCGGGGCGCATGCGGAGCGATGCCGATACCAGGTCGTTGGCGGTAACGGCTGCTTCGCCCAGCGCGCTACGCGCGGCGATCAAGCCGACCGCGTTGACATGCGCCAGCCGGATTTCGGGCGTATCCTCGATCAGGACCAGCCGCTCCTCAGGCGGTATTTCACGGATCAACGCATTGAGGAAGGTCGTCTTGCCCGACGATGTGCCACCCGAGATCAGCACATTGAGACGCCCGCGCACCGCCGCGCGCAACGCGGCGGCGACATCGCCGCTGTTCACCAGTTCGCGCACCCGCTCGACCACTGCGGTTTGCCCTTGCCCCGCCTTGCGAACCGCGCGGAACGCATCGGCTGCAACATAATCGTCGAGCGTCAGATCGGCCGACACATGCTTGCGGATCGCGATCACCAGATCGCCGCGCGTCGCGGGCGGTGCAACAACCTGGATGCGCGAACCATCGGGCAGGCTCGCCGACAGCAAGGGATGCTCGCGGCTGATCCCCTGATGGCTGAGCGCCGCCACCTGCCGCGCCAGTCTGGCCAGCAACGCGGCATCGAGTGTGGGAACATCGTGACGTTCGATCGCGCCGCCGAGCGTTTCGATCCAAAGCTCGCTTGGCCGGTTGATATAGATGTCGGTGACATCGGCGCGGTCCAGCGCGAACGACAGCGGCGCTAAATAACTGCCAAGATAGACCCGCTCGGCGACCGCGGCCGTCATCGCACTGCCTCAACCCCGGTGAAGTCGAGATCGCGCGCAACGAAGACACTGATGCTCGTTCCCTGCCGGACGCTGAGCGTCGGCGGGATCTGGGTCGCCTGCGTCGTCGAACCGGCGCCGGGCAAGGATCCCGGCAAGGCGATCACCACCGAATCCCCCACCGAGCGGGCCGCGAGGTTGCCGCCGATGAGCATCGCCGTCTGCAGGATCGACCCCGCAAAGCGCTCAAAGAAATGACTGTTGACCCTCGCGCGCACCCCGCCGACGCCGACCGGATCGGTCGCGGGCGACTGGAGCGCGATCGTCACCCCGTCGGGACGGATCAGCCGGGTCCAGGTCACGAACGCGCGTTTTTGGCCGGGACTGGTGTCGGACGCATATTCGCCGATGAGACGACTGCCGCGCGGGATGAGTACGCGGGTGCCGTCGAAGCCGTGGACGTCGCGCTGGACGAGCGCGCGCGCGAAGCCCGCGCCGGTCGAGTTCATGGCGGTTTCGAGAACGGCGGGGATCAGCGTGCCCTGCGGCACCGTGGTCGCACGATTGGCAATCGATCCCGCGCGGCTGCGCGCGGTGGCACCGAGCGGCGCTGCTGACTGTCCGCTCGCCGCTGGCGGCGCTGCTCCATCGGCGGCAGGCCGCGCTTGCGAGTCGACGATCAGGATGGCGCCGCCGCTGGTGCGCGGCGCCGGGACCGCCTCGAGCGGCGGGGGCGCATAAGAGATCGGCGGCGGCTGCGAATAGGATGGGGGCGACGGCGCCGGGGCAGGACGCGGCTGCAGCTCGCGCGATGCGACAACGGGGCTCGGCGGAGGGGCGAGCAGCAGCTCCGTCATGGCCCGCGGTACGGGCGGGATATAGAGCGGTGGCGGCGCGTGCGACGCCCCGACGAGCTCGGACGGAGCGGGACGCACCGCAGGCGCCGACAAGGCCCGGCGCCGCGCATCGAGAACCGAGAAGAGCAGTGCAGCGGCGATGACCGCCCCGATCCCGATCACCACACCTGAAAGTCCAGCCCGCGGACGGGCGACCTGTGGCACTAGGCCGCGCTCCGCGGTTTGTTCGGGAACGGCGGGAGTGGCGTCCGGCGTACTCACGAAGCATCGGCCTTGGGCAGATAGCGCTTTGCGCGCGCCGTCTTGCGATCGATACGAAACAGCAGCATTTCATGCACGCTGTCGATCACATAGAGGCCGCCGCGCATATTGCCGTTGGCCAGCCGCTCGCGGCCGTAGTCGTCGATGACGAACACCGCGGGAAGTGCGACATCTGCCGGCCAATCGATATACGTCTTGATCCCGTCATCATGCACGCGGACCGGCCACAGCGCACGGCTGCCGCCCATCCGGTACATGCCCACCGCCGCGGCAGCGTCACTCGCCATGGCTCCGGCATCGGCTCCCGGCTCGGGAGGATAGCGAAAGCGTATCTCGTAAGGCGGCGTGCCGTTCGCGGGCACGAGATCGAAGGCATAGAAGCGCGCGCTCGTGATCACCGTCATATTGGTGCTGATCCCGCCGGCGGTCGGCCGCACGAACAGCATGTTGCCGCTCTGGCTTGCGACCACCTGCCACGCGCCGCTGTCGCCGACCGCGACATTCTGGATCTGCTCATCGGGCGCCAGCGCGATCATCACCTGATAGCCTGGCGCGGCTTCGACCTCGACCACCTGGTCGCGGCGATAATCGACGGTCTGCATACGCGCGTCGCCCTGCCCCGGCTGCGGGCGTACCTGCCCGACGGCGCTGGGTCCCAGCAGCAAGGGGAGAAGGGCAAGCGCAAAGCGAGCGATCATGGGCGGCTCGGGATCGGTTGGCCCGCGCTCTGTGCCGGCTGGGTGGTACGTGCGGTGGTGGGCGTTCCGACGACAACGGCGGTCGCCGGGGCTGGCGCGGCGAGCGCCTCGGCGCTCTTGCGATAGCTCGTCACCTTGAACCCCAGCGGGTTGATCATCCGGTCCGCTACCGACATGGGCTCGCCGCTATAACCATAGCGGACGATCGCGACCCACGGCTGGCCTGGCGCTGCCTGCCCGCCAGCATCGCGCCGCTGTGTGTCAAAGCGCACCATCGCGGTGTCATCGCTCATCGGAGTGACGCTTTTGACCTGCACGCCGATCAGCGACGAGCGCGGCAGTCGCACCAGCGGGCTGTCCGGATTGGAGACCTGCACCTCGGACAGGTAGCTGTTGCGCGCAGCGCCGTCAGACCAGAGCGAGACCTTCTGATAGTCGCTCTGCACCGAATTAATGTCGAAGCCCTCGCGGGCAATGACATATTGGACGAGGAAGGACTGGGTAAGCGCGCGCTCGCGCGAGATCGACTGCGGCTCGAGGGGTTTGAGCGGCTGCACGAAGCCGGTCTGGCGATCGACTAGTAACGTATAGGGCTCGACGGTCTTGAGCGGGGTCAGGAACAGCAGCGCCAGCGCTTCACAAACCGCGATCACCGAGGCCGCCCCGGCCACCCACCACGCGGTACGCCGCGACGACCGCAGGGCGTCGTCGCGGTCGTGCGCCCAGCTCCCGGCTTCGGCGTAATAGGCATCGAGGACTTCACGGCTGGGTTTGTTCATGAGCGCCGATCCCTGGCAAGTGCGCGTGTCGATATGCGTTGGCGGGTGCGGCGCCCGGACGAGGCCGCGGCGGACGCGGCGCTATAGTGCTCAATGCCGTCCTGCCGCCCGGCGCTGCGCGCGATATGCGCCGCGCGCGACCCGCCGCTCGTCTCGGCGGCGACGGTTTCGCGGCGCTGATTGATCGCGACCGCATCGGCGATCGCCGCGGCACGCGAGCGGCTCTCAATCGGTGTGTGGGATGCGACAAGCTGCTGCACCGTTTCAACACGTGGGGCGCTACCCTCAGTTTCGCGGGTGGATCCCGCCCGCATCCACGCCGGGATGTGCAGGCTGAGTGCCACGCGCCCGACTATGAACATCGCGGCGGCCAGCGCGATTGCGAAGATCGTCGTCGCGGCGAGCAGCTGCGCGGGCGCGCCGATGATGTCGAGACCGCCGCCGCGCCGGGCTAGCAAGCCGGCGAGCCATGGCTCAAGGAAAGCGAGCGCGACACCGAGTGTGATCGCGATGGCGAGACTGCCGAGCGCGGAGCCAAGCAGCGCCTTGAGCCAGCCCGCGAACAGGCCGCGCGTCCCATCGAACAAGAGGAAGGCGGCGAACAGCGGCGCCAGAGCCAGCAGCAGACCGGCAACGATCCGCACCACCGCAAAAGATGCAATCGTCGAGACGAGGAAGATCACGCGGGCAAAGCCGAGCGCGAAGTTGTCGAACCCGATGAATGGCGCGGGGGGAACGGCCGGCATGGTGGGCAGCCCATCGGCGCCGAGCGGTGCCGGGCCGACACCTTCGATCGCGAGGATCGTGAGCGCCTGATCGATACCATCGATCCGCTGGACCAGTCCGCCGCCGCTACCCGGCAAGCTCGCGGCGCCGCCAATCGTCGCGGCCAGCTCGGCGGGCGCGCGAAGGATGATGTCATAAACGAGGATCTGATAGGCTGGCCAACTTGTCGCCAGCAAGAGCACCAGCCCGATCTTGACGAAGGTCAGCACGCCTTCGCGGATCGTCGGCGTATGGCCGAGCAGCATCCGGTAGCCGAGAAACGCGATCAGCAGCGTGATCATTCCGGTCAGCAGGATCGACGCGGTCGATCCCGGCGTCGCCAGCGCGCCATAGCCCTGCGCACCGATGACCTGCGCCTGGCAGTCTAGGAAACGAAGCGCGCTCGGCGCGAAGCTCTCCGGGGCCGGGATCGAGTCGCAGACCGCCATGATCACGCGCGCTCCATCAATGGGTCGTACCAAGCCTCGGGCGCGTCGCCATGTTCGGCGCGCAACTCGTCGAGAATACGCACCGTGCGCTCGCGCCCCGACAGGATCGTCAGCAGCTCGTGCTCGCCGCTGAGGTTAAGGCGCGCGACAACGCTTTCATTGCCATGCTTGACGAGGAAACAATGCGCGCTGTCGGGCAGTGACCGCACGAGCTCATATTCGTGGCTAGTCAGACCGAACCCTCTGACATAATCTTCGGCGCGCGCTTTCGGGTTCGCCATGAAGATCTGCGTCGCGGCCTGCTCGATGATCGCGCTGGCAATCCGGCTTTCAAGCGCATCCTGCGCACTTTGCGTCGCAAAACCGACGATGCCATTGCGCTTGCGGATCGTCTTTTCCCAATCCTTGATCCGGCGCACGAACACGTCGTCGTCGAGCGCCTTCCAGCCCTCGTCGACGACGATGATCGCCGGACTGCCGTCGAGCCGTTCCTCGACCCGGTGGAAAAAATACATCATCGCCGGGGTGCGCACCGCCGGGTCGTCCAATATCTGCGTCATGTCGAAGCCGACCGAGCGGACTGACAAATCGGTCGCGTCTTCTTCATTGTCGAACAGCCAGGCGCGTTCGCCATCGCCCCACCATGGCCTGAGGCGCGCCCACATGTCGTCGGCGTGCGGGCGGTGCCCGCCGCGGAATAGCTCGACGATATGGCGCAGCCGGCGATGATGCGGCGGTTGCGCATAGTTCGCGTCGATCGCATCCTTGATCTGCGCCAGCTCCTCGACGCTAGCGCCGCCCGCGAGCAACGCGAGCCAGTCGATCAGGAACTGGCGGTTGGCGGCATTGTCCTCCAGCTGAAGCGGGTTAAGCCCCGACGGCGCGCCGGGGCGCAGCACGTCATAACGCCCGCCGATCGCGCGGATGAACAGCTCGCCGCCGCGATCCTTGTCGAAGAAAACGATCCGCGGATCGAACTTGCGCGCCTGCGCGAGCAGGAAATTGAGCGCCACCGTCTTTCCCGATCCCGAGGGGCCGATGATCGTGAAATTGCCGAGATCGCCCTCGTGGAAGTTGAAGAAATAGGGGCCGGCCGCAGTCGTCTCGAACAGGGTGACGGCATCACCCCAATGATTGCCATGCGGCTGGCCGAGCGCAAAATTATGCCCGCTGGCGAGTCCCGCGAAATTGCCCGTCGAGACAAGACCGCGCCGCGCGATATATTTGAAGTTTCCCGGGAACTGCGCCCAGAAGGCAGGTTCGAGCGCAATTTCCTCACGCACCGCGATGATGCCAAGATCGGCGAGTGCCGCCTGGACTTCGGCGACCCCCCCGTCGACCTCGGCGGGCGAAGCGCCGCGGATGCCGATCGTCATATGATGCTCGCCAAACCCCGAACGTCCGGCGGCGACCTCGTCCTTGGCGCTCGCCAGTTCGGCGCGCAGGCTCAGCGCCTCGTCCTCGGCTGAGCGCATCCGCCGCAGCGTCAGGTTCATTCGCTCGAGCGCCGACTGGCGCTCGACGAAGCCGAAAGATTGCGAGATTATGAGCTCGAACGGCAGCCGCAGCAGTTCGTCGAACATGCCCGGGCTGGTCTGGCCCGGATAATCCTTGATCGACACGAGGCCCAGAAAGCTGCGATCCGAATGACCCGACGGTCCAAGTTCGATCGCCTCCTGCCCAAAACTGATCCGCCGATCGGGCAGATAGGCGCCGATGTCCTGCGTCGGCAGCAGCACCGGGCGGCTCTCGCCATTGTAGAGCGTCGACAGGAATTCGAGCGGCTCGGAGCAAGGCCCGACCGGTCCGTCATAGACCGAAAGCAGCGAAGGCGCATAGCTGCCGAGCGCGGCCATCAACGCCTCGCGCGCGGTGTCGAGCTGGCGAAGATCGTGCGTTTCGGTGTCCGCCGCCGAACGCGCGCCGCTCAGCTTCTCGCGCAGGCTGTCGAGCATGCCAACCCGGCCTTGCAACGGGCGACGGATCAGCGTGAGGTAGAGATCGTTGACGAACAGCTGACGCCGGTCGAGCCGCCCCTGCCACGCTGCATCGAGCTTGGCCGAGAAAGGATCGCTATACGTCCCGTCAAGCCCGGCCTCGATGCGGCGGCGGACGATATGATGATAAATGGCAAAGCGCGACGAGCCGATCGATTGCAGCATCGCATCGCGCAGTCGCTTGCGATAATTGATTTCGTCGGTGTCGGCGGTCTCGAACAACATGCCGCGCAGCGCGATGACCTGCATCAGCAAGCCGTCGCGGGTCGCGATCGTGTGATCGTCGACATGATGGCCGTAAGGCAGGTGGCGCCCCGCAGGCGCCTCCCTGGCAACGATCTTGGGCGAGGATGCTAAGGCCGGTAGGAGTTGCATCGCCAGATCGAAAAATTGCGCACGCGCGGGCAGCGACCGACCCTGGCGAGCCACAGATCAAAGAAACGCGGCTCGCGCAGGCACAGCAGCACCCCCGCCAGATGGACGACCAGCGCGATCACCAGCGCCCAAACGGTGCGAAAGATCAGGAACAATTCGGTGGCGAGCACCGCGTTGGCTACGAAAAAGCTGTAGGTCACCCCCGCGAACATCTGCGGCCGCGTCAGCGCGACGAACATCACATCGCGCTCGACCCCGTTCACCGGTCAGCGACCGAGGCTGGCGGTGGACTGGATGCCCGCGACGATGCTCGCGGCACCGAACAGGATGAAGCAGCCGACGATCACCGTTGCACCGTAACGCCAGTTGATCCGTCCGGTCAGCATCATGAAGCCGACCATCGCGACCGCGATGACCGCGACGACGGTGGCAATGGTGCCGAGGAGGGTGCCTTCGAGCCAGCGCAACGCCGATACCAGCACGCCCGAACCGGCCGGATCGGCAATGTCCTGGGCTTGCGCGGTCGCGGCGTGGAGGAGGCCGAGCATGGCTGCCGAATATCCGGCAATTCTGTGTTTGAGCTTCACGTAGTTGACCCGCTTCTCGCAAAGAACCTTTTTGATTTCAAGCGCGAGGCTAGTCTTGACCAAATGCGCCTTCCAGTCGGAATCGACCAAAGCCGGCAACAATTGGTGCCAAAATGGTGGCATTTTCGATTGCCGCGAGGGGCTTGAGGGCGCTGGATGGGATGCACTGGAGTTTGTATGTCCTTGCCGACACTTTCGCTCACCGATCCACCCACGGATAGCCCGGTCACCGAGGGCGTTGCGTGGATTCAAGGTGCCGCTCTGGGCAGCACCGCGACGATTGTTGCCGTCGTCGCGGTCGCTACGATTGGCATGCTTATGCTGTCGGGCAGATTGGAATTGCGACGGGGGATTACCGTCGTGCTGGGGTGTTTCATATTATTCGGCGCCAGCGGTATCGCAGCTGCGCTAACCGGGTTGGCGGGCGAGAATCTACCGCAGCGCCGACCAATGGCTTCAGATGCTGGCCAGTTATCGAGCCAGCTGCAATCGCCAACCTCGCCGCCTGCAGCATACGATCCCTACGCCGGGGCCTCTGTGCCGACGCCACGGTAAAATGCAGCGGCGTGCTGCGTCCGGCATGCTGTCTAGTGCCCCATTGCGCAAACGTGATCCGGTTAATTAGCCCGGCCGTTCAATGGAAACACAGAGCCGACATCTTAGTCGCCTCTCGGTCGATCGCACGTAGGATTCCAATCCTTTGGCTTTTCTTGTCCGCCGCCCCACCAAGGGCAACCGGCGCTGATCCATCTTTCACGAAGTTGCCGTAAGGTTGTCGATACGTCGCTATAGCCGAATTCAGTTCCACAGGAAGGGCAAATAACGAAAGTTGCTTCATCATTAATGTAGGGTGGCTCTTCCAAAT
Source organism: Sphingopyxis sp. BE259 (assembly GCF_031457495.1). Taxonomy (NCBI): domain Bacteria; kingdom Pseudomonadati; phylum Pseudomonadota; class Alphaproteobacteria; order Sphingomonadales; family Sphingopyxidaceae; genus Sphingopyxis; species Sphingopyxis sp. BE259. The sequence goes on from NZ_JAVDWM010000001.1 coordinate 1,095,805, forward strand.
TTGGAAAATTGCAAACAGGGCAAATGTATTGTTCGCTCATCTGGCAATCTCTCTCTTAAAATATTCCAAGTTGGTTTTCAATCCGTGCTCGGCCGTATCAGGTTTGAAGTATGTTCGAACATTACCACCCTTGGACAGTACTCCAAATTCGTTCGTTTTCGGGTTAAAACGGACGATGTCGCCGCTCTTGCGCGTTCCTTCGAGAACGCCCCTACCGGCTTTGCCGCTTAGAAAATTACCTGCCGCTCGCTCATAGGCTTGGGCTGTCTTGAAGCCGAATTCCCCCGAATGCTTGGCAAAATGCGAATTTCGTAACGCGCCTGAAGCAAAGCCTGCCACCTTCGTTGCGGCATTGCCGATACCGAGTGCGCGCCCAAATGTTCCCAGAAGGGGACCAGCTTTTTCCCGCGCGATTAGAATTGTAGCGGCGGCGGCGGCGACTGCCATCGCCTGAACGCCCTCTGTTTTAGCTTGTTCCTCTACCGTAGGGCCTCCATTTTCTTCTGTCCGGGCCCACCGCATTCCGATAAATAGGCCCTCGCTCTCCTGCATTCCCGTTGGATCAGTCTTATTGACCGGATCATTTCCAACGTAAGCATAGAGGTTGACCTGATCGTCATACCCGATCGGATCGGTCTGAAGGAACCGCCCGAGCGTAGGCGAATAGATGCGGGCCTTGTAATAATACATGCCGATCTCGGGCAGCCACGCCTGGCCGGTGTACTGGAACCGGCCGAGGTTGCCTGACTTCGGAATGCCATACTCATCATAGCTGTTGATCGCCATCGGGTCACCGTAGCCGTTGACGATCCCGATAACGCTGCCCTGATGATCGCGCAGCAGGCGGCGGAAGTTGTTCGGCCAAGGCCCCGGTTCGTACCAGATGACCGGATCATCAATGCTGCGACCGTGCGCGTAAAAGCGAAGTACCGTTCCCGACCCGTCATATTCGACCGCCAGTTCGTCTCCATCATAGGCGAAGCGGGTCGTGTTGCCGCCGCCGACTATTTCGTAGAGCCTGCCCAGCGGATCGTAGCGAAGCGCCGCATTGCGCGCGCCGCTCGCGCTCACCAGCCGGTTTTCCACATCGTAAACGAAGTTTGTCGAGCCGTCCGACGTCAGATTGCCGTTGGCATCATAGGTGAACGACGCCGCGCCGGCCGCTGTATACTGGTTGAGGCCGTTCGTCGTATAGTTGCGATCGACGTTGAAGTGCGCCGTCCACGCGTAAGCATCATTGTCGCGTGCCTGCTGCGCCATCTGCGAAGCCGGTGTAGAGCTATAGCTGAACGATACATCCTGCGCCGTCCCTGCAGGATTATGTGACAATGTATTGAGCCGGCCAACCGGATCATAGCCATATTGCGTCAGCGGCGCAGTGAACATGCTTTCGGCGGCGACAAGGCCGCGCGCATTGTAGGACATGACCCTTAATGGCGTGGCGGGGCTGCTGATTTCCCCGAGCTCTGCCTCGCGGTCCATACCATCATACACCGCGGTAAATACGGCGGGCGCTGGAAGTGCGACCTGGGTGCGATTCCCATTCTTGTCCCAAGCATAAAGAAACGGCCGGGTCACGCCGTCCATTGTCAGCGCCGACGATGTCACCCGCCCGAACCCATCGTAGATAGTCGTCAGGCCTTCACCGGCCGGGCTATCGAACCGGGCGTAGGTTTGCAGTCCTCTCAGGTCATAACCATAATAGACGTCGCGCGTGTGGGTCGCGGCCAGCCCCGATCGCTCGGGCACCACTTTGACCGTATTTCGGTTCAGCGCGTCATATTGATAGGTGATCGTACTGCCGTCGCGCTTTCGCAGGCTCGTGCGGTTGCCATTGGCGTCATAGCCATATTCTTCGTAGTCGACCGTCGACACCACGCCCGGCGTCGTCGGCGACGGGAAGTTCCACTTCACCTGCCGGTCGTGCCCGTCATAGGTCATCGACGCCTTATAGCCGCGCGCATCGGTCAGGCTCGTCCGCTCACCGTTGGGGCTGTAACTATAAGTCGCATAATCCTCCTGCAGCGCCGTTGCATAGGCCTTCTGGATCGTCGCGAGCTGCCCAGCGAGATCATAGATAAAGCGAGTAATCCGGTCCGGTCCGAAGCCACCCGCTACGCCCAGCGCGCAAGCGCTCCCCGGTAAGCTTGCATAGATGGATGGATTCATGCGCTGCGCCGTGCATTCGAGCCGGTCGGCGGAATCGTAGCTATATTGTGCCAACGCCTCGATCACCCCGGCCGCAGAGACGCGCTCTTGCGTTTTCAGCCCGGTCGCATCGTAGATATAATCGACCGTTTTAGTGACTGTCATTGCCGCAAGTGCGCCGACCGTCGAACCAGTCGAGGTGCCTTCTTCAACCTTGGTGATCTGATCGTCAGCGTTATACGACGTCCGTTTTGCGATCTGCGGCAGCAGCCCACTGCCGTCGGGATCAGTGCCGATTACGCCAACTTCGCGACCAACCGCGTCATAGAAATACCAAGTCGATCCACCCAATGGGAGGGTTTTCTGAATCAGTCGGCCCGCATCGTCATAGGCAAAGCTGGTCGTGAGCGCAGTGCCCCCGTTTCCTGGCTGGAGCGTCTCTGTCGCTTTGAGAAACGTCAACCCCCAATAAGTCAGACTCGTTTTCAGTTCGTCCGCGGTTCCCGCGCAAGAGCCCGATGTCAGGCATTCGGAAGTTTGCAAAAGACGATAAAGAGCCCCCGCCGAGGTGCTCACTGTTTCGTAGGTGAAACGCCGCTGCGGACGAATTCCATTCGAGTCCGCCGGCAGAGTGATGCTGAGAGCGCCCCCGTGGACGGCATCATAAACATAGTCGGTCTGGGCGCCTTTCGCGTCCTTGGTCCAGTTGGGTTTGTTGCATTTGACGGGGTTGGCACAGCCCGCGTCATAGCTCGCCTGATAGACAGTCAGATTCGCAAGGCCCGAACCCGGCTTGGCAGCAACGGTAATCTCAGTCAGATTTCCGCGCGTGTCATACTGATAAGAATAGGCATTGCTCTCCGGCATTGTCGCCGAACCCACTGTGCCCTGCCATTGATAGCTAAAGTTCGTCGTGTTGTTCAGCCCGTCTTTTGCCTGCACGACATCCGATCCGGTTGTGTGAACATTGCACCAATAGCTGTTGCCCCACTGAGTTTCCCAAGGAATTTCATAGCCGACCGCACGGCTTGAACGTTGTCTCCCCGAAGGGTCGGTGGCGGTTAGCGAGACATCGTTGCTGATCCAGCTATTGATCGTGTAATTATATGACCAAGTTGAAGTTCCTCGGGTGACAGAGGTTACGGGAACCACGTTGAACCCTTGGCTAAACTGCAAAAAGTTCAGATAGCTAATGTTGGTTTCTCGTCCAGCCGGACTCAGGATCCGGATCGGGACGAAATTAGTCCCGTCAATCTGCGCCGTGGTCGATCCCATGCCCCAATCGCCAATACCCGATCCGTCCGTGCTCAGTACCGATCCGCACGCGCCATACCATTTTGCCTGCAGCTTTATCGACGAGCTGCGGCCTGTATGATCAGAAATGGTTACATTGTCCTCGGAAGCAATCGTTCCTGCACGCGGCAGTGTGTTCACCGGAACGAGATTGCGGTTAATTCCGAAGGAGGAGATAAGTGAGCCAGATTTTTTAAGGCGATAGGTGGCCGAGAGCGGGGTTCCGCGGTGCATTAGCCAATATAGGCCGGGATAGCTTGTGCTGATAGAGCATCCGCTACCGCACGAATTAAGAGCTTCATACGTATATCCGAGGTTGCTTGTGACCGTATTGATATAGTTAGAGCCGTCCGTTGTCGGAAAGTTCGAATAGGTGAGAGTTTCGCCATTGGCGAATCTGATTTCGCTTGCCCAGGAATAACCAAAATATCCTGCCGCGTTGCAACCGGTCTCAACATCCGTACAGGGTTGCGGCCAGATATCCTGGCCTAGCATCGCGAAAAACGAGACTTGCGTTCCGTCTCGGTCGCGAAAACTATATGCTTTTTCCGCCGTTCGAGTGAGCGTTGAGCCATCGATCTTGGCAATCTGGGTGCAGACGCCGAAGCCGTTGCAAACAAACAGCCGGTCAATCCCGCCCATATGAATACGAATCTGACGGCTACTCGGGTCGCCAATGTCAGGCCGTGTGAGCGTCTGGTCCTCGAGATAGACGTTAAGCGAATTGGTGAGCATGCGGCCGTTGAACACGGCTTTACTGTTCAGGTTACCAGCGCCCGGCGCATTGAAGCCGAAGGGCAGCTCGACTGATAGCTGACCGGATGCAATGTCGACGCCGTTAAGATCTGGCTGCGGATTGATGACCGGAAGCCTGCCCACGGAATAGTCTTGAGCGACTGCCCGCGTAGAAGCTCCGCCGAGGATCAGCGCCAAAAGTAAGAGGTAAAACCTGAACATCGCCCTCACTCACCTATTTAGTTTCAATAGAATTTGATGGCCGCCTTCGCGATCCCGGCATCAACAGGGAACTGCGGTTCGGCACCCAAATGCTTCAGGGTGGAGGGTTTGGAGAGTTTGTGGTCTTCAGCCGAGTGCGGTTATCAGCCTTGTCGTGTTCGTAATCGACCGTGACATTGTTGTTCACGCTGCCGGTGCGCACGACCTTCATCAGGCGGCCTTTGGCATCATAGGTGTAAGTAACAGTTTCCGCGGCAGCGACGGGCGTCGCGTTCGCCAGACCGGATATTGCCAACAGTGCCGCCATTCCCAGACATGCTCGACCAACTCTCATATGCGCACCTTCGCTGCAGGAGAAAAACAGAATCGAGACCCGAGAATTTTCTATTTAGATCAAGGCTATCGGTCACCCGGACATGCGTCAATCCGGCTCCCGGGGATATGCGGAACTATTTGAACCATATTGGCAGCAATCGGCTCGAACACTGACTGCTTGGTCATGTGCCAGTAGGTTCGATTTTGATCGTGCAGCGTACCGGACGCTTTTCCTTCGCGGCGGCCAACTCACATTTTGCGATCTTTTCCTTATTGTCGTGGCGCATCACCGCCGCGGCGGAAATTGCCCGGTAAGCTTCCGGACTACCAACCTGCATGAGCCTGACGCCACCCTCCCATATCGTCGGTGCGCCGACGATATGCGCCGCCATTTTCTCGGGCAGCTGCCAGCGCTCGGGCAGCGCCCTGGCGAAAGCGCCCGGCAGGATCGACCAGAGCAAGCACCCGGCGAGAATGCCGCCGCCTGCTGCCCAGATGAGATGAAGGCGCTGCTCATGCGCCGCACGCAACGTCGAAATCGTACCGCGAAGTTCATATGCGGCATTGTCGAACCGCACCTGCGCCCGCTGCATCTCGCCTTCGGCAGACTCGCGCGCCTGCCGGACGGCGCGGGCGATGCGTTGGGCCACATCCTCGGGGGTCAGCTCCATCGCAGGCTTGGCAGCGATGGCTCTCAGCGTTCGCTCCGCCGCACCGAGGTGTTTCGATAGTTCGCCAAGCGTGAGGCTGTAATCGGGAATGCGGATTTCCGCCTTCTCCGCGGCGAGTTTTTCGGTTGCCCGGCGCATCAGTGCCACTTCGCCTTCTAGCCGCGCGAATGCCGCAGCGGCGGGGTCTTCGGATTCCAGTTGGTCGTCGTCCAATTTCATTCTCCTACATGCCGATCCCAATGCCGCGCGACCGCCCCCGACCGAGGTCGGCGATCGCCGCTAGGTCTTGCCCGACCGATCGACTTGAGTGTGCGTCGATGCCGAGCGCCGCCTTGCGGCCGCGTAGGATCGATTCCACCTGGGCATCGCGTTCGAGACTCTTGGCCATCGCGCCCATCTCGCCAGCGAATCGGCTCGCGGCTCGCTGGTCGCCGCGCGACAGCGACCGGCTGCGCTGCTGCTGAAGTTTCTGCCAATCGTCGACGAAGCGATCGGCCCGCTTGGCGGGATCGATGCGGATTTCTGATTCGAGTTGCATCGCGCGGATCGCGGCCTGACTATTGCCCTGGGCTGCGTGCGCCACAAGCTCTGGTTGGCGCTCGAACGCCGCCGCCAGATCGCCCCGGGCATGCGGACCGATCGCGCCAAGCGCATCGCCCGCACGCGCAAGCGCATCGCGCTGGTGCCGCAGCACCGGCAAGTCTTTTGCGTTCATGCGGTCGATGTCGGCTTGCGCGCGGGCATAGCGTTCGACCGCGCGCCGCGTATCGGCTGTTCGCGATGTATCGCGCGGTTCGATGCTCGCCCGTTTCACGGTCGGCTTGAACCCGGCAAAGATGCTCCGCGCCTTCTCGGGGACGTGCTTGGCAATCCCTCGACCCGCTCGGGACAGGTTCTCGGCCACGCGCTCGCGGAAGCTGATGCCGCGCTGCTCGGCATAGGAGCGCGCCGGATCGGTCTTGGCATAATCCTGCGCCATGTCCTTGGCGCGCTCGCGCGACAGCGTGCCGATCAACTTGCCCTGATCCTTGAAGTCGTCGCGGCCATAATGAACATCGACGGCGCCGCGATGCCGCGACAGCGCGACATAGGCCGAGTGGCTGTCCATGCCGGGAGTGGCAAGCACATGGGCGCGATCCACCGTCATGCCCTGCGCCTTGTGGATCGTCGCCGCATAGCCATGATCGACATGGGCATACTCCTTGAGGTCGAACGCCACCGAACGACCTTCGCCGGTGCGAACGGTCATGCTGCGTGCATCGACCTGTTCGACGACCCCAAGCGTGCCATTCTTCACCTCCAAGCTGCGCTCGTTGCGCAGGAACATGACGCGGTCACCAGACGCGAACATGCGGTCACCGCGCTCGACCTTGACCGCGACATCACTGCCGAGTTCGCCCGCCGCGCGCATCCGGTCCCGCGCTGCATTGTTGAGCGCGCATACTTCATCGTTGGTGTGGGTGAGGATGATCCGCGTATCGCCGGGTCGCGCCTGCCGATCGCGATCCCAGCGATCGACCAGTTCGGCGCGCGCAGCCTCGCGCGTCGCCGCGGGGTGTACCATGCCGGCGTCGTCATAAGCGCGGATCGCTTCGCCGGTGCGCCCCGTGGCAAGCTCGCGGATCGCCTCGCGCTGCCAGTCCGCCCGCTGGCGCCGCACCTCGGTGATTTCGACACCGCCGTGTCGTTCGTGGATCGCGCGGAACGCGGCGCCCGCTTCGATCGATTGCAGCTGCTGCGGATCGCCGACCAGCACAACTTTCGCGCCGATGTCGGCGGCGTGCGATAGCACGCGCTCCAACTGCCGCGTTCCGACCATGCCCGCTTCGTCGATCACGAGCACATCCCGGGCCGTGAGCAGATCGCGGCCCTTCGCCCAGCCATGTTCGAGGCTGGCGATGGTCCGCGAGGCGATGCCCGAGCCGTTTTCAAGCCCCTCGGCGGCGATGCCCGACAGTGCGGCGCCGCGTACATTCAACCCAGCGCTTGCCCATGCTTCGCGCGCGGCGCCGAAAATCGCGCTCTTGCCGGTCCCGGCATAGCCGACGACGATCCCGAGATCGCCGCGATCGGTCACATGGTCGAACGCGGCGCGCTGCTCGCCCGACAAGTGCAGACCGCGTTCCGATGCCCGCGCCAGCGCAGCGTCTCGGGCAGCGTCCGAGACGCGATGTCGGTCGCGCTGCGCCATGGCTTCGGCGGCGCGGTGGAGCCGCTGCTCGGCCTCGATCATGTCGCGCGAGGTGAACCGATCCTCGCCGCGTCCGTCCTGACCGAGCGCGACGAAGTCGGGCGATGCGCGCACGGCGCCGATGACTGCATCGAACTGTTCGCGCCCGTCGCTGTGGCGGTGCGCGAACATGGCGAGGTCGCGATTGGTGAAGGTCGCTTGGCTGTGCGTGATCGCGTCCAATGCCAGGCGCGGGTTAGCGATGATCCGCTCGCCATTGCGCTGGGCGATCTCGCGATGGTCGGCAAGCCGCTCGGCCTCAAGCCCGCGGTCCCCCATGCGCGATGCCGCGGGGCCGATCTTGTCCTGCGGTTCAAGCTCGATGCCCTGCGCTGCCAAGCTGCGGTGATCGATGCGCGCGTCGATGTCGAGGTCGGCAAGGCGCTCATTGACATGATCGGCCCAGCGCTCGCGCCATCGCTCGACCAGTTCGGTCCGATTCCAGTCGCGGACCTTCTGACCGAAGCTCGCTTCGCCGTCCTCGCCAACGACGATCTCGCGCATCGTCAGCATGACATGGGCGTGAGGTTTGGCGAGCCCGTCGGCGCCGATGTCCCAATGGACATTAAGGTCGGCGACCATGCCGTGATCGACGAACTCGCGCTGCACAAAATCGCGCGCGAGTTCGACACCCTGCGCCTGGTTCATCTCGCGCGGGATCGCGAACTCGAGCTCGCGCGATAGCTGCGCGTCCTTGCGCTTCTCGAATGCCTCGACGTCATTCCACAGGCGTTCGCGGTCGCGCCATTCCTCGGGTGCATTCTCGGGCAGCAGCATTTCGCTGTGCACGACGCCCGACTTGTTGGTGAAATCATGCGGACGGTCGAGCCGCTCATCGTGCAGCCGCTCGGCCGAACGATAGGCGGCTGCCGCGACGGCGCTGCGCCCGGCGGCGCGGCTGATGACTTTGACCGAGAGATGGAAGATTGCCATTGCGGCAATCCATCTACACTTCAAAAGCCACGTCGGCACGACGTATAAGCGCGCCCTCACACGGAAAAATCCGCGGAGGGACTAGGCTGTGCCAGACTGTCCCGACGACCTTGCTGCGCATCGGAAGGCGCATCCCTATGATGGGCGCATCACCCCATCATGGAGATGCGACATGCGCAAACCACGCGATATCGATACGGAACTGAAGGCGCTCGAAGCCAAGGCGAAGACCCTCAAGGAACGCCGCGTTCGCCAACTCGGCGAACTCGTCATTGCCACCGGAGCCGACGCGCTCGATGCCGAGATGCTAACCGGCGCATTGCTCGGCGCGGTCGCGATGAAAGACGCCGACGTGAAGGAGGGCTGGCGCAAGGCGGGCGCGGGCTTCTTTCAGCGCGGCGCGCGGAAAGCTGTTGCGGGAACTGATCGCAGCGCAGCGAATGACACGGCGCTTGATAGCCATGCGGCGTCGGCTTGAACTGGTGCAGGCGCGAACCGGCACGCGCGATTGGCAAGTAAAGCGGCGCGAACGCACGCGCCAGCTCATTGAACTTGGCGGCCTCGTCGTGAAGGCGGGACTGGTCGACCTCGCGGACGATGATCGCGCGATGCTCTATGGCGCCTTCCTGTGGATGGCCGACAAGCTGCGCAGCGATGACGGCGCCCATGCATCCGCCCTCTGGATCAGAAAAGGGAAGCGAGCTTTCGACTTGGCCGCTATTACCGAAGCGGGCTCCAAGATATGGGACATTTGATGCTTGAATATCTGAACCACAACGCTGGCGGGGTGACCGCCATCTTTACCTTGGCGCTGTTGCTCGTCACCGGTTTCTATGCGTGGACGACGTTCGATCTTCTGCGCGAGGCGCGGCAGTCGCGTCTCATGGCAAGCGAGCCACGCGTCGTGGCATATCTGCGCGTGAATGAAGTTCATTCGAATATCGTGCAGCTGCACGTCGCCAATTTGTCTGGCGCTGCCGCGATGGGCGTGACCGCATCGATTAGTAAGCTCACCGATTGGCCAAACCCGTTCGGTCTCGACAACTCGAAGATACTTCGTGATCTCAAATTCCTGCGTCCGCGCGAGGTTCTGAAGTTTGACTTGGGTATGGGGCCAGATCTTTTTCAGGATGACGTTCCTGCCGAGTTCCAGATCGCGATCGCCTTTCAAAGCCTCGATGGGCGCGCCTTCTCCTTCAGTGACAAGTTGCGCGTCGAGAGCATCGACGGACATTCGCACTTCCAGATTTACTCGATCGACGATGTGGCGCGGCGGCTGAAAGAAATGACAGACGCGTTGCGTAGCGTCATTGGGTCTCGCCGCCTTCGCGTCGAAACCTGTCATGCCGATGACCGCGAGGCCGAGCGACTCCGTTGGGACGAGCAACGCGCAAGCGTGAAGGCTGGCGACGGAAGCGGAACCAAGGAGAGCTAGCGCTCGCCAACGCCGAAACCTTTCGAGCTGTTTGAGATCATGGCTGGTTCACTGATCAGCGCGGCGGTAGCACGATGGCGTAGTCGAGCCGCTAGTCTTTCAACGCGCGGCGCAGTGCGATCAGCGTTGCAACGATATGGCCCTCGACCTCCTTGACGTCGATGTTGAGGCGCCGTGCGATGCGCTCGTAGCTCAAATCTTCGAAGCGGTGCATGAAGAACACCCCGCGGGTGAGTTCCGGCAGCCCGGCGATGGCGGCTTCCGCCCGAGCAATTCGCGCATCGTCGGGTGCCGCCAATGCGCGACGCCGCGGTTCGCGCCGTCGCCAAATGCGCAAACGCATTACCATTGCTCCGCGACCGCCGCACGGCAGAGCGTCAGCGCGCGCATCATGTGATATTCCACCGTCGCCACGCTGATGCCGAGCTGCTGTGCAATCTGCTTGTAGGTCAGATGGCGAAGCCGATGCATCACGAACACGCGTCGCGTCTTGGGCGGCATGACGCGGACTGCCTGCCGGTAGAAACGCAGCAGGTCAATCGCCTCGATCCGCCATGTTTGCTCGGCGCGCGAAGCCGGGTCGCGATTTTCGTCGAGCGGAAAGAAGATGGTGCAGTTGCGTCTCTTTTGGCGTGCGCGGTCTATCAACAAATTGCGCGCGATCCGGGTCAGATAGGCTGGCGGATTGTCGATCCGGTCTAACGTCCCGCTGCAGAACATGCGTGCGAACACTTCCTGCACCAGATCGGGGGCTGCTTCGCGGCCAACTCGCCGGTTGAAGTAGCGGAGCAATCGGGCGTGTTCGGCGGGAAGCGTGGCTTGGAACGCCGCCATAGCAGGTTGGAGCGTCATTGCCGCGCCTTCCCGCCGTCGCGCGCGCCAAGCGGCGCATCACGCGATGCGCGGTAGAGAGTGATGCCCGCTTCGATCCGGTCGAGGATGAACGTGTCGCGCTCGGCCTTCGCCATCCGGATGTCGGACTTGGCGTAGATTTCGAGATCGACCGCGCAGCGGTCGCCCAGTTCGCGGCCGATGACATCGCGGGCGCGTTGCCAGCAGCGCTCATCGGTGAACAGCGGATGGCTGACGACGATCCAGAACTCGTAATCTGAAAACGTGAGCGTCCGGTTGTCTTCGTACCAACTTCGCCGCGCGTAGGGGCCGATAAGGATGATGCGTTTGATCTGACCGGGCTCGGGTGCTTGCACCTGATTTGGATCGAAGAAGGCGCGCAGGATGCGCGTGATCCGTTCGATCTCGCGCTGCTTGCGGCGGATCAAATGGCCGACGCGCGCCATCACGACTTCGCGCACGTAAACGTCGTTCGTTGGGGTGGTCATGTTATCTCGCACAGCGGCGGTCCGCGCGTTGTCACGCGGATGTGCAAGCGGTGTCCGCTGTGCCGCTGGTACGGCGTTCAGCAACTGCCCGACCGTGACGGCCGAACCTACATGATGCCTGGCAGGGTTATCCTCGGGATGACCGCCAGTCACTCCATCCCGCAAGTAGGATTATGCCAGAATCAGGGACTCCGGACAAGGTGGGCAATAGGATCGAAGGCCGTGATACCGAATTGGTCTATTTTTGGTAACCTTCAGGGGATAGTTCTCGACCGTTGTTGAGATTGGGTTTGGCCAAATCCACTAGTATCGGATCATTTCGAACATGGACGATTTTGGGCCTGCTGTGCCTATTCGATTGGACGGTGATCTGGACCGCCCCCTTTATCGTATTTTCCCTCTCTGGCACTTTGAAGACATGCTGCGCGTAAAGCGGCTCGTTCTGGTCTCGCCGAATTTATGGGAGGATCCGCGCGAGGACATCCCAGCCAGCATCATGATGCAGCGACCCGATCATAAGCAGAAAGAATTGAACGGCTATCTGCATCCAGCGCGCTGCCAATGCTGGTCTTTCGAAGGCAAGTCTGACTCTCTTTTGCGCGCATATTCGCGGGTAACGATCGACCCGCTCCATGGCCGCAATTCCGAACCACGCAATGAAGGGGTCATGGTCCGCACTACACCTCGTAAGTTGAATAGGGCATTGTCGGATTGGGCCGGACGAGTAGCATGGGGAAAATTCTATCTAGGCCGCGTCGAGTATCTGGAGGAGGAAGATGCGTGTCAAAAAGTGGTCAACAACTTAGCTAACCAAGGGCCAGTCAACATAGGTCGTGGCGAGAATCGTGCGCAGTCACTTCTGCTGAAGCGGAAAGCTTTCTCCCATGAAGATGAAGTGAGGCTAATTTGGGTCTGTGATGACAAACGCGAGATCGACAAAGCCATGACGGTGAACATCAATCCAAACGACTTCATTGAGGAAGTGACGTTTGATCCCCGGCTAGTAAGGTTCGAATTGGTCGAAAGGCAGCAGCGCGCGAAGGCGCTTGGGTACACGGGTGCTTTGACGGAGCCGGACCTGTATCAAAAGACATTCTTTCAGACGATGCTGCCGTGGAACTGGGAGGACTGGGAACATTCTGCCACTGCTAAGTAACCGCTTACCTCTCGATTTTGTCTTCTAACCTATTCGCGATCCGCCTTTTGGAGTGCGTTGATCTTGTCGGTGCAGATCTGATGGACAACGCGACCCAGCTCCTCGACGCGTGCGCCGAGCCAATTCAGCTCTTCCTCGCTGATCTTGTAATGCTTTGAGTAGCGGGCTTTGGTGTAGGCTTCCTTCAACTTCTGAAACATCGCGCGCTCGACGCGATTGGCGTCCGGCCAAACGTCGTGAAGTCGCCGGTCGAGCCCTTCGGCGAGCGAACGCAGAAAGGCAATGTTGTGGTTGTAGGGCGTGTAGTAGGTCAATGTGAGCAAGGCACCGGCATATAGACGCTCGGTAGCCTGATGTAGCAGGAAAGCGGCTTCTTTTGGGCGCTTCTGCTTGGCCAGATCCCGCGACGTATTTAGCCAAACGACCGCGCCCGGGTAGTAATCCTCAAAGTATTCTCGCGCTGTTGCAAGTGCCTGCGCGGGAGTTTTCGGCTTTGGCGTCGCTAATTCCCGGCCATCGGCATCGTATATCGCGATCCCATCCTTCGCGACCTCCATGAAGAACACTCGGCCATGCGCCAGCCCATCGTTCACTTCGTGCAACGAATGGACGATGAAATTAACCGGGGTGCGAAGCGTCTTCTCAATCGTGTAAGCGCGGATCAGCCGTTCCTCGGCCTTCGCCCAATAAGCGGCGCGGTCGGTCAGCTCCTTCTGGCTGACGATGACGAGGATGTCGTAGTCTGATTTATACTGGTTCGCCGACAGCGGCGCATCGACCCAATCGCCGCGGGCATGGCTGCCGAACAGGATGATCTTGAGGATGCGGGCGCCCTTGCGGCGCCCGGTCGCATTTTCGGTCGCCTGCCCGAACTCGTCGAACAATATCTCCACGATGCGCTCAAGCTCGCGCTGCTTCGCGGCAGGAAGATGATCGGTGTCGGTGCGCATGTGTCCGAGAATCTTCGGGAAGTTCGCCCGCTTTGGCAAGGACAGATTGCCCGGCGCTTTGCGCCGGGCCAAAAATTTGGGGGAGCAGGCGAAGCCGCTCCCCCAAAGATTATTCCAGAAGTCGATCACGCCGCTTGGCGTAACTCTGGTTCTTCCTCGACCTCCGCCGGGACGCACAGCGGGGCGATGCGCTCGGACCGCTCGACGCACCCGATGCCGCCGCGCTCCGTGTAGCCGGACGGCGGGAACGCGAACCACTTCGGAAGCCAGCCCTCGACCTTCTCGCGGCCATTGCTGCCGGTGAGACAATCAACGAGGATCCCGCGCTGCACCTTGGCCGTGGCATCGGCATTGGCGTCTGCAACCTCGGCACCTGCGACCTCACCGACGATGGCGGCGAGCAACTGCTTGTCGCGGATCAGATCGGGCAACACCGCATCGTCCTGCCAATATGTCCGCATGTCGGTGCCAAGCAGCTGGCCCAGGATATCGACCTCAGCGCTACCGACGGCCAGCGTCTCGCCCATGACGATGGGCAGGATGCCCATCACCGCTTCATCGGACAGCGCCGCCAAGCGGACGAACAGGCCCGCGATACCATGATCGCCGTCATAGCCGCCAACCACGGTGGGCGTCTCGGGATCGAAGCCAAGCGTGGCAAGCACCTGCCGACGCTTCGCATCGAACGCCGCCTCACTCGCCGACACCTCGACGCTTTCGGCGATGGCATCGCTCGCGGCGCGCTGCCGTTCGACATCGACCCGCCACAGTGGCGACCCGAAGATGGCGTGGGCGACCATCAAGCGCAGTGCGACCTGTGGCTTGGTCAACAATGACGCCCGCACGGCGGCATGACGGTGCAAATCAATATAGTTGCCGAGCGCAGCACTGACCTCGGGACGGACCGGCTTCGGCGTCTCAGCACCCGGCTCACCCTTGGCGCGCTGCCGCGCTTCCTTCATCGTGATATAGCCCTCGTGGAAGGCGACCTCGCCGCGATGGCTGATCGACACGAAAACCTTGCCACCCTTCTTCTTGGGGCAACGGTCATGCTCCCAAGAATTGAAATAGGCGCCGCGCTCCATGACGACGACGTCGCACCAGCCAGCCTCGCGATAGGCATCCGACCGTTCCTCGATCGCCGCGGTCTGCGCCGTCCAGAAGGTATCGGCGTTGGCAAAATAGCTGTCCTCGCCGAACAGGTCGGAAATGATCGCATCCTCGTAACCGGCAAGGTCGAACAGTGCCGCCTTGGTTGCAATCGCGCTGCCGCCGAACAACCACGCTTTCAACTGCGCGCCGGTCGGGGCGTGCTTCTCGGGACAATCGACCAGCGCCAGCCAGTCGCGCTGCTGCGCTTTCGATGCAAGCGTCAGATGGCGCATAGTGACGACATCGATCTTCTCAACACGGTAGAGATTACGGATGCGGGGCAGCAGGTTGCCAATGGCCAGCGTCCGCTTCACCTGCAAGCTGGTCAGCCCAAAGGTCAGACCGACCGCCTCGACGCTCCGGCCCTCGCGGACAAGTCGGGTGAACGCTTCGCAGCGGTTCACCTCGTCAGGGTCCAGACGGGCGATATTCTCGATCAGCGAGGCTTCGAGCGCCGCTGCGTCATCGCCTGCTACCATGACCGCACAGGGCAGCGGGTCGATGCCGTCCTGTTCTTCGGCGACCGTCAGCGCCGCATGATAGCGCCGTTTGCCCGCAACGATCTCGTAGCATCCATCCAGTGCTGCCGATCGGACGATCAGCGGGACAAGGATACCGCGCGCCCGAACGGACGGCAGGATGTTGGTGAGGTCCGGCTTCTTGGTGATCCCGCGCATATTGGCGGACGAAACCGAGAGGTTGGCGATGTCGATATGCTTGAGTTCCATGATGACTTTCTCCTTTGCTCTTTCCAAAACACCGCAGCCCCGGCTGAGCGGGGTGGGCGGCGAGAGCGACCGGAGAGGTCCGCCATGAAGGCAGGGCGCACCGCAGGCCGAAATGCAATGGAGGACCCCGCAGGGGTTGCGCCCTGCCGGGCGGGCCTCAGAGGAGAGCGACGACCACCTCGCACGGCCGGAGGCCAACGCCAGCGCGCGAACGCGCGATGACCTTCGGGACGGAGCCAGGCTCCCGCCCCGCGTCAGCGATCGTTACGGCAAAGGCGACGAGACGGCGCAAAGCGGCGGCTCGGTGAAGCGCAGCGGAATAGAGCGGGGCCGCCGTAGGCGGGACGCCAAGCTTATTGGTGAATAGGCGCGGTTGAATTTCGGGTGTTTACTTGCATGATATCCCCGCCGCCAGTTGCTCCCGAAGGCTGGCAGCATCCACGCGTGAGACGTCGAGCCTAAATTTTAGGAGTCGGGTCGTGCAGCATATTTTCTGAGCGGATCGCCACGACGACGCCGCGGCGGATATCCTGAAACCAGGCCCGAACAGGGGCCAAGGCTTCGCGGGTTTCGGGATTGGTTGCGGCCGTTCCAACAGCCTCGAGCGCTGTTTGTATTTTATCCCAGGATGATTCGTTGCCCGTCTTTGTACCAAGCGCGAGATCGGTCCAATTTCGGTTGGTCACATATTCAGAATTACCGGCAGCATCAGAGAGGGCTTCAAAGAAAGCCTCGTGTTTGATCATAAGAGTGAGATTGTGAAACTGGAATTTGGCGTCGAACGTCGGATCGGTTCGGTCTGGCAGTGCCACGACGATAGCTTCGATCGCCTGAGCAAGATTTTCTAACGCCCCCTCGATTTTGCCCCGTGAGCCGGCCCATTGATCGCCGCGAAAATTTGCGACCCGAACATCGACCGCGACTTTGTTGGTATGCCGACGGTTGAGCAGATTCCAAACGAGACTGGCGGCAATGCCGATTCCGGTAAGTGACCAGCCAATGATCTGCCCCCATGCAATCGGAGCTGCCTCAACCAAGAACCGGCTCAGTTCGCTGTGAAGTCACGGTCGAGTGTGATGTTCAGCATCGCGCGATCGATCTGTCGACGGACGAGCTCCGACGCCACAATCTCATAGTGCGAGAAAAAGGTCGCAGGATTATTTCCTAGCGCCTTGACGCTTGCACTGAACAAGCCTTGCACAAAGGAGGGGCTGAGGCTGTAAACATGATCGGGAACGATTACCCGCACCTGCGCGCTCGCAGTATCGAGGTCATCAAGGCCAAATTCAGTTCGGGCGGCCAATCCGCGGACATGACCGCTTAGATTATGGACTTTCCCATTGCCGGTCAGTCGATCGAGATCAATCGTCTGCATCATCATTGCCTTCCGCTTCGTCGCGTTCAAGTGAGAGGTCGAGAGTGAAGGCGACCGTGACCAGCGTACCCGCAAAATACCGGGGCATATCGAAAACGATATCCCTATCCGGGGGTATGGCTGGATCGTTGGCCGCGTTGCACCACTGATATCTCGGCTTGGTTGAGTCGTCGCGACGCCCCTTAAGTATGGGTGGTTTGAGCCTAATGCAAGATTTGCCTGACACAATCGTGACTCTCGCCTTAGCCATATTGGTGCCACCGCCCGCCAAATCATAAGCAAAATCGATTACATCTTGGAGTCCTGTACCGCCACGACCGTCCGCATAGGCATCGGGATCGCCGGTGACTCGGTCCTGTAACGCTGCGACTGTCGCCAATGTTGCTTTGCTGATTCCTGACCCCCAATGCCCCGCGACATATTTGTCAACGAACGCCCTGACTTTCGGGTCGGCGTGCATCAGCGATTCCGCCATCGACTGGCCAACACTTAAAAAGGCGAGGAAACACTGATGGGTTTTCTTGTCATCCGGGCCATCGCGTCGGGCCATGAACCCCATGACTGACCAGTCACCATCGTCCGAACCCGGCTGACTGTGGCGCTCGGCATTGCAAAGCACCTCGCCAACCATGGCGGAGATATTCTGCTTGCCGATATCGGAAAGTTCCCACCCTGAGCTGTCTTCGTCATGATCGAGTTCCGGGTCGCCCGTTGGCACCCCGACCCATTCGTCGAAGCTGCCGACAAGCTGATCGGCGATGCTTTCACGCTCCTGCCAATTGAGTTGTGCGCCTTCATCTCTCGTCGAAAATTTGGGACGGCGGCGCTGGATCGGATAGGCCCAAACATCGTTGTGATTGCGCACACCTTCGAGCTGAATACGAATATCCTCGTCGATTCCAGTCGCGCTTACTACCTTTAGGATGGGTGCCGACATCCGCCCGCTGCGAATGACGGGACTCAACTGGTTCCAAAAATCGGCGAGGACAAGAAACGCGCCAGCGTCGAGGCAATAATCATCGTCGAAATCGAGCCGGATTTCTATCTCATTGCATTCCGCTTCTGACAGCTTTGCGATCTGCTCCATTGTGCCGACCGGGTCCTCCAGAAAGTTGAATGATTTAAATGCCATGTGGAATGGCTTCTTGCGCAGCTTGCGGGCTCCAAAATTCTTCCAGCGCGTCTCGCGTTTCGGATCAAGGCCATCGAGGAGCCGCGAGTGCCGATGCTTAACGAGCAGCGCCGCCTTGTTCATCGGACGCCGGTTGGCGAGCAGCTGCTTCTTGAGCTTACGACTCTGGTCGCGCGCGTGGCGATCGGCTGCGCGCCGCTGCGAAGGATTCGCCGAGCGCCGTCCGTTTCGCCGACGGAGACGGCGGCGAAGGGCTGCGAGGTGTTGCCGGACGATAAATTCGTACCGGTCCTGCTCGTCAATAGTTTGAAGTCGGGCGCGCATACCGGGATCGCGCGGCCCAAATGGCAATCGCATTATATTTAGTCCGCCCCCCGAAAATAGTGATCCGCAACCTAGTCGGCTCAGACGAGCGCGCAACGGCTTTCATCAACTGCCGCCCTGAGCGAAATGATCCATTTTGGCGTTTGTTACGCTCTCTTCGCTTTCAGCGATGACGCCCCTGGGATTCGAGTCGGTCGGGAAGATTGGGAAAATGCCACCCTTCACTGGTGCCAAGCATGGCATCGGTATGTGTTTTGGGACGGTATGAGAAAAAAATTCGCTACGTCACAATACGACAGTGAACGACAAGAGATGCCAACGCACGACAACGCCCTCAGCAGCTACGACGACGCCTCGAGGAGACAGTTGCGCTCCGCATCTCGATCAACAATTCTGCACCCAGGGGAGCCCAGCCACTGCCAGACGATGGGATATACGCCATGCAGAGTTCCGAAAAGATCATCCGCCTACGCACCGTCCTTGCCCGCACTGGATTGTCCCGGTCGACTATCTATCGCAAGATTGCCGAAGGCACTTTTCCGTCACAGGTCAAGATCAGCATGCACGGTGCGGGCTGGCACGAGTCCGCTATCAATCGCTGGATCGCCGATCCGCCCGCCTACCGCGCCGATAATGACAACGGCGACGCAAATGGCGGACGCGGCCATGCACGAGGGTGACGCGCGGCCCGAACCGGGCTGCATCGCGGCAAATGACAACGAGCGTATCTTGCGCGCGGCGCAGGTCGACACAGCGCTGACCCGCATCGCACGGGCCATTGGGCGGCACATCGCCCGCGAACATATCCGAACGCGCAATGCGGCGAACGACAACGACCCGTTGGAAAAAAATGCGTGGCCGCCCGAGCGTTGACCCTAAGGTCATCGCGCGCGACACTGTCTAAACCGGCTGGGCGGACGTTTGTCCCGCCATTGCGAAGGAAGATGTAATGATCCGCGCTGCGCTGTACGCCCGCTATTCCTCCGACCAGCAGAATGCCGCGTCCATCGGCGATCAGCTCACCCTCTGCCGCGAGCGCGCGGCGCGCGAGGGCTGGGAGGTTGCCGCGACCTATCAGGACGCGGCAATCACCGGCGCCAGCCTGATCCTGCGGCCTGGGGTCCAACGGATGATTGCCGACGCACAGGCGGGCAAGTTCGATATCGTAATTGCGGAAGCGCTCGATCGCGTGTCACGCGATCAGGCCGATGTCGCGACGCTGTTCAAGCATCTCCAGTTTGCGCGCGTCCCGCTCGTCACGCTCGCCGAGGGCGAAATCTCCGAGCTGCATGTCGGGCTCAAGGGGACGATGAACGCGCTGTTCCTCAAAGATCTCGCCAAGAAGACTCATCGCGGTCTGCGCGGGCGGGTCGAGAAGGGCTTTTCGGCGGGCTCTGTGGGCTATGGCTACCGGATGGTCCGACGACTGAGCAGCGAAGGTGAATTGGTACGCGGCGAGCGCGAGATCGACCCGGCGCAGGCGCCGATCGTCCAGCGCATCTTTCGCGAGTTTGCCGCGGGAAAAAGCCCGCTTGCGATTGCGCGCGATCTCAATGCCGACGGCGTTGCCGGACCTGCGGGAAAAGCGTGGCGCGACACCAGCATTCGTGGCGACGTCCGTCGCGGAACCGGCATCCTCAACAATGAGATGTACGTCGGGGTCCGCGTCTGGAACCATAAGCACAGCGTGAAAGATCCCAGCACTGGCAAGGAAGTCATGCGCCTCAATCCTGAGTCCGAGTGGATCCGCAATGCGGTGCCGGAACTGCGCATCATCAGCGACGAGCTATGGTCTGCGGTGAAGCGTCAGCAGGAAATCGTTGCCGACCGATATGTCGGCATCAAGCAAGCTGCACAGGCCCGTTCGCTGCATCAGGCGCGGCGGCCCGCCTATCTGCTGTCCGGCTTGCTCGAATGCGGCGTTTGCGGCGGGACATATGCCGTTGTCGTCGGAGAGCGTTATGGCTGTGTAGGTCGCTATCGCAGCCATTCCTGCACGAACGGTCGCACAATACGGCGTGCGGAGTTGGAACGCCGGGCGCTGGCCGGTATCGCCGATCGTCTTGTGTCGGCGGACAAGATCGACGCAGCGGTGGCTGCCTATGTGGCGCATATCAATGGCGAGAACCGCGAGCGTCGCGTTCAGGCCGATGCCGACGTCCGTGCGCTGGCAAAGGTCGACCGGGCGCTCGCGGGCATCATGGCGGCGATTGAGGATGGTCTCTACCAGCCCAGCATGAAAGCCCGCATGGCTGAACTCGAACGCGAAAAGCAAGAGATCGCCGCACGGCTAGCCGACACGCCGCAGCATATTCCCGACATTCATCCGGGCGTTGCTGAAATCTACAAGGCCAAGGTCGCGCGGCTCGCCGAAACGCTTGCAGACCCGGAAACTCAGCTTGATGCTTCCAGCGAGATTCGCTCGCTCGTGGGCAAGATCGTTCTACATCCCGGCGCCAAGCGTGGGGAGGTTCATGCCAACCTCCACGGGTCCTTGATGGGCATTCTTGACTTTGTGAACGACAACCAGCAACCCAACGCCAACAGAGTTATAACGTCAGTGGCCTCGGGTTCGCCGGGATGATGAATTGGTAGGTTTGGCTAGTGGGCTATCTCCCCTTGATCCCTGCCGCTTCCTCCAACTCGACCAGCGCATCCTCGAGATAGTCGATCAGCCGCTGGACATGCGGCACGCTGCGGCGGCAGGCCGTGATACCGAAATCGATATTCTTGTTGTTCGACACCTGGGTGATATTCATCGCCATGCCATCGACCGGGATGCTCGCGGGATACATGCCGTCGAGCCGGGCACCGTTCCAGTATAGCTGTTCGCGCGGGCCGGGGACGTTCGAGATGGTGACGCTGTACGCGGGGAATTTGTCGGCAGTGCGCGTCAGCGCGGTCAGCATCTGCGGCATTTGGGTGATCGCGGTATAGATCTGGATCTGCTGCGCGGTCATCTCACGCAGCTGCGCTTTCGCGGCGTTCATCGACGCCTGGATCGTCCGCATCCGCTCCGCCGGATCATCGATATGCGTCGCCAGATTGGCGGTGACCGCGGCGACCGAGTTGCCCGAATCGATGTCGTCCTTGGCGCGGATCGAAACCGGCGCCATGGCTTTCAGCGGCTTGTCGGGCAGCTCGTTCAGCGATTGCAGATATTTGCGCATCGCCCCCGAACACATGGCCAGCACCGCGTCGTTGATCGTCCCGTCATACGCCTTGCCCATCGCGCGCACGCGTTCCAATGACCAGCTTTGCGCCACGAAGCGGCGCGCCCCGGTGATGTTGCGGTTGAAACTGGTGCGCGGCAACCCGCCCCACGGCGTCGCGAGGTCGCCGCCGCCCAGCCCGAACATCGCCGCGGCATATTGGTTGAGCGCCTTGGTCACCCCGACGCTGTTGCCCCACTGCTCCTTCAGGAAAGCACCGATCGCCTTCAGGTCGGTGATGCTGGGGGTCGGCGCCTTTTTGGCGGTCGGGAATTTGCGCTTATAGGCTTCATAGACCTCGACCGACATCGGCGATGCGGTGGGTTTGTAATTCTTGTCGTTGCTCAGCATCGCGTTGGTGAAATGCATCGAGCTGGCGCCGTCCATGAAAGCATGGTGGATCTTGAAATAGGTCGCGATCTGGCGATTGGGCAGGCCCGAAATCAGGGTGATTTCCCACATCGGACGGGTGCGATCGAGCAGGGTGCCGTGAAGCCGCGATGCGAGTTCGAACATCTCGCGGTAGCGGCCCGGTTTGGGCAGCGCGGCGGCGCGGACATGGTAATGCATGTCGATGTCCTTGTCGGGGACAAGACGGATCGGGCCATATTGGCCGAGCGGGGTCAGCTTGAGCACTTCGCTGAACGGACGGCGCAGTCCTTCCTGCTGGCGCAGCAGCGCGAGCATCTCGTTCAGCCACTCGGTTTCGTCCACCTTGTCGGGCAGGGTGTACAGGTTGACCCCGCCGACATGCATCGGCGTCTCGCGCGTTTCGGCGACGAGGAACATCGCGTCAGTCACCGGCATCAGCCGCATGGCAGCTCTCCCCCACTGATTGTGCTGCATCTTTTGATGTGCAGCATGGCAGGGGCGAGGGGGGAGTCAAGCGCACCGGACGTTTTGCAAACCGTCATCCCGGCAAAGGCCGGGATCTCACCCTGGCATCATGACGCAGCGGCGAGATTCCGGCTTTCGCCGGAATGACGACGAGGGGGCGATTGCCTCCCCCAAGTTGAGCAGTTATCGCACCCCCATGGCCAAGCTCTATTTCTACTACGCCAGCATGAACGCCGGGAAATCGACGACGCTGCTCCAAGCGGATTTCAACTATCGCGAGCGCGGTATGGAAACGATGCTGTGGACCGCGGCGCTCGACGATCGTTACGGCCAAGGGCAGGTGACCAGCCGCATCGGATTGATGGCCGAGGCGCATAAATTCGATCCCGACAGCGATCTGTGGGCGGCCGCAACCGCGGAAAGTGCCGAACGGCCGCTTGCCTGTGTGCTGGTCGACGAGGCGCAGTTCCTGTCCAAGAACCAGGTGTTCCAGCTGGCGCGGCTGGCCGATGAGGAGGGGATTCCGGTGCTTTGCTATGGCCTCCGCACCGATTTTTCGGCCGAGCTGTTCCCCGGATCGGCAGCGTTGCTCGGCATCGCCGATGCGCTCGTCGAATTGAAGGCGGTGTGTGAATGCGGGCGCAAGGCAACCATGAACCTGCGCGTCGATGAACAGGGCCGCGCAGTCGTCGAGGGGGCGCAGACCGAGATTGGCGGCAATGATCGCTACGTCGCGATGTGCCGACGGCATTTCATGGCGAAACGGCGAGATGCGGCGGCGTTGACCGATGCTTGACCGGCTTTATGTCGATCTCGCCGATGGCGACCTCAAACTCGTCAAGCTGGTCGAAGCGCATCGGGCGGCGTTGCGCGATGTCTGCGCGGCCGACGCCGACATCTGGGCAATCTATTCGTCGAGCTTTGGCCCCGATCATTTCGACCAGAGCTTTGACGAGTTGATCGGTAGGACGGGCCGCATGCCTTATGCGGTCTTCGACGGCGACACGCTGGTTGGCATGACCGCCTGGCTACGCCCCGACGTCTCGGCGCAGACGGTCGAGATCGGCAATAGTTACATCCATCCCGATGCGCGCGGCACCGGGTTCAACCGGCGTTTGAAAAATCTGATGCTGGACCATGCGTTTGCCGTCGGCATCCGCCGTATCGAATTCCGCATCGACGAACGTAATGCGCGCAGCCAGGCGGCGGTCGCCAAGCTGGGCGCGGTCAAGGAGGGCGTGCTGCGCGCCGAGCGGGTGACCTGGACCGGATATGTCCGGAGTACCGGGTTATTTGGTCTGCTTGCCGACGAGTGGGCCGCCCGTCCATAACCAGCGCCGATGGGTGTGATATGGCTATTTATGGGACTGACGTGGCTGGCGTGTATGGCGGTGACGCTGGTGTTCGCTTTGCTGATCGACCGTTTTGCGATGCGGCGCCGGTGGGGGCATACGCCGCGCGCCTTGTGGCTGTCGTTGTTGGCGGGCCATGCGGCGAACCTGTTGCTGTTCTGGAGCTCGTTCACCATCGATCCGCACCGCTGGCTGCTCTATGGCGGCACGCTCGCCATGACGGCGCTGTTGCTGTGGCCGTTCGCGCGGCGCCGCGCGCGCACCGCAATTTGATGCGCGGCTGGTCAGCATGAGTTCAGACGCGGCCCCTTAAAGGCGATCGCCATGAAAATGAATCTCGCTCTCTCCCTGGCCGCCGCTTTGCTTCCCCTTTCTGCGGCGGCGGCCAACGAGCCTGCCGCAAAAACCGTCGATGCGCCGCGCGCGCCTGGCGTCGAGGCGAGCATCGTCTTTCCCAGCAACAGCTCGATCCGCGATTGGCACGCCGATCGCGACCGTGGCATCTGGATTCAGGATCGCCGCGGCAATTGGTATTATGGTGTTTTCGCGGGATATTGCCGCGATGCCGGTTTTGCTCAGGCGATCGGCGTCGAAACGCGCGGAGCGGGGCGGCTCGATCGTTTTTCTACCATCGTGGTGCGCGGCGAACGCTGTCCGCTGTCGTCGTTTACGACGTCCGACGGGCCGCCGTCACGGCGCGACAGGTCAAAGGACATCATGGGCGACAAACCCGGCGCAAATTGACAGTGGCCCTGCGGTGGTCCTAGCGCGGCGGGATGAACGGCTGGATTATCCTCGACAAACCTTTGGGACTTGGATCGACGCAAGCGGTCGGCGCGGTGAAGCGCGTGTGCCGCGAGGCGGGGCTGGGCAAGGTCAAGGTCGGCCATGGCGGGACGCTCGACCCGCTGGCGTCGGGGGTGCTGCCGATCGCGCTGGGCGAGGCGACGAAGCTATGCGGGCGGATGCTCGATGCGAGCAAGATCTATGCGTTTACGATCGCGTTCGGGACCGAGACCGACGGGCTGGATGCCGAGGGTGAGGTTGTCGCGACCTGCGATGTGCGGCCGACGCTGGCGGAGGTTGCGGCGGTGTTGCCGCGTTTCACCGGTGCGATTGAGCAAGTGCCGCCTGCTTACTCCGCGATCAAGATTGATGGCCAGCGGGCTTATGATCTGGCGCGCAAGGGTGAGGCGGTCGAGATGAAGGCGCGGAGTGTCACGATACACTCTCTTCGTCATGCCGGACTTGATCCGGCATCCACTGCAGCGCCGGCGGAATGGACCCCGGATCAAGTCCGGGGTGACGAGGATGGAGAGGAGCGGCTCGACTCGGTCACCCTCATCGCCCATGTCTCCAAGGGCACCTATATCCGCTCGCTCGCGCGCGATATCGCGCATGCCGTCGGCACCGTCGGCCATGTCACGATGCTGCGCCGTACGAAGGCCGGGCCGTTCGATCTGGAACAGGCGATTTCGCTGGACAAACTCAACGCATTCGGCCAAGGCGCCGCGCAATCAGAAGTCATTCTGCCGCTCGAGGCAGGGCTGGTCGACATCCCGGCTCTGAACCTTTCCCCGGAAGCGGCAGGGGCGATCCGTCAGGGTCGTGTCTGGACCGGGGTAGCTACGGACGACGGGCTCTATTGGGGACGGGACGATGACAATCGTCCGATCGCCCTGATCGAGGCTTTGGCGGGAACGCTGAAGGTCGTGCGCGGCTTCAATCTTTAAGCCATGATGTTCGAGGAAATAGAATTATGTCGATTACCGCCGAGCGCAAAACCGAAGTCATCACCGAAAACGCCCGCAGCAAGGGCGACACCGGTTCGCCGGAAGTGCAGGTCGCAATCCTGACCGACCGCATCAATAACCTGACCGGTCATTTCAAGGCGAACCACAAGGACAATCACAGCCGCCGCGGCCTGCTGATGATGGTCAACAAGCGTCGCAGCCTCCTCGACTATCTGAAAAAGAAGGACGAGGGCCGCTATCAGGCACTGATCGCGAAGCTGGGTCTGCGTAAGTAATTCACGGTGAACGGCCCCCTCGCGGGGCCGTTTGCTTGTCTAAGCCTCCGTTTGTCCTGAGGAGGGACTGAGCGAAGGCGAAGGCCCGTCTCGAAGGACGCGGACACAAACATCTTTCGAGACGCCATTTCGACAAGCTCAACGGCTCCTCAGGACGAGCGGGTGTTGAGTTTGACAAAGGGCCGCCCCGCATCCGGTGGGGCCGCCATTGGGGCCACAGACGCCCCGCACCGCCCCGGGTCGGATTACCCGGAACTAGAGGCCCCGCCCGGCATTGGGCCAGGCGGGCGAAGGAAACTCCATGTTTGACGTGAAAAAAGTATCGATCGAGTGGGGCGGTGAAACGCTGACCCTCGAAACGGGCAAGGTTGCCCGTCAGGCCGATGGCGCGGTTGTCGCGACGCTCGGCGAAACGATGGTCCTGGCCGCGGTCACCGCCGCCAAGACGGTCAAGGAAGGGCAGGACTTCTTCCCCCTGACTGTCCACTATCAGGAAAAATATTCGGGCGCGGGTCGCATCCCCGGCGGCTTCTTCAAGCGCGAACGCGGTGCGACCGAAAAGGAAACGCTGGTTTCGCGTTTGACCGATCGTCCGATCCGTCCGCTGTTCCCCGAAGGTTTCTATAACGAAATCAACGTCATTGCTCAGGTTCTTAGCTATGACGGCCATAACGAGCCCGACATCCTTGCGATGGTTGCCGCCTCGGCCGCGCTCACCATTTCGGGTGTGCCGTTCATGGGCCCGATCGGCGCCGCGCGCGTCGGTTATGTCGATGGCGAATATATCCTGAACCCGACCGACGCGCAGGTTGCCGAGGGCGACCTCGACCTGGTTGTCGCCGCCACTTACGACGCGGTGATGATGGTCGAATCCGAAGCCAATGAGCTGTCGGAAGAGATCATGCTCGGCGCCGTGCTGTTTGCACACGACGCCTGTAAGGACGTCGTCAAGGCGATCGTGAAGCTGGCCGAACAGGCTGCCAAGGATCCCTGGGACATGGCCGAACAGGCCGACCTGACCGCCGCCAAGGACAAGCTGAAGAAGCTGATCGGCAAGGACATCGCCGCCGCGTACAAGCTGACCGACAAATCGGCCCGCTCGAACGCGCTGAACGAAGCCCGCGCCGCCGCCAAGGCCGCTTTCGCCGACGCCGCGCCGCAGGACCAGATGGCCGCCGGCAAGCTGATGAAGAAGCTGGAAGCCGAAATCGTTCGCGGCGCCATCCTGAAGGACGGCAAGCGCATCGACGGCCGCACCACGACGCAGATTCGTCCGATCGTGGCCGAAACGCACTTCCTGCCCCGCGCCCACGGCTCGGCGCTGTTCACGCGCGGCGAGACGCAGACGATCGCGACCTGCACCTTGGGCACCAAGGACAGCGAGCAGATGATCGACGGCCTGAATGGCCTCAGCTACTCGAACTTCATGCTGCACTATAACTTCCCGCCCTATTCGGTCGGTGAAGTTGGCCGCTTCGGGGCGCCCAGCCGCCGCGACATCGGCCATGGCAAGCTGGCATGGCGGGCGCTGCACGCGGTGCTGCCGACCAAGGACGAGTTCCCCTACACGATCCGGATCACCAGCGACATCACCGAGTCGAACGGCTCGTCGTCGATGGCGTCGGTTTGCGGCGGTTCGCTCGCCATGATGGACGCGGGCGTGCCGTTGAAGCGTCCGGTTTCGGGCATTGCGATGGGTCTGATCCTTGAAGGCAAGGAATTCGCGATCCTGTCGGACATCCTGGGTGACGAAGATCACCTCGGCGACATGGACTTCAAGGTGGCGGGTACGTCTGAAGGTATCACCACGATGCAGATGGACATCAAGATCGCGGGCATCACGCGCGAGATCTTTGAAGCCGCTTTGAACCAGGCCAAGGAAGGCCGCGCGCACATCCTCGGCGAAATGGCCAAGGCGCTGGGCGAAGCCCGCACCGAGCTGTCCGATTATGCGCCGCGTATCGAAACGATGCAGATCGACAAGTCGAAGATCCGCGACATCATCGGCACCGGCGGCAAGGTGATCCGCGAGATCGTCGCGACCACCGGCGCCAAGGTCGACATCGACGACGAAGGTCTGATCAAGATTTCGTCGAGCGATCCGGCGCAGATCGAAGCCGCGCGCAAGTGGATTTCGGGCATCGTCGAAGAAGCCGAAGTCGGCAAGATCTATGACGGCAAGGTCGTCAACCTCGTCGATTTCGGGGCGTTCGTGAATTTCATGGGCGGCAAGGACGGGCTGGTTCACGTCAGCGAAATCGCCAACGAGCGCGTCGAAAAGGTCTCGGACGTTCTGGCCGAAGGTCAGGAAGTCAAGGTCAAGGTGCTCGAGATCGACCAGCGCGGCAAGGTTCGCCTGTCGATGCGCGTCGTCGATCAGGAAACCGGCGCCGAGCTGGAAGACACCCGCCCGCCGCGTGAAGGCGGCGACCGTGGTCCCCGCGGCCCGCGCCGTGATGGCGGCGGCGGCGATCGTGGCCCGCGCGGCGACGGTGGCGGTCGCGGCGACCGTGGTCCGCGTCGCGATGGCGGCGGCGATCGTGGTCCGCGCCGTGACGGCGGTGGTGATCGCGGCCCGCGCCGCGAACGCAACGAAGGTCCGGAAGATCAGGGCCATGTGCCCGACTTCCTGAAGGACTAAGCCTTCGGTCTATCGAACAAGGAAAGGGGCTGCTTCGGCAGCCCCTTTTTTTAACCCGCTTAAGGATATGAGAACATTCAGGCAGGCAAGGAGTAGGGTGATGCGTAAATGGAGCGTTCTGCTACTTGCAGCTTTGATCGCTGTCTCTGGGCTCGTCGGGACGTCGACCAGCGCCTGCGCTTGCGTCGGGCCGATGTCGGAAAAAGAGCTGCGAGTCCTCATCCGAAAAGCAGACAAAGGTGATATCCGCGCTGCCGGTCAAGTATGGCAGGAATATGCGCTTGTTCGTGAGGATCGCCGCAACGGAAAGATATGGGCGAGCCGAGCGATTCGCGTTGGAGATCCGCATACGATGTTGGTCATGGCCGACGATTGGATGTGGGAAGGTCAGCGTGCTATCCAAAAACGGCATAAGCTGGTTTTCTATGACGCCGCGATCCGGCTATTGGAGAACGGATATCGCAATCGCAACATACTTTCCACCTGTGGTCCCAACGGGTCCAACGATCGATATTTTTACATCGCCAAGCTTCGCAGCGCGCGTGCAGCCCTGACCACTGCGAGCAGCGGTCCGAGCGACTGGATTCGCAGCGCAGGCAGGAAAAACGCTTCGGCCGCATATCATGTTGCGAACCACTATTTTTGGGTGGAACTTGACCAAAGTAAGCGTGGGCAATGGGAACTTCGCGCTTCCGAACTCGGTGATCCCATGTACGCGGGCAGCGTGGTCGATGCGCGCCCGCAATCCGATGACATTCGAGATATTGTCTATTCCCTAAGCCGCACGAATGAGATCGCAAAACTGGGCGACAGCTGGGTTCAAAAGGCCGTGACTGCTGAGCTTGGGCATCGACTGGCCAGAACCCGGCATTTTGCCAGTGGCAAAAAGAGCAAATTTGTCGACGGCAATTGCAAAGTTACCTGACGGAATTTTCAAACGCGGCAAACGTAGCCTTCTGGTTGTTGTGCTACCGCCGCGATGCCGCGCTATTTGCGTGCCGCGGCGCTCTGGTCGCGGATCGCCTTGAACTCGCTGCCCGCTTTCCAGTCGGGCCAGCGCGCCGAGCGCGCCAGCTCGTCGCCGATGGTGTAGAACAGCGAAATATCCTGCACCGCGCCGTCGAGGTTCCAGTCCGGGCTCCAGGCGTCGCACGCCTGATGATAGCATTTGCCGGTATAGGCATCGACCCACGCTTGCCCGGCGGGTTTGCCGCCGCTGACGAGGTCGGAGGCGCCGGCGATGCCCATCATGAGGAGGACGGGGACGCCGCGCTTGGCCATGCTGAAATGGTCGGCGCGATAGAAGAGGCCACGTTCGGGGAGGCTCTCCACCGAGACGGTGCGGCCTTGAGTCGCAGCAACGCGCGCTAGGTCGTCTTCGAGACTGCCCTGTCCCTTGCCGACGAGGACGACGTCCTTTGCCTTGCCCGCGGTTTGCAGGATGTCGAGGCCGAAGTTGGCGACGGTTTTTTCGACCGGAAAGATCGGGTTCGCGGCATAGGCTTCCGAACCGAGCAGCCCACGTTCCTCGGCGGTCCAGAAGGCAAAGACGATGCTGCGGTCGGGCGGCGGTGCGGCTTTGAAGCCGCGCGCAATTTCGAACAATCCCGCGACGCCGAGCGCATCGTCATTGGCACCGGCGCGATAGATACGGCCTGCGTCATCGGGCGCACCTTCGCCATAGGCGTCCCAATGGGCGCCATACATCACGACCTCGTCGGGGCGTTTCGCCCCGGAGATTTTCGCAAGGACGTTCTGGCTTTGCACGACCGCCTGCGTCACCGGGATCGCAGCGTTGAAGCCGGTGCCGAGGTCGAAGGGTTTGAAATCCTTGCGCCGCGCGGCGATGCGCAGCTTGGCGAGATCCTGTCCGGCGTCGGTGAACAATTTTGTCGCGGTTTCGCCCGAGATCCAGCCTTGCAGCGCGAGGCTCGTCACCTTTTCGGGCGGTACGACAAGGCCGTAATTTTCGCCGCCGGGGCTTTTGACGACGTTCCAGCCATAGCCGACGCCGTCGGTATCGTGGACAATCAGCGCCGCTATCGCGCCGCGCCGCGCTGCCTCTTCGAACTTGTAGGTCCAGCGGCCATAATAGGTCATGGTGCGCCCGCCGAACTTGCCGAAAGCATCCTCACCCTTGGCCGCGACGAAATCGGGATCGTTGATCAGAAAGACCGCGACCTTGCCCTTCAGATCCTGACCCTTGAAGTCGTCCCAGCCGCGTTCGGGTGCGGTGACGCCATAGCCGACGAAAACCAGCGGGGCGTTCGCAACAACCGCCTGATCCTTTGGCTGGAGCGTCGAGACATAGATGTCGGTGCCAAAGGTGAGCGGCGTAACCGCACCCTTGCGGTCAAACGCGAGCGTCGTCGCGGTGCCGAGGCGGGTGTGCAGCAACGGCACTGGCTGGGTCCAGCCGCCGTCCACGCCCGCGGGTTCGAGCCCGAGCGCCTGCAAACGCCCGATCAGATAGCCGATCGTGCGCTCTTCACCAATCGTCCCGGGCGCGCGGCCCTGAAACTGGTCGGAGGCGAGGGTGCGGACGGTTTCGGTGAGGTTGGCGGCGTCGATGGCGGGGGCGGGTTGCGCTGTCGCAGGGACTGAAGCGGCGGCGAGGAGTGCGGCGGCGGCGAGGCGAAAGGTCATGAGGTTGGGGTTTCCCGGTTGATGGACGGCAAGCGTAGGCGGTTTCGCGGTGACATTGAAGTGCGCAGACCCAAAACACCGAAGCCGCTGTTTGACCGCAAGAAACGGAGCGCGGGACGGGCGGCGGGGTGGCAGGTCGGCCGCATGACAGAGATGATCGACCCCGCCCCCGACGCGGCCCCCGACGCGGCCCCCGCCGCCGCCCCAGACGCCGCCATTGCCGCCCGCATCGCCGCGCTGGACTGGCCCGCCGTCGTCGCGTTGCTCGACGGCGCCGGGTGGGCGGTGCTGCCCAAGCTGCTGTCGGCCACCGAATGCGACGCCACTGCGGCGCTCTATCCTCAGGACGTGCTGTTTCGCAGCCACGTTCATATGGCGCGGCACGGGTTCGGGCGCGGCGAATATCGCTATTTCGCCTATCCGCTGCCGCGGCTGGTCGCGGACCTGCGCGGTGCGCTCTATCCGCGGCTCGCGCCGGTCGCCAATCGCTGGCACGAGCGGATGGGGCGCGAGGAACGCTTTCCCGCCGATCATGCCGACTATCTAGAGCGATGTCATGCGGCGGGGCAGGCGCGGCCCACGCCATTGTTGCTGCAATATGGGGCGGGCGATTATAATTGTCTGCACCGCGACCTTTATGGAGCGGAGGTTTTTCCGTTGCAAGTCGCGGTGTTGCTGTCGGCGCCCGGGACCGATTTTGACGGCGGCGAATTTGTGCTGGCCGAACAGCGGCCGCGGATGCAGTCGCGGGCTGCGGTGGTGCCGCTGGGCAAGGGCGATGCGGTGGTGTTCGCGGTGAACGAGCGACCGGTGGTCGGCAGCCGCGGCGATTACCGGGTAGCGATGCGCCATGGGGTCAGTGAAATCCGATCGGGACGGCGCCACACGCTGGGGGTCATCTTTCACGACGCTGCCTAATCCCGCCTGCTGGGTGGACATGGCGGCTGCGGCGGTTAAGCCGGTGCTTCTTCAACGGTATCAGCGAGGACAGCGGTGATGGATTTCTCCCGGCTTCAGGCAAGCAGCAAGATCGGCGACGACTGGGTCTATCCGCAGCCGCCGTGCCTGAATTTCGGTTGGCTGGAGGTCGACCTGGACCCCGCGCACCGCATCTATTGGGAGGAATATGGCAACCCCGACGGCGAGCCGGTGATGTTCCTGCACGGCGGGCCCGGCGGCGCGTGCGCCCCGGCAATGGCGCGCTTTTTCGATCCGCAGCGGTATCGCGTCATCCTGTTCGATCAGCGCGGGTGCGGCAAGAGCGAGCCGACGGTGGCGTCGGCGGGACCGGCGGTGGCGCTGGCCAAGAACACCACCGCCGACCTGATCGGCGACATCGAGAAACTGCGCGATCATCTGGCGATTGCCGGGCCGATGCATGTGTTCGGTGGCAGCTGGGGCAGCACGCTGGCGATGGCCTATGCGATCGCGCACCCTGCGCATTGCGCCAGCCTGATCCTGCGCGGCATCTTTCTCGGGTCTGCGGAGGATCTGGATTATCTGTATCAGGGCAATGCCACGACGTGGGAGGCCGACCCCTATGGCCTGACCGCGCCGGGGGCGTATATCAAATATCCCGATGAGTGGGCGGCGCTGCTGAATGTGCTGACCCCCGCCGAGCGGCGCGACGTGATGGCGTCGTACAAGGCGATTTTCGATATGGTGCCAACCACCGCGGCCCAGAAAGCGCGGCAGCTGGAGGCCGCGGTGACCTGGTCGCTGTGGGAGGGGGTAATTTCGAACATGATCCCCGAGGCGGCCGACACCGGCAAATTCGGCGAGGCCGACTTCGCACTGTGCTTCGCGCAGATCGAGGCACATTATTTCGCGAACAACCTGTTCCTGCCCGCGGGGCATTTTTTCGACCATATCGCCACGCTCGCCGCAATCCCCATCCATATCGTCCACGGCCGGTTCGACGAGGTATGCCCGCTGACCCAGGCATCGCGGCTGGTCGCGGCACTGCGCGCGGCGGGGGCGGAGCCGGTGAACTATGTCGTCACGAACGCCGGACACAGTGCGATGGAACGCCAAAATGCGCTGGCGCTGACCGCAGTGATGGACGGGCTGGCACCGATCGCGGACTGAGCCGAACGAGCGGATTCGAGCCGGACGCGCCCGAATATCGGCGCGGCCGCAGCTGAAGCGCGCGGTCAGGCGCGTGAGGGCGGTATGACCTCGTCATCCCCATCGAGCTGCTCGACCTGCTCGCGCCACCGCTGCTTCGCGCGCGAACGCTCGCGCTCGTGCCGCCGCCGCGGGCTGTTGTGGCGCAGATAGGCGATACCGACGGTGGCGGCCACGATCATCAAGGCGATGATGCCATAAGCAATGATGATCCTGGGTTCCATGCACTTCACTCCGCGAGGCGGCGGTGCCTCGTCGCCTAATTACCCCGCCCGGCGGGGATGGTTGCGCGCATGACCCCCATCGCGCCTCGGTTCGCCGCATTCCGCAATCGCTTAAATTGTGCCATATCGGTTAAAAATGATTGACATCGTCACGCTGATATGGCACAAGTATCCCATCATGAAGAATTGCGAGTCGGGCCGGCGTCCTTTCCATCTGGGGAAGGATGAACCGGCCTGACTGCGTTTGGGCGAGGCGATATGGACGAGCGGAACCTGATCAATGAAGCGGGCGAGGAGGGTGGCGGCGACGATGTCGGCGGGCGCCGCGAGCCGCAATTCAAGACGATTACCGATCATCAAATCGAGGTTTTTCTGGCGACGCTGGCCGATAGCTGTAATGTTCGCCGGGCCGCGGCGGTGGCCGGTTTTGCCTATTCGGCGGCCTACCAACGGCGGCGGCGCGACCCCGATTTTGCCGATGCGTGGCAGGCGGCGCTGGACAGCGGCTATGCCCGGCTGGAAATGGCGCTGGTCGAGCGGGCGATCCTGACGATCGAGACCGTCCGCGACGGCGATAGCGATGCCGATGCCATGGTTGTCCCGGTGGTGGGGGCGATGACGGTGGCGCAAGCGATCGACCTGATGGGCAAGCATCGCGCCAGCATCGAAGGCGGGCGGGCCAAGCGGGTTCGCCCGAACAGCCGCAAGCGGCCCACGGCGGACGAAACCGACGCCGAAATATTGCGGCGGATCGATATTATCGCGCGGCAGCGCGCAGGAGAGGGACGGGATGCGCCATGACCGCGCGGTGGATCGACGGGCTGGCGTTGGACGACGGCGAAACGATTCTGGACCGGTTGCTGTCGCTAACGCCCGCCGAACGGGAACGCCTGCTCCGCGAAATACCGCGCAAATATGTGCATGAGCTGGAGGAACGCTGGTATCAATGGGCGCATCACGGGCAGTGCGCGCCGCCCGGCGACTGGCCGGTGTGGCTGATCCGCGCCGGCCGCGGTTTCGGCAAGACGCGCGCCGGATCCGAATGGATCAGCGACATGGCGCGGCGCATGCCGGGCGCCCGCATCGCGTTGGTCGCCGCGAACGAGAAGGACGGGATGCGCGTGATGATCGAAGGGCCGAGCGGCCTGATCGCGGTCGCGCGCGCCGACGAAAAGCCGAAATGGCGACAGCAGCTGCGCGAACTATATTTCGACAGCGGCGCGGTGGCGACGCTGTTTTCGGCCGGGGCGCCCGAGAATCTGCGTGGCCCGGAACATCATGTTGCGTGGTGCGACGAACTGGCGAAATGGCCGCAGGGCGGCGCCGCGGCGTGGGACAATCTGATGCTCGGCATGCGGCTGGGCGATATGCCGCGCGTGCTGGTGACGACGACGCCGCGCCCGGTGCCGCTGATGACGACGGTCGTGGCGGTGCCGGGATGCATTACGACACTGGGCCGGACGGCCGAAAATCCGCACCTGCCGCGGAGTTTCGTGACCCATATGGTCGCGCAATATGGCGGCACCCGGCTGGGACGGCAGGAGTTGGACGGCGAATTGCTGGAGGATGTCGAAGGCGCGCTGTGGACGCGGGCGCTGATCGAGCGGTGCCGGGTCGATGCGGGTGCGCTGGGCAAGCCCGTGCGGGTGGTGATCGGGGTCGATCCGCCGGCGACGTCGCATGGCGATGCGTGCGGGATCGTCGTCGCCGCACTGCTGCGCGACGGTCGGCTGGCGGTGCTCGAGGATGCCAGCGTCGCGCGCGCCGCGCCGGGGATGTGGGCGCAGGCGGTGGCCGCCGCGGCGGCGCGGTGGGGTGCCGAGCGGGTGGTCGCGGAAAGCAATATGGGCGGCGAAATGGTGACCGAAGTGCTGGCGCAGGCCGACGCCGGGCTGCCGGTGCGCGCGGTCCACGCGAGCGTCGGCAAGGCGCGGCGGGCGGAGCCGGTGGCGCTGGCCTATGAACGCGGGCGGGTCGTCCATGCGGGGGCGTTCGCCGACCTGGAGGATCAACTGTGCGGGTTGCAGATCGGCGGGGGTTATGCGGGGCCGGGGCGCTCGCCGGATCGGGCGGATGCGTGTGTGTGGGCGCTGGCGGAATTGTTGGAGGGGGTGCAACGGGGGCGGGTTGTGGGGGTTAGGCGGGTTTGAGATTATCCTGACGGGATAATTTCACTTGCAGCTAACATCGGCGTATGCGAATCCGCATACACGGAACTTATTCCGTGGGGTGGCAGCCGCCCTACCGTTCACTCCGTCCTAGAAGTCGAACGAATACTGGCAAGGCCAGCGCCGAGTGTGAGCACGCACATGCTCCACTCGGCCAAGCCGCCAGCGCCTATAAGCACGTACAAATACGCGACCCATAAGCCACCGCCTTTCTGAATGCGGGGGCAAGCCCGCGCTCCGGAAGGCCCACGCCTCCGCCGCTATCAGAGACGACGGTTCCGGTCAGAAAGCCGAATAGGACGGCTGCCGAAAACAGGCATAATCGAGTGAGAACAAATAGCCAACCATGAACAGCGGCCATTTCCACCCGTTGGTCTCTTGGCTTGGGGATAAGTGCGGATAACTCGGGTTCGCTAGCTCACGCGAATCCATGTCGAAATCGGAGAACATCATGAACTGGTTTGGCCGGAAGGCTGCGCAGAGTGCTGCGCGGCCTGCTTTGTCGCGGGTGTATGGGACGTATGGGATGATGGGCTCGGCGCCTGCG
Organism: Sphingopyxis sp. BE259; assembly: GCF_031457495.1. Classification (NCBI taxonomy): domain Bacteria; kingdom Pseudomonadati; phylum Pseudomonadota; class Alphaproteobacteria; order Sphingomonadales; family Sphingopyxidaceae; genus Sphingopyxis; species Sphingopyxis sp. BE259. Next base: position 1,131,727 of record NZ_JAVDWM010000001.1, read on the forward strand.
CCCTTGTCTTTTGAGGCGCAGTTGCGTGCGGGGTATCTGAGCAATGCGATTGTTCAGCGCAGCGTGCGGTTGGTGGCGGAGGCCGCGGGCAGCGCGCCGGTGGTGGCGAGCGATCCGGGGTTGGCGGCGCTGGTTGCGGCGAATTCGGGCGGGCAGGGGCTCGTTGAGACGCTCGCCTCGCAATTGCTGCTGCACGGCAATGGTTATGTGCAGATTTTGACCGACGGGGCAGGGGCGCCGGCGGAGCTGTTTGCGCTGCGGCCCGAGCGGGTGACGGTCGAAGCCGATGCGCGCGGGTGGCCGGTGGCCTATCGGTACAAGGCGGGCGGTTCGGTGGTGGTGCTGCCCGCCGAGGATGGCGCGGGGCGGACCGCGGTGGTGCATGTGAAGGCGCTGCATCCGCTGGACGATCATTATGGTGCGGGGTGCCTGGGCGCCGCGAGCGCGGCGATCGCGGCGCATAATGCTGCGGCGGTGTGGAACCGCGCGTTGCTGGACAATGCGGCGCGGCCGTCGGGGGCGCTGGTCCATGATCCGGGCGACAAGGGGATGCCCTTGTCGGCGGAACAAGTGGACCGGCTGCGCGAGGAACTGGCGGAGAGTTTCGCGGGCGGGGCGAACGCGGGGCGGCCGCTGCTGCTGGAGGGCGGCCTCAGGTGGCAGGCGCTGTCGCTGTCGCCCGCCGAGATGGATTTTCTGGCGCTGAAAGATAGCAGCGCGCGCGAGATTGCGATGGCGTTCGGGGTGCCGCCGATGCTGCTGGGGCTGCCGGGAGATGCGACCTATGCCAATTATCGCGAGGCGAACCGGGCGCTGTGGCGGCTGACCGTGCTGCCGCTGGTCGGGAAGATTTTGGGGGCGGTCGCGCAGGGGCTGAGCGGGTGGTTCGAGGGCGCCGAGCTGTGGGTCGATCTGGATAAGGTGCCGGCGCTGGCCGAGGACCGGATGGCGCTGTGGCACGAGGTGTCGGCGGCGGACTGGCTGAGCGCGGACGAAAAGAAGGCGTTGTTGGGGGTGACCTGACTCGCACCGTCACCCCGGCTTTTGAGCCGGGGGGCATGACGCCGGCGCTGCGGTGGATCCCGGATCAAGTCCGGGATGACGAATTGGAGATTATGACATGGACGAGGATGAGGCGCTGGCGCGGTTGATCGCGCTGGCGGGGACAAGTGCGGCCGGAGCTTCCGGTGCGCCCGACGCGGCGTTGCTGCGCGCGGTGGTCGAGGAGGCGAGCGAGCTGGGGGCGCGGCGGGCGTTGGCGCGGCTGGGGCTGGCCGACGAAGCGGCGCGCGAGGATGTCGGTGATCTGCGCCAACTGCTGAGCGCGTGGCGCGATGCCAAGACGAGCGCGTGGAAGGCGGCGGTCGATTGGGCGGTGCGCGGGATGCTGGCGGCGCTGGTGGTGGGCCTGGCGGTGAAGCTGGGGTTGCCGGGATTGTTGCGGTGAGCGCGGCTGGTGCCACTGCCCACCCCCAACCCCTCCCGCAAGCGGGAGGGGGGATCAGGTTCGCGGGCTATGCGGCGGTGTTCGATCGCGTCGATCGGGGCGGGGATGTTGTGCGGGCCGGTGCTTTTGCCGCGAGTTTGCGCGAGCGGCGCGCGGTGCCTTTGCTGTGGCAGCACCGGCCGGGGGCCGTCGTCGGGGTGATCGAGAGATTGGCGGAGGATGAGCGCGGCCTACGCGTCGTGGCGCGGGTGACGCATCCGACCGCGGCGGGGCTGGTGGCGCGCGGGGCGCTCACGGGATTGAGCTTTGGGTATCGGGTGACGGCGGCGCGCGGTGGCAACCCGCGCGAGTTGCTGGCGCTCGACCTGGCCGAAGTGAGTTTGGTGGCGGTGCCGATGCAGGCGCTGGCACGGGTGATTGCGGTGGTGAAGGAGTGAAAAGCATGGACGATATGGAAGTGAAAGCTGACGCGCTGGATGGCGCGTTCGATGCGGTGCTGGCGGCCGAAGCCGTCGATGATCTGAAGGCGTCGGTGGCGGCGTTGAAGGCGCAGGTCGATGCGCAGACGGTGGCGTCATCGCGGTTGCCTCTGGACGGCGCGAAGGCGGCCGATCCGGCGCGCGATGCGTTTGTTGAGCGCTATTTGCGGCGCGGGATCGATGCCGGGGTCGAGATGAAAAGTCTGTCGGGGGCGTCGGGCGGCGACGGCGGCTTTGCGGTGCCGCGCGAGATCGACGGGGCGATCGCGGCGACACTGAAATCGCTGTCGCCGATCCGGTCGATCGCGACGGTCGTCCAGACGGGGACGAGCGGGTATCGCAAGCTGGTCGCAACGGGATCGATGGGCGCGGGCTGGGTCGGCGAGACCGCAGCGCGGCCCGAGACGGCGACGCGCAGCTTTGCGGAAATTGCGCCGCCCTCGGGTGAGCTTTATGCCAATCCGGCGGCGAGCCAGGCGATGCTGGACGATGCGATGTTCAACGTCGAGGACTGGCTGGCCGATCAGATCGCGCGGGAGTTTGCGATCGCCGAGGGCGGGGCGTTCGTGACCGGCAACGGCACCAACCGGCCTAAGGGTTTCCTGACCTATGCCACCACCAACGAGAGTGACGCGGTGCGCGCGTTCGGCACGGTGCAGCATCTGGCGACGGGGACCGCGGGGGCGTTTCCGGCATCGAACCCTCACGACAAGCTGGTCGAGCTGATCCATTCGCTGCGCGCGCCCTATCGCCAGGGCGCGGCGTGGGTGATGAATTCGGACACGCTGGCACGCATCCGCAAGTTCAAGACGACCGACGGGGCGTTCATCTGGCAGCCGGGCATGGTCGAGGGACAATCGGCGACGCTGCTGGGGTATCCGGTGGTCGAGGCCGAGGACATGCCCGACATCGCCGCAAACAGCCTATCGATCGCATTCGGCAATTTCCGCGCCGGCTATCTGGTCGCCGACCGCGGCGAGACGCGGATCCTGCGCGATCCGTTCAGCAACAAGCCGTTCGTGCATTTTTATGCAACCAAAAGGGTCGGCGGTGCGATCATCGATTCGCAGGCGATCAAGGTGATGAAATTCGCCGCCAGCTGATCTGACGCTGGCGCGATCGGCGCCCGGCCCGTGCTTCCTCAACCCCTTTCGGGGCCGGGCCGGGCGCCATTTTTTTTCGGATATCATCAACGAAAGGATGGGCTTGCCATGCCGACCCCCTTTTTCGCCGACCTGGTGCGCGAGCTGTGCCAGGACGGCGGCACCGGCCCGCTGACGCCGACCGGCGCGGTGCCCGGCCATCGCCGCTTTGCCGATGTCGTTCCGGTGGACCTGCAATTTCACTATGCCATCGCCGGCATTGCCCAGCCTGGACAATGGGAGGTCGGGCGGGGCCGGATCGACGGCAGCGGGCGACTGGTGCGCGAGCTGGTCGCGAGCTCTTCAAACAATGGCGCGCTGGTGGATTTTGCGGCGGGACTCAAGACGATCGCGCTGACCGTTGGCGCCGCGTGGTTCGCCGCCCAGGACGGCGCCATGGCCGCGCTGACCGATGCGGTCGGCAGCAAGCAGCCGCTATCGACGACGCATACCGCCGCGGCGACCGGGCTGGCCGACGATCAGGTGACGGTGCGCCGCGCCGGGAGCTGGGTCAACGTGCCGCTGTCGGCGCTGGCATATCGCGATGCCGACGGACGGTTTGCGCTGACCGGTGCCTTGGGGGTGCCCAATGGCACTGCGGCGGCGCCCACCCTGACGTTTTCGGGTGACACCGACAGCGGCATGTTCCGGGCCGCGAGCGATACCATCGCCGTGGTGACGGGTGGCGCCGAACGGCTGCGGGTGACGGCGAACGGGCGGATAACGGTGGGTGGCGGCGCCGCCAACTATCGGTTCAACATTGCCGAAGCCAATCCGGGGCGAGGCATCCTGACGGACTTTGGCAACATCGACGGCGCGCCCAACGGCGCCTTGATCAGCTTTACCCAGAACGGCATTGCCAATTGGTGCATCGGGCAGGTGCCGGCGACGTCGGCGCTGGCCATTTATCGCGACCGCAACGGCGGCAATGATGGCGCCGAACTGTGGCGGTGGGAAGCGAGCGGGGCGGGGCGTCCCGGCGCCGACAATGCCTATTCGCTGGGCACCGCAGCGTATCGCGTGGCGACGGTTTTTGCCGGGACGGGAACGATCAACACGTCCGATAGCCGCGACAAGGCGTGGCGCAGCGCGATGGACGCGGCGGAGCGGCGCGCGGCCATTCGGATCGCCGCCGAGCTGGGGTTTTACCAGTGGCATGACGCGATTGCCGAAAAGGGGGCGTACGGGGCGCGCCAGCATTTCGGGATCCGCGCGCAGCAGGTGTGGGCGATCATGGCGGATGAAGGGCTGGTCGACCCGCTGGACGATGACGGCCGACCGGGGCGCACGCCCTATGCCTTTCTATGTTGGGACGAATGGCAGACCGCAGGCGGCGCAGCGCACACCCGCTTCGGCATCAGGTCCGACCAGCTGGCGCTGTTCATCATGGCCGCGCTGGCGCAGCGGCTGGCGGCGCTGGAGGCGGCGGCATGATGGGCGGCAGCGCCCTGGCATCGCGCGCCATTGGCGATGCGGCGCGGCGCGACCTGGCCAGCGAATGGGGTGGGCCTGAGCCCGCTGCGGCGCAGGCTGCGGTGCCGCCGATCCGTGAGGCCAGCCGCCGCGTGATCATCCGCAAACCATAAGGTCAGAATCCCAAACAAAGGAATGGCGATGACGATGATCGTGAAGGATCCGGACAGCCGGATCGATTTCGAATTCGACTGGGCGGCGGCCTATCCCGGCGGCCAGGCGGTGCTGGCGAGCGTGTGGGCGATCGTCCCGGCCGAGGCCGACGGCGTCGCGGTGGCGGCGGCCGCGCACGACCTGATGCAATCGACGGCGACATTGACGGGCGGGGTTGCCGGCCATGTCTATCGGGTCACCAACCGGGTGACGCTGAGCGACGGGCAAATCGACGAGCGGTCGATGACCGTCCGCGTGGAGGACCGGTGATGACGGCTGGTCTGTTACCGGGCGATGCCCCGGTGAGCCTGAACGAAGCGCGTGGCTGGTTGCGGCTGGGCTCGACGATCGACGATGCCGTAGTTGCCGGACTGGTCCGCGCCGCGACCAATATTTGCGAGGCGTTTATCAGCCATTGGCTGGTCATCCGCGCGACCGAGGAGGTGCTGCCGCTACGCGCCGGGCAGGTGCGGTTGACCGCGCGGCCGGTTGCTATGGTCGAGACCGCGGTGCTGCTGAGCCCGGCTGGCGATGAGACGGTGCTGGAGGCGGGCGGATACCGGCTGCGCCACGGGCGCGATGGCAGCGGGCAGCTGATGATCGCGCAGCCTGGCGATGCCGAGCGGGTGCGGGTAACCTACCGCGCCGGGATCGCCGAAAATCCCAACGGGATTCCCGAAGCCATCCGTCAGGGTATCGTGCGCATGGTTCAGCATCTGCACGATGCCCGCGATACCGCGCCGGTCGCGCCGCCCGCAGCCATTGCGGCGCTGTGGCAACCGTGGCGGCGGATGACGCTGGGCAGCGGACAATGAGCGGCGCAGAGCAGGCGGTGCGCGCCAGGGCGCTGGCGTTGCTGGCGGGCGACGCCGAACTGGCGGGGTTGGTGCATGGCGTTTTCGATGGCACGCCGCAGCGGGCCAGCGCGCCCTATGTTTCGGTTGGCGGCGCGGAGGGGACCGACTGGGGCACCAAGGACTGGGCTGGGCGCGAGGTGCGGTTGACGCTGGTGCTGGTCGGGGTGGGCGCCGCGGTCGACGATGCGGCGACCGGACGGATCGATGCGGTGGTGGCTGCGATGCGCGGGGTGGCGGGCGGGTGGTCGATCGTTGGCGCGCGGGTGGTGCGGACGCGGTTCGGTTTCTTGCGCGAGGGCGGCTGGCGGCACGAGGTGGTCGTGCGGTGCCGGTGTTTGGCGGGGTGAGCGGGCCCCCGCGAGAGAGCGGGGATCGTCTGATGCAGACGAATAGGCGAAATTCCGCATCCCTTCAGGTCGTCATCCCCGCGAAAGCGGGGACCCAGAGCGTGCGTCAGCGGGCCTGTCCCTGGGTTCCCGCTTTCGCGGGAATGACGAGGGTGGGGGATGGCCGTTTTCTACCCCAAAAGCTGACGCCCGCTTCAGGTACGCAAACTATATTGAGGATCAATCGCCGGGCAGCGAGTTGTTCGCTTTGTAATCCTTGAACTTGTCGGTGAAATTGGCGTGGTAATCTTCGACCTGCATGTCGGCGTCTTCGGTCGCGACGGCCGCCGAGTCGCCGCCTGAGCGGCCAAGCGCGATCACCGCCTTGCGGAACGCATCGCGTTCGGTGCTGCAATTGGCTTTCAGCGCCATTTCATATTCGACCTCTTCGACCTTGGCCTCGAGCGCCTTTTTCATGTCGTCGCGCAGGCATTTGGTGAAGGCCGCGCGCGTCGTGTCGACGGTCGGCGACTGGACCATGGCGGCCAAAAGCAATGTCGTGATCAGCATCCTGTGACTCCCCGGTTTCGGATGGTTTTATGATGAGGAGATTAGACGATGGCAATTGAAAATGGGAGCACTTTTCTGCTGAAGGTCGGCAATGGCGCGGCGCCGCCGACCTATCAGACCGTGGCGGGATTACGGACGACGCAGCTGTCGGTGAACGGCGAGGCGGTGAACGTCACGACCAAGGATTCGGGCGGCTGGCGCGCGCTGTTGTCGGGCGCCGGGGTGCGATCGGTTTCGGTGAGCGCAGCAGGGATTTTTACCGGTTCGGCGGCGGAAGTACGGGTGCGCGGTCATGCGCTGGCGGGGACGATCGACGATTATGAGCTGAGTTTCGAAAGCGGCGAGCGGCTGCGCGGGCGGTTCCTGGTGACGCGGCTGGACTATGCCGGCGATTATAACGGCGAGCGCAATTACACACTGAACCTGGAATCGAGCGGCGCGGTGGTGAGCCTGTGAGCGCGGCGGCGAATGCGCTGCGCGGCGAGGCGGAATTGCGGGTTGGCGCCGAGGTGTTTGTGTTGCGCCCGAGCTTTGCCGCGCTGGTCGCGGCGGAGGGCGAGCTGGGGCCGCTGTTCGCGCTGATCGAGCGCGCGGCGGACGGACGGCTGGGACTGGGCGAGCTGGCGGTGCTGTTCTGGCACTGTGTGCGGGATCGGCCCGAGGGGCTGAGCCGTGAGGCGGTAGGTGAGGCGGTTGTCGCGCAGGGGCTGGCGGCGGTGACCCCGGCGCTGCGCGTGTTGCTGGGGCAGATATTGTCGGGGCGGTGAATGGTGTCGAATGATCGAGTGGGTCTGGCCGCGGTCACGCTGGCGGGTGTGATGGCGCGCGTTGCGGGATGGCGGCCGGATGATTTCTGGGCGGCGACGCCTGCCGATGTTCGCGCGGTGCTGGCCGGCTGGGTCGAGGCAGAAGCGGTAGCGACATTCGACGGCGGCGCGCTGGCCGCACTGATGGAGAAATTTCCCGATGGATGAGATCGACGAGATGGTGGTGGCGGTGCGCGCCGACACCAGCGCGTTCCGGCGCGACATTGCGGCGCTGCGTGGTGAGCTGGAGGGGTCGCTGGGGTCTGGCGCCGATGCGGCAGGGCGGGCGATCGAACGCGCGCTGAGCCGCGCGATCGTGGCGGGCAAGCTGGGGTTCGAGGATCTGAAGCGGCTGGCGCTGGCGGTGATGGCCGACATTGCACGCGCCGCGATTTCGAACGGGATCGGGGCGCTGGGCGGCGGCGGATCAGGCGCGAGTCAGGGCGGCGGTGGTCTGCTGGCGCTGGCGCTGTCGCTGTTCGGGGCGCCGGGACGCGCAACGGGCGGCCCGGTGAGCGCCGGGCGCGCCTATCGGGTCGGCGAGCGCGGACCCGAGCTGTTCGTGCCGACCGCGAGCGGGCGGATCGAGGCGGCAGGCGGCGGCGCGCGCAATATCGCGATCACGGTGAATGTGCAGGGGCAGACGGACAGCGAGCCACAACGGCTGGCGCAGACCGGGCGGCAGCTGGCGCGCGCGGTGCGTCGAGCGGTGGCTAGTGGGGAAGATTGAGCCACACTTCTTTGTAGGCCTGACCCCGTCCGCGATTGTCCATTGCAGAAGAAGGATTTGTGCCCCGGCGAACGCCGGGGAACAGCCGGTTGTTGGGCGCTGTGCTGCTCGCCCACCCCACTTCACTGGCGAGCAAGCTCGCGAGTTTCGTTGCCCCTCCCCTGAAGGGGAAGGGATGGTGATGTCACCTGGAAAGGCTGTCGTGATGGGCTGGGCATTGGTGGCGGCGGCCGAGCCGCATCATCGCAAGGGTTGGGTGAAGCGGTTCGATCCGCGCTTTTGGACGGTCGATTTCGCGCGGCCGATGATGGCGAGCGTGAGTGATCCGGCACCGCGAACGCTGCGCGTCGAGGCGGTGTTTTACCGCAAGCAGGATCTGGCGGGGTTGATTTGGGAAAGCGAGGATCGCTGGGATCATCCGCTGCTGGCGTATGAGACGAAGCGCGATTTCCGGCGCACGCAGCTGAGCTTTCGGTGGCGGTCGGGCGGGGTCAAGCCGCTCGATGCGCTGCACGGGCCGACGCTGACCATCGAGGGACGCGATGCGGCGGGGAGCCCGCGTGCCTGGTATGTGCGGTCGTGGAATTATGCGGTCGGGACGGCGGAAGATGCGGTCGTCACGCTGGATTTCGATGCGCTGGACGGCGGGTTCCTGCTGCCCGGCGAGGCCGATCCGGTGTGGGCGGGGGACGTGGACCGGATGTTCATCTCGCTGGTGCCGCCGACCTATGATGGCGCCGATGGGGTGCTGGCGGCGTCGGTCGAGGGCTGGGCCGAGATGAGCGCGATCGCCTGTTCGGGATCGGGATCGGTGCTGGCGATCGGCGATGCGGTGCTGCCCGAAACCGCGCTGGGCATGACCAACGGCTATGACGATTGCTATCACCTGACCCCGGCGCGGGTGGTGCGGCAGATCGCGCAATTGGGCTATCGCGGCGATGTCGTCCATTATGTCGGGATGAGCCATTATATGCGGCTCGAACCCGGCGGCGACGGGTTTTGTGTCAGCCTGGCGGGCGGGGCGCTGAACCGGCCCGCGCGCGAATGGCACCGGGCGCTGGCGGCGGGGTGCGCGGCGGCGGGGCTGGGGCTGATCTGGTCGCTGTCCTATGAGGTGTTCGACGCCTATTGCCCGGCGAGCTGGAAACAGCGCGATGCCGACGGCGCCCCGGCGCTGACCGGGTGGGTGCCGCCATCGACCCTGTTGTCGCCCGCCAATGCGGCGGCGATGGGATATTTGCAGCTGGTCGCGCGGGCGTTTGTCGCGATCGGTCGTGATGCGGGGCTGGCGCCGAAATTCCAGGTCGGCGAGCCGTGGTGGTGGGTCAATCCGGGCGGCAAGATCTGTGGTTATGATGGTGCGACGGGTGCGGCACTGGGCGAGGCGAGCGTCGCGATTGCCGACGTGCGCGGGACGCTGAGCGCGCCGCAGCGGGCGATGCTGGACGCTTTGGGGGCGTTGCTCGCGACATCGACGGCGGCGCTGGTCGCGGCGGCGCGGCATGAGGCGGGGGCGGCAGGGCTTCAGTCCTTTCTGTTGGTGTTTTTGCCGACTGTGCTCGACCCGGCGGCGCCCGAGGTGCGGCGGGCCAATGTGCCGCTGGCGTGGGCGAAGCCGGCTTTCGATGTGTTGCAGCTGGAGGATTATGATTGGGTGACCGCAGGGCGCGGCGCCGAGACCGCGGGGGCGCGGGCGGCGATGGTAGTGCGACTGGGCTATCCGGCTGACGAGCAGCAATATTTTTCGGGCTTTGTGCTGGACGCGGAGGATCGCGGGCAGTGGCGGGCGATCGCCGACGCCGCCGACGCGGCGCGGCGGGCGGGGGTGGCGCGGACGTTCGTGTGGGCGCTGCCGCAAGTGGCGCGCGACGGGTTCGTGGCTTTCGACGGGGAGGATGAGGTGCAGGCTTTTGATGCGGTGGATTTCCCGCTGGCGATCGGGCGCGAGGCGATGGTGGCGACCGAATTTTCGACCCAAATCGTGAGCTCGCCATCGGGGCATGAACAGCGGGCGAGCGAATGGGCCGAGGCGCGGATGGCTTATGATGCTGGGCCGGGGATAAGGTCCGAGGCCGATGTGCGGGTGCTGGCGGATTTTTTCCGCGCGCGGCGCGGGGCGGCGCGGGGGTTCCGCTTTCGCGATCCGTTCGATGCGAGTTCGGCGGCCGATGGCGGATTGCCGACGGCAAGCGACCAGATGCTGGGGGTCGGCGACGGGGTGCGGCGGCAGTTTGCGCTGGTGAAACTTTATGGTGCGGGGGACGCCGAGCAGGTGCGCGCGATCCGGCTGCCGGTGGCGGGGAGCGTGCGGGTGTCGGTCGATGGGATCGAGACGGCGGGGTTTTCGGTGACGGGCGCGGGTGAGGTGCTGCTGGATGTGGCGCCCGCTGCAGGGATCGCGGTGCGCGCCGGATTTCTGTTCGATGTGCCGGTGCGCTTTGCCGAGGATCGGCTGGAGGCGAGCCGCGCGACCTTTCTGGCGGGCGAGATTGCGCGCGTGCCGCTGGTCGAGGTGCGGGCGCCATGGTGATGCTGGCCGCGCCCGACTGGCTGCGCGCCGAAGTCGTGACGCTGGCGTGGTGCTGGCGGCTGGCGCGGCGCGACGGGGTGGTGATCGGGCTGACCTCGCACGACCGCGACCTGCTGGTCGGCGGACTGGTCTATCGCGCCGCGCCGGGGATGAAGCCGTCGGCGCTGGAGACGAGCGACAGCCTGGAGGCGGCGACGATGGACCTCGAGGGCGCAATCGCGAGCGATGCGATTGCGGCGCGCGATCTGGATGCGGGGCGCTGGGACGGCGCCGAACTGGAATTGTTCGTGACCGACTGGACCGAATCGGAAGCGGCGCCGGTGACGGTGGCGCGCGGATCGCTGGGAGCGATCGAGCGGCGCGGGGCGGCGTTCGCGGCGGAGTTGCAGGGGGTGACGCGGTTGCTCGACCGGCCGGTGTGCCCGGCGACGTCGCCGTCGTGCCGCGCGATGCTGGGCGACTGGGCGTGCCGGGTCGATCTGGCGCCGCTGTCTCATGTCCGGCGCGTGGTGGCGGTCGCCGGGCGGGCGGTCACACTGGACAGCGCGGTGGCGGGACTGGCGTTCGGCGAATTGCGGTGGATCGAGGGCGCCAATTGCGGCTTGTCCAGCCCGGTGATCGCGGCCGACGGCGCGGTGTTGCAACTGGCCGAAGGACCGGCGTTTTCGGTGGCGGGCGCGGTGCGGGTGCGGCTGATCGAAGGATGCGACAAGCAGCTGGCGACGTGCCGCGACCGCTTTGCCAATGCGATCAATTTTCGCGGTGAGGCCCATCTGCCGGGCAATGATCTGCTCACCCGTTATCCCGGTGGCTGACGGCGCCAGCCGCGCCTTTGCAGCGGCACAGACGATGGTCGGCGCGCGGTTTCGCCCGCAGGGCCGCGACCCGGCGACGGGCGTCGATTGCGTCGGGCTGGTCTGGGCCGCCTATAGGGCGGTCGGCGAGCGACTGGTAGCGCCATCAAACTATCCGTTGCGCGGCTGGTCGCGGGCACAGGTCGAGGCGGGGTTGACGGCGGCGGGGTTCTCCCCGGTCGAGGACGCCGCACGCGTTGGCGATGTGGCGCTGATTGGATGCCCGGCGAGGCAGTTCCATCTGGGGCTGATCGGGGTGACAACATTTGTCCATGCCCACGCCGGTTTGCGGTGCGTGGTTGAGACGCCGATTGATGCGCTGGCACCCGACGCGGTGCGGTGGCGATTTATAGAGACAGGGGATGACGATGGCGACGTTGGTGCTGACGGTGGTCGGCGGGATCGTTGGGGGACCGGTGGGCGCTGCGATCGGCGCGGCGCTGGGGCAACAGGTCGATGCCCAGATCTTTAAGCCGAAAGGGCGCGAGGGGCCGCGGCTCGCCGATCTGAAGGTCCAGGCATCAACCTATGGCCAGCAAATCCCACAGCTGTTCGGGACGATGCGCGTCGCGGGCAGCGTGGTCTGGGCGACCGACCTGATCGAACGGCGGAGCAAACGCGGCGGCGGCAAGGGGCGGCCGTCGACGACCGAATATAGCTATGCGGTGTCGTTGGCGGTCGCGCTGTCGTCGCGTCCGATCCGCGCGATCCGGCGCATCTGGGCCGACGGCAACCTACTGCGCGGCACCAGCGGGACGTTTCAGGAGCGCTGCACGTTTCGCTGGCATGACGGCGGCGAGGACCAGGCCGTCGACCCGTTGATTGCTTCGGCGACCGGAATGACGTCGGCGAGCGCTTTTCGCGGGCTGGCCTATGCGGTGTTCGAGGGGCTTGAACTGGGCGCCTTTGGCAACCGGATTCCCTCGCTGACCTTTGAAGTAGAGGCCGACACGGGAACGGTCGATGCCGGGATGATCGGCGATCGCCTGTTGGGCGAGACCGGGCGATGTTTCGGGGCGTGGCCGTTCACCGGCTATGCCGCGTCGGGCGACCGGGCGCGCGACGCGCTGGCGCCGTTGTTCGATGTCGATGGTGTGCGGGTGGCGACCGGTTCGGAGCAGTGGCGGCTGGCCCCTGCAGAGTTGACCGGCGCGCCGCTGATGCTGAGCGGTTTTTGCGAGGCGCTGCGGATGGAAATCGAGCACGATGCAATCGAGCGCCAACGCGCGCCATTGTCGTCGTTGCCGGGGTCGATCCGGCTGCGCCACTATGAACCTGAACGCGATTATCAGCTGGGGCAGCAGGCAAGCCAGGTCGCGGGGGGCGGCGTGCGCGAGGAGCGGATCGACCTGCCCGCAGTGTTGCCGGCGCCGTCGGCACGGGCGCTGGCGCAGCGCCTGGCTGCGGCGGCGGCGGATGGGCGCGAGACATTGATCTGGCAGGCCGATCTGGCGGCGCTGGCACTGCCGGTCGGGCATGTCGTGACGCTGGCTGATGGCAGCGCATGGCGCCTCGCGGCGCGGACGGTGCGCGCGAACGAGATATTGATCGAATTGAAGCGGCACCAACCAGTGCCCGCCGCCGACCTGCCCGCCGCGCCGGGGATCCCGGTGCGCGCGCCCGACTGGCCCGATGCGGTCGGGACGGTGCAGCTGTTCGATCTGCCGAATCTGGGAAGCCCGGGCGCCGTGTCGGCGCGGGTTCTGATCGCTGCTGCGGGCAGCAATGATGGCTGGCGCGGTGCCGATTGCTGGTTCGTGCCGGTCGCCGGGGCCGAGCCCATCGCGCTGGGAACGGTGCGGCCGGCGGCGGCGCTGGGGCAGTTGTCAGCGCCGCTGGCGACGGGAAGCGAAATGCTGTTCGACCGCGCCGCGACCCTGATGGTGACGCTGGTCAACCCGGCGATGACGCTGGAATCGGTCGGCGACGCGGCGCTGCTGGGCGGTGCCAATCGGGCGATGGTGGGCAACGAGTTGGTGCAGTTCGGTGTCGCCGAGGCGGTGGGAGCGGGCGCGTGGCGCCTGTCGCATTTGCTGCGTGGCCGCGCCGGGACGGCGCAGGCGTTGGGGCATCCGGCGGGTGCGCCTTTTGTTCTGATCGATGATGGCGCACCGATGCTGTTGCCCGAAACGCTCGCCACGGCGGCGGAAAGCGGCGGCGCACTGCTGCAATGGACACCGCGCGGCGCGACGGCGATGACCGAGATGGCGGTTCCCGCGGCGACCAGCGCGCTGCGGCCGCTGGCGCCGGTGCATGGCCGGGTGGTGCCCGATGGGGCGGGCGGTGTCGTCATTGGCTGGCGCCGCCGCAGCCGCGTCGATACCGGCTGGCGCGACCATACAGACCTGCCGCTGGGCGAAGGACGCGAGGCGTGGCGTATCGCGTTGTCGCCGCCCGTGCCCGGGCGGGCGCCGTGGGAGCGCGACGCACCGACGCTGCATCTTGCGGCGGCGGACCTGGCTGGATTGCCTACCGGCACCGCGATCCTGATTCGCCAGGTCGGCGATTTTGCGCTGTCGCCGCCGCTGTCTTTGCCGCTGACCTGAAGAGGATGATGCCATGACCGACATACCGCTGACCCCGCGCTTTGCCTTGCCATTGCTGGCGTTGGCGCAGGCGCAAAAGGAAATGACGCACAATGAGGCGCTGACCCTGATCGACGCGCTGGTTCATGCCGCGGTTATGGCGGGGCCGCTGAACGACCCGCCGTCGGCGCCGGTGCCGGGGCAATGCTGGCTGGTCGGCGCGGCAGCGACGGGTGCCTGGGCCGGGCAGGCGACCGCCATCGCGCTGTGGACGGTCGGGGGATGGCGTTTTGCCGCCGCGTCGCCGGCGATGCAGGTGACGCGCCTGACCGACGGGGCGCGGCTGCGATTCGAGGCGGGGGAATGGGTGGCGCCGGTGGCGATCAGTGCTCCTTCGGGCGGCTCGACAGCGGACACCGAAGCGCGTAGCACGCTGACCACGCTCATCGCCGCGCTTGAGGCGCAGGGTCTTCTGATCTCAGGCTGAATTTCTGAGCATTGGTTTTTAAAGTGCGACTTTTTGGCAACAGATTGACGATTTGTTCGCTTGCACGGAACCAAAGCGGCGAGTAGGACGTCTGCCGAGACGTATATCTCAATTTGAAAGGGGAATTACTATGAGGAAGCTTGCCGTCGCTATGGCATTGGCCTCCACCGCCCTGGCTTCGCCTGCTCTGGCGCGCGACGACTCCTGGTACGTGGGTGTTGGTGCTGGTGCTATGCTGGTCGAAGACCTTGATCTCGATATTGGCACGTTCAACAATGCCGGTTCGGTCGATCATCGTGCGGGTTATGACTTCGAAGGTACCGTCGGTTATGATTTCGGCGGTTTCCGCGCTGAAGTCGAAGTCGGCTATCGTGAAGCCGACATCAAGTCGGGCCGCTTCACCAACCCCGGGATCCCGAACAGCGCCAATGGCGCTGGCACGTTCACCGGTTCGACCGCGCTGAACGGCGACACCAATGCGCTGAGCTTCATGGTCAACGGCATGCTCGACTTCGGCGACGACGACGGCCTTCAGGGCTTTGTCGGCGGTGGTGCCGGTGTTGCCCGCGTGTCGGTTGAACCCGTGTTCGCCGGCCCGTTCATCGATGACTCGGATACGGGCTTTGCCTGGCAGGCCATCGCCGGCGTTCGCGCGCCGCTGAGCACCAACTGGGATGTTGGCCTGAAGTATCGCTTCTTCAACGCCGACAACATCGACCTGGTCGATCAGGCTGGCCGCGACGTTTCGACGCGCTTCCGTTCGCACTCGATCCTCGGTACGCTGACGTACAACTTCGGTGGTGCACCGGAGCCGGTTGTGGCCCCGCCGCCGCCGCCGCCGCCGCCGCCTCCCCCGCCGCCCCCGCCCCCGCCGCCGCCGCCGGTCGTGCAGTGTGAGCCTGGGCCGTACATCGTGTACTTCGACTGGGATCAGTCGAACATCACGCCGGAAGCCGCTTCGACGCTCGACAACGCGATCAGCGCCTATAACCGTGGTTGCACGGGTACGCAGGTCATGCTCGCCGGTCACGCTGACCGTTCGGGTTCGGCCACCTACAACGTCGGTCTGTCGGAACGCCGCAACACCGCGGTTCGCAGCTACCTGACCGCTCGCGGTATCTCGGATGGCTCGATCAGCGCGCAGGGCTTCGGCGAAAGCCGCCCGGCCGTTGCCACCGCCGATGGCGTCCGCAACGACCAGAACCGTCGCGTGGAAATCACTTACGGTCCGAACTCGGGCATGTAAGATCGGTTTCCGCTCCCGACTGGGACTGGAACGAAAAGAGGGGCGGTGCCGCAAGGCGCCGCCCTTTCTTCATGGGTGCGATGCGCGGCACCCGACTTTGCCGCGCGGTACGCGGTGATGGCGGAGCGATGCCGTTGGCAAATTCCGCTTGCCCCGATCAATTTATGATATACCATCACAATTTGGGCGCGAGACGGTCTTGGGCCCTTGATGATGGGCGAGCGCCCGGCAATCACGGTGCGATCGACCCCGACCGGGAGAGAGACGATGCGCCAACGCCGCAGCCAGTTTCATCGCAGCATTTTTCGCGCCGACCCCAATGGCGATCCCGCCATCAATACGACGCCGCTGATCGACGTCATGCTGGTGATGCTGGTAATGTTCATCATCACCATCCCGCCGCCGACGCATAGCGTCGATGTGACCTTGCCTGCGGACGGCATCGGGATTCCGATTGCCGACGAAAACCGGGTGACCATCGATACCGCCGACGTGATCCGCTGGAATGATGAAGCGGTCGATCTGGCCCAACTGGGCATGCTGGTCAAACAGGCGGCCGACCGCCCCGAGCCCGCGGCAATCCTGCTCGAACCCGATGCGCGGGCGCGCTACCTGCGCGTCGACGAGGCGATCGGCGCGATCCGGCGCAACGGCGGGTCGAAACTCGCCTTTCCGGGGATTCGCGAATATGCCGGGCTGATCTGAACCGATCGCTTCCGCCGTAGTCAGGCGGCGGGCGCGGTGCCGGGGCGCAGATACGCCATCATATAACCGACATAATCGGTCTTGCCGAGCGGTACGCCCATGTGGCGCAGGATCGAATAGGCGGCGACCGCGTGGAAGTAAAACTGCGGTTGTGCCCAATCGCGGACGTAGGTGCGGGCGGTCATGTCGAAGGCCATGCCGTTCGGCAGATCGAAAGCGATCGGGCGATCGGGGGCAGTGTCGAGCGTGGCGGCATCGATCGTATCGAGCCACGCTAGCGTCGTCGCGATCTGCGTCTGGAGGCCTGCGAAGTCGGTTGCGTCATCGGTCAGAGCGGGGGCGCCGACTGCACCAAGGCGGGTCGGCGGCTGGACCGCTTGCGAACAGGTGAACCGCACTTGGGCGGCCAGCGGGAACATGTCGGGCGCGAGGCGCGCGACGATGAATTGCAGTTCGCCGACGCCATTCTGCTCACCCCAGGCGAGTGCCTTGTCGAGCTGGGCGGACAGTGCGTTGAGGCCGTTCCGGTAGGCCGGCACGGTCATGTCGTAAAGCATCGTCATATCCTTCGAAGGGTCATGGGGTCAGGCGGGGGCAAGATTGTCCTGAAATTGCAGGCGCGCGAGGCGGGCATAGAGACCGTCGGCGGCAACGAGCGCGTCATGTTTGCCCTCCTCCACGATCCGGCCGTTGTCCATCACGATGATCCGATCGGCGGCGCGGACGGTAGCGAGCCGGTGCGCGATGACGATCGTTGTCCGATCGTGCATCAATGTTTCCAGCGCGTCCTGCACCAGCTTTTCGGATTCGGCATCGAGCGCCGAGGTCGCCTCGTCGAGCAGCAGCAGCGGCGCGCGGCGGAGCAGGGCCCGGGCGATCGCGACGCGCTGGCGCTGCCCGCCCGACAGCCGGGCTCCACCTTCGCCCATGAAGGTGTCGAGTCCTTGCGGCAGCTTGCGGAGGAATTCTTCGGCATTGGCGGCGCGCGCGGCGTCCCACAATTGTTCGTCGGTCGCGTCCCAATTGCCGTAGCGCAGATTGTCGCGCGCCGAAGCGGCGAAGATGACGGTTTCCTGCGGCACCATCGCGATGCGGGCGCGAATGTCGGCGGGGTCGGCCTCGGTCAGCGGGACGCCGTCGAGCAGGATTTGCCCGCCCTGCGGGTCGTAGAACCGCTCGGCGAGCTGGAACAGGGTTGATTTGCCGGCGCCCGAGGGACCGACGATCGCCACCGTCTCGCGCGGCTGGATCGCGAGGTTGAAATCATGGAGCGCCGGAGCGTCGGGGCGGGTCGGATAATGGAATTCGACCTGCGCGAATTCGAGCGTGCCGAGCGATGGTTCGGGGAAGGCGCGCGGCTGCGCGGGCGGGGCGATGCTGGCTTCCGCGTTGAGCAGTTCGCTCAGCCGTTCGGCGGCCCCCGCGGCGCGCAGAAGATCGCCATAGACTTCTGTCAGTGCGCCGAAAGCGCCCGCGACCAGCCCGCCGGTGAGAACGAATGCGGCGATGGTGCCGCCGGTGATGGTCCCCGCGGCGACCCCTTCGGCGCCGTACCACAGCAGGGTGGTAATCGCGCCGAACAGCAGGCCGATGACGATCGCGGTCATGATCGCACGGAGGCGGATGCGGCGCTTGGCGGTGGCGAAGGTCGCTTCGACCGCGCTGGCGAAGCGCGCGGCTTCGCGATCTTCCTGGCCGAACGCCTGGACGATCTTCATCGCGCCCAATTGTTCGGAGGTGGTGGCGCCGATGTCTGCGACGCGGTCCTGGCTCGACCGCGACACATTCTGCAGGCGGCGGCCAAGCAGGACGATCGGCATGATAATGACCGGGATGCCGAGCAGGATACCGCCGGTGAGCTTTGGCGACAGGGTGAACAGATAGGCGATGCCGCCGATTCCCATCACCATGTTCCGGAGCGCCACCGAGACGGTGGTGCCGACGACTTGTTCGATGATCGTGGTGTCCGATGTCATCCGCGAGGCGATTTCGGACGGACGGTTTTCCTCGAAGAACCCCGGTGCGAGGCGGAGCAGGTTGCGCTGAACCGCCTGGCGGATGTCGGCAACGGTGCGTTCCCCAAGCCAACTGACGAAATAGAAGCGCAGCGCCGTGGCGAGAGCGAGGGTCAGAACGATGCCGTAGAACAGGCGGAAATGCGGCGCGACGTCGCCGCCGCCGGCGACAAAGCCGCTGTCGATCATTTCCTTGAACTGCCAGGGGATCGCCAGCGTCGCGAGCGCCGCGATCCCGAGCGCGACCGCGGCGATCGCCAGTTGCAGCGGATAGGCGCTGGCATAATGCCAAATCATCCTGAGGCTGCCGAGCTTGCGGCGCGGCTGCGCGGGGGTTTTTGCGGCGGAGGGGTCGGGGGTGCTGGCCATCGCATTGGCCCTAGCAGTGGCGCTGGCCGCGCTCAACGGCGCAGAATGACCCTCTGCTTCAAGCGCTTTGAAGCGGTGCTGCACGCCGAAGGATGCAGAAACAGAGCAAAGTTCCGCGTCAAAACCGATTATGATGCATTGCACAATGAGACGGAAGCCCTAGACTGGTGCCGACAAACGGTCGCCCGAAGAGCGCCGGGGCTGCCAAGGAACCATCGCATATGTTGTATCACGCCTTTGAAATGCAGAAAAGCTGGCTGGCGGGCGCAAGTGCGCTGGCGACCGCGGGGGCGCAGGTGATGCAACATCCGGCGAACCCGCTCGGCTATTTCGGCGGCAGTCCGCAGTTCGCCTCGGCGCTGGAAGTGTTCGCGCATGCTGCGGCGCCGCGCGGCAAGCCGGGGTTCGAGCTGTACGAAACCGAGGTCGATGGCGAAACAGTTCGCGTGACCGAAGCGATCGAGGCGCGCAAGCCGTTCGGTCAGCTCAAGCATTTCAAGCATAAGGGCACGACGGACGCGCCGAAGTTGTTGATCGTCGCCCCGATGTCGGGCCATTATGCGACGTTGCTGCGCGGCACGGTCGAAAGGATGCTGCCCGGGCATGACGTGTGGATCACCGACTGGCGTGACGCGCGCAACGTGCCGCTGGAAGCGGGCAAGTTCGACCTCGACGACTATATTGATTATCTGATCGGCTGGATGGAGCATATCGGCCCCGGCGCGCATATGCTGGCGGTGTGCCAGCCGTCGGTCCCGGCGCTGGCCGCCGCCGCGATCATGGCGGCGGACAAGAACAAGTGCCGCCCTGCGACGCTGACGATGATGGGCGGACCGATCGACACGCGCAAGGCGCCGACGGCGGTCAACCAGCATGCGATGACGCGGCCGCATGCGTGGTTTCAGGAAAATGTCATCGCCACGGTCCCCGCTTATTATCCGGGCGCCGGACGCCGCGTTTATCCAGGCTTTTTGCAGCTGGCCGGCTTCATGTCGATGAACCTGGGCAATCACATGATGAGCCACTGGTCGATGTTCAAACATCTGGTCGACGGTGACGGCGAAGAGGCCGACAAGACCAAGGAATTCTATGACGAATATCGCTCGGTGTGCGACATGACCGCCGAATTCTATCTGCAGACCGTCGATGTGGTGTTCCAGCGCCACGCGCTGCCCAAGGGCGAGATGCTGCACCGTGGCCAGCCGGTCGATCTGAATGCGATCGAGGATATTGCGATCCTGGCGATCGAGGGCGAGCGCGACGATATTTCAGGAATCGGTCAGACCAAGGCGGCGCTGACGCTGGCGAAATCGCTGCCGACCGAGAAGAAGAAATACCTGATGGCGAAGACGGTCGGCCATTATGGCATCTTCAACGGCCGCAAATGGCGCGAGGATATTGCGCCGGTGGTCGAAGGGTGGATCCGCAGCAACGGCGGGTGAGGTCGGGTTGCGACCGGTTGCGGACGTTCCGCATTTCTTGACTTCGTCATCCCCGCGAAAGCGGGGACCCAAAGCGTGCGTCGGCGGGCCTGTCCCTGGGTTCCCGCTTTCGCGGGAATGACGAGGGTGGGGTATGGCAGCTCTCCACCCCAAAGCCGACCAGCGCACCACCGGGTTCGCCTCTTTCAATGCATGGGCGACGTCCGCACCGCCCAATAGACCAGATAGAGCAATCCCGCCCATAACAGCAGGATGAACGCCAGGCCGCTACGGCTCGACGGGCGTTCGCTCGCGGCTTCGGCGGCGGCATGGAGTTCCTGCCACAGCGGGGCGGGGATCAGGCGGCGCACCGCCCATAATCCCAGCGGCACAATGAACAGGTCGTCGAGCCACCCCAACACCGGAATGAAATCGGGGATCAGGTCGATTGGCGACAGCGCATAAGCGGCGACGGCGACCGCCAGGAAACGCGCGAGCATCGGCACTCGCGAATCGCGAGCGGCGAACCAGGCGGCGTGCGCCTCGACCGCTAGGCGGTGGCCGAGGTCGCCGATGCGTTCGGAAAGGGATTTGCCGGTCATTGCGATCTACATTAGCCTTCCTGCATGGCTATCCAACTGAAAAGCGCGCGGGTCGAACGTTGGGCGGTTGCGGGATCATTCGTGATCGCGCGCGGCGCCAGCACATTCGTCGATGTCGTCGTCGCTGAGGTCGAGTGTGGCGGCGCGGTCGGACGCGGCGAGGGCACCCCGATCACTTATCTGGGCGAGGATGCGGCAGGGTGCCGCGACCAGTTGCTGCATGTCGCGCCGCATATCGCCGCGCTAGGCGCTGCCGATGCGCGCGCCGCAGTGCAGGAGCTGATGGCGCCCGGCGCCGCGCGCAACGCGCTCGATTGTGCGCTGTGGGATGTGGAGGCGAAGCAGCGCGGACTGCGTCTGTGGCAGCTTGTGGGCTGTGACGGGGCGCCGACCGCGCGAGTCACCGCCTTCACGATCTCGCTAGGGTCGCCGGGGGCGATGGCCGAACAGGCTGCGACTGCCGCCGCTGATGGCTATCGCCTGTTCAAGCTCAAGCTGACCGGCGAGGATGACCGGCTGCGCGTCGCCGCGGTCCGCAAAGGCGCACCCGAAGCGCGGCTGATCGTCGATGCCAACGAAAGCTGGGGCGGGATCGACCTGTTGAGCGAGGCCGAGGCGCTGGCCGACATGGCGGTTGAAATGATCGAGCAGCCGGTGCCGGTCGGAGCCGACGCTTTGCTCGATCCGATTTACGCGCCGATACCCTTTGTTGCCGACGAAAGCTGTCAGACTGCGGCCGATATCGCGCGGATCGGTGCATTTTACGACGGGGTCAATATCAAGCTGGACAAGGCGGGCGGGCTGACCGAGGCGCTGCGGATCGCCGATGCCGCCGACGCGGCGGGGCTGTCGATCATGGTCGGGTGCATGCTATCGACCAGCTTGGCGATCGCGCCTGCGTTCGTGCTGGCGCAGCGCGCGAAATGGGTAGATCTCGACGGTCCCGCGCTGCTGGAGCGCGACCGCGAGGGCGGCTTCGAGTTTCGCGAGGGGCGGATCGGGCCGCGGGTGGGCTAAGCCGTCGCCCGCGCGAAGGCGGGGGCCGCCATCGTTCTACCCTTATAGGGCAGCTTAAGACCGACAGCGGTCCCGGCTTTCGCGGGAACGACGGATAGTTACAGCGCCACTTCGGCGTGTTGGCCCAGTTCGCCTTCCTTCATCGTCATGCCGGTCATCAGTTTGAAGATGCCCTTGATGCCGGGGTCGGCGGTCCAGATTTCGGCGTTGGCCAAGTCGAAGCGGAGCAGGACCAGCTTGGGGTCATCCTTGCCGCCCTCGTACCAGGCCGCGATGCCGTTGTTCCACAGCCGGTCGAGCACCGCGCGGTCGCTCTCGTGAACCAGAGTTCCCGAAATGCACGCGAACAGGTCGTGGCCTTTCGAAGCGAACTGCGCCATGGCTGGACCACCGCCCGCCAAGCGGTTGTCGGTCGAAGTAAAAAACCAGAAAGCACTATTGGCGTCCTTGTCGAGCTGGGCGTTCATCGGAATATGATGCTCACGCCCGCCGGTCGCGCCGATCATGACATAGGGGCTGTCGGCCAGCGCCTTCCAGAATTGTTTCTTGATGTCGTCGCTCATGATCGGGCTCCTTTTCATTTCAGCATGACATCTAAACGCGACAACCGTTCGTATGTTGCTCGGCTGAGCGTGGTTTTTTGCTCGGCGTAACTGACGACTTCATATTCGATGCCGTCGGGATCGAAGAAATAGAAGCGGCGGCCGGGTTCGTAATCGCCGTGCTCGAACGGGACGAGGCCGACGGCCTTTACCCGGCCTTCGATGACGTCGAGATCATCGACTTGCACGCCGATATGGTTGAGCGGGGCGCCCTTTGAATATTGGGCGCCGGCATGTTGGCCGTCGCGGCCGGTATAAAGCGCGACATAGGCGGCTTCGCTGCCGAGGTGGATGGTGCGCCCGCCATCGCGCGCCGGACCCCGCCAGCGTTCGTGCCAACCAAAGATCGCTGAGAGAATGGCGGCAGTGCGATCGGGGTCGCTGACCGTCAGATTGACATGCTCGATGAAGGGACGCGTCACGTGATTGCTCCTGATTCGGGTTGACGTTGCGGATTTTGCAAGTTCAAGTGAGGTTTAGATCAAGGCTATTCGTCATTGCGAGCGAGGCGACGCAATCCAGGGCGTCTTCCGCGACTCTGGATTGCCGCGTCGCCTGCGGCTCCTCGCAATGACGAGACGGAGAATGAGATGCACCGCACCGACCTTATTGCCATCGGCGAACTTTCGGCGCGCACCGGGGTCGCGGTGTCGGCGATCCGCTTTTACGAGGCGAAGGGGCTGGTCGAAGCGCTCCGCACCGGCGGCGGCCAGCGGCGCTTCCTGCGCGCCGACATTCGCCGCGTGTCGTTCATCTTGATCGCGCAGCAACTGGGGCTGAGTCTGGGGGAGATTGCGGCCGAGCTTGGCAGGCTGCCCGCCGGGCGGACGCCGAACGGGGCTGACTGGACGCGGATCAGCACCGCGCTGCGCGCGCGGATCGACGGCCAGATCGCGGCGCTGGAGCGGACGCGCGCACTGCTCGGCAATTGCATCGGTTGCGGGTGCTTGAGCCTGAAAAAATGCGGGCTGTATAACCCACAGGACAAGGCGGCGCAGCGCGGCGCGGGGCCGCGTTATGTGATGGGCGACCGGGCAGGGGAGATTGCGGAGGTCGGGTGAGCGTGCTGGAAAATGCGGCTTTGGGGTGAGGGCGGACATTCCCCACTCTCGTCATTCCCGCGAAAGCAGGAACCCAGGGACAGGCCCGCCGACGCACGCTTTGGGTCCCCGCTTTCGCGGGAACGACGAAGTCAAGAAATGCGGAACGTCCGCAATCGGTCGAAAGCGGCCGTTTCCGGCTTTATACCGCGCTCAGCTTCTCGATCTCGGGCGCCCCGGCCATGCAGGGGCCCAGCTTGGCGCCGAGGGTGCGGAAATGGTCCGACGCGCGGTGCGCTTCGACCGCGGCCTCGTCGTCATAACATTCCAGGACTTTGTACACGCCCGCATCGTCCGTGCGGAACAGCTTGTAATAGCCGTTGCCGGGCTCGTCTGCCGCGACTGCGGCGGCGAGTTCGGCGAAGACGCCCTCGAATTCGGCTTCCTTGCCGGACTGGACGCGCAAGGTCGCGATGATACCGATACCGCTCATGTCATTCTCCTTGGGTTCAGGCTTTCAGATCGGGGTCGACGTCCCAGCCGTCCTCGACCTGCACGCCAAAGCTGTTCAAGATCATCGAAACCTGCGTGTACTGGCCGGCGGTCATCACCAAATCCATTCGGCCCTTGTCGCCGAGCGGCGCCAGCGCGGCCCAAGTCGCGTCGGTGACGAAATGATCGCCGGTCAGCTCGTCGGTCGCGCACAGCATCGCGCGATCGAGTTCGCTCCAGCCGTCCGCATCCGGCCCTGCCTTGATGCGCGCGATCTCGTCTTCGGTCAGCCCGCAATCGAGCCCGATGCGCTTGTGCTGGGTCCATTCATAGCCCGAGCGGCAGTTGTAGCCGGTGCGCAGGATGACGAGTTCGCGGTCCCGCGGGCTCAGCGCATTGCGCTTTGAGAGGATATAATTGCCCCACGTAAGAAACGCGGTGAGCGCCTTGGGCGCATGGGCAAGGGTGCGGAAGATGTTGAGGATCTTGCCGCCGCCGACCTTGCCCCCATCGGAAGCCAGGAAGGGTGTGAGCGCAGCGCGCTGGTCGGCATCGAGCCGGTCCAAATCGACCGGCTCGATACGCGGAGCGTTCAGGCGCAAATCAGAAGACCTCGAACAGGCCCGCTGCGCCCTGGCCGCCGCCGATGCACATGGTGACGACGGCATATTTGACGCCGCGGCGCTTGCCTTCGAGCAGCGCGTGGCCGACGCAGCGCGCGCCGGTCATGCCGAAAGGGTGGCCGATCGAGATCGAGCCGCCATTGACGTTGAGCAGCTCGTTCGGAATGCCGAGCTTGTCGCGGCAATAGAGCACCTGCACCGCGAACGCCTCATTGAGTTCCCACAGGCCAATGTCGTCCATCTTCAGCTCGAAGCGTTCGAGCAGCTTGGGGATGGCAAACACCGGGCCGATACCCATTTCGTCGGGTTCGGTGCCCGCGACGGCCATGCCGACATAGCGGCCCAGCGGTTGGAGGCCGCGCTTTTCGGCGACCTTGGCTTCCATCACGACGCACGCCGACGAACCGTCGGCGAGCTGGCTGGCGTTGCCCGCAGTGATCGTGTGGCCTTCGCCCATCACCGGCTTCAGGCTGGCGAGGCCTTCCAGCGTGGTGTCGGCGCGGTTGCATTCGTCCTTGTCGGCGACGACGTCGTGGAAGCTGACTTCCTTGGTTTCCTTGTTCATTACCGCCATCGTCGCGTTGCACGCGACGATCTCGTCGGCATAAAGGCCCGCGGCCTGCGCCGCGGCGGTGCGCTGCTGCGACTGGAGCGAATATTCGTCCTGCGCTTCGCGGCTGATGTTGTAACGCTTGGCGACGACCTCGGCGGTGCCGATCATCGGCATATAGGTGTCCTTGTGCATCGCGATCAGCTCGGCGTCGGTTTCGACGAACACCTTGCCGCTGCCGCTGACCTTCGAGATGCTTTCGATGCCGCCGGCGACACAGATGTCCTGGCGGTCGACGATGATCTGCTTCGCTGCGGTGGCGATCGTCATCAGACCCGACGAGCATTGGCGGTCGATGGACATGCCGGGGACGGTGACGGGCAGCCCGGCGCGCAGCGCGATCAGCCGCGCGACGTTCATCGTCTGCGACCCCTGCTGCATCGCGGCGCCGAACACTACGTCGTCGATCTCGCCGCCTTCGAGGCCCGCGCGCTCGACGGCGGCTTTGACCGAAAAGGCGCCCAGCGTCGGCGACAGCGTGTTGTTGAACGAACCGCGGCCCGCTTTGGTCAGCGGGGTGCGGGCGGTGGAAACGATGACGGCGTCACGCATGATTTTTCTCCTTAGGCCCTCCCCTTCAGGGGAGGGTTTGGGTGGGGCATGTCAGTGGGGATGCAGGGCCGACAGACCCTCCCCCGACCCCTCCCGCAAGCGGGAGGGGGGAATTAGCTCAAACGAAAAACTGGCTGATCCATTCGGCGATCAGCGCGGGCTTTTCCTCGCCCTCGATCTCGACCGACACTTCATTGGTCTGTTGCCACTGGCCGGGGCGCTTTTCTTCGAGCTCAAGCAGCTTGATATGGCTGCGCACGCGCTTGCCCGAACGAACCGGGGCCAGGAAGCGCACTTTGTTGCAGCCGTAATTGACCCCCATCTTGACGCCGCCGACCTTGGGACCATCGGTGCTCTGGCCCAGCATCGGCATCAGCGACAGGGTAAGGAAACCGTGCGCGATCGTGCCGCCGAACGGCGTCAGCTTGGCCTTTTCCTCGTCGATATGGATGAATTGGTGGTCGCCGGTGGCGTCGGCGAATTTGTTGATCATGTCCTGATCGACCAGCACCCAATCCGACGTGCCGAGATGCTCACCGACCTTTGTCTGCAATTCCTGCGGCGTGATTGTGGCCATCGCTCATCCCCTCGATCATTGGTTCGGGGCGCGTTCTAGGCCTGTCTTGCCGCGTTGCACAAGGGCCAAGCGGTCATGCCAAGGCGCCGTAGCGTCAGCCGGGCTTGGCCGCCTTCGCCGCGGTCGCCTTGGGTTTCGGGGACTCGGCAAAGGGCATGATCATCGTGCCGTCGGGGGCGGCGGTGAAGGTCGTCTGGGTCGGATAGGCAAATTCATATCCGGCCTTGGCCATCGCCTCGAACACGCGGATGCCGACATCGGTGCGCGCCGCGGCGACGACGTCGAATTCGTCGCTGAACACGTCGAACAACAATTCGAAATCGAGACTGGAGGGGCCGAAGGTGAGGAAGCTCGACCGGATAAATTCCTGTCCCGCAGCGACCACCTGCTCCTCGAGCAACGCAGGCAGGTCGCGCAGCATAGTCGGGGTCGTCTGATAGATGACCCCGATGGTGAAGGTGATGCGGCGGCGGTGGAGATGCGCAAAGTTGGTGATCTCCTTGCCCAGCAAATTGGTATTCGAAATCACCAGCAATTCGCCGTTGAGCGAGCGCAGGCGGGTGCTTTTGAGGCCAATACGCTCGACCGTCGCGGTGCTGGTGTCATATTTGATCGTCTCGCCGACGCGGAACGGCCGGTCGAAAATGATCGACAGCGATGCGAACAGGTCCGAAAAAATCCCCTGCGCGGCGAGGCCGATGGCGATGCCGCCGATGCCCAGACCGGCGACCAGCCCGGTGACATTGACCCCCATATTGTCGAGGATGACGATCGCCGCGATGGCGAACAGCGCGACGCTGATCAACAGGCGGATGATCCCCATCGCGTTCGACAGCGTTTCATTGTGCCCGTCGGACGCGCGGCGCTGGATCAGGCCCAGAATGATTTCGCGCGCCCAGATCGCGACCTGCAACACCACCGCGACGGTGAAGATCAGCTGAATGATCTGCAGGATCACCGCGGGCGGCTGGGCATAGCCGGCGACCATGCGGATCGCGATGATCGCCAGCACGAAAGACTTGGTCTTGTGGATCACCCGCCCGACGATGTGGGTCAGGGTGAATTCACCCGGCGTCGCCTGCGCGCGTTTCAGCGCAAAGCCGCGGATCATCGACAGCAGGAAATAGATTGTCAGACCCGCAGCGATCGCGATGCCGATCTGCAGCCAATGGCTGTTCACCCACGCGACGCTGCTGTCCCACCAGGCGCGGATGTCGGCGAGCGGGTCGCTGGTCGCAGGCGCCGCGGTGGCAGTCTTGGTGGCCGCAGTCTGCGCCGCGGCAAGGATAGAGAAGGTCAAGTCGGTCCTCGTGAAGCTGGATCAGGCAGAGCGGAGCAACGCCGCGGCGCCCGGCGCGCGCTCCAGATAGGTCAAAAATCCGCGTTCGTAACGCGAAAGATATTTTGCCGCGCGCGGCAATGCCCCGGCGGCTGCGGCGAAATCGCTGCGGTCCTGCGCCGCGGCGATCATCGCCGGATGGACATAGGCCTTGCGCGCGATCGCGGGGGTGTTGCCGAGATGGCCCGCGACATGCTCGAGCATCACTTTGAGCGTCGGCCGTTCGGGCGCGTCGTACAGGAAAGCAAAGGCCTCGACGCTGGCCGACCAGGTGCGGAAATGCTTGGCGCTGAATTCGTCGCCCATTGCTTCGCGGATATAGGCGTTGACGTCTTCGGACGCGACCGCGCAGACGCCGCTATAGTCTTCATATTGAAACAGCTTCTGTCCCGGCAGATCCTGCAGGCGGCGCACCAACGTCGTCAGGCTGCGGTCGCTAATCGCGACCTCTCTTTGGGCGCCGCCCTTGGCGCGGTAGCTGAGGCGCAGCGTCTGGCCGGTGAGCCTGGCGTGGCGCTGGCGCAGCGTCGTCGCCCCGAAACTCTTGTTCGCCGCGACATATTGTTCGTTGCCGACGCGCAGCGCGGCAAGGTCGAGCAGCCGGACGACCGCGCCGACGACGCGCTCCTGACACAGGTTGCGCCGCGCCAAATCGCTCTCCAGCCGCGCACGGAGGAGCGGCAGCGCATGGCCGAAGGCGGCGCAGCGGTCATATTTGTCGGCCTCGCGCGCCAGCCGGAAATCGGGGTGATAGCGATATTGCTTGCGGCCGCGTGCGTCATAACCGGTCGCCAGTATATGGCCGTTGGCGGCGGGGCAATACCAGGCGTCCTCATAGGCCGGGGGCAGCGCGATGGCATTGAGCCGCGCGATTTCGTCGCGGTCGCGAATGATCTTGCCCTTGGGATCGCGGTATTGCCAACCGTCGCCGACGCGTTCGCGCGCGATACCGGGCAGGCCGTCGTCGACGTGGATCAGGCGCGGGGAGGGCATGGGGCATTAGCGCGCCGCCCCGCCGATTGGTTCCGCCTCAGCCGACGCCGGGCACCCGATGCCGCGCCGGCACCTGCGCCGGGCGCGCCGTCAGCGGGCGCCAGCCAGCCTCCTGTTCGCGGCGGCGACAATAGGTCGATAGCCCCATTTCGAGCGCCAGCATCATATAAATGAACGGCTGGAACGCGATGCCGACGAACAGCGACCCGACCATATAGACGATATGGCCATGCTGGAGCGCGGTTGCCAGCGGCGCGATCCATTGTTCCTCGCCGCGCCGGGTTTTCAGGTAGCGACGGCGCAGCCGCTCCATCTGGACGATGCCGACGATGTGGAGCAGCAGCCATAGCGCGAGGCCCGGATAGCCCTGTTCGCCCAGCATCTCGAAATAGCTGGAATGATAGGCGCGCGATTTTTCGTCATGGACCGTCGCATCGGCATTTTGCGGTTGGTCGGGATCATAATCCGACCCGCTGGTTTCGACGCGCAGCCGGTTCTGGATATAGGCCTCGAACCCGCCGCCAAACGGGTTTTCCTTGGCATAATCCCACGTCCACGCCCACACCGCGACGCGTGTCGATGCCGACTGGTCGGACTTATAGCCCTGGATCGTTTCCATCCGCTCGGTGAAACTCTGCGGCAGGAACGGCACCGCGGCGATCGCGAGCAGCCCGGCGCCGGCGATGTACAAAAAGCGGTGCTTGACCGCGCGCAGCGATAGCACGGCGAGCACCGCCAGGCAGACCAGCCCGGTCCGCGCCTGCGTCCCGATCGGCAGCAACATGCAGGCAAAGCACAGCGCGAAGCAGAACAGCGAGACGCGCCAGTCGGGGGGGAAGATCGTGCCGTGGCGGCGATACCACAGGATCAGCGGGATGATCGCGATGCCGACGGTCGACATGATCGAACCCTCATAAAGCCCGTAATTTTCGTTGAGCAGCAATTGCAGCGAGCCGTAACCGCCGCCACCCGCCGCGGTCTTGATCCCCCCCGCGATCGCGATCGATGCTGCCGACAGCAGCATGATCAGCGTCAGCGATTC
This sequence comes from Sphingopyxis sp. BE259, assembly GCF_031457495.1. Taxonomy (NCBI): domain Bacteria; kingdom Pseudomonadati; phylum Pseudomonadota; class Alphaproteobacteria; order Sphingomonadales; family Sphingopyxidaceae; genus Sphingopyxis; species Sphingopyxis sp. BE259. The sequence goes on from NZ_JAVDWM010000001.1 coordinate 1,161,351, forward strand.
GATCCGCAGCTTGGTCCGCAAGGTCAGTGGCAGGAAAATCGCCCACACCAGCGCCTTCCACACCCAGCTCCATTTGTCGGCGGCCTCGACCGGAAAATCGGCCTGCGACGTTGTCAGCCCGCAATAGACGAGCAGCGCGATCAGCAGAAATTGCCGCCCCGACCAGCGCATGTCGCGCTTGTCGTCGGCGGCGAGCCAGCCGACGATCGCCAGCCCAAAGACGATCAGCGAGATCGGGATCGAATTGATCAGAAAATAGCTCAGCCGCTGCGGCGCGACGATGTCGATGTAGCAAAAGCACAGCACAAACAGGAACGGCCGCCGGAACCCGACCCCGATAAAGGCAAACAGAAAGGCGACGAAAGCCAGATCACGCATTGTCGCGGCCGTTTCGTTCGGCGTCGCGGTCTTGCTGCCACTGCGTGCGCGGGCTGACCTCATGGTCCAGATCGCTGCGATACAGCAGGCGCCATAGTGCAAGCGCCATCAAGACGTGCGTCAGCCCAATGGAAAAATTATCGACCATGTCCGCTCCCGCTACGCGATCGGGGTTGACGCTGCGTTAAGGCTAGTATGTCAAAGCGCTAGCCCATGACCCGTATCCTCCACGTCCTAGATCATAGCCTGCCCGCGCACAGCGGCTATACCTTTCGCACCCGCGCGCTGATGAAAGCGCAGGTGGCAAAGGGCTGGGAGGTTGCCGGCGTCACCGGGGTGCGCCACCCCGAGCCCGGGCCGGACGGTGAAACTGTCGACGGCCTGACCTTCTACCGCACCCCGCCAATCGCGCCGGCGATGCCCGTCATTAACGAATGGCGCGAAATCGGCGCGCTGGCGACGCGGGTCGAGGCGCTGGCGCGCGACTGGCAGCCCGATGTGCTGCATGCCCATTCGCCGGTGCTGGACGGCCTTGCCGCGCTGCGCGTCGGCAAAAAACTGGGCATCCCGGTGATCTATGAAATCCGCGCCTTTTGGGAGGATGCGTCGGTCGGTAACGGCACCGGGCGCGAGGGCAGCTTGCGTTATCGCCTGACCAAGATGCTCGAAACGCACGCGGTGAAATCGGCCGACGCGGTCGCGGTCATCTGTGAGGGGCTGCGCGGCGACCTGATCGGGCGCGGCATCGACCCCGGCAAAATCACCGTCTCGCCCAACGGCGTCGACCTCGACCTGTTCGGCGATCCGCTATCGCGCGACGATGCGTTGGCGGGCACGCTGGGCATCGCAGCCGACGATGCGGTGATCGGCTATATCGGCAGCTTTTACGATTATGAGGGGATCGACGATCTGATCGCCGCGATGCCTGCGCTCGTCGCGGCGCAGCCCAAGGCGCGGCTGCTACTGGTCGGCGGCGGGCCGATGGAGGCGGCGCTGAAGGCACAGGCCGCGGCGTCACCCGCGGCGGCGTTTATCCATTTCGTCGGACGGGTGCCGCATCACCAGGTCGAGCGTTATTATTCGCTGATCGACATCCTCGCCTATCCGCGCAAGCAGATGCGGCTGACCGATCTGGTCACGCCACTCAAGCCGCTCGAAGCCATGGCGCAGGGCAAATTGGTTGCCGCATCCAATGTCGGTGGGCATCGCGAACTGATCGAGGATGGTCAAACGGGGACGTTGTTTGCGCCCGACAGCCCCGCGGCAATCGCCGATGCGCTGGCGCAGCTGCTTGAAAATCGGGGGCTCTGGGCCGAACGACGGCGCACCGCACGTATTTTTGTCGAAAACCATCGTAACTGGTCATCAAACATTTTACGTTACGAGCCGGTTTACCAGCGATTGCTGCGCGGCGCGTCCTGATCGCGGCGCCCGGACACGACGATATTTGGCCCCAAGGGCCGCACGGAATTGGACGATATGGACGACAGCAGCGACAACCCGGGCCAGGCCGCATCGAGCGCGCTGCTGCGCGCGCTCCGCCCTGCGATGCCGGCGGTAATCGGCGCTGCGGCGCTGACCTTTCTTTTCGCCGCCGTGATGCCGATGTCCTGGGTCGCCGGGATCGGCTGGAACCTCTATCTTGATCGCCTGTCGGATTATTTCGTCCCGCCGGTCGGCAATGCGGCGCGGCTGTTGCTCGCGCTCGGCATGGCCGCGATCGCTTCGATGATTGCCGGGCTGGTGGCGCTGTTGATTGCGCAGCCCGATGCGGCCGGGCTGTCGGCGCTGCGGGACCGCTTCCGGCGCGCGCGCGATGCCGACGCCGCCGAGGATGCCGGTCGCGAGACCGATTTTTCGGCGCGCCGCCGCCGCGTCGATCTGCATCCCGACGATCCGCCGCGGCCCCCGATCCGCGCCGGCCGCGACCTGCCCGCGGGCGGGCTGGGACCGCTGACCCCCGCAACGGCCGAGCCTGGCGCGGACTTGGTCGCCGAACCCGCCGCCGCACAAAGCGCCGACGCCGATCTGTGGCTCGGCGAATTTGCCGAACAAAATGCCGACGAGCTGGTACTTGCCGATCTTGCGCCCGCGGATGCGGCGCCGACCGGCGACGAGCCTTGGCTGCAACCGGCCGAGATGACGGCGCCGCCGTTGCCCGCCGCGATCGACAATTCGCTCGGCGCGATGGTCGCGCGGCTCGAAGCCGGCCTGGCGCGCCGCCGCGAAACGCCCGGCGACACGGCTGCGACCGCTACGGTCCTCGCGCCCGATGGCAGCGACGTCACCGCAGCAGAGCCCGAGGTCGACCTTGCGCTCGAAGCCGCGCTCAGCACGTTGCAAAGGATGACGCGCCAGTCGGTCGGTTAATCTTCGACGGTCAGGATTTCGATCTGCAGCGCCCCGCGCTCGCCCCCGTATTCCACCACGACATCGGCGACGATATGGCCGGGCAATGTCCATTCGGTCGCGGTCAGTTCGGCTTGCAGCGCGGCGGCCACCGCCGGGGCATCGCCGGCCGCGAGCACGGCGGGGAAGATGTGGCGGGCGCCGACGAAATTAGCGCTCGCCCATGGTCGGAACGTCGAAGCGCCGAGTGTCAGGCCGAGCGGCAACGTGCGCGTGAGCAGGTGAAGCAGGCGACGGTGCGGACAGCCGGGGCGCGGCGGCAGAGCGGGCGACCAGCGCATCATGCCGGGGCTCCGCCGAGCGATCGACGCACAAGGCGCGCGCGCCGGTCGCCGATCGGTTTGACCCGGCCTGCGTGGCGATCGGCTCGCCAATTGTTCATGAAATGTTCCAAACGGCAGATCATTTGGCCGCCCGGTTCGCGGCCGCCACGCAGGTCGCTCACCAGCCGCGGGTCACGCACTGCGGCGCGCCCGAAGACGCTGGGCGGCATCGCCGATTCCTTCAGGAAAGCCTCGATCCGTTGCAACAGGCTGCGCTCCATATTGTCCTCCCTGACCGCATGATAACCGGGCGACTCACCCGATAGGATAAATCCTATCTGCTGATCATTTTCCTACTTGTCTAGGAAAAATCCGCTTGCTAGGAACGAAATAGGAAGGGCTAGTTCACCAATATCATGAGCGACCATGTTTCCGATCCGCGCGCCGCGCTTGACCGACTCTTGACCGATAAGGGCATCGATTATGCGCGTCTGTCGCAGGTGATCGGGCGCAATCCCGCCTATATTCAGCAATATATCAAGCGCGGTTCGCCGCGGCGGCTGGCCGAACAGGACCGGGCGCGGATCGCCGCCTATCTGGGGGTGTCGGAGGCGCTGCTCGGCGGGCCGGTCCAGCGCATCGCGACTCCGGCGCGGTCACGCGGGCCAGGGATGGTCCTCGTCCCGAAGCTGGCGATCGGCGCGTCGGCGGGCGCCGGGGCCAGCGTCGATGGCGAGCCGGTCGAGGGCGAGGTCGCGTTTGATCCCAAGTGGCTGCGCGATCTGGGTGCTGATCCGCGCGCGCTGACCATCATTCGGGTCGAGGGCGATTCGATGGCGCCGACCTTGAACGACGGCGACGATATCCTCGTCGATGGCGGCGACGCCGCGGCGCGGCTGCGCGATGGCATTTACGTGCTACGGATGGACGATGTGCTGATGGTGAAGCGCGTGGCGCGCGCGCCGGGGCCGGGCCGGATTTCGGTGATCAGCGACAATCCGCATTACCGCAGCTGGGACGATCTGCCGATGGCGTCGGTCCAGCTGGTCGGGCGGGTGGTGTGGACGGGACGGCGGGTACGTTGATACTCTTCGCCTGCCGGCGAAGGCCTCACCAGCCCGCTCCCCCACCCGGCCTCCCACAGAGTATCCTGAAATGGGAGGCCGGGTGGGGGAGCGGGCTGGTGCCGCAACTCTTAACGCGGCGCCGCCATCACCGCTTCGATTTCATGTTCCAGAACTTCGGCGCGTTCGCATTGGTCGGCGTTCCCGTTGCGGCATTTTTCGGTGGCCTTGTCACGCTGGCGCGACAGCTTGCCGAGTTGTTCCTCGCGCTTCCGCATTTCGCGGCCGCGGTTGCGATCGGATTCATCCTGGCTGGTGGTTGTCCAGTCGGCGACCTGCCCGACCGCCTTGACCGGCGCCGTGACCACGGTTTTGACCGCGCTGATGCAGCCGGTCAGCAGCGGGGCTGCGGCAAGGGCGATGATGATGGCACGCATAATTGTCTCCTCGCCCGCCATCCCAGCGGTCCGGCGCCTCATCGCATAGCCGCCGCGGTCTGAACAGAATATTGCGATGGATCGCCCGCGCGCCACGACCCTGTGTCACAGCACTGAAACAAATGGTTAAAGCGGTGTTTACCACCCGTGATTAGGTCAGGGCGCCAACAAGGGATCGCAGCACAAAGAAAGATCGGGCCGTCATGGACCATGTTATTTCGCCATCATCGGGTCATGCGGCGGCGATCGCGGCCGACGCGCAAATGGCCGCGGTCATCGACCTGTTTCGCGGCGACCCGGAACTGCGTGCGCTGGCGGTGCTCGATCCGGGCGGGCGGCCGATCGGCGTCATCCGCGAGCAGCGGGTGCGCGAATTGCTGTTCTGTCCATTCTGGTTCTCGCTGATGCAGAACCCGACGATCGGCGGATCGATCGCCGCAATGGTCGAACCCTGTCCGACCGCCGACGTCGCCCGATCGACTACCGACTTGCTACGCATCGCGGCGGGGTCGCCGGGGGCGGGCGAGCTGATTCTGGTCGATCGCGGCCGGTTCGTTGAAACGCTGGACAGCGGCCAACTCGCCAGGCTGGCGATGCTGCGCGACGTCGAACTGGCGCAGGAACGCGCCGCGCGCGGGGCCAAGGTCGATCAGGCCGGGCGCCGGTTCCAGCAAGATATTACTGCGCTGACCGCGGTGCTGTCCGACATGGCGCATCAGGTCGAAACCTTTTCCGCCAGCCTGTCCGATCGGGCGCGCCAGACCGGACGCGACGCCGTGACGGTGGCGGGCGCCACGGCGCAGACGCTGGCCGGACTCCACGACCTCGGCGATCGCGGCCATGCGCTGGCGGCGACGATGGCCAAAATCGTCGACGACGGATCGCGCGCGCGCGCGGTGCGCGGCGAGGCGCATCGCAAGGTTCAGCAGGCGGGTGAAAAGGCCAGCGCGCTCAAGGCGGCGAGCCAGTCGATCGAGCAGATGCTGGCGCTGATCATCGATATGGCGGGCCGCACCAATATGCTCGCGCTCAACGCCGGAATCGAAGCGGCGCGCGCGGGCGATGCGGGGCGCGGCTTTGCGGTTGTCGCGTCGGAGGTCAAGGCACTGGCCAGCCAGACGCGCACCGCGGCGGGCGACATTACCCAATATGTCGACCGTATCCGTGACATCGTCGGTCAGGTCACCTCGGGTTTCGATGAGGTCGAGCGCGCCATCAACGCCAATAATGGCTTTTCCGACGCGATCGACAATGCGGTCGACGGGCAAAGCGCGACGACGCTGATGATCGCGAGCTATGTCGAGCAAGCCGTCGCGGCGGGGCGCGAAATCGACCTCCGCGTACAGGACATCGGCCACGGCGCGACGGCGGTCGGTGACGGCGCGCAAGCGCTGGGCGAATTGTCGGCGGGATTGTCGGAAGCGGCTCGCTCGCTCGACCAGCGCGCGCGCCATTTCGTCGAAGCGGTTGCCGTCGCCTGAAATTCGGTGGCGCCGCAAAGACTTGCTCGCCCGCCCCGCGATGATAGGATGGTCCGGCGCCGGAGGCGACCAGGACCACCGGTGGGGAGGAGGGTCACATGACAAATATGCAAAAGGGCTTGGCCGAGTTGATCGGCACGTTCTGGCTGGTCTTCGGCGGCTGTGGCAGCGCGGTACTGGCGGCGGCGTTTCCCGATGTCGGCATCGGGTTGCTTGGGGTGTCGCTCGCGTTTGGTTTGACGGTCATCACCATGGCCTATGCGATCGGCCATATCTCGGGCTGCCATCTCAACCCCGCGGTCACCGTCGGGCTGTGGGCGGGCGGCCGGTTCGAGGCGCGCGACATTCCGCTCTATGTCGGCGCGCAAGTCGTCGGCGCGGTCATCGCGGCGTTCCTGCTGTTCTACATCGCCAGCGGCAATCCCGCTTATGATCTCGCGACCAACGGGCTCGCGGCCAACGGCTTCGACGCCGGATCACCGGGCGGTTACGACATCTGGTCGGCGTTCATCATCGAAATCGTGCTCACCGCCTTTTTCTTGTGGATCATCATGGGATCGACCGACGGGCGCGCGCCCGCGGGCTTCGCGCCTCTCGCCATCGGCTTGGCGCTGACCCTGATCCATCTGATCTCGATTCCGGTCACCAACACCTCGGTCAACCCGGCGCGCAGCACCGGCCCGGCGCTCGTCGTCGGCGGCCTCGCGATCCAGCAGCTGTGGCTGTTCTGGATCGCGCCGCTGATTGGCGGCGCGCTCGGTGGCCTGCTCTACAAGACGCTGGGCGCCGACACATTCCCGAAACCGAATATCGAAGGCGAATAAGCGCCGATCCGGCGGGGGCAGGGCGCCTCCGCCGGTCTTACTTCAGCAGATCGATGGCAAAGGCGCGAACCTCGGCGGCGATGTCGGGGCGTTCGAGCGCCACCGCCAGATTGGCTTGGATGTATCCGGCCTTCGATCCGCAGTCGTATCGCGCGCCGTCGAATGTGACCGCGTGGAACGGTTGGGTACCGATCATCGTCGCCATTGCGTCGGTTAGCTGAATTTCGCCGCCCGCGCCCTTTTCCTGCCGCTCCAGCACCCGCATCACTTCGGGCTGGAGGATATAACGGCCCGAGATGATCAGGTTCGATGGCGCGTCGGCAATCGCAGGCTTTTCGACCAGCCCGGTGACTTCGGTCAGCGCCCCGTCGCGCCCGCCCGGCGCGATCACGCCATAGCTCGATACCTGCTCGCGCGGCACTTCCAGCACCGAAATCATATTGCCGCCGACCCGGTGGTAGGCATCGACCATCTGTTTCATGCAGCCTGGCGCTCCGTGCATGAATTCGTCGGGCAGGAAGATCGCAAAGGGCTCGTCGCCGACGATGTCGCGCGCGCACCAGATCGCGTGGCCGAGCCCCAGCGGCTCCTGCTGGCGCACATAGGCGCAGTTCCCGGGCCCAAGCCGCGTCGGCTCCAGCACCGACAAATCCTTGCCGCGTTCGGACATTGTCTTTTCCAGCTCGAACGCGATGTCGAAATGGTCCTCGATCGCGCTCTTGCCGCGGCCGGTGACAAAGATCATCTGCTCGATCCCCGCCTCGCGCGCCTCGTCGACCGCATATTGAATCAGCGGGCGATCGACGATCGGCAGCATCTCTTTGGGGATCGCCTTGGTCGCGGGCAGAAAGCGGGTGCCGAGACCGGCAACGGGAAAGACGGCTTTGCGGATCGGTTTCATGGGCAGGGGCTTAGCCGCGAAAGATTGACAAGAAAAGTCGAACCGGCCGTTGCCTGGCCGATCTATTGCGGCGTCACGATCACCACGACGCGGCGGTTATCCTGGCGCCCTTCGTCGGTTTCGTTGCTCGACATCGGCACCGTTTCGCCGCGGCCGACGACCTGGCCGGCGCTGAATGTCATCCCGCCGGCCTGCATCGGCGCCGCAACCGCCGCGGCCCGGGCCTGCGACAGCGTCAGATTATAGGCGGCGGTGCCGACCGAATCGGTGTGACCCTCGACCCGCGCAGTCGTGATGCCGACCGCGACGAGTTTGGCCGCGATGTCGGCGATCTTGGCCTGCTGATCGGCCGGGACACTGCTTTCGTTGGTCGAGAACAGCAGCCGTTCGGGCATGCTCAGCGCCCAGCCGGTGCCGTCTTCGACAAAGCCTTCGGTTTTGAGCACCGCGATCTGGGCGGGCGTGAAACCGGTGGGCGGCGGCATGCTCTGGCAGGCCGCGAGCAGCGCGGCACAGGCGAGCATGAACAAGGCTCTTATGGGTCGGGCGATAGTCTGGGTCACGGCGATACTCCGCTGGTCATGCGTTGGAACGGTGGCTTAATTTGTCGGCATACATGGCCGCATCGGCGGCGGTCAGCAGCGCCGTCGCGTCGCTACCGTCGTCGGGATAGACGGCGGCGCCGACACTGACCGACGCGCGGTATGTCGCGCCGCCGGGCAGCGCCACGGGCTGGGCGACGCAGGTCCGGATGTGATCGGTCAGCTGCTGGGTCACGGCGTCGGTATCGAGCGGATCGACAAGGACGATAAATTCGTCGCCGCCAATGCGCGCTGCAAAATCGCCGTTGCGCAGCGTGTCCTTGATGCACGCCGCCAAAGCCACCAGCACCGCATCGCCCGCCGCGTGACCGAAACTGTCGTTCGCCGCCTTGAAATTATCGGCGTCGATGAACAGCAATGCAAAGCGGTCACCACGCGTTTCGGCGGTCGCAATGCGCTGTGCCAGCTGTTCGTCAAAAGCATGACGGTTCGGCATCGCGGTCAGTGTGTCGTGCGACGCGCGATGGGCGAGCACGGCGCGCTCGCTTTCCATATGCCCTTGCCAACCCTGCAATTCGTCGAGCAGCGCGTTGATGTCGCCGCCCAGCCGGTCGAGTTCGGCAATCCCCAGCGGTTTGACGCGCTTGTCAAAGCGGCGGTGCAGACGCACATCGTGCGCGACGGTGGCGATCTCGTTGAGCGGCTTGACCAGCTCATATTCGAACCGCCGGGCGAGAAAGATGGTGCCGAGCGCGGTTACAAGCAGACAGCAGAGGCCAGCGAGCAGGCCGATGCGAACATAGTCGATCAGCGTCGAGCTATCACCCCAGACCTCGATCGTGCCGATCGCCGAGCCGTTGCGCTCGACGCTGACCGCGAACGGGCGGGGAAAGAACATCCGGGTCAGCAGCGGTGCCGGGTCGGCGACGGGTGACGCCCATTGGGTCAATGGCTGGCCGCGGTCATTCAGTACGCGCAGGCGTGCAATGCCCGGAATACGGGTCAGCGGTTCGAGTCCCTCGCGCGCCGCCTGGGGATCGTTGAAAACCAGCGCCGGTTCGACGCCGTAAGCGCCAAGCTGCGCCGCCAGTTCCATGTTGCGATCGGCATAGCCGCGCAGCGCCGTCACCCCGGCCAGCAAGATGGTGAGCCCGGACAGCGCCACCGCGAACAGGGTGATCCCGAAGTGAAAGCGTGACAGCAGCTTTTGCAACGTCGTGCGCGCGCCGATCCGCTCGGGGGCTTTGCCGGTCATGGCGCGCCTCCGTCGCTGCGGCCGATATTCAGCACCCGCGGGTCGATCCGCAGCGGACCACGTCCGATGGCGTCCAGATTGACCGAAAAGCTGAGGCTGGCGGCGCGGCTGCTCAGGCAGAACATCGCGCCATAGATGCATGCGGCATCGTCGTCGGTGATCGTCAGGATCGGGCGGCCGCGGACCCAGGCGATCAATTGCCGACGATCGGCGATTGGCAGGCGACCGAGAAACAGGATGTCGCAGTCGCTGCGGCTGGTCACCGCGGCGACGGTCATCCGCTGCACCAGCACCGATCCGGCGCCGGGCACGTCGGGTGCCATGCGATTGGTCAGCCGCGGGGAGCCGACCAAACACATCACGCGCGCCGAACTCGCCGATCCGTCGGGCCAGCGCGCATAGCTGACGATACCGCCGATCATCCGGTTGACCGCGCGTGCCACGCCGTCGTCGCTGCCCTCGACGATCGTCTGGCTTGCGGCCTGAACCGACATCTGTGGCGTCGTCAACGACGCGCCGATCAGAAACAGCGATGCCAGCACTTTGCAGAGACCCCCACCTGCGCCGGGACCTGGTCTGTCCGAGCGAGGGGGCGTCCGCTAGCCAAACTGATTGGAAAGTCAAGGAAAAGTGACGTCATACCACCATGTTGTGACAGGCGGGCCGCGTCCTTGGTGTGGCTATTCGGGTCGCAGCCGGTCGGCGAACCCCTTGCGCAGCTTGGCGAGTTTTGGCGGGATAACTGCCATGCAGTAAGGATTGCGCTGGCCCTCGCCGTCCCAATAGGCCTGATGATAATCCTCGGCAGAATACCATTCGGACGCCGCCTCGATCGTGGTAACGATCGGCGCCCGCCAGTCGGACGCCGCGCGGTCGATCGCCGCGCGCGCCGAGTCGCCCTGCGCCGCATCGAGCGGAAACAACGCGCTGCGATATTGGGTGCCGACGTCATTGCCTTGGCGATTGAGCGTCGTCGGGTCGTGGGTCGCAAAATGCACGTCGAGCAGGTCGTCATAAGAGATGACCGCAGGATCGAAGGTGATGCGGATCGCCTCGGCATGGCCGGTGTCACCGCCGCACACCTGTTTGTAGGTCGGGTTTGCGACCTGGCCGCCGATATAGCCGCTTTCGACGGCCTCGACTCCGGCCAGCGACTGGAACACCGCCTCGGTGCACCAGAAGCAGCCTCCGGCGAAAATGGCGGTTTCATGCGTCATGGCGTCGATCCTTGGTCGAGGGAGGGGGAGGCTTGCAGATAGGAAGCGGCGCCCACTATTCCAAGGGCGGCGGCGCATCGATCAGCGGTGGGCGCAGCGGCTGACCGTTGGCGCGCGCGGCGGCGATCGCGGCGACCTCGGCCTCGATCGAAGCAACGCGGTCGCGCCAGCGCGGATGGGTGCCAGCCTGAAACAACGGCCGTCCCTGACGCTGACCGAATTTCTCCCAGAATCGCGCGGCGGCGGCGGGGTCGTAACCGGCGCCCGCCAACAGCCAGGCCGACAGCCGGTCGGCCTCGACCTCGGTCTGTTTGAACAGCCGGGCGCTGCGGCCGAATTGCTTGCCGAGCCCGCGGTCAACGCCTGCGGCGTCGAGCCGGGCGCGATGGCGCAGGATATTGTGTGCGATTTCGTGGGCGATCGCTGCGGCGAGCTCCGCATCGTCGCGCGCGAATTTGGCCAACCCCTGGTTGACCAGCACCATGCGGCCGTCGGCAACGGCACCGGGCTTGTCGCTGGCCTCGACGCGAAAATCGCTGACGCACCCGGCAACCGGCGTGACACGCAGGGGGGCGGCAGCGCCCGTATCGAGCGCGAGCGACGCGGCCGATGGCAACGCCGCAAGCTGCTTTTCGATCGCCGTGATCCGGGCAAAGGGATGTGCGTCCTGACCGTTAGGAACCAGCGCGTCCTGAAGCCCGAGCACCGCCATGCCGACGCGCATCCCGCTCGCCGCCGCGGGCGAGGCCGGAGCGATCGCGGCCATGAACGGCGCGTCGCGATCCGCCGCGCCATAGGCAGCGAGCGCCGCGGGCCGACGATCCGGGTCATAGAGGCGCGGATCGCCCCAGATCCAGCCGAATTGCGGTTGTTGCAGTGGGCACCATGCGGCATTGGCGGTGGTCAGGCGAAAACCGATCGCAGCGACGCGCGCTTCCAGTGCCGCCAAAGACGCATAGGGCGACGCATCGGCACGCGCCGCGGCATGGACCGGCGCAGCGGCCAACAGCGAAAGGGCGGCAAGGATCGAAGGCGCGTGACGCAGCATAGCGTTCGCTTATCAAGCCGCGCCTGTCGCGGCCATGAATTTCCCCATGTCTGCGTCGGCCCACCTCTTGCCTATCGACGACCGAGCGCCGATAGGGCGGGGCGATGACGAACGCCGCCACCCTGTCTTCGACCGCCACCCGCCAACCCCGCCCCGCCGCGCTTGCGCGCTGGCTGTGGGCCGTCGCGCTGCTGGTGGTCATCGTGGTCGGGGTCGGCGGCATCACCCGCCTGACCGAATCGGGGCTGTCGATCACCGAATGGCGGCCGGTGTCGGGAGTGCTGCCGCCGCTGAACGAGACCGACTGGATTAAGGAATTCGAGAAATACAAACAGATCCCCGAATATCGGGAGATCAACCTCGGCATGACGCTGGCCGGGTTCAAGGCGATTTTTTTCTGGGAATGGCTGCACCGCATCCTGGGCCGGCTGGTCGGCATGGCGATGATCGTGCCGCTGGCCTGGTATGCGTGGCGGCGCGCCATTCCGGCGGGCTATGGCGCGCGCTTGCTGGCGCTGACCTCTCTGGTCGGGCTGCAAGGCGCGCTCGGTTGGTGGATGGTCGCATCGGGGCTGGAATATCGCACCGACGTCAGCCATTTTCGCTTGGCCGCGCACCTGCTGACCGCGCTGTTCCTGCTCGCGGGGCTCGTCTGGACCGCGCGCGACCTCGACACGCTGGCGCGCGACCCCGCGGCGCTGCCTGCGCGGCTGACCGGCGGCGCCATCGCCGTCATCGCGATCCTGTTCGTGCAGTTGTTGCTCGGCGCGTGGGTGGCCGGGCTTAATGCTGGCTTTGTCGCCAGCAGCTGGCCGCTGATGAACGATCAATTCGTGCCAGCGGGCATCGATTGGGCGCGCGGCGTCTGGGCGGCGTTGACCAACGATCCGTTCCTGATCCATTTCCTGCATCGCTGGTGGTCGTGGATCGCGGCGCTGGCGCTGTTGCTGCTGGCCCGCGCTTTGGCGCGGCGCAGCGCACCAGGCGAGGCGCGGCTGGTTGTTGCGGTGGTGGCGGTGCAGATGCTGCTGGGGATATGGACCGTCATGTCGGGCGTGTCGATGTGGGTCGCGGTGGCGCATCAGGTGGTGGGCGCGGTCCTCGTCGCCATTACTTCCGCGGCGTTGCACCGGCTGGGGCGCCGCGCCGCATGACGCTGCTCGGCGGTTTCGGCAGCGCGCTGCTGCTGATCGCGCAGCCGCTGGCGGCTTCCGGCGATGCGGCGGTCGCGGCGACCGCGCAGGTCCAGTTTGCACCCCCTGTCGGCCGCGCGATGACCTATCGCGTCACGACGCGCCGCGTCGGACGCAACGGGGCGCTGATCAACTTTTCGCTGGTCTATGCCCTGCAATGGCAACGGATCGGGCGTGGCTATCAGTTAAACGCCGTGCTGCAACCGATCGATTCGGACGCGCCGCAAGCCGTTACCCGGGCCTTGACGGTGATGCTCCAGCCTTTGGTGGGCGAGGAAGTCGCCTATCTGGTGGCCCCCGACGGCAATCGCATCGACTTGGTCGATCCCACCGGCCTGTGGGAGCGGGTGACGGCACGGATGCAGGCGACGGGCGCGGAGGCTGGGCGCCCCGAAGCCAAGCAACTGGCGGAGCTGATTGCGGCGCTGCCGGCCGCCGAGCGCGACCGGCTGGCGACTGCCGACATCCGAGCGATGGTGGCGCCCGCGAACGCCGCCATTCCGGTCGCCCCGATCGGCGAGGGCGCGGGTGTATCGACGACCCAGAACGGCCGGCTGCGGACGATCGCGAAGGTCGAGCGCGGCACGATTGCCCCGACGGGTGCGGCGCAAGTTTTGGATACCGACCATGTGTGGACGATCGACACCGCAACAGGGCTGGTCATTCGCGAGCGGCGGCAGAGCTGGATCGCCGGAGAGAATGGCAGCGAACGGACGCTGGTCGAGGAGCGCGAGCGCGCACTGGAATTCGTATCTTGAACCACGCGGTATCATAGTACCTGTCAGCAAAGCCGCGCGATACTTGACTTTCTGCACGCTTGGCGTCATTGGCCCCCTCCGAAGCGCCGCTGCGTCCCTTGGGGATCAAGCGGCGCGGTTTGTTTCGGGCGGCAGTATCGCTGCTCGTCCTCGTCCATATCTGTCAAGGAGGTCGCCATGATGAAGGCGCTGACCAAGACGACCGCTTCGGCAAATGCTGGTACGGTCGAAAAGAAATGGGTGCTGATCGACGCCGAGGGTCTCGTTGTGGGCCGCGTGGCATCGATTATCGCCAATATCCTGCGCGGCAAGCACAAGCCGTCGTTCACCCCCCACGTCGATTGCGGTGACAATGTCATCGTCATCAACGCGGAAAAGGTGGCGTTCACCGGCAAGAAGCTGGCCGACAAGCGTTACTACAAGCACACCGGCTATGCCGGCGGCATCAAGGAAACCAGCCCCCAGAAGATTCTGGAAGGCCGTTTCCCCGAGCGCGTGCTGGAAAAGGCCATCGAACGCATGATCCCGCGTGGCCCGCTGGGCCGCCAGCAGATGCGCAACCTGCGCGTCTTTGCTGGATCGGAACATCCGCATGAAGGGCAGAGCCCCGAAGTGATCGACGTCGCGTCGATGAACCGTAAGAACAAGGTGGGTGCATAATGGCTGACGAACAGACCATGACCGATCTCAAGGACCTTGGTGGCGCCGTCGAAGGCACCGCCGCTCCGGTTTCGACCGCGCCGCTGCGCGAAAAGATCGTCGATAAGCAGGGCCGCGCTTATGCGACCGGCCGCCGCAAGGACGCCGTTGCCCGCGTGTGGCTGAAGCCCGGCACGGGCAAGATTACGATCAACGGCCGCGACCAGGAAGTCTATTTCGCGCGTCCGACGCTGCGTCTCGTGATCAACCAGCCTTTCGGTCTGACCGATCGCGTTGGCAGCTATGACATTGTCGCCACCGTCAAGGGCGGTGGTCTGTCGGGCCAGGCAGGCGCTGTGCTGCATGGCATCGCGCAGGCGCTGACCCGTTTCGAACCCGCCCTGCGCGGCGCGGTCAAGACCGCCGGGTTCCTGACCCGCGACAGCCGCGCCGTCGAGCGTAAGAAGTATGGCAAGGCCAAGGCTCGCCGCAGCTTCCAGTTCTCGAAGCGCTAACAGCTTTTTCACCGACGGGTGGAAAGGGAAGGGCGGTCCGGCAACGGGCCGCCCTTTTTCATGCGCGCGACGCGCACGAGAAACCGCGTTAAATATCTATAAATAGGCCATTGTCTAATTGCGCGGCGTGGTTAAGCTATCCCAATGCGCCGACTCCTGACCCGGATGAGGTGTTCTCTAATACTACGGGGGTAGTTTATGAATTTACGTGTTGATTCGCGGCGTGCGCGCCGCGGAGGTTTGTTGGCGTCCGCTTGCATCGCAGGTCTTTTTCAAATTTCGCCCGCGCTGGCGCAGGTTGACGCGAGCGTCGCGCCGACCAGCGGCGAAGGATATATTGCCGCAACCCAGCCCGAACCACAGGCTGACCTGGTGTCGATCACCGCCGCGCCGACGATCGAGCCGATCGCCCCCGAACCCGAAATCCTGATCGCCAATCCCGGCACGCCAACCACGGCACGCGATCCGGTGAACATCACCGGGATCAGCCAGATGATCATCGACAATGGCGGCGGTTCGGTCGGTCTGTGCACCGGCACCCTGATCAATCCGCGCACCGTGCTGTTCGCGGCGCACTGCGTCAACAGCCGCGCCGCGACCGCCTATGGCGCCAATTCGGGCGGCACCGCGATCGGCTTCGGCTTTGAAACCAACACCCGGGCCAACGCCGCCGGCCAGACCGATGAACTGGTGCGCTGGCTGCTCGGCGGGGCCGGCGGTGCGGGCAAATACCAGACCAACATCGCGCAAGCGTTCTACAACGCGAACTGGGTCAATTATAATCCCCTGTCGCTCGAACCCGCGGCGCGCAGTTTCCTGTATGGCGACGTCGCGATCGCCGCGCTCGACACGCCGGCCGCGAATATCCCGACCTGGGCGCTGATGTTCTCACCGCTGACCAACACCGGCACGATTGGCGCGTCGGGCACGGGCTACAACGTCGGAATCGCCGGCTATGGCAACAATGGTAACGGCACGTCGGGTCCGGGCGTCGGTAACAACAACAATATCGACTTCCGCCGCCGCGCGGCCGAAAATATCCTTGGCGCACTGACCGATTTGCAGACGTTCGAGGGATTCCTGTTCGGCGGGGCGCCCAACGGCCTGACCCAGAATCTCTATTTCATCGATTTCGATGATCCGCGTCGCGGCATGACCGGCGCAAGCCCGTTTGATTTCAACGCGTTTCGCGACAATGCCCGGACCAACCCGAACGGCAATTCGCTGGAAGGCATCACGTCGGGCGGCGATTCGGGCGGTCCGCTGATCCTGCAAAACACGTTCGCGCGCCAGGTTGTCCTTGGCGTCCTGTCGGGCGGCTACACCCGCTTTTTCGGCGGCCAGCCGGCCAACGGCTACGGCACCGTCGCCTTCTATCAGCCGCTCTATCTCTATTGGGACTGGATCGCGGCGAACAATCCCTATCATTATGTGTCGGCCAAGGCGGGCAACGGGTCGTGGACCGATCCCAACCATTGGGTGTCGACGATCGACCCGTCGTACATGATCCAGTCGGGCGGCCAGTTGGTCAACGGCATCCCGACGCTGACCGGTGAGCAAAAAGACGGCACCATCGGCGATTTCGGCCAAATCTGTTTCCAGAGCGGCGGCACCAGCGATTGCCTCGATACCCGGACGGGCGTCGAAGTCGTCGAGGCTCGGCCGATCGGGACGTCGGATGACAATGCCGGGTCGACGTCGGTCGCGGACATCGCGGCGACAGGTGTCGCGACCCGCGATGGCCTGATCCCCGGCGCGCAGCCCGAGGCGCAAGCCGCGGCAACCCCGCTGCCCGTCGCGACGCTGGCCAACGGCCTGCCCGGCGCGACGAATTTCGTGCCGAACAACGTCGATCCGGTCCGCACTGCGGGCACCGCGCCGCGCTATTTTGACGTGACGCTCAGCGCCACCGGGCTCACGACGCTGTCGGGCGCCAATGTGACGGTCGACCGCCTGACTATCGGCACGGCGGGCGCCGCGCTGCAGATCGATTCCGGGGCATCGCTGTCGTCGCTGATCAACGTCAACCAGCTGGCGGGCATGGTCACGGTCAACGGGACGCTCAGCTCGGTCGGCGACTACAGCCTGTTCGGCGGCGGCCTGATGGGGTCGGGGCGGATCAACGCGCCGTTCCTGACCAGCGTGCTTGGCCAGATCGCGCCGGGCACCCCGACGACGATCGGGACGCTGACGGTCGGCGGCAATCTTGTGCTGTCGTCGGGCAGCAACCTGTTCATCAACTTCGGTCCCAACGGCACTTCCGACGTGCTGGCGGTGGTGGCCAGCGGCACGTCGGCCGGTGCGGCTGCGCTGGGCGGCGCGGTCAGCTTTTCGCCGGTGGCGGGGACGCAGGTCGCGGCGGGCAACCGCTATACCTTCCTGACCGCGGCGGGCGGCGTGACCGGCACCTTCGGATCGGCCAATTCGCTGTCGGCGATCCTGACCCCGCGGCTGACCTATGGTCCGAACAGCGTATCGGTCGAGATCCAGGCGGGTCGCTACAGCGACGTCGTTGCCGCGACCGCGGTGCAGAGCGCCTACGCCCAATTGCTTGACCAGTCGCGCGGCACCGCGGGGCTGGCCAGCGTCTATGGCCCGCTTGACCAGCAGAACGCGGCAACGATCCGCGCCACGCTCGAAAGCTGGGCGCCGCGGACTGAAACGCTGCGCGGTTCGCTCGCGACGGTGGCGGTCGACAACATGTCGCGCTTCACTCGCGATCGCCTGCTTCAGCTCGATGACGGCGACATGGGCGGCACCCTGTCGATGATCGGCCGCCCGGTGCAGTTGGCGCAGCTCAACATGACCGCGGTCGGCGCCGATACGATGGCGGTGCGGTCGGACAGCGATGCGGTGACGGTGCAGCAGGGCCGCTTGCCCGACGACACGAGCGCCTTTTTGGCCGGCGGCTATCTCGACGGTGACAGCCGTCCGATGGCGAGCGCGCTGCCGGGCGGGGGCCGCGACCAGTTCGACGGCTTCTACTTGGCCGGCGGCATCGAAAAGGCCCTCGACGAGGGCAGCGTGATCGGCTTCGCGCTCAGCTATACCGATGTCGATGGCACCACCCCGATCGCGGGCCAAACGGCCAGCGGCAGCCTGTATCAGGGCACGCTGTACGGCAAGTCGGCGCTGGGCGGCGGCATCGAGCTGGCGACGCAGGTCAGCGCCGGTGCATTCGATTCGCGCACGACGCGGGTCGCCGACCTGATCGGCACGCCATTCACGCTGACCGGTGACGACACCGCGTTGATCTTCACCGGCGAAGTCAGCCTGGGCAAGAATTTCGACCTCGGTTCGGTCGAGTTCGGGCCGCGGGTTGCGGCGCGGGCCAGCCATATCGGCTTTTCCGACATCAAGGAAAATGGCGGCGGTCCGGCATTGCGGCTCGACCGGTCGAGCTTCAACAGCCTGCAGGCGCGCGCCGGTCTGGCGCTGTCGGGCAAGAAGGGCAGTAGTTTCCAGCCGCACCTCAGCGCCGATTTCGTCCATGAGTTTGAAGACGCCCCGGCATCGTTCGGCGCCACTTTTGTGGGCGGCCCCGGACCCAATGCGATCTTCGGCCTGGCCGGCACCGACCAAGACTGGTTCGAAGTCGGCGGCGGCGTGACGATCACGACCGGCAATATTGACCTGTCGATCGGCGCTGACACGACGATCGGCCGCAAGGACGTGTCGAACCAGAGCTACCGCGGTTCGGTGACCTTCCACTTCTGATCGAAACCCGGCCAAAAAAGGGGGAGGGCGGTCCGGCGACGGGCCGCCCTTTTTCGTGTCGGCATCGGGGTTGGGGAGCTGCCATTGCCGTCTTCGGTGATCCCGGGCCGGGGCCGCGATCCGGTCGGCGCATGGACCGGCTATCATGCCAAAGTTCAGGAAAGTTCAGCCTAGTGCAGCGCCGCATTTGTCGCGCTCGGCGGGCAGAGGGCGGCCGGGTCCTGGCCGCATCCGAAATCCGGGCAGCGACCGCCTTTGCCTGTAAATTGAAAGAGCTGAGATGAAGGCTGGCACAGTGGAACAATGTAGGACAGCGCTTTTTTTTGATCGGCGGATGGCCGCTTTGGGGTGGGAAGCTGCAATTCCCCAAATTCGTCATCCCCGCGAAAGCGGGGACCCAGAGCGTGCGTAGGCTAACCCCACCCTGGGTTCCCGCTTTCGCGGGAATGACGAAGTTGTAAGGTCCGGAACGTCTACTTCCGGCCGAATCCGGTCACCTCGCCTTGCAGCTACAACCGATCGAGGCTTCCCAGCGCGAGCGCCTGCCGCGCCGGGCGTTCGGCCATCACCGCGAACATTTCGTCGCCGCGATCGGTGCGTTCGACATTCATCGAGGCAAAGACGGCCATGAAATAGCCGCTGAGGGCGCCGACTCGGTAGTCGTCCCACAGCGTTGCTGGGTCGGGGACAATGCCGTGGCCGACCAGCGCGGCGATCCAGTGATCGAACGCCGGACGGTCGGCGGCGGCGCGCTCGAACGGGTCGGCGATGCTGGTGCCGATCAGATAGGCGAGGTCGGTCGCCCCGCTGCCGCGCCCCAGCGTCTGCCAGTCGACGAGCCAGCAGGTGGCGCCGTCGGGGGCGAACAGGATATTGTCGATGCGAAGGTCGCCATGGACCAGCGTCCGTGCGGCGGGTTCGCGGGTCAGGTAAGCGTCGAGTTTGGCGACGATGCCCGCGCCGACGTCCAAGATTTCGGGCGCCAGGCGCGCCGCATACCGCTCGCGAAAGCCCAGATAGAGCTGCGGAAACAGGGCGCGGACCAGATCGCCATTGTCGCGTGCGAGCCATGGTAGCTGCGCCAGCCGCGGGTCGTTCCACAGAAGGGCGTGGAGGCGGGCCGCGGCGTCGATGCATGGCACAAGGCCCGCAAGGCCCAGTCCCGCAAGTTGGTCGCCTTGCCGTGCCGGGGCGAGATCGGACAGGATGAGGACGAAGTCGACCTCGTCGTCGGCGATCGCATGAAAGTGGCAGCGCGGCGCGGGCACCCCGCTGGCGGCGGCGAGTTCGTAATACCAGCTGACTTCCTTGACATAGGTGCCGGTGAGTTTGGCGATGTTGCGGCTGGCCTCGTCGTGGCTCGGGCATTTGGCGATGACGGTTGCGGGGGCGTCGGTTCCCGCCTGCCAGTCGCCATCCTCCCAATCGAGCGTCAGGCGGTAGCTGTCGCACATCTGCCCGGTGCCGACCTTGGCAGCGGTAAAGCCTTTCAGCTTTCCGGGCTGGCCTAGTACGGCACCGAGCCAGTCGGCCGTCATCGCGCCCGGCGACGTCGGAAAACTCATGCGGCGGGGTCCATCAACCCGGACAGGCCGGTCGGCGCGTGCGGGCCGACGAACAGTTGTTCGAGTACGCCGATGCCGACATCCGTGCGATCACAGTCGTTCAGCTCGGCGTGGACCAGCGCCTGAACGTGCATCGCCAGCGGATTGCCCCACGCCCGCTCGGCTGCGGACAGGCTGTCGTGCGCGACGTCCAATCCGCCATGGTCGCAGCCGTGGCCCCAGACGGGATGTGTATAACCCAGCCCGCTCATCGCGAACAGCGGCCCGCTCGGGGTGAGGGTCAGCCGCGTGCTGGCATCGAAATCGGCGGTCAGGCTGGTCAGGCGCCGCGTCCCCGGCTGCCAGTCGGCAGCGAAGACCGGATCGGCATAATGACGTTCATTGCCATGGCTGCCGACCACTACGGCGCGGCGGTTCCACGCGCTGCCTTCGCCATCGTCGTTGCTGTGAAAAAACAGCGAGCGATCAGCGAAATTGCACGGCGTCCACAGCCAGAAAAATTGGTGAAAATTACCCTGCGGCGGCGGTTGCGGTTCCGAAGCGCCGACCGGGCGAATGCCCCAGCTGCGATCGCGCGTCCCGGCGCAGTCGGCGCCGATGTCGATCCGCTGTCCATCGACCGTCAGCCAGCCCGACCAATGGCCGTTCTGGGTCATGCGGGTGTAATCCATGAACAGGCGGGTGCCATTGCGGCGGGTGAAGCGCGGTTCCTCGATCGGGAAATGGCGCGCGGCGAAATGCAGTTCGCCGGCGAGCGGGCCATCGTTCGCGGCGATCGTCAGCGTCAGCCGCTCCAGCGGTGCGTCGATGGTGATCGCGATCGGCCCGACGGCCAGGTCGAGCCGCTCGCCCGCCGAGCGGCGGCTGGCGCGCAGATTATGCTGCACGCCGCCCGCCAGCACGCAAAAGGCGGCATCGACGATACCGAGCTGCGGATAAAAGCCCATCGCGGCGGCGAAGAAAACGGACCCGTCAGCTGAATAGCCGTTGAAGAAATAGCGATCGTAAAAATTGCGGTCGGTGCCCGCGAACGCGATCGGCTCGGCGCTCTGGTGCAGCGGGAAATCGTCGCCCTTGGTCAGCATCGCTTGTCCTCATCCCGTTTTTTCTTGCAACCTAACGGGATCGGACGCGGCGTCAATGCACTGGCGGATCGACCGGTGGAACGGCGTGGATCGGCGCGACGGGCTCGCCCGGTTCGCGCGGAGGCAGCGCGTCGGGCGGGACGTCGTCGATCAGCATGTCGAGCGTCGGCACCGCGTCGATATTGCGGACGCGGACCGTGACTTCGCCGTCCCTGATCCTGAGTTCGTTGAAGCTGGGCGGGGTCGAGCGGATGCGCTGCGACAAGGTGCCCGCACCGATCATCCGGACGGGGCCGGCGGTGGTCGGCGCGATCAGGTCGAACGCGTCATGGACATGGCCGGTCAGCACCGCCGTGACGCCGCGTGATGCCAATGCTTCGAGGGCGCGCGCGCCGCCGCGGGTCAGCGCGCGGCCCTTGGTGCCTGCCTCGACGAGCGGATGATGCGCGGTGACCAGCGCGGTGGTCCCGCCGGGCAGCGCGTCGATGGCGGCCAGCGTCTTGGCGAGAGCGTCCTGCGTCACCCAGCCTTTCGACCAGTCGAGCCGCCACTGGGCGCGTGCCGTGGTCTTGAGCGGCACGACGGCCACCCCCGCGAGATTCAACTCGCGCTCGACCAGCCGCTCTATCCGCCGGATGCGGCGATACGGCCAGAAAAAGCGCGCGAACGGGTTGAAATAGGGCAGGTCGTGATTGCCGACCTCGACCGTGACCGGCACGTCGAGCGCCTCGATCCAGTCGCACGCTGCGGCGAATTCATGGGTTCGCGCGCGCATCGTCAGGTCGCCGGTGATTAGCACCGCGTCGGGTTGCTCGCGGCGCACGCAATCGCGAAACCAGTCGAGCGCGGCGCGATCCTCCAGCCCGAAATGCAGGTCGCTGATGTGGAACAGCCGGGTCATGCCGTCGCGATGAAATCGACCGCGCTGGTGTCGAGCGAAAATGTTGCGGGCGAAGCCACCTCGTCCAGCTCGCCATCGAACTCCAGGCTGATCTGCTTATCGCTTTCCAGCACGATGGTTGTACCGGTCGCGATCGGCTCGCTCGGCCCGTCGCGAAAATCGCCGCCCAGCCACGCTAAACCGTGGCGCAGCACATCGCCGGTGCCTTCGGTCAAGATGCCGTCGGCGCGGATGCCCGCGGCAGTCGGGGTCAGGATCACCGCCGGATAGGCCCTGCCGTCGGTGCCGATGCGGACGCCCGGGGCGTTCATCATCTCGTCGAGGGCGTCAGGCGCGGCACGCGTCGCCTCGATCAACCCGTCCTGTCGCATCGTCTCGCGCACCTCAGCCCAGCGCGTTGCCGGACCGGCGACGACGGTGATGAAGGCGGTGCCGGTGTCAGATACGACCGTTGGAATCGGGCGGCGCCGCCCCTTGCCGGATAGCGCGTCGGCGACGATCTCGGTCGCCGGGCGATCGCCGTGCAGCGCCTTTGACAACAGGTTGAGCGTGCCGCCGGGCAACGGCAGGATCGCGCCGTCCCAGCCAGCCGCCCGCATCGCCGCAGCGTTGATCGTGCCGTCGCCGGTCCAAACCAGCAGCAGGTCGATGCGTTGCTGTTTCAACGCGGCGGCATCGGGAATCTCGCCGTCGGGCAGCGCGAAGGTCGCGACCAACGGGGCGCTGTGGGCGCGGCAAATCTCGACAATCTCCTCGCGCACGGCGGCGTCATGGCTGCCGCTCTGGGTATTGCAGATCAGGGCGGGGCGGGTGAAGGAACTGGTCATCGTGCTGTCCTACGCATGAGCGTGCAAAAGGTGGCCGAATTGCCTTCCTGCTTTTCGTCATCCCGGATCCTTCGACAGGCTTAGGACAGGCTTGATCCGGGATCCATCGGTCCTTTCCGGCATGCCCTTGCACAGAATTCATCGACTCCGGATCAAGTCCGGAGTGACGAAGTGAGGTTTCGGTCATGTCCGCCGCTTGTTCCCCGCGCCACCGCGCGGTAGGACGCTGGCCATGACAGCACGGGTTTCCAAAGGACGGCGATTGATCAAATTTCTGGTGTTCGCCGTGCTGCTCGTGCTGTTATTCGGCGGCGCGGCGTGGATGATCGTCGCGGGCGGCGCGAAATCGCTGAACCTCGGGGACCGGTTGCTGGGTGATAGCGATGGCGCGACGTTGCAGGTCGCGGGGCAGCCCTACGGCACCGGGACACGCAATAAGCTGAACATCTGGGTGCCGACGGGAACGGCAAAGACTGACAAACTGCCGGTGCTGGTCTGGCTTTACGGCGGCGGCTGGTACAGCGGCCAGCGCGACGATTATGGCTTCGCGGGCCGCGCTTTTGCCAAACAGGGGTTCATTGTCGTCATCCCCGATTATCGCCTGGTGCCCGAGGGGCATTGGCCCGACTTCCTGCAAGACAGCGCGGCAGCGGTCGCGTGGACCCAGAAAAATATCGAAAATTATGGCGGCGATCCGGGGCGGGTGGCGCTGGCGGGGCATTCGGCGGGGGCCTATAATTCGCTGATGCTGGCGCTTGATCCGCAGTGGCTGAAGGCGGCGGGCAGCGATGTGTCGGTGATCCGCGGGGTCGTCTCGCTCGCCGGACCGACCGACTTTTACCCGTTCGAAAAGGGCGGCCGCGCCGATGTCGCGATGGGCGACATCCGCCCGGTCGAACAGACACAGCCGATCGCTTTCGTGCGCGCCGATGCGCCGCCGCTGTGGCTCGGCCATGGCACCGCTGACACCGTAGTGCGCGTGCGCAACAGCCAGCGACTAGCGGCGGCGATGCAAAAGGTCGGCGGCTCGGCGGCGCTGCGCGAATATGACGGGCTGAGCCACAATGACCTGGTGATGGCCCTCACCAAACCCCTCGCATACAAAGGCCCGATCCTGCCCGAGATGACCGATTTCCTGCGCGGTGTCACCGCGCGCCCGGTTGCGCCTGCACCCATCGCCGAATGATTCCGGCGATCATCCTCGCGGGTAGTCGTCCCGGCCCCGACCCGCTGCTGACCGGCAGCGGGGTATCGACCAAGGCGTTGCTGCCCATCGCGGGACAGCCGATGTTGGTCCATGTCGTGCGCGCGCTGCGCGCCGCACCAGAGGTCGGCCCGATCACGATCCTCGCGCAGAACAGCGCCGAACTTGCCGTCCAGCCGGAGCTGGCGGATTTCGCCGACCTGCATTTCGTCGATTCGGGACAAGGGATCAGCAGCTCGCTCGCGGCGGCGCTGCCTACGGGCGACGATCCGCTGCTCGTGACCACCGCCGACCATGTCCTGCTCACCCCGACGATGCTCGCCGAATTCCTGCGCGGCGCCGCGGATAGCGATGTTGCAGTGGCGATGGTTGAGCGCGCCGTGCTGTTCGAACGCTATCCAGAATCCAGACGCACCTGGCTCAAATTCCGCGGCGGCGGGTGGTCGGGCGCGAACCTGTTCTACCTGCGCGGGCGGCGCGTGCTGCCGCTGCTCGACTTCTGGGGGCGGATCGAACGCGACCGCAAAAAGGGACTGAAGATCATTGCGGCGTTCGGCCCATGGCTGCTGATCGGCGCGCTGCTCCGCCTGTTCACGATCCAGCAGGGGGTGGCGCGCGCCGGGCTGCGCTTCGGACTGAAGGCGACGATCGTACCGATGTCCGAGGCCGAGGCGTGCATCGACGCCGACAAGCCTTCCGATATCGAGCTGATCGAGCGGATATTTGCCGCACGGGGCCAAGCCGCTATAGGGCCAATCCTATGACCATCGAAAAAGCCATCATCTTGTCGGCGGGGCAGGGTTCGCGCCTGCTGCCGCTGACCCGCGACATCCCCAAATGCCTGATCGACCTGAACGGCCGCACGCTGATCGGCTGGCAGGTCGCGGCGCTCGCCGCCAACGGCATCAAGGACATCGTCGTTGTCACGGGGTTCCGCACCGAACGGGTCGAGGATCATGCCCTGCAACTGTACCGCGACACCGGGGTGCGGATCCGCACCCTCTTTAATCCCTTTTTTCAGGTCGCCGACAATCTGGGCACTTGCTGGATCGCGCGCGAGGAGATGGACCGTGATTTCATCATCCTCAACGGCGATACCATCATTTCGGAAGAGATCGTCGCCAAGCTGATCGCCGGGGCGAACGAACCGATCACCGTCACCGTCGACGTCAAACCCGACTATGACGACGACGATATGAAGGTGAATCGCGACGCCGCGGGGCGACTGCATCATATCGGCAAGCGGCTGCTGCCCCCCGACACCAACGCCGAATCGATCGGGATGCTGGCCTTTGTCGGCGATGGCCCGTCAATCTTTCGCAACCAAATCGATCAGATGATGCGCACCCCCGAAGGGGTCGAGCGCTGGTATCTGCGCGCGATCGACGTCATCGCCAAGGGCAATCGCGTCGGCACCGTATCGATCGAAGGTCTGGAGTGGCAGGAGGTCGACTTCCCGCAGGATGTCGAAGCCGCCGATGCGCTTACCGCGAAATGGGCGGCAGAAGGCCGTTACGCGAAATAGGACTTCAGCCAGTCGGTGAGCGCCGCGATCTGTGCATCGCCGAGCTTCACCGCCTGCGCCAGATCGGGCGGCCCCGGCCAACCGGTATCGGTGACCGCCAGGCCTGCGCCCATCCGTTCGCCGTCATAGCGCGGCAGGACGTGGAAATGAACGTGCGGATCGACCATCATCAGCATCAGATAATTGATCCGCGTATAGCCGATCGCGTGACCCAGCGCGGCCTCGATCGCCGCCGTGACGATCTTGAGCTCGGCATGCGCTGCCGCGGGCAGATCGCCGAACGCCGTCGCGTCGGATTTCGCCGCCAGCACCAGCGCGCCGAGTGTCGGCTGCGCCGGACGCAGCAACACGACCCAATGCTCATATTCGGCGATCATCGTCGCGGGATGGCCGAATTTGGCGATGGTGTCGTTCATGCTTCCTCCATCCAGCTGACAATCGGGCGCCCGGCGCGCCGCTGGGCATAGGCCTGCACCAGCTGCACCGCATGGACGACCAGCGAGATGATCGTCCACCATGCGACCGCGATCAGCCCGATGTCGGGGCGACCCGCGAGCGTCGCGAAGAACAGGATCGCGATGTTGGGATTACGGCGCGCGGTGATCAGCCGGAACTGGCTATCGAACCGGCGCCAGACGTGGACGTCCATGCCGAAATCCTTGATGAACATCCCCTCGATCACGCGCTGGAGCACATAACCTGCAACGACCGCGATCATCACCAGCAGGAAGGTCTGGTCCGACAGCGCCAGCCCCCAGCTGCCCAGCCCGACGCCCCAGAAATACCACCAGAAGGGGGGGTGGACCAGATCGACGCCATGGTCGGCGACGTTGCCCCATTTTGACGAGGTGATCGTGCAGCGCGCCAGTTTTCCATCGACGGTGTCGAGCACCATGAAGGTGAAGGCGGCGAGCATCCCGGTCCAGTAATGGCCGTAGGCGAACAGGTAGGTGGCATAGATGCACAGCGCCGCGCCGATCGCAGTGACCATATTGGGGGTCATGCCGATGCTGGCGGCGAAGCGTGTCAGCCACAAGGCAAGCTCGGGCCACAGATATTTGGTTAGCGCATCGGTGACGCCCTTGTAGGCACCAAAATAGCTTTTGCGCTCGATCGCCCGCCGCGTGTCCGGGGTCAGCCGCTGGACAAACGGACACTCCAGCTTGCGCAGCTGGCGATTATAGATTTGCGGATTGTCGCGGTAATCGATGATCGTCAGCGCGTCGCCGTGCGCCGCGATGTCATCGGGGGTCATGCCGCCGGTCAGATGCGCCATCACCAGCGCGTCGCCATCCACCAGCACCGTGCCGGGTAGCGTCAGGATATGGCGCAGCCACACCGGATCGAACACATAGTCGAGATTGACGGTAAGCTGCGCGTGCGATGCCGGAACGCTCTCGGGCATGCCCTCGGCGCGCGCCATGCGGCGCAGCCGTTCGGCATTGGTCATTCCCCACAGCAGGGTCGGGTTGTCGCCGATCAGCGCCAGGGTGGGCAGGGTCTTTGGTTCGCTCATCCGCCGCTCTTATCCTGCGTGGCGTCCTTTGCAAGGAAGCCCGCAGCAAGGAAGCGCGCGATCGCCTCGGCACCGCGCCGCGCCGCGCCCGCGGGATCGCCGCCGATCGATTCGGCCAGTCGCTCGCGCTGGGCATCGCCGTAGTCTGGATGGCGCACTGGCGCCTGTTCCAGCGCTGCCGGTAAGCTGGTGAGATCGCCGACTACGTCGCCCAGGGTCCAGAATAGATAATCGGGATCGCCGACCCATTGAACGCCATGTGCGTTCAAAAACAGGCAGGGGCGCGGGGTAGCGAGAAATTCGTACACCTGGCTGCTGACATCACCCAGATAGATGTCGGCGCCGCTGGTATAGCTCATGTCGAACAGCCGGTCGGACCCGAGGTCGATCAGGATCTTGCCGGGCACCGCCAGGCCTGCAACCGCGGCTCGCTCGGTATCGCTTGCCTCGGCGAACAGTCGGATGTGCGGGGCGACAACAAGGTTGTAGCGGTCCTGCGCTGCAAACCAGGCGATGATGTCGCGCCCGAACCGGTCCCACGACGACAGGTCGCGGCGAAAATGGGGCGCGTAAAGCACGATGGGCCGGTCGTTGTCGAACAGGCGCGCGCGCGTTTTGCCCAGCCGGGCCATCAAATCGAGCTTCACATAACCATTGACCGCATAATGCCCCGGACGAATGGTTCCGGCGTCGAGCATCCGCTGCTCGCTCTTTTCGCCTGCCACGAGGGCGAAATGGAAATGGCGGTCGCGGGCGTCAAAGGTGATCGCCCGATCCCCCGCGCCGTGCGGGGTAAAGATCAGCCGGGTCCGGCGCGGCAGGAAGTGCCGGATCATGGTCGTGGTCCGCTCGGGAACCACAATCGCATCAAACTGACGCAGAAAGTTAAGCGCGCCGAGCAGGATCGGCAGTCGGGGATGGCGAATGACGGCGCGCTCGCGCAGCCAGCGACCGATTCCGCGCTGGCCCAGCAGCGTGATGCGCGGGGCAAAGCCCGGATAGACTGCCGCCACCTGTTCGACCACCGGCAGATGCCCGGCGCTGGCGACCGCGACCTCGACGTCACCGCCTGCCGCCGCCATTTCGGCGGCAATCGGCAGCGCGTGGAAAATCTGGTGCGGTTCGCCAATGAACAGGAACAGGGTCCGCATTATCGCGCCCCGACCGCCGCGGCTGCCATGGCATCGTCAAAATCGGCCGCGAGCCATCCATGATCGTTGGCTTGCCGGGCAATTTTGCTGCCGCGCCCGACCAGCCAGGCTTCGTCAGCCAAGGCAAAGGTCGGCGCATCGCTGACATGATCCGAATAGGCGCGGATATGCGCCGCGCCATCGGGTGCATGAATGTCGAGCCACTCCGATACCCGCCGCGCCTTTTCGGCGCCGTAGCAATTGGGGCCATCGAGCGCAGGCAGCCAGTTGCCCTCGGCATCCCGCAGGTGGCGCGACGCAACGATGGCATCGAACTCGAGCGCGTCGGCAATCGCCGTGGCGTAAAATTCGGGTGCTGCGGTGGCCATCAGCAGCTGGTAGCCAGCGGCTCGATCGCGCGCGATGCACGCGCTGGCACCAGGCGGCACATCGCGCGCGACGCGCCAAGCGGCAAATTTTGCGGCGAGATCGGCGGCGCGCGGCGGGGTCAGATGCCGTCCCAGCATCAGCCGGATTGCGGCGGGCTTGAACCGATCGCGGCCGTAAAGGCGCAGCGCATAGCCGATCATCAGCGCGGCCAGCGCGGGGAGCAGCAACAGGCGCCACGGCGCCTCGCGCGCCGCCGCCCACAGCAGGAACAGCGTGAAGGTCGGTTTGCGCAACACGGTGCGGTC
This sequence comes from Sphingopyxis sp. BE259, assembly GCF_031457495.1. Taxonomy (NCBI): domain Bacteria; kingdom Pseudomonadati; phylum Pseudomonadota; class Alphaproteobacteria; order Sphingomonadales; family Sphingopyxidaceae; genus Sphingopyxis; species Sphingopyxis sp. BE259. The sequence goes on from NZ_JAVDWM010000001.1 coordinate 1,190,440, forward strand.
GAGGTCGTATATCGCGACGCGGGTGATGCCGTCGGTCATCGCGCTTCGCTCCCGATCAGGCGCAGCCTGCGCCCCGCTTTGCCGAGCGAGGCGCGGTCGGCATAGGGCAGGGCAAAGCGGATCGCCGCCCAGATCGACGCCAGCGCGATGATCACGATCAGCGGCAGCGCGATCGGATCGGGCAATCGGTCGGCCAGCAGCGCGGCGGCACCCGCGACCACCGTCAGCGCCATCCCGCGCATTGCGACCACCGGGAACTGGTGGTCGAACGGATGCAATTTCTCGTTCATCGCCAGTTGCAGCGTCGGGATCGCCGCCATCACGACCAAACCGGTCGATGTCGCGAGGGTCACCCCGGTCAGCACGTCCATATGCCCGACGACCAGCCAACCGACGCCGACCGCGATGCCGACACCAAAGATACTGGCGGTGAGTTGATGGCGAAAAGCAGACACGACCTGCAGGACAGGCGCTGAAATGCCGAGCACCGCTTCCGCCGCCCGCGCGAACAGCAGGATGATCAGGGCTGCCTGCGCCGTCTGCGCCTGCGCCCCGAACAGGCTGAGCAGCGACGCGCTGCCCGCCGCCAGCACCGCGGCCAGCGGCAGCGCGATCGCCGAGATCAGCCGCGTCGCATAAGCATAAATGTCGGCGACTTGGCGCCGGTCCTCGCGCTCGGCGCTGGCGGCCAAGGGCGCCATGACATAGACGAACGCGATACGAACGAGCTGGACGACGCTCGACAGCTTGCGCGCGATGGTGAACAGCCCCGCCGCCGCGGCGCCCGCGGCGCCGGGCAGCAGCAGGTTGAGGATCAGCGCCGGGGCGTCGCCGAACAATCGCGCGATGATGTTCGAGGGCAGGATCGACAGCCCGGCCCAAAAGGTGTTGCGCGTCGTCAAGGTCACCCACGGACCGCGCCACAGGTCGGCAAAGCTGTAATGCTGGGCCAGCAGGCGCACGCACAGGATTGCGGTGATTGCGAGCGAGCAGAGATGCGCGATGAACAGCCCTTTGAGCCCGAGACCGCCGGCAAAGAACAGCCCTGCGAACACCAGCCGTAGCACCTGTTCCCAGACGATCCGCAACCGGATTTCGGCGCCGAACACCATGCGCGCGCGCAGCGCTGAGGTCGCAATCTCGACAAAGGCCCAGAGCGGCAGCGCCCATACGAAAAGCCGGATCGCCGGGGTGACGAGATCGCGGTCCCGCGCTGCGACATTGAGCAGCGGGCCAAGGTCGGCGGCGAAGGCGGCGATCAATCCCGCGACCACGATACACGGCCCGACGCCAAAGATCATCGCGGTGCGGAGCGCCGCGGCCGCATCCGCGTCGCTTGCCGATTGCGGCACGGTGCGCTGCATCGCGCTGGTCATGCCCATGTCGAAGATATTTTCGAGCAGGTTGATCGCCGCCCACAGCACCGCATACAGGCCATAGCCCGCGAGCCCGAACATCAGCACGTACAGCGGCTGCGCGACGATTTCGACGACGGCGCCAAGCCGCGCAAGCACCGTCGTGCCCAACCCGCGCGCGACGCTGCGGCTGGTGACGGCGGGGTGGGCGGCGCTTTCGCTCATCGCTGCCGCCCTAGCGCCTTGCCAGCGCCCCTGCCAGCGGCTTTCGCGCTTTCCTCTTATCGATTCTGACCCTTGTCGTCCCTGCCAATCGGGTCTAGTCAGCCCGCAATTGCCCAAGGGAGCCCGCGACATGGCCGAATTCCGCCTGCCCAAGAACAGCCGTCCGCAAAAGACCGGCAAGACGCACAAAGCCGAGGGCGCGGCCGCGATCAAGACGTTCAAGGTCTATCGCTACGATCCCGACAGCGGCCAGAATCCGCGCTTCGATACGTTCGAGATCGACACCGAAAAATGCGGACCGATGGTGCTCGACGCGCTGATCAAGATGAAAAGCGAGCAGGATAGCTCGCTGACCTTCCGCCGCTCGTGCCGCGAGGGGATTTGCGGCAGCTGTTCGATGAACATGAACGGCAAGAACGGCCTGGCCTGCACCACCGCGATCGAGGATCTGAAGGGCGCGATCACGATCACCCCGCTGCCCGCGATGGACGTGATCAAGGATCTGGTCCCCGACTTCACCCATTTCTACGCGCAATATGCGTCGATCGAACCCTGGCTGAAGACCAAGACGACGACGCCGAGCGGCAAGGAACGTCTCCAGTCGCCCGCCGAGCGTGAAAAACTCGACGGGCTTTACGAGTGCATCCTGTGCGCCTGCTGTTCGACCAGCTGCCCCAGCTATTGGTGGAACAGCGACAAGTTCCTTGGCCCCGCGATCCTGCTCCAGGCGTATCGCTGGCTCGCCGACAGCCGCGACGAGATGACCGGCGAGCGCCTTGACGAGCTGGAGGATCCCTTCCGCCTCTATCGCTGCCACACGATCATGAATTGCTCGAACGCCTGCCCCAAGGGGCTGAGCCCGGCGCGCGCGATCGCCGAGATCAAGAAGCTCGAGGCCGAGCGGCAGGTGTGAACGACGGAATCGAGGAGCCCCGTCGCTACAGCTTTAGCGCCGAGGACGAGGGTGAAGGCTGGCTGAGCTGGAACCTCAAGGACGACAGCCGCTTCAACGCTTTCATCGAGCCGCTGTCGGTGCGGGTCGAACCCGATACCGCCGACGGCCGCCCGCGGGCGCGGGTCCGTATGATCCCTGGACGCAAGCACAGCAATCTGGGCGACAATGTCCATGGCGCGGTGACGCTGGCGCTGGTCGACATCGCGCTGTTTGCGGCGTCGCATCAGTTCGGCTCGCTCAATGCGGGGCATTCGGTGACGCTCGACCTGTCGACCCAGTTCGTCGGCGCGGGCCGGTTGGGTGAACCGTTGGATGCGGTGGTCGAGCTCGTCCGCGAGACCGGTCGCCTGATCTTTCTGCGCGGTCTGGTGGTGCAAGGTGAGGGCGACAGTCACATCGTGCTGAGCTTCGCGGGCACCATTCGCAAGGCGAGCAAGGGTCGCGGTTGATGTCAGTTCTCGCGGCTTATGATGCGCTGGTTGCTGGCGGCGAATTGCAGCCCGATCCCGAACAGCGGGCCGCTGCCGAACGGCTGAACATATTGCAGGTCGAGCTGGAGGCGGTGCCGCCACGCGGCAGCCTGCTGTGGCGACTGACGGGGCGCAAGCCCGAGAGTCCTCGCGGCGTCTATCTGTGGGGCGCGGTCGGGCGCGGCAAATCGATGCTGATGGACCTGTTCTATGACCAGCTCCACATCCAGCGCAAACGGCGCGTCCATTTCCACGCCTTCATGCTCGACGTCCATGCGCGGATGCGCGAGGTGCGCAAAAGCGAAGCGGGTGATCCGATTCCGCTGGTCGCCGATGCGCTGGTCGAAAATATCCGCTGTCTCGCCTTCGACGAGATGGTGGTGAACAACAGCGCCGACGCGATGATCCTCTCGCGCCTGTTCACCGCGCTGATCGATCGCGGGGTGACGGTGGTCGCGACGTCGAACCGGCCGCCGTCCGACCTCTATAAGGACGGGCTCAACCGCGAGCATTTCCTGCCCTTCATCGCGCTGATCGAGGCGAAGCTCGACGTGATGGGGTTGAACGGCCCGACCGACTATCGCCGCGACCGGTTGGGCGACGGCGCGCGCTGGTTCGTCCCCGCCGATGAGGTTGCGAGCGTGGCGCTGTCGGCCGCCTTCTTTCGCCTGACCGATTATCCGCCGGAGGATCGTGCCCATGTTCCGACGCTTGATCTTGATCTGGGCGGCGGGCGGTTGTTGCATGTGCCCAAGGCGCTGAAAGGGGTTGCAGTCTTTTCGTTCAAGCGGCTGTGCGCCGAAGCGCGCGGAGCATCGGATTATCTGGCCGTCGCGCGCCACTTCCATACCGTCATCATCGTCGGCATCCCGCGCATGGGGCCGGAAAACCGCAACGAGGCGGCGCGCTTCGTCACCCTGATCGACGCGCTGTATGAGTATAAGGTCAAGCTGCTCGCGAGCGCCGCGGCGATGCCCGATGCGCTATACGTCGCTGGCGACGGCGCGTTCGAATTCGAACGGACGGCGAGCCGCCTGTCTGAAATGCAGTCGGATGACTATCTGGCATTAGGCCATGGACCTGCCGAGGGCGCCATGGCTTAGGCCATGGATATGCCGAGGCGCGATGGCTCAGGCCATGGCGAGCAGGACGCCGCTGGCAATTTTTCCCCAGCGTGACGAATTGATCGTCACCGCGATGACGTCGCGGACATAGCGCACCTCGTGGGCGAGATGGCCCAGCCCCTGCTGGATCACGCGGCGCAATGTGCGCAGCGGGCGCGGTGCGGGCATATGGATCCGCGCCGGACGTGCGGGCGGCGCGGGCAGGGTGGCCAGGCCGCCGCTGGTAATGCGCGGATCGTCGGCAACGGCCCGGCACAGCGCCTCCATTCGCGATATGGCTAGCCGGTTGGCGACTTCGCGATCGCGGCTGAGCAGTTCGAAGCTGTGGCTGAACGCCGAAAACTGGATCGCGCCACTCGCCGCGGCATGGTCGAGCGCGTCGCGCATCTCCTCCTCCGACATCGCGCACAGCTGGGCGGGGCGGAAGCGGCTGGCGCGGTCCATCAGCCCGCTGACCGGCACTTCGACAACGCCGTGGTGCTCGCGCATCCCCAGATTGCCAGCATCGAGTGAGATCGCGCAGCCGTGACCCAGATAAGCACCGTTGAAGCTGCTGTCGAAGCGGAAGCCCAGCGCGGCCAGCGCGCGCAGCGTATCGTCGTTGGCGCCGAAATTGCCGGCCCGAAAGGCGGTCGGTTTGGGCGCGCCCGCCCCGACCAAAATGTCGCGGGCAAGCGCGATCAGCTTCTTCTGCGCCGCCAGCGGAAAATCGCCGATGTTGCGTCCGGTCAACCGCCCCACCGGGTTGAAGCGCGCAAAGGCCAGCCATTCGGTGTGGATATGCACCTGCACCTCGTGCCCGCGAGCGACAATCGGGCGGACGATGGCGTCGATCACGCCGGGGCCGTAAACCAGCGCGGGCATCGGATCGATGAAGAATACCCCGGTCAGCCCGTGGCGTTCGAGCATATCCATCTGGAAAAGGATGCCGAAATCGCCGTCGCGGCAACGCCCCAGGATCGAGCTTTCGAAATTGGCGCGCGCGTCGGCGCCGCGCTGATACAGCCCGGCCGACAATTCGGTATCGAAACTGATGATTGCCCGCGTCATCCGCTCGCGCCTATCACCCCAGCAATAAAGGAGCGTTAATCCGCGCCCGCGCTGTCGCTCCAACCCAAAAGCTGTCACGGCCTTGCCACTTTGTCCACCCATTCCCATGTGAAGATAGCAGCGCTTTCCGCTTTATTGTTATTGCGAACTATTTGCATAAAAAGGCGGATTTTCGGCCTTTTCGCGGTTGTTTCGTTAAGGGAATCGGCGTAGGGGCGACGCCAGTCTTGGGATCGACATGGCACTTTAGCCCGTGTGCCGCCGGTCTGTGAAGCATTGCCGGGCTTGCCAGGAAGGGAGTGCCGCGCGCCATGGGACGCAAGAAGATCGCATTGATCGGAGCCGGGAATATCGGCGGAACGCTGGCGCTGCTCGCCGCGCAAAAGGAACTCGGCGACGTCGTCCTGTTCGATGTCGTTGAAGGCGTGCCGCAGGGCAAGGCGCTCGACCTGTCGCAGGTTGGCCCGATCGCGGGCTTTGACGCGAAGATCACCGGCTCGAACGATTATGCCGATATTGCGGGCGCCGATGTGATCATCGTCACTGCGGGTGTCGCCCGCAAGCCGGGGATGAGCCGCGACGACCTGCTCGGTATCAACCTGAAGGTCATGAAGGCCGTCGGCGAAGGCATCAAGGCCAACGCCCCCGACGCTTTCGTCATCTGCATCACCAATCCGCTCGACGCCATGGTGTGGGCGCTGCGCGAATTTTCGGGTCTGCCGCACAACAAGGTCGTCGGCATGGCCGGTGTCCTCGATTCGGCGCGCTTCAGCCACTTCATCGCCGACGAATTCGAGGTGTCGGTGAAGGATGTGAACACCTTCGTGCTCGGCGGCCATGGCGACACGATGGTCCCCGTCGTCCGCTATTCGACCGTCAACGGCATCCCCGTTCCCGACCTCGTGAAGATGGGCCTGTCGAGCCAGGAAAAGATCGACGCGATCGTCAAGCGCACCCGCGGCGGTGGCGGCGAGATCGTCGCGCTGCTCGGCACCGGTTCGGCCTTCTACGCACCCGCAGCCAGCGGCATCGCGATGGCCGAGGCCTATCTGGGTGACCAGAAGCGCATCCTGCCGTGCGCGGCCTATGTCGATGGCCAGTACGGCCTCGACGGCCTGTATGTCGGCGTGCCGGTGATGATCGGTGCGGGCGGGGTCGAGAAGATCGTCGAGATCGAACTCGACGCCGAAGACAAGGCGGGCCTGCAGGTGTCGGTCGACGCGGTCAAGGAACTGCTCGACGCGTGCAAGGCGCTGGATCCCAGCCTCGGCTGATGCGCGTCGCTTCGATCTTGCTCGCGGCCGGATTCGGCATCGCTGCCGCGATGCCGGTGCTCGCCCAGAACGGCGCAATGTGGCTCGACGACCGAGGGCGGACGACCACGCTGCAATTCGGTGGACCGACTGCGGCGGCGCCCGCAGCGACGGACACGGCGCCCGCGGACATGGTCGAACTGTTCGGCTCTGTCTGTCTGCCTGATACGGGGAGGCCTCAGGACGCGGTCGCTGGACTGGCTGCAGCAAAGGGCCTCGAGGCTAAGCCCTTCACCGTTGCCGGGACGAAGAAGGATCCGCCGATCGAGCTTGCCATCTGGCACGGGGTGGGCTTGGTCGTGTCGATCACCGACGGATTTTTCGTTGCGCCGCAAGCGCAGTGTAGCGCCGTTTTCTATGTTAACAATCTGCCCGACCGGGACGCGCTGATTGCCGCGATGGAGGTCAAATTTGGCGCTCCGGCGAATGCGGCTGATGCCTTCGACAAAAAGGGCAAGCCCAGAAGATATTTCACGCCCGAATGGTCGGCCACTTTGGACGGAAAGCCGTTCATCGTCAGCGCGGCCAGCATGGCTTCAAGCGATTATACCCCTGGTAACCGCGTCCACTTGGCCGCCCGACTGACTGGAAACATTAAATGAGCATCCTCATCGACAAGAATACCAAGGTCATCACGCAAGGAATGACCGGCGCCACCGGCACTTTCCACACCGAACAGGCGCTGGCCTATGGCACGCAGATGGTCGGCGGCGTGACGCCGGGCAAGGGCGGCACGACCCATATCGGACTGCCGAACTTCAACACGGTCGAGGAAGCGAAGGCCGCGACCGGCGCGACCGCGAGCTGCATCTATGTGCCGCCGCCGTTCGCCGCCGACTCGATCCTCGAGGCGATCGACGCCGAGATGGAGCTGATCGTCTGCATCACCGAGGGCATTCCGGTGCTCGACATGGTCAAGGTGAAGCGCGCGCTGTCGGGCTCGAAATCGCGCCTGATCGGTCCGAATTGCCCCGGCGTGCTGACCCCCGGCGAATGCAAGATCGGCATCATGCCCGGCAGCATCTTTTCAAAGGGCAGCGTCGGCGTCGTCTCGCGCTCGGGCACGCTCACCTATGAAGCGGTTTTCCAGACGACCAATGCGGGTCTGGGTCAGACGACCGCGGTCGGCATCGGCGGCGACCCCGTCAACGGCACCAATTTCATCGACGTCCTCGAACTCTTTCTCGCCGACGAGGCGACCAAGTCGATCATCATGATCGGCGAAATCGGCGGCGACGCCGAGGAACAGGCGGCGCAGTTCCTGATCGACGAAGCGAAGCGCGGCCGCAAAAAGCCGATGGCCGGCTTCATCGCGGGCCGCACCGCGCCCCCGGGCCGCCGCATGGGCCATGCCGGTGCGATCGTGTCGGGCGGCAAGGGCGACGCCGAAAGCAAGATCGCGGCAATGGAAGCCGCGGGCATCACCATGTCGGCTAGCCCGTCCGAACTCGGTTCGACGCTGGCCGAAGTGCTGAAAGAACGCGTTTGAGGTCCGCGCCGCTCTCTCATGCCTGTGCCCCTGCGAAGGCAGGGGCCCATCACCCATCGCGGTGAGTCATGAAGGGCGGCGCGGTCTATATGATGGCGAATCGCAAAAACGGCGCCATCTATACGGGATCGACCGCGATTTTGGTGCAGCGTGTCTTTCAACACCGCGAGATGTTGATCGAAGGATTTACGAAGTCCCACGGCTGTACGTTATTGGTTTGGTTTGAAGTGCATGAGGATTTGCAGGAAGCGCGCAAGCGTGAATGGCAGATCAAGAAATGGAAACGCAGTTGGAAGGTCCGCATGATCGAGGACATGAATCCTGAATGGCGGGATTTATGGTTCGAGATCCAATGGTGATGAAGGTCACCAGCGCGGGTGCAATCATTCAACGGCCGGTGATGGGCCCCTGCCTTCGCAGGGGCACGAAGGGTTTGGAATTATGAACCTCGAACGACAGAGCTTTGACATCGACGAGCCGCAGGCTGGTCCCAGCTGGGCGCCGAAGAACTGGCCCCAGATCGACAGCGACGACCTGACCGCGGGCCTTGATCCGCAGCAGATGCAGGTCGCGGTCAAGGCCGCCGCTGCGAAGGGCGGCGCGCCGCTGTCGAACGCCGAAGTCGAACGCGCCGCGAATGATTCGATCCGCGCGATGATGCTGATCCGGACCTATCGGGTGCGCGGGCATCTGGCCGCCAATCTCGATCCGCTGGGGCTCAGCACCCGCGAATTGCCCGCCGACCTGACCCCCGAATATCATGGCTTTGTCGGCGCTGATCAGGACCGCCCGGTCTATATCGGGGGGACACTGGGGCTGGAGAAAGCAACGATCCGCGAGATCGTCGCGATCCTGCGCGCCAATTATTGCGGCAATGTCGGCCTGGAATATATGCACATCGCCGACCTGAAAGAACGGCAGTTCCTGCAGGAACGGATGGAAGGCGCCGACAAGATCATCGAATTTTCGGTCGAGGGCAAACGTGCCATCCTGAACAAGGTGATCGAGGCCGAGGAGTGGGAGAAATTCCTCGCCAAAAAATATGTCGGGACCAAGCGTTTCGGCCTCGACGGCGGCGAGAGCATGATCCCTGCGATGGAAGCCATCATCAAATATGGCGGCCAATATGGCGTGCGCGAAATTGTGTACGGCATGGCGCACCGCGGGCGGCTCAACATGCTCGCGAACGTCATGGCGAAGCCGTACAAGATCATCTTCCACGAATTTGCGGGCGGCAGCGCCAACCCCGACGACATCGGCGGGTCGGGCGATGTCAAATATCACCTCGGCACCTCGACCGACCGCGAGTTCGGCGGCGCGTCGGTGCATATGTCGCTGGTCCCCAATCCGTCGCATCTCGAAGCAGTCGATCCGGTCGTGCTGGGCAAGGTGCGCGCGCAGCAGGTGGTGCGCGATGACCTCACCAAGCATGAACAGGTGCTGCCGGTGCTGATCCACGGTGACGCGGCGTTCGCGGGCCAGGGGATCGTGTGGGAATGCCTCGGCTTCTCGGGCATCCGCGGTTACAACACCGGCGGCTGTATCCACTTCATCGTCAACAACCAGATCGGCTTTACCACCAGCCCGCAATATGCGCGCTCGTCGCCCTATCCGTCGGACGTGGCGAAGGGCGTGATGGCGCCGATCCTGCACGTCAATGGCGACGATCCCGAAGCGGTCACCTTTGCCTGCAAGCTCGCGATCGATTTCCGCCAGCAGTTCAAGCGCGACGTCGTCATCGACATGTGGTGCTATCGCCGCTTCGGCCATAACGAGGGCGACGAACCATCATTCACCCAGCCGCTCATGTACGACCGCATTCGCAAGCATCCTCCGGTGTCGCAGCTGTGCGCCGCCAAGCTGGAAAGCGAAGGCGTGATCGACGCGGGCTGGGCCGATGCCCGCCGCGCCGAGTTCATCGCGCGGCTGGAAGATGATTTCGAGGGCGCCAAGAGCTACAAGCCGAACAAGGCCGACTGGTTCGCCGGGCGTTGGTCGGGCCTGCACGCCCCCGCCGATCCCGAAAACGCCCGCCGCAACATCTCGACCGGGGTTTCGGACAAATTGTTCGATTCGATCGGCCGGATCATGACGACGGTCCCCGACGATCTCGATGTCCACAAGACACTCCGCCGGGTGATCGACGCGCGCGGCGCGATGTTCGCCGACAAGAGCGACAAGGAAGTGTTCGACTGGTCGACCGCCGAACAGCTCGCGTTCGGCACCCTGCTCAGCGAAGGCTATCAGGTCCGCCTGTCGGGACAGGATTCGGGGCGCGGCACCTTCAGCCAGCGCCATGCCGTTTGGGTCGATCAGAAGGACGAGCGCAAATATGTGCCGCTGACCACCGTGCCGCATGGCCGGTTCGAGGTGCTCGACAGCCCGCTGTCCGAATATGGCGTGCTCGGGTTCGAATATGGCTATGCGATGGCCGATCCGAAGAGCCTGGTGCTGTGGGAAGCGCAGTTCGGGGATTTCGCCAACGGCGCGCAGATCATGATCGACCAGTTCATTGCGTCGGGCGAGGCCAAGTGGCTGCGCGCCAACGGGCTCGTGATGCTGCTGCCGCACGGGTACGAAGGGCAGGGGCCGGAGCATAGCTCGGCGCGCCTCGAACGCTTCCTGCAACTGTGCGCCGGCGACAATATCCAGGTGTGCAATATTTCGACCCCGTCGAACTATTTCCACGTCCTGCGCCGCCAGATGCTGCGCCCGTTCCGCAAGCCGCTGATCATCATGACCCCCAAATCGCTGCTCCGTCACAAGCTGGCAGTGTCGCAGCGCAGCGACTTCATCGGCGACGCGCATTTCCGCCGCATCATGTCCGACCGCACCCCGCCCGCCGACGCCGACACCAAGCGCGTCGTGCTGTGTTCGGGCAAGGTCGGTTACGATTTGATGGAAGCGCGCGACGCCGCGGGGCTGACCGACACCACGGTGATCCGCATCGAACAGCTTTATCCGTTCCCCGGCGACCCGCTCGCGGTGCGGCTGAAGCGGATGCCGAAGCTGGAAGACGTCGTCTGGGCGCAGGAAGAGCCGCGCAACAATGGCGGCTGGTCGTTCGTCGAGCCGTTCATCGAGGACGCGCTGACCGCCGCGGGTAAAAAGGGCATGCGGCCGCGCTACGCCGGCCGCACCGCCGCGGCATCGCCCGCCACGGGCCTGATGAGCCGCCACCAGACCGAGCAGGCGGCGCTGGTCGCCGATGCGCTCGGCCTGAGCGTCCGCGCCGAAATCCGCCGCAGCAAGAACAAAGCCTGATCCGAGCTGAAGCCTCCCAAGGAAATGCATCCATGAGCACCGAAGTCAAAGTTCCCACGCTGGGCGAAAGCGTCACCGAAGCGACGATCGGCGAATGGCTGAAACAGCCGGGCGAAGCCGTCGCGATCGACGAGCCGATCGCCAGCCTTGAAACCGACAAGGTTGCGGTCGAAGTGCCGTCGCCGGTGGCTGGGGTGATGGGCCAGCAGGTCGTCGCGGTCGGCGATACCGTCAACGTCGGCGCGGTCATCGCGACGATCGAAGCAGGCGGCGCTGCGGCTGCCCCGGCACCTGCTGCGGCTCCGGTAGCCGCCCTCGCAGCCAAGGCCGAAGCTGCTGCCCCTGCGCCCGCCACCGCCAGCGAAGATTCGGTGACGACGCTGTCGCCTGCGGTACGCCGCCTGGTGCTCGAACATGGCCTTGACCCCAGCAAGATCAAGGGCACCGGCAAGGACGGCCGCCTGACCAAGGAAGACGTGCTCGCCGCCGCCAATGCGGCGCCCGAAGCGGCGCCGCCTGCTGCGCCCGCCGTGGCGGCCGCTCCTGCCGCATCGGGTGTGCCGGGCCGTCGCGAGGAACGCGTCAAGATGACGCGGATGCGCCAGACGATCGCCAAGCGGTTGAAAGCGGCGCAGGACACCGCCGCGATGCTGACGACGTTCAACGACGTCGATATGTCAGCGGTGATGGCGACGCGCGACAAATATCGCGAGACTTTCGAGAAAAAGCACGGCGTGCGCCTTGGCTTCATGAGCTTTTTCACCAAGGCGGTCGCGCTCGCCGCGCATGATATTCCGGCGGTCAACGCGCGCATCGACGGCGACGAGATCGTCTATCACGACTATCTCGACGTCTCGGTCGCGGTCAGCGCCCCCAATGGCCTGGTCGTCCCGGTCGTGCGCAACGCCGACGCGATGAGCTTTGCCGAGATCGAAAAGGCGATCGCCGACCTCGGCAAGCGCGCCAAGGACGGCACGCTGACCATGGACGACATGACCGGCGGCACCTTTACCATTTCGAACGGCGGCGTATTCGGCGGCCTGATGTCGACCCCAATCATCAACCCGCCGCAGTCGGCTGTGCTCGGCCTCCACCGTATCGAGGATCGCCCGGTCGTCCGCGATGGTCAGATCGTGATCCGCCCGATGATGTATATCGCGATGAGCTATGACCACCGCCTGATCGACGGCCGCGAGGCGGTCACCTTCCTCAAGACGATCAAGGAAGCGATCGAGGATCCGACGCGGTTGCTGATCGATTTGTAAGGCGGTGTGAACCGGAGATAGTTTAGCTGTTCTCCTGCGAATGCAGGAGTCCAGGGTAGGATGAAATGACGGTGCAATCTGACCCTGGGTTCCTGCGTGCGCAGGAACACGAAGGTACGGAATGACGCGGCGAGGCTATCTCTATCTGATGGCCAGTGCCCGAAACGGCACGTTATATCTGGGCGTTACCAGCGACTTGCTGGCCCGAGTGTGGCAGCATCGCAACGGGGTGGTGGAAAGTTTCACCAAGAAATATGGTTGCCACACGTTGGTCTGGTACGAAGCATTTGATGACATTCAGCAGGCTCGGCATCGCGAGCTGCAAATGAAGAAATGGAAGCGGGCGTGGAAGGTTGAACTGATCGAACGGGACAATCCACAATGGCTGGATTTGTTCGACAGGCTTTCGCTTTGACGCCCTGGGTTCCTGCGTTCGCAGGAACGCAAACGGAGTGAGTTATGGCTGATTACGACTACGACGTCCTTGTCATCGGTGCCGGTCCCGGCGGTTATGTCGCGGCGATCCGCGCGGCGCAGCTCGGCCTCAAGACTGCCTGCGCCGATGGCCGCGCGACGCTGGGTGGCACCTGCCTCAACGTCGGCTGCATCCCGTCGAAGGCGATGCTTCACGCGTCGGAATATTATGACGCCGCGGCGAACGGAGCGATGGCGAAGATGGGGATCGACGTGACCCCGAAGCTCAACCTGCCCGCGATGCACGCGCAGCGTGTCGACGCGGTCAAGGGGCTGACGGCGGGGATCGAATTCCTGTTCAAAAAGAACAAGGTCGACTGGCTGAAAGGCTATGCGGCGTTCACCGGCAAGGACAGCGTCGAGGTTGCAGGCAAGACCTATCGCGCCAAGAACATTATCATCGCGACCGGTTCGTCGGTCACCCCGCTGCCCGGCGTCGAGGTCGATAACGACAAGCAGGTCATCGTCGATTCGACCGGCGCGCTCGAACTGGCCAAGGTGCCGGGCCATATGGTCGTCATCGGCGGCGGCGTGATCGGGCTGGAACTTGGCAGCGTGTGGCGCCGTCTGGGCGCCAGCGTTACTTGCGTCGAATTTCTCGACCAGATCCTGCCCGGCATGGACGCCGATATCCGCAAGGATGCCAACCGCATCTTCAAAAAACAGGGCATCGAATTCAAGCTGAAGACCAAGGTCACCGGCGCGGCGGTGAAGGGCAAGAAGGCCGTGTTGACGCTTGAACCCGCCGCGGGCGGCGCGGCGGAGACGCTGGAGGCCGATGTCGTGCTGGTGTCGATCGGGCGGCGCCCGAACACTGACGGCCTCGCGCTCGACAAGGCGGGGCTGGCGGTCAATGCGCGCGGCCAGATCGAAACCGACCATGATTTCTCGACGCAGGTGCCGGGCATCTGGGCGATCGGCGACGTCATCCCCGGCCCAATGCTCGCGCACAAGGCCGAGGACGAGGGCATCGCCTGCGCCGAGAATATCGCGGGCCAGACCGGCATTGTGAACCATGATGTGATTCCTTCGGTCGTCTATACCTGGCCCGAAATCGCCGGGGTTGGCCTGACCGAGGAGCAAGCGAAGGAAAAGTGTGAGGTCAAGGTCGGCAAGTTTCCGATGGCAGGCAACAGCCGCGCCAAGACCAACCATGAGCCCGACGGTTTTGTAAAGATCATCGCCGACGCCAAGACCGACCGCGTGCTGGGCGTGTGGTGCATCGCCAGCGTTGCCGGCACGATGATCGCGCAGGCGGCGCAGGCGATGGAATTTGGCGCGACGTCCGAAGACATCGCCTACACCTGCCACGCGCACCCGACGCACAGCGAGGCGATCAAGGAAGCCGCGATGGCGGTGACGGGCAAGCCGATCCACGTCTGAGGCAATAAGGGGGAGAGAGATTATGGCGAAGCATTGGCTCTGGGCAGCGGCTTCGCTGACCCTCTCCCTCACCGCCACCAGCGCGCAGGCGGCGCCCGACCTGAATGCCGCCAACGCGCGGCTGACCGCGCTGCTCGATAAGAATTACCCGGCGCTCGATGCGCTCTACCGCGATTTGCACCAGAACCCCGAACTCGGAATGCAGGAGGTTCGCACCGCGGGGATCCTCGCTCAGCACCTCCGCAAAGCGGGCTTTACCGTGACCGAAAAGGTCGGCGGGACCGGCGTCGTCGGCGTACTCAAAAATGGCGAAGGTCCGACCATCCTGATTCGCGCCGACATGGACGCGCTGCCGATGGAGGAAAAGACCGGGCTCGCGTGGGCGAGCAAGGCGCGCGCGAATTATGAGGGCAAGGATGTGCCGGTCATGCACGCCTGCGGCCATGACACCCATGTCGCCTATCTGGTCGGGGTCGCGCAGGCGCTGAGCACAATGCGCGACAGCTGGTCGGGCACCGTGGTGCTGATCGGCCAGCCCGCCGAGGAGATTTTGAAGGGCGCGAAAGCGATGCTCGACGACGGGCTGCTGACGCGCTTTCCCAAACCCGATTATGGCTTTGCCGCGCATGTGCTGAACGGCCCGACCGGCACGGTGGGGATCAAGGCGGGGACGGCTTTCTCGGCCTCTGACAGCTATTCGATCACCTTTCATGGCCGCGGCGGTCATGGCTCGATGCCGTCGGCGACGCTCGACCCGATCCCGATCGCGGCGCGCTTCGTCACCGATGTGCAAACGGTGATCAGCCGCGAAAAGGATCCCTATGCGTTCGGCGTGCTGACCATCGGCGCGATCAACGCGGGCAGCGCCCCGAACATCATCCCCGACAGCGCCGAGGTGAAGGTCAATATCCGCTCGCTGACCCCCGAGGTGCGCCAGTTGCTGCGCTCGGGCGCCGAGCGGTCGGCCAAGGCGGCGGCGATGATGGGCAATGCGCCCGAACCGACGATCACCTATCTGACCGGCACCGCCAGTCTGGTGAACGACGAGTCGATGGCGGCCAATGGCTTTGAAATCCTGAAACCGGTATTCGGCGACAAATTGCTGTTCGCGCCCGCCAGCGCCGCGCCGGTTTCGGCGAGCGAGGATTATTCGGAGTTTGTCGATGCCGGCATCCCGTCGCTCTATTTTGCGATCGGCGGCTATGATCCCGCGGTGCTCGCCGATCTGAAGGCCAAGGGCCAGCCGATCCCGACCAACCATTCGCCCTTCTTTGCCCCCCAGGCCGAGCCGGTGATCCGCGGCGCGGTGTCGGCCATCGTCCTGTCGGTGATCGGCGGAGTGCGGCCGGGCGCGAAGTAAGCGCCCATGTTCGATTTCGACAATGCGCTGATCGTCCGCCTGCTCGACCTGGCGGGGATCGGCGTGTTTGCCTTGTCGGGCGCGTTGATGGCGGTGCGGCTGCGCCAGACATTGGTCACCGCCGCCTTTTTCGCGCTGGTCACCGGGGTCGGCGGCGGCAGCGTGCGCGACCTGCTGATCGGTGCGCCGGTGTTCTGGGTGCAGGACGGCGCGATTTCGGCGGTGTGCATCGCGATCGCGCTGATCGTGTGGATCACCCCCGAACGCTGGTGGCAGGGGCAATTGCTCGAATGGGCCGATGCCGTCGGGCTGGCGGCCTACGCCGTGTTCGGCACTGCCAAGGCGCTGGCTTGGGGGGTGCCGCCTGCCCCGGCGCTGTTGATGGGGGTCATCACCGGCTGCGTCGGCGGCACCATCCGCGACATCTTGGCGGGGGTGCCATCGATTATCGTGCGCCCCGAAATCTATGTCACTGCGGCGGCGCTGGCGTCGGGATTGTTCCTGCTGCTCTTGTGGCTGGGGACGGGGACGCCGGTGGCGGCGGTGGTCGGTGCGGTCGCCGGGTTCATCCTGCGCGGAGCGGCGATCCGCTGGTCGCTGGCGCTGCCCGCCTATCGCGATCCCAAGACAGGGGATTAGGGCAAGTGCGCTAAATCTGACCACCTTCCGTTCGTGTCGAGCGAAGTCGAGACACGCGAAGGCGGGCACGAACTCAGCGTGTCTCGACTTTGCTCGACACAAACGGACGATGAGGATGCTGATCCAAACCATGATGCTCAGCGACCCGGCTTGACGTTCGCGTCAACTGCGCCATGCTAAGGAAAACCGGCCAAAGGATTTCTGCAGCATGACCATCGCGCAAACGACCGCCAACGGCATCCATATCACTTATGAGGACAAGGGACCGCGCGACGCGCCGGTCATCCTGCTGGTGATGGGCCTGGGCGGGCAGCTGACTTTGTGGCCCGACGAGTTTGTCGATGCGCTGAACGCGCATGGCTTTCGCACCATCCGCTACGACAATCGCGACGTCGGCCTGTCGACGCGCTTCGACGCCGCGGGGGTGCCGAACCTGAAATGGATGTTCGTGAAGGCGGCGATCGGATTGCCGGTGCGGCCCGCCTATACGCTCGCCGATATGGCCGCCGACGGCATCGCTTTGCTCGATCATCTGGCGATCGACCGCGCGCATATCGTCGGGGCATCGATGGGCGGCATGATTTCGCAGCATATCGCGGCGCGCTACCCCGATCGCACGCTGTCGCTGACTTCGATCATGTCGAGCACCGGCAACCGCCGCCTGCCGCGGGCGCGCAAGGAAGCAATGCAGGCGCTGGCGAACCGCCCGATGAGCGGCGATCCCGAAGCGCTAATCGCCTATTCGGTCCGCACCGCGCGGGTGATCGGCAGCCCGGCCTATCCCGCCGCCGAGGAACGGCTGCAACGCCGCGTCCGCGCCGATTTCGAACGCGGCTGGTATCCGCAAGGCGTCGCGCGGCAGATGGCGGCGATCGTCGCCGATGGTGACCGCCGCGACCTGCTGAAATCGATCACCGCGCCGACCTTGGTCGTGCATGGCGAGGATGATCCGCTGGTGCCGCTCGCCGCGGGGCGCGATACGGCAGAGAATATCGCGGGGGCGCGGTTGATGACGATCCCGGGGATGGGGCATGACCTGCCGCTGGCACTGGTCGACACGCTGGCGGATGCCATCGCCGAGCATGCGAAGGGCGTTGGGGTGGCGGCGTAAGGGCCAGCGGTATTCCTCAATTTCGTCATTGCGAGCGAAGCGAAGCAATCCAGGGCGGTTTACACGCACTCTGGATTGCCGCGTCGCTTCGCTCCTCGCAATGACGAGAGGTTATTTCAATAGCATCGCTACCGTCGCCAGGAACCCCTTCGCCTCGGCCGCGCCCGCCCGTGGCACCGCGGGCAGATAGCCGCGGCAGTCGAGGCATGCGGCCTGCACCGAACCCGTCTGGGTCAGCAGCGCCATATCCTGCATCAGTCGCCGTTCGGTCAGCTGGCGGTTCATCGCCGCGATGCCGAACCAGCCGCGCGGGGCGGCGGCGGTTTCTTCTTCGCTCTTGCCCCAATTGGCGAGCATCTTGGCAAATTCGCTTGGCTCTTCCTCATAATATTTGGCGTGGAAGTCGCCCTCTACCTTGGCGAGTTTCGCCGCTGCCGCCAGCGCCGCGGGCAGGCCGCCGAATTGATCGACCAGGCCCAGCTGGCGCGCGGTGCCGCCCGCCCAGACGCGGCCTTCGGCGATTGCCTGAACCTTGTCGAGCGGCTGCTTACGGCTTTTCGCGACCAGCCCGGTAAAGCGCACATAGATGTCCTCGACGCTCGCCTGCGCCAGCGCGTTGAATTCTTCGTTCACGCCGCCAAACACGTCGGGCTGGCCCGACAGCGGCGTCGTCGCGATGCCGTCGGCGGTGACCCCGATCTTGGCGAGCGCCTGTTCGAAACTGGGCAGGATGCCGAACACCCCAATCGACCCGGTGATCGTCTCGGGCTCGGCAAAGATGCGGTCGGCGGGGGTCGAGATCCAATAGCCGCCCGATGCCGCGACATTGGCCATCGACACGACGACCGGCAATTTCTTGGCCTTGGCGGCGAGCAGCGCCTGACGAATTTCCTCCGACGCCAGCACCGATCCGCCGGGCGAATCGACGCGCAGCACGATCGCCTTGGTGCTGCTGTCTGCCGCCGCGTCGAGGATATGCTGGGCGATGGTGGCACCGCCCGCGGTGCCGGTCGGTGCCTCGCCATCGATGATTTCGCCGACCACGGGAACGACCGCGATCGCGCTGCCCTTTTGTTCAGGCGGGTTGGCGGCGACCCAGTTTTCCAGCGGGATCGCATTATATTCCCACGGCTTGCTGTCGTCATAGGCGCCGCTGATTTCGGCGACGCGGGTGTTGAACGCCATGCGGCTGCCGAGCTTGTCGATCAGCCCGGCGTCGAGCGACGCCTTTGACATGTCATTGCCCGCAGCGCGCACCGCGCCCGCGGTGTCGGCGATATAGGCGTCGATCTTGGCCTTTGGACGCGCCTTTTTGACGTCGCTCAGCCAATTGTCCCACAGCACGCTGGCATAGGCGAGATTGGCCTCCTTCGCCTCGGGCGACTGGTCGCCGCGCAGGAAGGGTTCGACCGCGCTCTTGAAGGTGCCGACGCGATAGATGTTCGCGGTGATGCCAAGGCGGTCCATCAACCCTTTGTAATAGAGGCGCGATCCGCCGGGACCGGCGATGGCGACGCCGCCGACGCTGTCGGCCCAGATTTCGCTGGCGTGCGATGCGATCTGGTAGCTGTCGGTGGTGTAGGCGGTGGCAAAGGCCAGCACCGGTTTCTTCTTGGCGCGGACCTTGTCGATCGCGGTGCCGATTTCGGCGAGCGAGACTTGCCCGCCACCAAGGAAGCGGTCGAGATCGAGCACCACCGAGGTGACGCGCTTGTCGTCGGCGGCGCTTTCCAGCGCGTGGACGACGTCGCGGACGCGGATTTCCTGCAGCTGGTTGCCGCCCGACAGCGCGGTGACGGTATCGACCTCGGCGGGTTGTTCGCTGACCACGCCGTCGAGTTCGATCAGCAGCGCACCTTCGCTGACCGGCAGCCCGGCATTGGGGCGTCCGGCAAGCAGGCCGAACAGAACGACGAAGAACAGCAGCAGAAAGATGAGCGCGAGCGCGTCCTTGATCGCGACCAGCAGTTTCCAAACCTTGCGCGGAAAACTCGTCGTCGATTTGGGCTTGTCGTCGCCGGGCAGCGGGCGGCGCACGGGAATAGCCCAGGGGCCGGCGGGATCGTTCGGGGTGGTGGTGGCGGTGTCGGTCATACGTGCAAACCTAGGGATGCGCTCCGCCCTTGGCAATGCACGCTTCGACCGGCGGGCAACCCAGCCCTATCGGCGACGTCAGAGCCAGCCTTCGCGGCGATACCAGCGCACCGTTTCGGCGAGCGCGTCGTCGGTGTCGCGCTCGGGCCGCCATAGCGCGGCGGGGGGCTGTGCGCCGGTGGTCGCGACCCAGTCGGGGTGGGCGATGTAGCGCGCGCGGTCGGGGGTCAGCTTGGCGCGGCTGCGGCGCACCAGCTTGTCGATCCGCCCGCCCGCCTTCAGCACCGCCGCGGGTACCGCGAGCGCTGCGACATGACTGCGCCCGACCGCGCGGCCGATCGCGCGGGCGAAGCCGCGGTGGGTCCAGCCATCGACTTCGCCATCGTCGGGCTCATAGGTTGCGTGGATGCTGGGGCCATGATCGCCCGCCAGCGCGACGAGCAAGCGTGCCAGATCGTCGACGTAAATCGCCGACATGCGGCCGCTGGGCGGCAACAGCGCGATGCCGCGCCGCGCCATGCGGAACAGGTCGAGCATTTCGGCGTCGCCGGGGCCGAACACCGCCGGCGGGCGGACGATCGTCCAGTCGAGACCGCTGCCCTGGACGATGATCTCAGCGCGCTCCTTCGACCAGCCATAATCGGAGAGGTCGGGCTCGCGCGCCGCGAGCGAGGAGACATGGACGAAGCGCGTGACGCCTGCGCTGTGCGCCGCGTCGATGACATGGCCCGTCGCGGTCGCATTGCCTGCTTCGAAAGCGGCGCGAGTCGGCACGTTGACCACCCCGGCGATATGCATCACGACGTCGCTGCCCGCGACCATTTCGGCAAGGCTGTCGGGCTTGTCGAGCGCCCCCGCGATCCACGTCACGCCCTCTTGTTCGGCCTGCGGACGGCGGGCGAGGGCGCGGACGTGCCACCCCGCGTCGATCGCCTGCCGCATCGTTGCGCCGCCGACAAAGCCGGTCGCGCCGGTCATCGCCAGCACGGGCTGGGTCACAACAGCACCATATGATCGCGGTGGACCATCGCACTTCTTGGCGCATAGCCGAGCGCCGCTTCCTGCGCGTCGCGGCCAAGGCCGGTGATCGCGGCGGCATCGGCGGCGGGATATTCGGACAATCCGCGTGCGATAACCGCCCCGTCGGGGCCGACGATGTCCAGCACGTCGCCGCGGGCAAAGCTGCCCGTCACCTCGGTGACTCCAGCGGCGAGCAGGCTCGCACCGCCACGCAATGCGCGCGCCGCGCCGGCATCGATCGTCAGCCGTCCCTTGGCGGTCAGCCCGCCTGCGAGCCACGCCTTGCGCGCGCTCGCGCCTTTTTCGGCGACGAACAGGCTGTGCCGCGCGGCGGTCGACAGCGGCCGGTCGATCCGCCCCGACACGATTGCCAGATGCACGCCCGCGGCGTTGGCGATGCGCGCTGCGGCGATTTTCGACACCATGCCGCCCGACCCCATGCCCGACGCCGATCCGGTATCGGCCATTGCCTCGATGCGCGCGTCGATGTGTTCGATCCGCGCGATATGACTGGCGCCGGGCTGGGCTGGATTGCGGTCGTAAAGCCCGTCGATGTCGGACAGCAGCACGACGCCGCCTGCGGCAGCGGCTTGAGCAACGCGCGCGGCAAGGCGATCATTGTCGCCAAAACGGATTTCCTCGGTCGCGACGCTGTCATTCTCGTTGATGATCGGCACTACGTTCAGGCTGAGCAGGCGGTCGAGCGTCGCGGCGGCGTTGAGATAGCGGCGGCGGTCCTCCAGATCGTCGAGGGTCACCAGCATCTGCGCCGCGGTCAGCCCTTCGGCGCCCAGCACTTCGGCCCACACTTGCGACAAAGCGATCTGGCCAGTTGCGGCGGCGGCCTGGGCATCTTCGAGCGTCCCGCGCCCGCCCTTGGCAAGGCCCAGCCGCCGCGCGCCAAGCGCGATCGCCCCCGACGACACCACCGCCACCTGCTGCCCCGCGCGCGTCCGTTCGGCGATGTCGGCGGCGATGCCGACGAGCCAGTCGCGCCGCACCGTCCCGTCGGGATCGACGAGCAACGCCGAACCGATCTTGACGATCAGACGCGAACAGGCGGAGGGCGCGAACAACATGACGCCGCCGATAGCGCGCGGCGCCGTCCGCGCCAATGCTATTACGTCAGCGTGAGCCGCCGAAGGTGTAGCTGAGCGCGACGCCGACCGACGGCTGGCTGCGGCTGCCCAGTTGGCGCGTGATCGGCGAATCCGCCGCGTCGCCCATCAAGCGGTCGTAACGGCCATAGACCGCAACGCCCCAATTGCGTCCCAGCATCCGGTGATAACCTGCCGTCATCCCGACCGAATAGATGCCGCCGCCCGGATCATAGGCGGCAAGGCCAGAGGTCGCGGCGGCGACCGGAGACACCCCGAAATAGGCGTTGGTGAATTTGGCATCGCCCAGGGTGACGCGCGGGCCGATCGAAAATAGCCAGTCGTCGCCGTCGCGCGCGATGTAATCGGCGCTGACTTCACCGACCCACCCCTTGTGGCCGCTCAGCGCCTTGCGGCCTTCGGCGCGCACTCGCAGCGAGGGGGTCAGATGGACCTGCGCGAACCCGCCAGCTTCGATCGTGAAACCGACCTTGGGCAAATCAGCGCCAATGTCAGCAGCGGTGCGTTTGCCGATGAAGCCCAGCGACGGTCCGAATGCGAAGTTTCCGGATTGCAGGAGCGGCCCGCCAAAGCTCTCGTCGGCGGCTTCGAAGGTGAATTCGGTGCCTTCGCGTTCGCGCGAGACATCGACATAGGGGCCGATCGACAGATCTTTCGACCCCGGCCATGACGGCGATAGCTGCGGCCCGAGGATGACGCGGGTGCGCTTTTCGGAGCCAGTGGCGGTGTCCTGCGCATGGGCGGGGAATGACGCAACGCCGAGAATGGGCGAAGCGCAGAGCAGAAACTTGATCGCACGACGGTGAGAGAACATCCGGAATTCCTTGTTGTTTATGCTACAAGGCGCCCCGCCCCAATTCGTTCCTAAACCGGCGACCAGTTGGACGTTTCTTCGCCGTCTTCATTGCGGACGACCGGGCGTTTTTCCGGGCCGATGATTTCGAGCAGCTTGTCGAGGATCGCGGGAACGCCTGCGCCGCTCGCGCCTGACAGCGCCATAACGGGATGGCCGCTCTCTTCGGCCAGCTCGGCCGAGAGCGCCGCGACCAGTTCGTCGTCAAGCGTGTCGATCTTGTTCAAGGCGACGATCACCGGCTTGTCGACCAGATCGGCGCCATAGGCCTCTAGCTCGTCGCGGACGATGCGATAGCTGGTCGCGACATCCTCGTCATTGGCGTCGACCAGATGGAGCAGCACACGGCAGCGTTCGATATGGCCGAGGAAGCGGTCGCCGACCCCGGCGCCGTCGGCGGCACCCTCGATCAGGCCGGGGATGTCGGCGACGACAAATTCGTTGCCCTTGTGGCTGACCACGCCCAGCTGCGGACGCAGGGTGGTAAAGGCATAGGCGCCGACCTTGGCTTGCGCGTTGGTCACGCCATTGATGAAGGTCGATTTGCCGGCGTTGGGAAGTCCGACGAGGCCGGCGTCGGCGAGCAGCTTGAGCCGCAGCCACACCCATTTTTCCTCGCCCGGCCAACCGGGGCCGTGCTGACGCGGGGCGCGGTTGGTGCTGGTTTTGTAACTGGCATTGCCGCGTCCGCCGTCGCCGCCGCGCAGGAAGGCGATAGTCTCGCCTTCCTTGGTCAGGTCGGCGAGCACGCTGCGGTCCTCGTCATCGTCGAGAATCTGGGTGCCGATCGGCACCTGGATGACCAGGTCGGGGCCACCCGCGCCGGTGCGGTCGCGCCCCGAACCGGGGGTGCCGCGCTTCGCCTTGAAATGCTGGGTGTAGCGAAAGTCGATCAACGTGTTAAGTCCCGCGACCGCTTCGAAAATGATGTCGCCGCCTTTGCCGCCATTGCCGCCGTCGGGACCGCCATATTCGACATATTTCTCGCGCCGGAACGACACGGCGCCGGGGCCGCCGTCGCCGGATTTGATGTAGATTTTTGCTTGGTCGAGGAAATGCATGGGAAGCCTTCGGAGCGGAAAACATTGCGTTCGCGTCGCGGGAAGCGGCGTCGGCGATGGTCCTTGTTCATGTGGCGGCGTCACCTTTGGCGACGTCGCTCGGCACGAACTATGTGGTTGGGTTGCGCACCCCTTAGTCGCAGCACGCCGAAATGACCAGTTTTGTGATGCATCCGTCGGCAGTTCGACGAAATGCGCTGCGTCAGCGCCAGGCCGACGCAACTTTACGGGTTCGCGCTCGTTGGGTGGCTAAGGCATCGCATGATGCTTGCCCCGAAATTTTCCCGAAAGGATTTCAAATGTTTGACAACAAGAATGTCAGCACGCTCAATTCGCTGATCGCCACCACGCTGGACAGCGTCGATGGTTATCGCAAGGCCGCCGAAGAGGCGAATGCAGCGCAATTTCGCGAAATGTTTCTGAACCGCGCCAACGAGCGTCAGGCGATCGTCGCCGCGTTTCAGGCGAAGGTCCGCGAACTGGGCGGCAATCCCGAGGATGACGGCACGGTGCTGGCATCGGCGCATCGCGCGTTTCTGGGCCTTCGCGACGCGCTGACGGGTGACCCGGACGATTCGGCTGTCGTTGCCGAGGTGGAGCGCGGCGAGGATCATATCAAGGCGAAGTTCGAAAGCGCGCTGAAGGACGGCGATCTCGATCCGGCCGTGCAGCAGCTGATCCAGAGCAGCTTTGCCTCGGTGCGCGATGGCCATGATCAGATGTCGGCGCTCAAGCATCAGCTGAACGCCAGCTAAGACCTTCTCCACCCCTCCCGGAGAAGCATGGAAGCGGCGGTCCCGATAGTCGGGGCCGCCGTTTCTATTTGGCGTTTTGCGCCGCCCAGAAGTTCGCGATGCGCCCGGTGATGAGCTCGCACGCCAGCGCGCGTGCGGTGTCGCGGGGCAGGCCGAGTGCTTCGGCCATGGCACCGCCAAGCTGCGCGTCGCCGAGCGCCATCAGCACCAGCGCCAGGGTATCTTCGTGCATCAGGCGTTTTTCGTGCGCGTCGGGCGCCATGCCGTCGATCAGCTTGTGAATGGCCTCGACGATCGGATCGAGCGCATCTTCATTGCCCGTTGCCGCCATCCACGTCGCCAGCGCGCCCGCGCCGCCGCTGTCGAACGCATCGAAGGCCAGATCGACAATCTCGCGCACATTGCGTTCGCCCGGCGCCGATTCGGCCATTTTCTCGCCGATCGTCGCGCACACCGTTTCGGCGAGATAGGCGGCGAGCGCCTTTTGCAGGCCCGCCGCGCTGCCGAAATGATGGAGCAGATTGGCGTGGGTGCGGTCGATGCGGGCCGCGACGGCTTTCAACGTCACCGCTGCCGGGCCGGTTTCGATCAATATTTCGCGCGCGGCCTGAAGGGCGACGAACCGGCTCTCCTCGGGACTCAGGCGCTTCTTCACTATTGACATGGTTGTAAGTAAACCCTATTCATTTCCCCATCGCCCCTTTTCGACGGTATGACCCATATGTCCAGCCTTTCCCTTTCCCCGACCCCCGCCGACCTGTCGATCACCCCGCGCGACATGCGCTTTGGCCGCGACGACGCACAGGGTCGCTGGTGGTTGAACGGCGACCCGATCGCCTCGGCGTTCCACACCGCGCTGTCGGTGACTTTTCCGCGCGGCGAGGCGATGTTCATCGAGGCAGTGAAGGCGCACCGCGACGGCGTGCCCGACAAGCTGGCGCGCGAAATCCGGGCCTTTACGCAGCAGGAAGTAATCCACAGCCGCGAGCATGTGGTGTTCAACAAGAAAGCGGCCGAAGCGGGTTACGACCTCAGCGAGTTGGAGGCCGACGTCAATCAGGTGCTCGACCTGATCAAGACGCGGCCGCAGATCGTCAACCTGATGGCGACGATCGCGCTCGAACATTATACCGCGATGATGGCATCGGTGATGCTGCGCGACGAGACCATGTATGCGGGCGCCGAACCCGAATGGGCGGCCTTGTGGAAATGGCACGCGATCGAAGAGATCGAGCATAAGGGCGTTGCTTATGACACCTGGCTGCACGCGACGAAGGACTGGAGCCGGTTCAAGCGCTGGCGCGCCAAGTCGATCATGATGCTGCTTGTCACCAGCCGCTTCTGGCCGAAGCGGATCAAGGGCATGAAGAATTTGCTCAAGCAGGACGGGCTGACCGGCTGGCGCGTCACCGCGCGCATCTGGTGGTATATGCTCGGGTCGCCGGGGGTGCTGCGCAAAAGCTTCCTGCCGTGGCTCAGCTATTTCCTGCCCGGTTTCCACCCGTGGAATCACGACGATCGCGCGCTGATCGAGCTGTATGAGAGCGATTATGCCGATGCGGTGATGCCGGCCCACGCGTCGACGCCACGTGAGGAGCTGGCCGCCGCATAACACATCTCTCCCGCGAACTCGCGGATCCAGAGCGGCTCTCCTCTCCCCGTCTCTGGGTCTCCGTGTTCGCAGGGGCGAAGCTGGCCGCCACCGTGACGCCGGACTGGACGCCGCGTCCCGCGTCCCATATCCCCCTTCCGGTGGAGGGGACCATGCAACCACAGATGACGCCTGCCGAAGTCACGCAGCTGGAGCTGCAACTGGCGGGGCTATCGTCGCTGCTCGAATTCGGCTGCGGCGGCAGTACGCTGGTCGCGGCGCGGCAGCTGCGGCGGATCGTCAGCGTCGACAGCGACCCCGCCTGGCTGGCCAAGGTGCAGGCCGACATTGCGGGCGAGGCGGTCGAATTCACGCCTTACCATGCCGACATCGGCCCGGTCGGCGACTGGGGCTATCCGACCGACGAAAGCCGCCTGCGCGACTGGCCGCGCTATCATACCCAGATCTGGCGCGGCATGGGGGGCAGCCCCGATGCGGTGCTGATCGACGGGCGCTTTCGCGTCGCGTGCCTGTTGCAGGCGATCATCCACTGCAAGCCCGACTGCATCTTGCTGTTTCACGATTTCGCCAATCGGCCGCATTATCATAGCGTACTGAAGCACGTCGATGTGCTGACGCGCGTCGACACGCTGGCGGTGATGCGCGCCAAGGCGCAGGTCGATGGCAAGGCCGTGCTGCACGATCTGTTCGACCATTATCTGATCCCTGATTGACCCGCCCGGCGGGCTTCGGCACACCCGCGCCCATGGTCACTATCGCTCCCGTCATCGAAACCGATCGCCTGCGCCTGCGCCCCGGACGCCTGTCCGACAAGGACATCCATATCGCGATGTGGGCCGACGAACGCGTCACCCGCTTCATCGGCGGCGAACCGCGCGCACCCGACGTCAGCTGGGGCAAGTTTCTGAGTTCCGCGGGGCTGTGGCCGGTGATGGGGTTCGGCTATTGGGTGTTCGCCGACCGAGCCACCGATGCGCTGATCGGCATGGGCGGCTTCAGCTATTTCGGCCGCGGCATCCCCGAACTGGAAGGCGTGCCCGAGGTGGGCTGGGCGTTCGACGCCGATCATTGGGGGGCGGGCTTTGCGACCGAAGCGATGCGCGCGGCGCTGGGGTGGGCGGATGCGAACCTCGATGCCGCCGAGGTGCGCTGCATCATCGATCCGGGCAACGATGCGTCGGAGCGGGTGGCGGCGAAGCTGGGGTTCCGGCGGATCGGCGACAGCGATGCGCTTGGGCATGTCGTGGTGATTTATGCGCGGCGGCGCGGGGGATAAAATCCTCCCCGGAACGGGGAGGGGGACCGCGAAGCGGTGGAGGGGGCTATCGGCATTGAGCGGCGGTTGAAGGACGCGACCCCCCTCCGTCAGCGCTGCGCGCTGCCACCTCCCCACAAGTGGGGAGGATCGTTTTTTCACACCGCCTCGACCACCAGCACTCCGCCGTCGGCGCTGACCACCCGGACCCGCGTGCCTTCGGCCGCATCCGGCCCGCGCACCGGCCATTCGCCGTCACCGACCCGCGCCCGCCCGCGGCCATTCTCGATCGCGGTGACCAGCGTCAGCACTTCGCCGATCAGTCGCCCGCCGCGCTGATTCAGCAACGGGTCGGTCGATTCAATCGGATTGGCCTTGAGCCAGCGGCGCGCGCCATAGAGCGCGATGAACGCCAGCACCGCAAAGATACCGAGCTGCATCGGCACTGCGATCGGCAGCAGAAAGGTCAGGACGCCGGTCGCGATCGCCGCAACCCCCAACCAGACGAGGAAGAAGCCGGGCGCGATGATTTCCGCGGCGCACAGCAGCACCCCGATGGTCAGCCACGCCCAATGCGGTTCCATGTTGGTCAGCCATTCAGGCATGTCATGCTCCCGTCTTGCGTTCGATCGCGTCGCGCGCGAGTTCGCCGATGCCGCCGAGCGTGCCGATCAGCTGCGTCGCCTCGACCGGGAACAGGATCGTCTTGCTGTTCGGGCTGGTGGCAAACTGGCTGACCGCTTCGACATATTTCTGCGCGATGAAGTAGTTGATCGCTTGGGCATTACCGCCCGCGATCGCGTCGGACACCATCATCGTCGCCTTGGCTTCGGCTTCGGCTTCGCGTTCGCGCGCTTCGGCGTCGCGGAAGGCGGCCTCGCGGCGGCCCTCGGCCTGCAGGATCTGGCCCTGCTTCTCCCCCTCGGCGCGCAGGATTTCGGACGCCCGCATGCCTTCGGCCTCGAGGATGTTGGCGCGCTTTTCGCGCTCGGCCTTCATCTGCCGCGCCATCGCGTTCGAAATATCGGCGGGCGGGCGGATGTCCTTGATCTCGACGCGGGTGATCTTGACCCCCCAGGGCGTCGTCGCCTCGTCAACCACGACGAGCAGCCGGGCGTTGATATGATCGCGTTTCGACAGCGTTTCGTCGAGGTCCATCGACCCCATGACCGTTCGCAGGTTGGTCGTCGTCAGGTTCATGATCGCCAGATACAGGTCGCTGACTTCATAGGCTGCCTTGGCGGCGTCCAGCACCTGAAAGAACACGACGCCGTCGACCGCGACCATCGCATTGTCCTTGGTGATGATTTCCTGGCCGGGAATGTCGAGCACCTGCTCCATCATGTTGACCTTGCGGCCGACGCGATCAAAGATCGGCATGATGAAGTTCAGCCCCGGCTGCGCGGTGTGGGTGTAGCGACCAAAGCGTTCGATCGTGTAGCTGAAACCCTGTCGAACCGGGGTCAGCGCCCACAGCAGGAACACCGCCGCCAGCACGACGAGTGCGATCGGAAACCAATAATCCATCGAAAATCCCCTCTGCGAACCTGGCCGTCAGGCCTCACTCCTTTATTGCGAGAACCGCCGCATTGCGCCAGACAAAAGCGCATGACCGCCACCAGTTTCGCACCCCGCTCGCTGCTTTACGTCCCCGGTTCGAACGCCCGCGCGCTCGAAAAGGCGGGCGGGCTGGCCGCCGACATGCTGATCATCGATCTGGAGGATGCGGTCCCCGCCGATCGCAAGAACGACGCGCGCGCCGCGATGCGCGCGGCTGTGGCGGCGGGGTTTCCGGGCAAACGCGTGGCGGTGCGGATCAATGCGACGGGGACGGCCGAGCAGGCCGCGGACCTCGACGCGCTCGCCGACCTGAAACTCGACGCCCTTGTGCTGCCCAAGGTCGATGCGCCTGCCGATCTGGGGCCGGTGCGCGGTCTGGGCCTGCCGGTGCTGGCGATGATTGAAACCCCGGCGGCGATCTATGCGGCGCGCGACATCGCCGCCGACCCGGCCGTCGCCGGGCTGATTGCGGGACTGAACGATCTGGCGTATGAATTAAAACTGCCGGACGGCATGGATCGCGGCGCGATGAGCCATGCGATCCAGGCGATCGTGCTGGCGGCGCGCGCCGCGGGGGTGTGGGGCTTCGACGGGGTTTACAACGCGATCGACGACGCCGCAGGCTTCGCCGCCGAGGCCGCCGAGGGGCGGCGGCTGGGGTTCGACGGCAAAACGCTGATCCACCCGTCGCAGGTCGATCCGTGCAACACCGCCTTCGCCCCATCGGCGCGCGAGATCGCCGCCGCCGAAGCGCTGGTCGCCGCGGCCACTGGCGGGGCGCAGCGGCATGACGGTCGGATGATCGAAGATATGCATGTTGCAGCGGCGCGGGCGTTGTTGGGGCGCGCGGGGCGTTGATGAGACGGCGACGGGTGCTGCTTCCTCGCTAAGCAAGCGGCTGTTCCCCGGCGAAAGCCGGGGCCTAGGGCGCCAGAAAACTTCGTCCGGCTGCGAACGCCCTGGGCCCCGGCTTTCGCCGGGGAACATACATGTCAAAGGGGAAAATCGCCTGCCATTCGTCGTTCGACGAACGCGCCTTGCTTGCCTGCGGTGATCATGCCATGCGGCGCCCCCATGCAAGCAATTAAGTTTCGCGCCGCGATTGCGGCTGTCGCCCTGATCGCCACGTCCGCCCCGGCCATTGCCGCTTCTGCGAAGGCCGACGCGCCGGTCACTGAGGCCCAGCTCGCCGACCATATCAAAATCCTGGCCGGCGACGCGTTTGAAGGGCGCGCGCCGGGCAGCGACGGCGAGGATCGCACGATCGCCTATATCGTCGGTGAATGGGCCAGAGCTGGGTTGGAAGCGGTGCCGGGCAGCTCGACCCCCTGGTTGCAGCCGGTGCCGTTCGTTGAGAGCAAGGCGATCAGCGGCAGCGCGAAATTCAAGGTTCATGGCCGCGATTTTGCGCTGGAGGACGATGGCATCATCCTGACCGGGCGCGACGCTTCGGCCGCGCTGGCCAATGTTCCCGCGGTCTTTGTCGGTTATGGCGTCGATGGCGCGGGCCAGGTCAACGCCGACGTCACCGGCAAGCTGGCAATCATGTTGTTCGATAATGCCCCGTTCGGCGACAAGCTGCCGCGTTACCGCGAGCGGCGCCAGCTGCTCGCCGACGCGGGCGCCGCCGCGGTGCTGGTGATCGCAACCGATGCGGTGCCATGGGGGCAGCTGCGTGACAGCGCGGGCAGCACCGCGGTGCGACTGGCCGACGCCAAGCCGGGCGCGCCGGTGAGCGGCTTCCTGTCGCTTGAAGCCGCCGATGCTTTGCTCAAGAAAGCGGGACAGGATGGCGCGGCGGTGCGCGAAGCCGCAAAGTTACCCGATTACAAGGGGGTTGTGCTGCCGGTGACCGCCGATCTGGCCACCCAATCCGCGATCCGGCCCTTTGCCAGCAACAATGTCATCGCCAAGCTGCCGGGCGCCAAGCCCGACGGCAAGGCGGTGCTGTTCTTGGGCCATTGGGACCATCTGGGCATCTGCGGCAAGGAAAGCGACGCCGACCGCATCTGCAACGGCGCGGTTGATAATGCGAGCGGGATCGCGGTGCTGATCGAGGTCGCCAAACGACTGGCGACGGGTCCGCGCCCCGACCGCGACATCTATTTCCTCGCGACGACGGCGGAAGAAAAGGGCCTGCTTGGCGCGCGCTATTTCGCCGATTACCCGGTGGTGCCGTTGACCGATATCACCGTTGCGCTGAACGTCGACACGATCGCGATTTCGCCGCGTGGCACTCCGGTCGCGACGATCGGCCGCGGCAAACCAGCTTATGACGCGGTGGTGCGCGCGGCGGCGACCAAATTGGGCCGCAAGCTCGATGAAGATGGCGAGGCCGATGCCTTCATCCAGCGCCAGGACGGCTGGGCGCTCGGTGCCAAGGGCGTCACGTCGCTGATGGTCGGCGGCAGTTTTTCTGACATGCCGCTGCTCGAAGCGTTTCTGGGCGGCGACTATCACGGCCCGGACGACAATTTTTCGGACAAGATTCCATTGGGTGGCGCCGCCGAGGATGCCGACCTGCACGTCGCGTTGGGCCGGGCGTTTGGCGATGTAAAAGTGTGGCCGGGGAAATAGAACGTCGCCCCCGCGCAGGCGGGGGCCGTCGTCGGCCTTGCAACCCGTTGCTGCGTAAACCGCTAGCGGCCCCCGCCTTCGCGGGGGCGACGGAATAATCAGGCCGCCTGCTTCGCCCGCTCGGTCATTTCCTGATTGAGCATCTCGGCCAGCAGGAACGCCAATTCGAGCGACTGCCCGGCGTTGAGCCGCGGATCGCAGTGCGTGTGATAGCGGTCGGCCAGATCCATCTGGGTCACGTCCATCGCGCCGCCGGTGCATTCGGTGACATTCTGGCCGGTCATCTCGATATGGATGCCGCCGCCATGCGTCCCCTCGGCGCGGTGGACGGCAAAGAAGCCGCGCACTTCGGCCAGGATACGCTCGAACGGCCGCGTCTTGTAGCCGTTGGGGGTCTTGATGACATTGCCGTGCATCGGGTCGCACGACCAGACGACGGGATGCCCCGATTCCTTCACCGCGCGCACCAGCTTGGGCAGATGCGCCTCGATCTTGTCGTGGCCATAGCGCGTGATCAGCGTCATCCGCCCCGACACATGGTTCGGGTTCAGCGTGTCGAGCAGGCGCAGCAGAGCGTCGGCCTCCAGGCTCGGTCCGCATTTCATACCGACCGGATTGCCGATGCCGCGCAGGAACTCGATATGCGCCGATCCCTCGAAACGGGTGCGGTCGCCGACCCAAAGGAAGTGGCCCGACGTGTCGTACCAGCCGCCGGTCAGGCTGTCCTGCCGGGTAAGCGCCTGCTCATAGGGCAGCAGCAAAGCCTCGTGGCTGGTGTAGAAGCTGGTGCCCTTGATCTGCGGCACTGTTTCGGGGGTCACCCCGCACGCTTCCATGAAGGCGAGCGCTTCGGAAATCCGGCCTGCGGTTTCCTGATATTTCTTGGCCCACGGGCTGCGGTCCATGAAGTCATGCGTCCAGGCGTTGACCTGATGCAAATTGGCATAGCCGCCGTTCGCAAAGGCGCGCAGGAGATTCAGCGTCGCCGCCGACTGGTTGTAGGCCTTGACCATGCGCTGCGGATCGGGCTCGCGGCCCGCTTCCTCGAACGCGATGTCGTTGATGATGTCGCCGCGATAGCTGGGCAGCGACACGCCATCGACATCTTCCATGTCCGCCGAGCGTGGCTTGGCGAACTGGCCCGCCATGCGGCCGAGCTTCACCACCGGCATCTTCGACGCAAAGGTCAGCACCACCGCCATCTGGAGCAGGACGCGGAAGGTGTCGCGGATGTTGTTCGGATGAAATTCGGCGAAGCTCTCGGCGCAGTCGCCGCCCTGGAGCAGGAACGCCTTGCCTTCGGCTACCCGGCCGAGATCGGCGGTCAGGTCGCGCGCCTCGCCGGCAAAGACCAGCGGCGGGTAATTGCTGAGCTCGCGCTCCGCCGCCGCGAGCGCATCGGCGTCGCGATAGGTCGGGAGTTGGCGGGCGTCGTGCGAGCGCCAGCTGTGCGGTTGCCAATTTTTCGTCATCTGCCTGTTCTTTTCGTATGCGAATCCGGGCGCCGCCATGGCGCGATTGCCGATCCGGCGCAATGCGCGCCATTCCCGCAAACGCGAAAATTAGCATTATCGTGACATTTACGCACCTATGCTTTTCTTGCGCGCCCAAAACTGTTAGTTTGTTACGGCTTTTTGGAATGCAACCGGCGCATTCAAGGCATTTGGCTATCGGCAACGTTATACCCCAGTGACCTGATTTTGGGTCTGCACGCGAAGCGATCGGCTATGGCGAGTTTCGAGTCTGCATGGTTTGTCTATGGGGCGTTGGTGCTCCTGCTTGCGACCAGCTTCGTCGTGCGCATCGATTATGTCCGGATCGGGTTGGCCGCCGCGGCGCTGGTCGCGGTGCCGCTTGTGCTCTTTCGTGAACCCGATGTGGGCTATGGCATGCTCGTGCTGGCGATCCTGGTGGTCAATATCGGCATCCTGACCCGATTGTGGTTACGTGAAAGAAAGGTCAGTTTTTCTGCCGAGGAAGAGGCGCTGCGGCGTGAGCATTTCAGCGGGCTCAACCCGGTAGCGGCGCGCAGTCTGATCGATCAGGGGCACTGGATTTCGGCGAAGCGCGGCGAGATTTTGATCCGCGAGAACCAGGCCGCACCCAGCCTGTTCTATCTGGCCGAGGGGCAGGCCGCGATCCACCGCGAGGGGGTCGAGGTCGGGAAATTGTCCGACGGCGCGCTGATCGGCGAAGCGACAGTGCTAGACGGCACCCATGCCACCGGGACGGTGTTGCTGGGCAGCAATGCACGGCTATGGTTCGTCCCGGCAGCGGCGCTGCGCGCCTATCTGGCGGCGAATCCGAGCATCGCGAGCGCGCTGCATGAGGGGTTCGCGCGGGCGCTGCGCGGCAAATTGGCCAGCGCCAACACCCGCCTGGCCGACCGGCCGCCGATCGGTTGAGCGCTGCGGCACGATGGCGCCTCGAATATGTAACCGCCACCTGCTAACCCAAATGCATGACTTTGATTCTCTATGGCATCCCGAACTGCGACACGGTGAAAAAGGCGCGGCGCTGGCTCGACGAGAAGGGCGTGGCCTACCGCTTTCACGATCTTCGCAAGGA
The DNA here is from genome assembly GCF_031457495.1 of Sphingopyxis sp. BE259. NCBI lineage: Bacteria > Pseudomonadati > Pseudomonadota > Alphaproteobacteria > Sphingomonadales > Sphingopyxidaceae > Sphingopyxis > Sphingopyxis sp. BE259. The sequence goes on from NZ_JAVDWM010000001.1 coordinate 1,224,390, forward strand.
CGGGCTCGACGCCGCGCAGCTGCAAAGCTGGATCGATGCGCTGGGCTGGGACAAGCTGCTCAACAGGGCGGGCACCACCTTTCGCAAGCTCCGCGATGCACAAAAGGATGGTCTTGATGCGGGATCGGCCAAGGCGTTGATGCTCGACCAGCCCGCGATGATCCGCCGCCCCATTGTCGAAAGCCCCGCAGGCATCAGCGTCGGCTTTTCGGCCGCCGACTGGCAGGCGCGTTTTGCGGCATGATCCGGTGGATGGCGGCCGCACTAGCCCTGACCTTGCTCGCCGGCTGTTCGGCTGACGTGGTGACCGCGCACCCCACCCTCGACGGCCAGCCGCCGATTGTCATCGCGCACCGCGGCGCGTCGGGCGAACGGCCCGAGCATACGATCGCGGCCTACCGACTCGCGATCGAGCAGGGCGCTGACTTTATCGAACCCGATCTGGTGCTGACCAAGGACGGCGTGCTGGTCGCGCGGCACGAGAACGAGATTTCGGAGACGACCGACGTCGCCGATCGTCCAGAGTTTGCCGAGCGCAAAATGACCAAGACGATCGACGGCAGCCAGGTGACCGGTTGGTTCACCGAAGACTTCACGCTTGCCGAACTCAAGACACTGGGCGCCCGTGAGCGGCTGCCGAAACTGCGCTCGACCGATTATGACGGCCAGTTCGACATTCCGACCTTCGAAGAAATATTGGCGCTGCTGGCCGAGGTCAACCGGGGCCGCGAGCAACCCGTTGGCGTCTATCCCGAGACCAAGCACCCCAGCCATTTCATCGCGATCGGCCTGCCGCATGACGCGCCGCTGCTCGCGCTGCTGGGCCGCTTCGGCTATCGTGGCCGCAAGGCGCCGGTGTATATCCAGAGCTTCGAGGTGCGGAACCTGATCGACCTGCGCGCCAAGAGCGACCTGCCGCTGATTCAGTTGATGGACGGCGAAGGCGGTCCGCCCGATATGCCCGGCACCAGCTATGCGTCGATGGCGACGCCGATGGGGCTGAAGGCGATCGCGGCCTATGCCGATGGGATCGGGCCGAACAAGGCGATGGTCATCCCGCGCGGCGCTCTGGGGTCACTTGGCGATCCGACCAGCCTGGTGCGCGACGCCCATGCCGCGGGACTGAAGGTGCATCCGTGGACCTTTCGCCGCGAGAATTATTTCCTGCCGCTGGGCGACAAGGGCGGCGTGAACCCCGCCGGGCATGGCGATCTGGGCGCCGAGATCGCAGCGTATTTGCGGACCGGCATCGACGGACTGTTCAGCGACAACCCGCGCGAGGCGGTGGCGACGATGAAATCGCGCCCGGCGAAGTAACGACCAAGGCCCGACCCGACGCCTCCGGGGAGAGGCGTGGGCCGGGCCGGCGCGGCCGCGCTGTGTCAATCCTTCCCACTCTCCCACTGGAATACCGCTTCGAGCGGCTTGTCAAAGACGCGGGCGATGCGGAATGCGACCTCCAGCGATGGCGAATATTTTCCCTGTTCGATCGCCGCGATCGTCTGGCGCGTGACGCCGACATGATCGCCCAAGTCGCCTTGGGTCATTTCGCCCGCCAGAAACCGCAGCGTCCTAATGTCGTTGGTGAAGGGGAGCCGGGTCATCGCTCAATACCCGCGACGATAGAAATAGAGCTGCGATCCGACGCGAACGAGTTCGGCGACCACAACCGTTGCGATCAGCAGATTGAGATGCACCGCCGCGCTCAACTGATAGAAGATCGCGAACAGATTGGCCCAAACCCCGAGGACCAAAGGGTAATAGGCGAGGTGCGTCCCCCGCATATGGATCGTGCGTTCGCGTTCATCGTCTTTCAGATGGGCTTCTTTGGGCGCGCGAATCGCAAAGAAAGCGGCGGTCAGCGACATCGCGCCGATGATGATGATGGTGACCGGCAACAGCATATCCGCCGCCGCAGCCACCCCGGCACGGCTGCCAACGATTTGCCAGGGGTAGGAAAGGAAATACCAGCCAAAGGCGCTGACAATGGCCACGAACGCAGCCCAGTGGATTTTCTCGTTGAACGACATCTGCAATCTCCGGTGTTAATCGTTATGCACTCAATGTCGAATATTTCTAACATAGTGTCAAATGAATTTTGCATCGAGCTGCTTGGCGCTTTTGCCGACGCGGTTTAGCCGCTAAGCCCGCGCCCCATGTCCACCCTGCCCAAAACGCTCACCTTCGACACCTCGACCAGCCGCGCGAACCCGACGCCGCAGCCGATGAAGCGCCTGACGGTGCCGCGCATCCGCCAGCGCAAGGGCGGCGAACCGATCGTCATGCTGACCGCCTACACCGTCCGCATGGCGCAGCTGCTCGACCCGCATTGCGACATGCTGCTGGTCGGCGATTCGTTGGGGCAGGTGATTTACGGCCTACCGCACACGGTCGGGGTGACGATGGAAATGATGGCGCTGCACGGCGCCGCGGTGGTGCGCGGCAGTTATCATGCCGCGGTCATCGTCGATATGCCGTTCGGCAGCTATGAAGCGAGCCCCGAGCAGGCGTTCACCAACGCCGCCCGGCTGCTCAAGGAAACCGGCGCCGCGGCGGTGAAGCTGGAGGGCGGCCGTGCGCTGGCCCCGACGATCGAGTTCCTGACCCAGCGGGGCATCCCGGTGATGGGGCATGTCGGGCTGACGCCGCAGGCGGTGAATATTCTGGGCGGCTATGGGGTGCGCGGCAAAAGCGACGAGGAAGCGCGGTCGATCGTCGAAGATTCGGTGGCGGTGTCGCAGGCCGGGGCGTTTTCGCTGGTCATCGAAGGCGTGCTCGAATCGATCGCGATCGAGGTGACGAACAAGGTTGCCTGTCCGACCATCGGCATCGGCGCATCGGCGCAGTGCGACGGCCAGGTGCTGGTGACCGAAGATATGCTGGGCATGTTCGAACGTGTCCCCAAATTCGTGAAACGCTATCAGGATATGGCTGGCGTCGTCGACGGCGCGGTGCGGGAATATGCCGATCAGGTCAGGTCCCGTTCATTCCCGACCGAGGATCAGATCTACGCGGGCTGAGACGGCGTGCGGCACGGACCCTAGTGCAAGTGAATCGCTTGGCCTTTTTCCGCACCGTCGCTAAGGAAGCCGCGGCCCCCGAGCCATGAATGACAAATGGAGGTTTGATTGGCCCTGAGCCCGACCAACGATGCCGCGCTGTTGCAAGAGGTTGACGAAGCCGTTCGCAAGGACCGGCTCGACACGATCATGCAACGCTATGGCCGCTGGATCATCGGCGGGGTGCTCGCCGCTTTGCTGGCGTTCGGCGGCTATCTGTACTGGAACCACCGCCAGGATGTCGCGCGCGGGCAGCAGGCCGAGGAACTGATCGCGGCGTTCGAAAAATTGGGCGCCAACCAGCCCCGCGCCGCCGCCACCGAACTCGAAAAGCTGGCGGCCGGGGGCGATCCAGCCTATCGCGCCGTCGCCGTGATGCAGCAGGCGAATATCAAGGCGCAGGGCGGCGACCTGAAGGCCGCTGCGGCGCTGATGGCGACGGTTGCTGCTGACACCAAACTGGACCAGGCGCTGCGCGATCTTGCGCTGATCCGCCAGACCGCGTTTGAATATGACAGCCTGAAACCCGCAACGGTGATCGCGCGGATGAAGCCGCTGGTTGATGCCAAGGATCCGGCGTCGAGCTGGTTCGCCAGCGCCGCCGAACTGTCGGCGACCGCCCATTATCAACAGGGTCAATATGACCAGGCCGGGGCGCTCTACGGCCGTATCGCCAAGCTGCCCGGCGTGACCAAATCGCTGCAATCCCGGTCGGTCCAGATGGCCGGTATGCTGGGCGTCGATGCGGTTGCCGATCGCGCCGCCGACAGCGCCGCAAAAGACCAGAATGGCAATGCCGCGCCTCAGGCAGCGGCAGCCGCCCCAGTTGAGGAAGCGAAATAATATGCGCAAAACGCATTTCGGAATTTTTGTTGCGCTGATGGCGCTGCCGCTTGCGGGCTGCGGAGTTTTCAAGGGCGACGGCGGCCCCAAGACGCCGACGATCGGCGACCGAGTATCGATCCTGTCGAACGACAACAGCATCAAGGTCGATCCGGCCACCGCGGCGATCGCGGTCGTCCTGCCCGAGCCCGCGATTAACGCCGCCTGGGCGCAGTCGGGCGGCAATGCATCGAAATCCATGGGTCACCCGGCGCTTGGCGCGACGCGCAGCAAGCTGTGGCAGGCCAATATCGCCGGCAGCACGAACAAGCAGCGGCTCGCCGCGTCGCCGGTGATCGCCGACAACCGCCTGTTCGCCGTCGATACCGAGGCGGTGGTCACGGCGCTCGCCGCCGATACCGGAGCGCCGTTGTGGCGTACCGCGATCGGCAGCACCGGCAAGGATTTCAAGGATTCGCTGTTCGGAGGCGGCGCCGGGGTCGATGGCAATGTCGTCTATGCGACCAGCGGCGCGGGCGATGTCGCGGCGCTGAATGTCGCCGACGGATCGGTGATCTGGAAGGTGAAGCCCGCGGGTCCGCTGCGCGGCGCGCCGACAATCGCCTTTGGCGGCGTCTATGTGATCAGCCAGGACAACCAGATTATCGCACTCAACGCTGCCAATGGCGCGGTGTTGTGGCAGGCGACGGCGTCGCTCGAACCCGGCAGCGTGTTTGGCGCGGCGTCGCCCGCGGCGGGGCAGGGGACGATCGTCGCCGGTTTCTCGTCGGGCGAGGTTCAGGCCTATCGCTATGAAAACGGCCGCGACCTGTGGGAAGATGCGCTGGCGCGCACGTCGATGGCGCTGTCGGTATCCACGCTGACCGACGTCGATGCCGATCCGGTCGTCGACAATGGCCGCGTTTTTGCGCTGGGCCAGGGCGGCCGCATGGCGAGCTACGAACTGCTCACCGGGCAGCGCAGCTGGGAAATCTCGATCGCCGGTATTTCGACCCCCTATGTTGTCGGCGAGTGGGTTTATGCGATGACCGACGACGGCAAATTGCTGTGTGTCGCGCGCACGTCGGGCAAGGTGCGCTGGCTGCAACAGCTCGCGCGTTTCCGGGTCGAAACCGAAAAGAAGAAAAAGGATCCGATCCGCTGGACCGGGCCGATTCTGGCCGGGGGCCGTCTGATCGCGGTCAACAGCGAGGGGGTCATGGCGGAATATTCGCCGGCCGACGGCTCGCTGCTCGGTTCGACCGAATTCAAATCGCCGCTGTCGCAGGCGCCGGTGGTGGCGAACAATATTCTGTATATTTTGGCGGACGACGGGCAGATCACGGCCTGGCGTTAAAATTCCCAGCTTACCCCGTTCGTCCTGAGGAGGGACTGAGCTTGTCGAAGACCCGTCTCGAAGGATCCGTGCCAAGCCTGCAGTCCTTCGAGACACCATTTCGACAAGCGCAATGGCTCCTCAGGACAAACGGATTTGTGTAGGCTTGGCGCGTAGAAAATAAGGAAAAACCAATGTCGCGATTCGCGACGATAGCCATTGTCGGGCGCCCGAATGTGGGCAAATCGACGCTGTTCAACCGGCTGGTCGGCAAGCGGCTGGCGCTGGTCGACGACCAGCCCGGGGTGACGCGCGACCGCCGCGAGGGCGACGCCCATCTGCTCGGGCTGGAGTTTCGCATCGTCGATACCGCGGGTTTCGAGGATCAGGACGCCGCGACGCTGCCCGGTCGGATGCGGGTGCAGACCGAAAAGGCGGTGCGCGAGGCCGATGCCGCGCTGTTCATGATCGACGGCCGTGCCGGGGTCGTGCCGCTCGACGAGGAAATCGCCCGCTGGCTGCGCAGCGAGGACACGCCGATCATCCTGGTGGTGAACAAGGCGGAAGGCAAACAGGGCGAAAACGGCCTGATGGAATCCTATTCGCTCGGCTTTGACAATCCGGTCGCGCTTAGCGCCGAACATGGCGACGGGATGGTCGATCTGTTCGATCTGCTGCGCCCGATCGTCGAGCCGTTTGACGAAATCGAAAAGGAAGTCGCCGCCGCCTCCGATGACGAGGATGCGCCGCTCGGCCCGATGAAGCTGGCGATCGTCGGGCGTCCGAACGCGGGTAAATCGACGCTGATCAACCGGATGATCGGCGAGGATCGCCTGATCACCGGGCCGGAGGCAGGGATCACCCGCGATTCGATCCGCGTCGACTGGCAATGGGAAGACGACGGCGAGGTCCACGAAATTCAACTGTTCGACACCGCCGGAATGCGCAAGCGCGCCAAAGTGGTCGAGAAGCTGGAAAAATTGTCGGTGATGGACGCGCTGCACGCGGTCGATTTCGCCGAGGTCGTCGTGCTGCTGCTCGATGCGACCAAGGGGCTGGAGGCGCAGGATCTGCACATCGCCGACCGGGTGCTGCAAGAGGGGCGTGCGTTGATCGTCGCGCTCAACAAATGGGATGTCGCCGAAGATCCCTCGTCGCTGTTCAACGGTGTCCGCGGCGCGCTCGAGGACGGGCTGAGCCAGGTCAAGGGCGTCCCGGTGCTGACGATTTCGGGCGCGACCGGCAAAGGGATCGACACGCTGGTGCGCGTTGCGTTCGAACAGCGGGCGATCTGGACCAACCGCGTTTCGACCGCCAAGCTCAACCGCTGGTTCGAGAGTGCGGTGGAGAATAATCCGCCGCCCGCGCCGGGCGGCAAACGCATCAAACTGCGCTATATCACCCAGGCGCGCACCCGGCCGCCGACCTTTGTCGTGTTCGGCACCCGCACCGACAGCCTGCCGGGAAGCTACACCCGCTATCTGGTCAACGGGATGCGCAAGGAATTGGGGTTCCAGGGGGTGCCGGTGCGGCTCAATTTCCGCAACTCGCGCAACCCCTATGACGAATGACCCAAGCTGACGGCACGGCGGCGCTGGTCGTCGATGCCCGGGGGATGCGCTGCCCCTGGCCCGCACTGCGGCTGGCGCGCGCGATGCGCGAAGCCGCCGATGTGGTGCTGATCGCTGACGATCCGCAGGCGGGGCGCGAGGTTGCGGCACTGGCCGACGAGCGTGGCTGGCTGGTCGAGGCTGAAGCCGTGGGGCATGACGCGGGGCGCTGGCGGGTGCGTCGCCGCTGACCCAAATTGGGGCGGCTTTTCTTGTCGGCCGATCGCATCGTAACGGCTTTTTTACCGAAGTTGGGCATGTGTCGGGCGGGACCACCGACCGAATTTGCATACCAAGGGACAAAGCATTGGACGAAATCCTGGTCGATTGGGATGAATTCCGCGCCACGCGCACCCAGTTGGGCGCCGCGTTTGTGCGGATTCTGGGCTATTTCCGCGAAGATGGCACCAAGTCCGTCGCCGCGATCGAAGAGGCGATGCGCGCCCGCGACGCGCGCGGTCTCGTCATGCCCGCGCACACGCTGAAAAGCGAAGCGCGCCAGTTTGGCGGCGAAAAGCTCGGCGCGGTTGCCGAAGACATTGAAATGTTCGCGCGCCATTGCGTCGAAAGCCAGACCAGCCCGGAAGAATATCTGCCGCGCGTCGTCGACCTGCGGCGATTGTTCGAAGAAACGCTGAGCGCGCTCGAACGCGAAGCCAATCCGCTCGTCCAGCGCCGCCCGGCCGGATTCGGCCGCGCGGTCGGTTACTGAGCGGTCGGCGGTTTCCGCATCGGTTGAACCGCGCCGCGCGCCAAACTCCGCCACAACCATTCGAGCGGTCCATAGCGAAAGCGGTCGAGCCAGGGCTTTGACCACAGCAGCATCAGCGCCCACATGCCGACGCAGACCAGATACAGCGTCCAGCGGCCGACGTCGCCGAACAGCCCGAATCCATAGCCGTAAAAGACCGTCGTCATCACGATGCTGGTCCCCAGATAGTTGGAAAAGGCCGCGCGCCCCGTCGCCGCGACGCGTGCGATCAGCGCGCTGCCTGTGGCGGCGCGGATCACCAGCACGAGCAGCGCGGCATAGGCGATCGTCATCATTAACCGCCCCGGCGCCGCCCAAGCGATAAAGGCGTTGACCGCGACGATATAGTCGAAATCGGCTCGCCATTGCAGCCAGCCGACCACCATGGTCAACGCCAGCCCCGGCGGCAGCCAGCGCAGCGCGGTCCGCCGATAATCATCGGTGCTCCATGTCCCGGTCAGGAAGCCATTGCGGAACAGCGCCATGCCGAGCAGCATCAGCGGCAGCGTTTCGAGGAACGACATCAGCACCATGATCAGCGGGTTGGCGGCGTTGTCCAGCCGTTCGCCCAGGATCGGCAGATAAGGCCCGCGGAACAGCGTCAGTTCGGCGGTGACCTCACCGTCGATCTTGGCATATTCGTCGCGCACGCCTTGACCGGCCTCGGCCATCGGCGATGCGGGATCATCGGCGGCGCTGGCGACTGCCAGCTGGGCGCCAAAGAACAGCGATGTCAGGACGACGCCGAGCGTGAACAGGCCGAGCGCCCATTTGATCAGCCGCCGCGCCTCCCATGTGCGGAAACGAAAGGCGACGCAGCCAACCGCCGCATAGAGGAACAGGATGTCGCCCCACCAGATGAAGAAATAATGGCAGAGCCCAAACACCGCGAGCCACGCCATGCGGCGATAATGGACCGATCGCGGATTTTGTCCGGTCGCCTCGGCGCGGTCGGTGATCAAGACCATGCTTGCCCCGAACAGGATCGAGAACAGGCCGCGCATCTTGCCGTCGAACAGCAGAAAGCCAAGCCCCCAGGCAGCAAGGTCGGACGCGGTTTCGCCGCCATAGGCGCGCGGCGACACATAGGCCATTTCGGGCATGGCAAAGGCGACGATGTTCATCGCCAATATGCCCATCACGGCAAAGCCGCGCATCGCATCAAGGGTGATGAGCCGTTCGGTGCGGTCGCCGCTGTCGTTGTTCATACGCCCTCCACTGTATTATAATGCTATAACAGTCGAGCAGGACATCGGTCCAGCGATTAACTTACTATTGACATCTATGTCAGTAGTGCTATCTGATCGTTATCAGCAGATTCGCACGAGACCAGCCATGACCCCGACCATCTTTTCCCACCCCGACCGCAAGCTGCCGACGTTTCGCCCGTTCAAGGCGTTCGCGCATTTCCGCAAGCTGATCAAGGACAAGGAAGACACCGAACAGGTGTTCCACATCTTTGAAAGCCTGCCGCGCAAGGGATTCATGGACGATGCGCGCGCTTTCGTCGAAAGCGACAAGGGTCGCCAACTGATGGCGAGCGAACCCTATCTGCCCGACCTGCTCGACGATCACGCCTGGATCGACGCGCTGCCCGAGGGGAGTGTCGGCCATGCCTATGTCACCTTCATGCGCCGCGAGGGGCTTTCGGCCGCGGGCCTTGTTGCCGAAGCCGACAAGATGGGCCGCCCGAAGTTCGACGATCAGGTGCAATGGTACGCCAACCGCCTGCGCGACACGCACGACCTGTTCCACATCCTGACCGGCTATGGCCGCGACGCGTTGGGCGAACAATGCGTCCTTGGCTTCACCTATGGCCAGACCGGTAATTACGGCAATTTTTTCATCGCCTATGCGGGCGGCTATGAAGTGAAGCGCGGCGTCAAAGCCGACGCCCCGGTGTTCGGCGCGATCCGCCAAGGTCAGCGCCACGGCAAAGCGGCGAAGGCGATCATCGAACAGGACATCCGCGCGCTGCTCGCCGAACCGCTCGACGCGGCGCGCGCGCGGCTGGGGATTGGCGAGCCGACGCTGTATCAGGAAGCGCACCGTGCATACCGCAGCCGCGGGATCGATCCGTATAACTTCCTGGCGTCGCAGCAGGCGATGGCGGCCTGAGCTAAACCGTCACCCCGGCGAAGGCCGGGGTCTCGCCGTTACATTGCCGAGCACCGTTGAGATCCCGGCCTTCGCCGGGACGACGACTTGGGCTAGCTCAGCTTGGCGATCAGGGCCTGCGCCGCTGCCGGGTTGCGCACCTTGGCGCCGGCGATGAAGAACAGATAGACGTCGCGGTCGCCTTGCGCCCAATCGTGGGCTTGCGCCGCCCACCGGTCGAGCGCCTTGTCGTCATAGCCGGTTTCAACCTCTTCGACCGAACGCTGCAACCGAGCATAGGTGAAGTCGGCGGTCTGCTCGTCGATACACGGGAAATCATCGCTGTCGGCGTAAACCACCGCCATGTTCCGCGCGCGCAGCATGTCGATGAACGCCTGATCGCAGAAACTTTCGTGGCGCACCTCGATCGCATGGCGCAGCGGCAAGCCGTCCTGCGTATCTGGCAACAAATCGAGGAAGCCCGCGAAATCGTCGCGGTCGAATTTCTTGGTCGCCATGAATTGCCAGTGGATCGGGCCGAGCCGGTCGCCGAGGCGGGTGAGGCCTTGCGTCAGGAATTTCTCGATCGACGCAGCGCCCTCTTTCAATACCTTGCGATTGGTGGTGAAGCGTGACGCCTTGACGCTGAATTGGAAGCCATCGGGGACCGTGGCCGCCCAACCCGCGAACGTCTCGGGCTTCTGGCTGCCGTAATAGGTGCTGTTGATCTCGATCCCGGTCAGATGCTGCCCGGCATATTCAAGCTCGCGTTTCTGCGCGAGGCCAGCGGGATAGAAGGGGCCGCGCCACGGTTCGAAGGTCCAGCCGCCGATGCCGATGTGGATGGTCACGGACCTTTCACCTCCGTCCCAAATAACAGCTCGTCATTGCGAGCGTAGCGAAGCAACCCAAGGCGTGACAAGCCGCTCTGGATTGCTTCGCTACGCTCGCAATGACGGATGAGGCAAGCGCCGCGCGGCTTAGGCCAAAGCCGCGTCGGCCCCCATCAACGCCGGGAAAAACCCCTCATGCGCCTCGCGCAGCTCGGCCAGCGTCACCTCATGGTCGCTATCCGGCAGCTCGAACACGATACGGTCCTTGATCGTCCGCCCCACCGGATCGACCGGCACGTCGGCCCGGCCCGCGGCGTCGAGGAAGTCGGCTAGGCAGGTGTCGCAGACCGTGACCAGATACAACCCCTGATCCTCACCAAAGAAACTCTCGGCAATACCGAACGGCTGTTCTTCGCTGACCAGCACGCCGATGTCGGACTTCAGCGCCATTTCGGCCAGCGTCACCGCGATGCCGCCGTCGGACACGTCATGGCACGCGGTGATCCAGCCCGCGTTGATCGCCTTGCGGATAAAATCGCCGGTGCGCTTTTCGCAGCGCAAGTTGACCGGCGGCGGCGGGCCTTCTTCGCGCCCATGGATTTCGCGCAGCCACACCGATTGGCCAAGGTGCCCGGCGCGTTCGCCGACCGCGAGCACGATGTCGCCGGTCCGCTTGAAGCCGATGCCGACCGCCTTGTTTAGGTCCTCGATCACCCCGACGCCGCCGATCGCGGGGGTCGGCAGGATCGCGCTGCCGCCGCCGGTCGCCTTGCTCTCGTTATAAAGGCTGACGTTGCCCGATACGATCGGATAGTCGAGCGCGATGCACGCCTGCGCCATTCCGTCGAGGCAGCCGACGATCTGGCCCATGATTTCGGGGCGCTGCGGGTTGGCGAAGTTGAGGCAGTTGGTAATCGCGAGCGGCGTCGCACCGACCGCGCTGATGTTCCGCCAGGTTTCGGCGACCGCCTGCTTGCCGCCTTCGACCGGGTCGGCGTAGCAATAGCGCGGGGTGCAGTCGGTCGACATCGCGAGCGCGCGGTTGGTGCCGTGGATGCGGACGAGCGCGGCGTCGCCGCCGGTCTGCACCGTGTCGGCGCCGACCTGGCTGTCATATTGCTCCCATATCCAGCGGCGGCTGGCGATGTCGGGGGTGCCCATCAGCGTCTTGAGGTCGGCGGCGACGTCCTGCGTTTCGGGGACGTTGGTGAGCTCGGCCTGTTTCGGCGTTGCGACGTGCGGGCGGTCATAGAGCGGCGCATCGTCGGCGAGCGGCGCGAGCGGGATATCGCAGACGATCTCGCCATGATGTTCCAGCACCATGCGCCCCGTGTCGGTGACGGTGCCGATGACCGCGAAGTCGAGTTCCCATTTGTGGAAGATCGCGGCGGCGAAATCCTCGCGGCCGGGCTTCAGCACCATCAACATGCGTTCCTGCGATTCGGACAGCATCATCTCATAGGTGGTCATGCCGGTTTCGCGCTGCGGCACATCGTCCATCTTGAGGTGGAGGCCGACGCCGCCCTTCGACGCCATCTCGACCGATGAGGAGGTGAGCCCCGCGGCGCCCATGTCCTGGATCGCGACGATCGCGTCCGACGCCATCAGTTCGAGGCATGCCTCGATCAGCAGTTTCTCGGTGAAGGGGTCGCCGACCTGCACCGTCGGGCGCTTTTCCTCGGCATCCTCGCCGAAGTCGGCCGAGGCCATCGTCGCACCGTGGATGCCATCGCGGCCGGTCTTCGATCCGACATAGACGATCGGATTGCCGACGCCGCTGGCGGCCGAATAGAAGATCTTGTCCTGCTCGGCGATGCCGACTGTCATCGCGTTGACGAGGATATTGCCGTCATAGGCCTTGTGGAAATTGACCTCGCCGCCGACCGTCGGGACGCCGACGCAATTGCCATAGCCGCCGATGCCGTGGACGACGCCCGAGATGAGGTGTTTCATCTTCGGATGGTCGGGGCGGCCGAAGCGCAGCGCGTTGAGGTTCGCGACCGGGCGCGCGCCCATGGTGAACACGTCGCGCAGGATGCCGCCGACCCCGGTCGCCGCGCCCTGATAGGGTTCGATATACGACGGGTGGTTGTGGCTCTCCATCTTGAAGATCGCGGCGAGCTTTTTGCCATCTGCGCCTTCGCCGATGTCGATGACGCCGGCGTTCTCGCCGGGGCCGCAGATCACCCACGGGGCTTCGGTCGGCAATTTCTTGAGGTGGAGGCGCGAGCTTTTATAGCTGCAATGCTCGGACCACATGACCGAGAAGATGCCGAGTTCGACCAGGTTCGGCTCGCGCCCGATCGCGTGCAGGACGCGCTCATATTCCTCGGGCGACAGGCCATGGTCGGCAACGACCTGAGGGGTGATGACGGAGGCGGGCGCGGTTGCGGTCTGAGTCATGGCGCGCCTTTAGCCGCGCGTGGGGAAAACGAACAGACCCCATGATGCGAAAAGCACCACGGGGTCTGCGATCGGACACGGTCAGCGCGAGGCGAGGGTGGTCGCGGGCTTGGCCAGCGGTTTGACGTCGCGCAGCGGGAAGCTGACCTGCTGCGATCCGACGGTGCCGCGGACGCGGTGGGGGCCGACGCGCAGCGTGAAGGGTTTGCCGGTGCGTTCCTCGACGCCGCTGATGACGCGAACATCGCCGACCTGGGTGACGGTATAGCTGTAGCTGCTGCCCTTATGCTCGAACCGCTGCGGTGCGGCCTCTTCGGCATGGGCGATAGCGGGAACCGCGGCGAACAGGCCGAGGATGGGGAGAATGATCTTTTTCATGATGCAAGTCCTTGTTTATCAGAACAAAACTTGCCTTTATGCCCCTCTCTCTTGTGCAATGCAGCATGATTGGCCGCGCGCCGCGCGGCAATTGCAAAAAGCGGAATCGGGATTGCCGGAAGTGAACAGCGTCACGCGCCGCGCGGCAGCAACGTCAGCACCAGCCATGCCGCGGCGCCCGCTGCAAATCCCGTCGCCAGCGTCCCCCACGCGATGTCGAGCAGCGTCACCTTGGTCGACCAGATCTTCATCGTCGCATGGTTGGTGAGGTCATAGGTCATGTAACAGAAGAAGCCGAACATCGCCCCCCACTGCGCCGCAACCTGCCATTTGCCCGCTGCCAGCGCGGGCGCGACGGCGAAAATCTGGATGCCCAGCATATAGAGCGCGTAGAAAATCAGCGCCGGAGCGGGGCGCCAGCCGTCCATCAGCAGCGCGCCGATTTCGGGGCGATAGACTTTGGTGACCATCATCCGCAGCCACAGCGCGTCGAGGACGCCAAAGATGACGGCGGTGGCGAAATAGGCAGCGATGGCTTGCGCGGTCATGGCAGGGTTTCCTTGGCAAGCGGCGGGCGATTGCGAGCGCCGATCAGGAGGAGCCAGCGTAAGCGCGCCTGGTGCGCCGTCAAGCCTGACCGCACTTGACCATTGGGGGGCGAACGGGCCAAAGCAGGGGCATGACGGAGACCCCCGAAGCCGCTGCCGCGCCCACCCCGGACCCTGCCATCGCCACGCTCTCGTTCGAAGCCGCGATGGGCGAGCTCGAAACGATCGTGCGGCGGCTGGAAAGCGGCGATGTCAGCCTGGAGGAATCGGTGGCGCTCTATGAACGCGGCCATGCGCTGCGCGGGCATTGCGAGGCGCGGCTCGCCGCGGCGCAGGCGCGGATCGAACAGGTTAGCCTGGGCGCCGACGGACGGCCGACCGGCACCACCGCCTTCGGCGAAGGCTGAGCGGATGGCGTCGACTAGCGACGAGCTTTCGCGCGCAACGCAGCTGTTGCTGAGCACCCAAGCCGAGGTGATGGCGGCGATCGACCGGCTGTTTGACCAGCTGCTGCCGGTGCCCAGCGATCCGCGCGCGCCGCTTTATGAAGCGATGCGTCATGCCGCGATCGCAGGGGGGAAGCGGCTGCGCCCGCTGCTCGTTCGCGCCGCGGGCGATCTGTTCCATGTCGATCGCGGGCTCAGCCTGCGCGTCGGCGCGGCGGTCGAGGCGATGCATGTCTATTCGCTGATCCACGACGATCTGCCGTGCATGGACGATGACGATCTGCGCCGCGGCAAGCCGACCGTGCACAAGGCATTCGACGAGGCGACCGCGGTGCTCGCGGGCGATTCGCTCCACGCGCTGGCGTTCGAATGGCTGTGCGATCCGGCGACGAGCAGCGATCCGTTCGTGCGCGGCGAACTATGCTGTGAGCTTTCGCGGGCGGCGGGTCCGGCGGGGATGGCGGGCGGCCAGATGATGGACCTTGCCGCCGAAACCGCGAATTTCGACCTGCCGACGGTGACGCGATTGCAGCAGCTCAAGACCGGCGCGCTGATTGCCTTTTCGGTCGAGGCCGGGGCGATCCTGGCGCGTATTCCGCCCGAGGGGCGCACCGCGCTCCGCGCCTATGCCCGCGACATCGGGCTGGCGTTCCAGATCGCCGACGACATCATGGATGTCGAGGGCGACGAGGCGCTGGCGGGCAAGGCGTTGCACAAGGACGAAGCGGCGGGCAAGGGCACCTTTGTCACCCTGATGGGACTGGAGCGCGCCCGCGAGCAGGCGACGGCGCTGGTCGATCAAGCGATCGGGCATCTGGCGAGCTTTGGCGATGAGGCGACGCTGCTGCGCGCCATTGCCCGCTATGTGGTGGAAAGGGACCGCTGATGCGTATTGGGGTTTATCCCGGAACCTTTGACCCGATCACGTTGGGCCACATGGACATCATCCGCCGCGGCGCCAAGCTGGTCGATCGGCTGGTCATCGGCGTCACCACCAACATTACCAAATCGCCGCTGTTCGACGACGACGAACGGATCGAGATGGTCCGCAGCGAAGTGGCGGGGCTGGGCGGCGATATTCGCGTCGTCGGTTTCAACTCGTTGCTGATGGATTTCGCCGAGCGCGAGGGCGCCGGGATGATCGTGCGCGGGCTGCGCGCGGTCGCTGATTTCGAATATGAATATCAGATGGCGGGAATGAACCAGCAGCTCAACGACCGGATCGAAACGGTCTTTCTGATGGCCGACGTCGGGCTGCAACCAATCGCATCGCGGCTGGTCAAGGAAATCGCGATCTTTGGCGGCGACATCCATAAATTTGTGACCCCGTCGGTGCGCACCGCGGTGGTTGCGCGCATCGCCGAGCGTGGGCTGTTGCAAGGCGATCACTGATACCGATCATTGAGCGTTCAGCTTTTTCACGCTAGGGCGCGCCAGTCGGGGCGCAAATCCAGTTTTTATCCAAAGGCCGATCCAGCATGACATTTTCTTTCCGCCCCATGATTCTCACGGCGATGGCGTTCGGTCTTACGGCGGCGGCCGTCGCGCAAGAGGCGCCGTCGGCGCCGAATCCGATGCCTGACACCGCCCAGCCTGCGCCGCCGATGGAAGCGCCCGCGCCGCCGGTCGAAACCCCGCCCGCCGATGCGCCCGCGGCGACCGAGGCCGCTCCCGCCACCGTCGCTGCGCCCGTCGTCGCCCCCGCGATGACCCCCGACCAATATATCAACAACCCCGAATATATGCTCAACATCGACCTTTCGACGGGGGGCCGGGTGGTGATCCAGCTCTATCCGAACGTTGCGCCCGGCCATGTCGAGCGACTGAAGCAATTGGCCCGCGCCGGCTTTTACGACGGGATCAAGTTCCACCGCGTGATCGATGGCTTCATGGCCCAGACCGGCGACCCGACCGCGACCGGGCAGGGCGGCTCGCAGCTTCCCGACCTCAAGGCCGAATTCAATGTAACCCCGCACCTGCGCGGCACCTTGTCGATGGCGCGCGCCGAAAATGAAGACAGCGCCAACAGCCAGTTCTTCATCATGCTCCAGCCGCGTTTTTCGCTCGATCGCCGCTACACCGCCTTCGGCCGCGTCGTGTCGGGGATGCAATATGTCGATGCGATCCAAAAGGGCGAGCCGCCCGTGGTGATGTCGCGCATGGTCCAGGTATCGGTGGCCGCCGACAACAAGCCGATCCCGCCGGCATCGCTGCTGACCGAGGCGGCGCCCGCTCCGGCCGCGGCGGCCGACGTGACGGTCGATCAGCTCAACGCGCCGATCGGCCAGTAAGCGCAGCGACGCGCCCGACAATCATGCGCGTCGACGCCTTCGATTTTGACCTGCCGAACGAACGCATCGCGCTGCGCCCAGCGCGGCCGCGCGACGCGGCGCGGATGCTGGTGGTCGACGGCGACCGGATCGTCGATGCGGGGGTCGGCGACTTGCCCGCGTGGCTGCGCCCCGGCGACTGTCTGGTGTTCAACGATACGCGCGTAATCCCGGCACAGCTGGAGGGACGCCGCGGCGTTCGACAAGATGACGTGCAGAGCGCGTCGGGGGCGAAAATCGGCGCGACGCTCCACAAGCGGATCGACCTGCGCCGCTGGCAGGCCTTCGTCCGCAACGCCAAACGGCTGCGGGTCGGCGAGACGGTCGATTTCGGCGCGGGCGTTTCGGCGCTGGCCGAGGAGCGATTGCCCGACGGCAGCTTCATCCTGGCGTTCGCGGGCGATGAGCCGGTGGAAGTCCTGCTCGACCGCGCGGGGACGATGCCGCTGCCGCCCTATATCGCGGGCAAGCGCCCCACCGACGATGACGACCGGTCCGATTACCAGACGATGTTCGCGACAAAGGATGGCGCGGTCGCGGCGCCGACCGCGGCGCTCCACTTCACGCCCGCGCTGCTCGAAACGCTGGCGGCCGCGGGAATCGCGACCGAGACGCTGACGCTGCACGTCGGCGCGGGCACCTTCCTGCCGGTGAAGGCCGACGACACCGAAGATCATGTCATGCACGCCGAATGGGGGCGGATCGAGGCCGACACCGCGGCGCGGCTCAACGCCGTGCGCGCCGCGGGCGGCCGCGTCATCGCGGTCGGCACCACCAGCCTGCGGTTGCTGGAAAGCGCGGCGCAGGACGACGGCACGATCGCCGCTTTCGCGGGCGACACGGCGATCTTCATCACCCCCGGCTATCGGTTCAAGGCGATCGACGGGCTGATGACCAACTTCCACCTGCCGCGCTCGACCCTGTTCATGCTGGTCAGTGCACTGATGGGGCTGGAGGTCATGCAGCGCGCCTATGGCCACGCGATCGCCGCCGACTACCGGTTCTACAGCTATGGCGACGCCAGCCTGTTGCTGCCTGGGACCGCCGGTTAGCCGCCGCTCTGCCGAGGGCTTGTGCCCGACTAAATCTCGATGATGATCTTGACATTGTCGATGCCGACATCGGCGGCCTCGGCAAGCTGCGCCTTGGCACGGGCGACGACGTCGCTCAGGCTTTCGGGTTCGCCGATCCCCAGCAATTCCGCCAGCTCGACCCCCAACAGCGCCGCCAGCACTTTTGTCCGACCCATTTTGGGCCGCGCCTTGTCCTGCTCCCAGGCCGAGATCGATTGCTCGCTGACGCCAAGTTCGGCGGCGATCTGCACCTGCGTCAGCCGCTTCGCGGTGCGCAGCCGGTGCAGGCGGACGCCAAAAGTTTCGCTGACGGCGCCCTTGTTGCTGGCATCCTCGCCGCCGTCGGTGCCGACCACGGCGCGCAATTGGGCGGCGCTGAGCGTGGCCGCCGAGATCGGCGCATCGAACTGGCAGCCGTAGAGGGGGCCGCTGGCCCAGATCACCCGGGCGCTGGTCGCGCCGGCGTGCGGCAGATCGATTTGGATCGCGTCGCCGGGTGCCAGCGTCGCCGCACCTTCCAGCAGCAATCCCGTTGCCGAAATATTGTGCACCAGCACTTCGACATCGACGCCGCGCGCCTTGGCACCCTGCAGTCGCAGTCGCAGACGCAGCTGTCGTCGTGCGCTGCGGCTCTTGACCCCGGAAGGGGCAGCCTTGTCGATGAACACAGAAATGGCCATGGCGCCCATTAGTCGGCCCGGTTCAGTTAAGGGAGCGTTACCGGAGCGATAATGCGACCATGCGTTCCGTCGCGGCGACGACCGTCCAGACCGATCAGCCGAGGACGCCGCCGGAAGCAGCTTTGTGCCGCGCCGCGCCAACGGCGCTGATTAGCTATCGACTAAATTAAAAGTTAAGTTGCGTTGCGGCCGGCGTTCAGTGCCGCCAGTGGCGGGCATCGGCGCGAATCTTGTCGCAGATCCCTCGATAAACCCAGAAGATTCAGCGATTTCGCATTTAAGTCACAATTTTAACGTCTTGCTGGCCGCTGTATCAAAGGGGAACATAGTCCGATCGCGGCCCCGAAACGGGCCGAGCCGAGCGGTATCGGCATTGCCAATGTAAATAAATTGTTTATTTTCTCAAACAGATTTGAACGATTCTTCGACCACGGGGGTGGCGAGAACAAGATTAGCCCGCGGTGCGACGCCTTGAGAACATCAGGCATCCTGCCCGGCATTGGGGGTTTTTTGGCCTATCGTCTTCGCTGCAAGGTGGCGCGATTCAGCGCGGCTACAGCCTTTATGCTGTTGTCGACGCTCGCGACCGCAGGACATGCAAAGGACCGCGCGCCGGCTTTCGACGGGGCGTCGGTCAATGTGGTTCTGGCCGGCCACATCACGGCGAAATGCTCGGTGGGCGGCGGTACGACGATCAGCCTAGGCGAACTGGCGGCCGATAAGCAGGCCACGGCGCGCTTCGACGTCGGGTGCAATGTCCCGTTTGAAATGGTCTTTCGGTCGGCGTCGGGCGGCATCGCCCATGCCACCCAGCCGCAGGGTGAGGGGCCATATGTCGGCCTGGTGCCGTATCGGCTGGGGGTCACGGTTCCGGCGCTGTCGCCGTCACCGACGCAGCTCCACGCCGATTTCACCAGCAATCAGATGATCGCAGGCGCCGCGCTCAACAGCGGCGACGCGATTGCGGCGGGCGGCGGCGAAATCCGTCTGCAAACAGAAATGGTGCAGGGCCGCGATCTGCTCGCGGGCCAATATGTGGATTCGATCACGATCGTGATCAATCCGCGCGTCTAGAAATGCTGGCCGATCAAGCCAGTTGGGTCGTTAGTTTAAGTGAAGTGCATGTAAGTTAATATGAAAGGGAGTTTTAACATGAAGGTTTCTCTGTTTATCACTGCGGCTGTTGCCGCTCTCGCCAGCACCACGGCGATGGCACAGGCCACCCCGGCGGCGAACGCAACGTTCGTCAACGGCGCGAATCCCGGCAACGTCGGCACCGCCGCCGCTTCGGAAACCGCTGATTTCACGATCACCGGCACCGTCAGCCAGGCTTGTGTTCTGGGCGCCGGCGGCGACCTGAACGACGTCAACTTCGGCACCATCGGCATCTATGCCGACGCAACCAGCACCGTTGAAAACGTCTTCACCTCGGTCGGCCCGGCCAACGGCCACACCCGCACCAACCTCGCGGGCTGCAACACCTCGAACACCATGACCATCCGCAAGACCAACGGTGTTGACGGTCTGCGCAACACCGCCAACGTCGGCGGTTACGACAGCAACGTGTTCCAGGCGAACATCCCGTACTCGATCGCTGCCCAGTACACTGCTGGCGCTGTCGGCACGCTCGTTCCGCAGGCTTCGATCAGCCAGTTCTCGGTCAGCACGACCGAAGATCAGGACTCGAAGTCGAACGCAGCCTGGAAGTCGGGCGCTGCGTTCCGCATCGACATCTCGGATCCGACGAAGGCGCTGATTGCCGGCACCTATTCGGACACCGTGACGGTTGAGCTGGCTGCCCTCTAAGGCACCAGGACGTTAGATGTCGTGGGGGACAGCAATGTCCCCCCCGACATTTTTTATGGGGGACGGGGCAAGGGCGACTGTGGTCGCACCGATGATGTCCCCGTGCGAGGGGCGGATGATCAAATTGCGGCTTGCGGGCTTGTTCACGAAACTGCGCCTCGGCGCGGTCCTGCTGTTTCTGGGCATCATCGCCTCGACCTCGGCGCTTGCGATGCGGGTGTCGCCAATGGTTTCCGAACTGTCGACTACCGGCGGCGGTGCCGTGGCGCGGATCGAAGTCGGCAACGTCGGCTCGGTCTCGATGCCCTTCGAAACCAAGATCACGCGCATCGATTTCGACGAATCGGGCAAGCTGATCGAAACCCCTGCCGACGACGACTTCATCACCTTTCCGCCGCAAGGCCTGGTCCCCGTGTCGGGCCGCCAGGTTGTTCGCGTGCAATGGATCGGTCGCCCCGACATCCCGACCTCGCAGGCCTATTATCTGTGGGTTCGCCAATTGCCGGTCGAAACCAATCCGCAAAAGATTCAGGGCACCGACGCATCGGTGTCGATCGACATTCTCTACACCATGAAGGCGTTGATCGTGGTCGCGCCGCCGGGGGCCAAGCCCGACGTCGAAGTGGTGTCGCTGGCGCCGGAAATGGTGCTGCCACCGGTGCCCGAAATCGACCCCGCGTTGAAAGCCGCCGAACCCGCCGATGCCAAGCCCCCCGAACCGCAGCCCGGCCTGAAGGTCGTGGTCGCCAACAAGGGCACGCGCTATGCCCTGATGAGCGGCGCCAAATGGGTCGTCACCGCGACCACCGCCGACGGCAAGCCCTTTGAACGTACCTATGGCAACGAAGAAGTGTCGCAGCTCGTCGGGGTCGGCTACCTCGCTCCGGCTGGCGGCAAGCGGACATTCACGATCCCGACCGGGGTCGCGCTCGATCCCGCGAAACCGATGACGATGCGGTTCATTCGGTGAGGTTGTGGGTCCGTGGTGCCGGGAGTGCCATCGCGATCAGTGTCGGACTGCTCAGCGGTCAGAACGCCGCCGCTTCCGAAGTCGTCGAGACCGCGCTGCCTGCCGCGAATTTTGTGCAGAGCGCCATCCCGGATTCGCCCGAAGCCTTGGCACGGCGTCCCGACATCAATCCGTATAACCGTGATATCGAAATCACCGCGCCGCTCCAGTTCAACCGCCGCGTGCTGGGCGAACTGCCGGTCCTGCTGACCAGCGACGATCGTTTCGTCGTCGGCACCGAGGGGTTTCTGGCGCTGATCGGGCCGTTGCTGACCCCTGAGGCGCAGGCCGAACTGCGCGCGCTGCTGGGCGACAAGGAACGGTTCCTGCCTGACGATGTCTCGACATCCGGCATCCGGCTCGAATATGATCCCGAGCAACTCGCGGTGCTGGTGCTGAAGATTGCGCCCGAAAAACGCTCGGTCGAAATCCTGTACCAGAACCGCCAGGCCGAAGAGCCGGGCGACCCGCCGCTGCCGTTCAGCGCCTTTTTGAACCTCAGCACGACCGTGTCGCGCATTTCGCAGACCGGCAATATCGAAAAGCCCGAGCTGTTCCTGAACGGCGCCGTGCGTTACAACAATCTGGTGCTCGAAGCCGACGCGCAGGCGCGGCGCGATTTCTTCACCGACAAATATAAATTCGAACGCCGCTATGCGCGGCTGGTCTATGACCAGCCCGAACAGGCGCGGCGGTGGTTCCTCGGCGACCTCGATCCCGAAACGCGCGGACGCCAGGGTTTCATCAACATGGGTGGGATCGGGGTGGTGCGCCAGCGCCAGCGCTTCGATTCGTTCCGCAACAATGTTCTGGCGGGCGGTCGGCGGCTGGTGCTGCAGGAACAATCGGTCGTACGCGTGCTCCGCAACGGCATCTATCAGCGCGAATTCACCCTCGATCCCGGCCAATATGATATTTCCAACCTGCCGCTCGATACCGGCAGCAACAATGTCCAGATCGAGGTGCAGGGTCAGTCGGGCGCGCGCGAAACCTTTGATTATCAGGCGTATCTTGACACCATCGACCTTGAACCCGGCGACTATGAATATGGCGCCTATGTCGGCATTCTTGACGATGGCGGATTCGGCAACCCCGACTATTCCAGCAAGACGCCGGTATTCACCGGCTTCTGGCGCAAGGCGTTTTTGAACCGGCCCGCGATCGGCATCGGCGCCCAGCTGTCGGAAGATGTCCAGAACATCACCGGCCAGACGCAGTTCCTGCTGGCGAACAGCGGCCGGATCCGTCTCGACGTCGGCGGCAGCCACAGCAAAGAGGGTACCGGCTATGCCGCGACGGTCGGTTATGACCAGATCATCGGCGGCGCGACCGGCTATGACACGCTGACCGTCATCGTCGATTACACCTCGCGCCGTTATGGCACGGTGGGCGGGATCGAGGGGGTCAATCCGATCTCGTTCAACCTCAGCGCCGCATATACCAAGCGTTTCTCGCAAAAATTGTTCGCGACGACGAACGTGTCGTATCGCAAGAGCCGCAGCCCGCTGTTCAACGATGCCTACAGCCTCAGCACCACCGCCAATTATCGCTTCAATCGCGAATGGACGGCACAGTTCGGTGCCGAATATGTGAAGTCGGGCTTTCCCGGCGGTTTCGGCCGCAACAACGGGTTTGGCGTGACGGTCGGCCTGGTCTGGCAGCCGCGCTATAACCGGCGTGCCGAGGCGCGCTACAATTCGCTCCGCAACAACGGCAGCGCGCGTTATCAGCAGACGGTCGACAATCGTGCCGGATCGTTCGGCTATTCGCTGGCGACCAATTACACCGACGGCGCGACCTCGGTTGGTGGGCAGGTCGATTATGTCGGCAACCGCTTCGACGCCAATCTGACCCATACTGTGTTCGGCGACAGTTTCGACAATATCGGCGACAGCCAGGTCACGACGTTGCGGGTCGGCAGTTCGATTGCCTATGCGGGCGGCAAGGTCGCGGTCGGCCGCACGATCAACGACAGCTTCGCGCTCGTCTATCCGCACAAGACGCTGAAGGATCGTCAGGTCATCGTCGGCGACGCGCTGGAGGGCGGCAATTATGTCAGCAAGAGCGGCGCACTCGGCCCCGCGGTGCAAAATTCGCTGACCGCCTTCATCAACCAGTCGGTGCGCTATGATGTGATCGACCCGCCGCGCGGCTATGACATCGGCGAAGGCGTCAAGCGCGTCCGGCCCGCCTACAAGAGCGGCTATGTGATCGAGGTCGGCAGCGCCGCATTCGTCAGCGCCATCGGCACGCTGAAAGGCCGCGACGGCCAGCCGTTGAAACTGGTGAGCGGCATCCTGCGCCGCACCGACGTCGCCGATGCAAAAGAAGAGCCGTTCTTTACCAATACGGCAGGCCGATTTGCTATCGCCAAGCTGGAGCCAGGCGCCGAATATAGCGTGCAGTTCCACTCGGGCGGCCATGGGGCATTTACGTTCCGGGTGCCCGAAGACAATGATGGCCTGTTGGAGCTCGGCGTGGTCGAGCTGGGGCGCAAGGAAGGTCCGTAAGATGACGATGACGCGCAAGTATCGAGCACGCTGGCCGCATCTTTGCGCCGCCGCCTGCAGCATTGCCGCCTTTGCGCCGTCGGCGGCGCACGCGGCGTGCAACCTGTCGGTCGAACCGGTCCAGGACCAGCTGGTGATCCGCCACAATCCGCTGGAGGCCGGCGCCGCTTACGGGACGGTCGAAGTCAATGTGGTGAACCGCGGCGACAGCGAATGTGTCGGGCGCCTGGGCGCGTCGCTGCGCGGAGAAACCTTTGGCTTTGCATCCGATGATGGCGCGCAGTCGATTCCGTACCAGCTGGTCGATGAAAAGGGCAGCAACGACATCACGCCGCGGGCCGGGCGCAACCTGCGCGGCATGGGCGGCCGGGCAATCCGCCTGATGCCCGGCGAACGCAGCATGGAGCTGCTGTCGATTGCGGCCGCGCCGGACAGCGCGACGTCGCAGGGTCGCTACACCCAGTCGCTCGACCTCAACGTGTCGGGCGACGATGGCATGTTGCTCGGCACCAAGCCGCTGACGCTGGGCATCGACATTCTGCCCGCGGCGCTGATCGGCCTGAAAGGCCAGCTGGCGCGGGCACGCGGCACCAATTCGGTCGATCTGGGCGAGTTGTCGCCGGGCGCCAAGGATCTGCCGATCACCCTCTATGTCATTTCGACCGGCGGCTATCGCGTCTCGATCGTGTCGGAAAATCAGGGCCGCTTAAAGCATGAAAGCGCGCAGTGGTTCGTCGATTACCGGCTGCGGCTGGGTCGCCATGACCTTGACCTGACGTCGCCCGACAGCTTTGAAATCGTGTCGCGGCGCGCGCGGTTCGACAATTATCCGGTGCGGATCGAAATCGGCGAAACCGCCGGCAAAAGGGCCGGCGGTTACATGGATACGGTGACCTTTACCGTCGCGGCGCTTTAGGGGCGATCGCAGGTCAGATCGGCTGGATCGTCAGCGACAGCGTCAGGGGCGCGTCGAGCGACACCTGATCGAACCGGTAGGCGATCTGCTGGATGCGCGGGCCATATTCACGGTGGACTTCGTCTGCGCCGAGCGCCGACAGATCGACCATATTGGTGCCATAGACCAGACGCGCGCTTTCGGTCGCCGCCAGCGGCCGATATTGCGCCGACACCATGTAACCCGAAGCATTGTTGCATCCTTCGGTCACCAGCCCCGGCGCATTGGCCAGCGCGTCAGCCTGGACGCTATGATCGACCCAGCACGCCATTGGTACGGTCGCGGTGACTTGAAAGGTTCCGGTCGCCTGCTGGCTCGCCAACGCGGGGGTGGACGCGAGCAGCACGGCCGTGCAGCTCAGCTTGATCATATTCTGTATCGCGGTCGACATTTCATCAGCCCCTACAAATCCGAGGGGCGTCTTAGCGGGGCAGTAGTTAATTCCCCGTTCGCCAAAGCTGGTTAACAATTTGCTGCCGCGGCGCGGGCCCGCGCGGTGATCGCGCCAGCACCATGGTTCCCGATTTATTTACGTTATCGCAAGGCATTGTGCGCATAGCGGTCACCATGTGGGGGCCAGCAAGAGTGTGATTTGATGGACGGACCATCGCGGATCGATGTGGGCGAACAAACGGTTTCAGGTGTTGATGAAAGCCAGCGCGGCTTTTTCGGCATGATCGGATCGCGTATCAGTAAACCGCGCGGCGACGTCGCGCCGAACCTGCATACCCGCGAAGCCCTCCTCCTCCTCCAGAATTACGAAGAAAGCGGCCAGGGCTGGTTCTGGTCGACCGACGCCAAAGGGCGCCTGACGTATATCACCGATTCGGTGGCGCGGCTGATGGGACGGACCAGCGGCGAATTGCTGGGGACGATCTTTACCGAGCTGTTCCTGCCCGTCGACAGCCATGGCGAGCGCCAGCGCACCTTGCCGTTCCTGCTCACCAAACAATCGAAATTCGACGAGTTGCCGCTCCGCAGCGCGTTCGAGGGCGATGACCGCTGGTGGGCGATTTCGGGGCGGCCGCAGTTCGACAGTGGCGGCAAGTTCACCGGCTATCGCGGCAGCGGCACCGACATCACGGCCCAGCGCCGATCCGCGGAGGATGCATCGCGGTTGGCGCTTTACGATTCGCTGACCGGGCTTGCCAACCGCTTCAACATCTCGAAAAAGCTCGACACCACGCTCGCCGCCTTTGCCACGCAACAGCGCGTCTGTGCGATCATGCTGCTCGACCTCGATCGGTTCAAACAGGTCAATGACACGCTGGGTCATCCGGCGGGCGATGCGCTGCTCAAACAGGTCGCCGAACGCCTGCTCAAGATTGTCGGCGACAAGGAAATGGTCAGTCGGCTCGGCGGCGATGAATTCCAGATCATTCTGCCCGACATCGACGACCGCGGCAAATTGGGCGACATGGCCGCCGACATTATCAACAGCCTGTCGCAGCCCTATTCGGTCGAGGGCAGCCGCTGTATCATCGGCGCCTCGGTCGGGGTGGCGATTTCACCGTTCGATGGGCTGAGCAGCGATGATCTGGTCCGGAACGCCGACCTGGCGCTCTACGCCGCCAAGGGCAACGGGCGCGGCCGATTCAGTTTCTATTCGAGCGACCTGCATCAGGCCGCCGAGGTGCGCCGCGCTCTCGAAGATGATCTGCGCGACGCTTTGGCGCGCGGCGAGATGGAGCTGAGCTATCAGCCGGTCGTCAACGCCAAGTCGAATATGGTGACCGGGGTCGAGGCGCTGGTCCGCTGGACGCACCGCGAGCGCGGGCTGATTTCACCGGCGGTCTTCATTCCGATCGCCGAGGAAGCCAATCTGATCTGGGCACTTGGTGAATGGGTGCTGCGCAAGGCGTGCGAGGATGCGATCAAATGGCCCGGCGACATGCGGGTCGCGGTCAACGTATCGCCGATCCAGTTTGCCAACGAAGACTTGCCCAAGATCATCGCCAGCGCGCTCGCGACGACCGGGCTGGCGCCCGACCGGCTCGAACTGGAAATCACTGAAAGCGTGTTCCTTGGCGACTCCGCGGAAACCGGCAAGATGTTCAACGCGCTGAAAGCATTGGGGGTGCGCCTCGCACTCGACGATTTCGGCACCGGCTATTCGTCGCTCAGCTATTTGCAGACCGCGCCGTTCGACAAGATCAAGATCGACCAGAGCTTTGTGCGCGACGCCACAGTGCCGGGGTCACGCAACGGCGCGATCATCGCCGCGATCGTCGCGCTCGCCGAAGCGCTAGAGATGGAAACGACCGCAGAGGGCATCGAATCGCTCGATCAGCTCGACCTCATCCGCAAGCTCAACGTCAGCCATGTTCAAGGCTATGTGTACAGCAAGCCGGTGCCGCATGATGAGCTGCTCGAACATGCCGAGGCGGGATCGTGGATGATCAAGCCGGCGGGGCCGGCGCGTCAGCGCAACGACCGTTTCTCGCTGTTCCGCACGGTTGGGGCGATCCATGACAACCACCGCTATAACGTGGTGATTCGTAACCTGTCGTCGACCGGCGCCTTTATCGAGGGCATTTTGAATGTCCCGCTCGGCACCCAGTTTGTCATCGATTTCGGCGAAGGGCAGCTCGTCACTGCCACCGTCCGCCGGTCGATGAAGCACCAACAGGGGGTCGAATTCGAACAAACGATGGTCAGCGACGGCAATGGCGGGCTGTGTACGCGGCACCGCGTGTCGCCCTATCTGATCGCCGCCGCGACGCAATCGACCGCCGCGATGGCGCTGCCGATGTTTACGACCACGAGCGACTGGAAAGCCGCCTGATCGCAGGCGTGGAACCGTCCGCGCCATCGCCCGTTTTGCTCCGAAACAGGAGAAGACCATGGCTGAAACCAAAATCTTTGCGCGACTGAAGGCCGATCACGACCGCCACCGCAAATTGCTCGACCAGATCGACGAAACCAAGGGCGACAGCCCCGAGCGCGAAAAGCTGTTTGAGGCGTTTCGCGTCGAGGTGACCGCGCACGCCGCGTCCGAAGAGATGTCGCTCTATGCGACGATGCTCGGCAAACCCGACCTCCGCGAAGACGCCCAGCACAGCGTGTCGGAACACAAGGAAATCGACGACCTGCTGACCGAGCTTTACGAGATGGACTTCGCCTCGACCGGCTGGCTGACCCGCTTTCGCACGATGAAGCACCGCTACCTCCACCATATCGAGGAAGAAGAAGACGAAATGTTCCCCGAAGCCGAAGAGGGCCTGTCGGAAGCGAAAAAGAAGGAACTGGTCGCCATCTTTGAAAAGGAAAAGCCGAAGGAAAAGGCGAAGGCGGCCGCCGACGAGCCGTCGAGCGAGGACGAGAAGGAATAATTGGGTTCGAGCGGAAGCGGATTTAAACGATCCTCCCCGTCGCTACGCGACAGGGAAGATCGCCCATAGCTCGACTTTTGCTCACCCCGCCGCCATAGGCGCGCCCGATGACCGACAGATTCACCTTTTCGATCGCCGCGACCGACGGCGCCGCGCGCACCGGCACGATTACGATGAAGCGCGGCGAAATCCGCACGCCTGCCTTCATGCCCGTGGGCACCGCGGCGACGGTGAAGGCGATGCGCCCGGCTGAGGTGCGCGCCACCGGCGCCGACATCATCCTCGGCAACACCTATCATCTGATGCTGCGCCCGACCGCCGAACGCATGGCGCGGCTGGGCGGGCTGCACAAATTCATGGGCTGGGACCGCCCGATCCTGACCGACAGCGGTGGCTACCAGGTGATGAGCCTGTCAGCGCTGACCAAGCAGAGCGAAGAGGGGGTCGCGTTCAAGAGCCACCTCGACGGTTCTAAGCATATGCTCACCCCCGAACGCTCGATGGAAATTCAGCGCCTGCTCGGTAGCGACATCGTGATGGCGTTTGACGAATGTCCGCCGAACGGGGTCGATGCGAAACGCGCCGAGGCGAGCATGCAGCGATCGATGCGCTGGGCGGCGCGCAGCCGTGCCGGGTTCGATGTCGGCGGCGATCATGCGACGCGGTCAGCACTGTTCGGTATCCAGCAGGGATCGCTCGACGAAAAATTGCGGGCGCGATCGGCGGCGGCGCTGACCGACATCGGTTTCGATGGTTACGCGATCGGCGGCCTCGCGGTGGGCGAGGGGCAGGCGGCGATGTTCGGCGTGCTCGACTATGCCCCCGCGCAATTGCCCGCCGACAAGCCGCGCTATCTGATGGGGGTCGGCAAGCCCGACGATCTGGTTGGCGCGGTCGCGCGGGGGGTTGATATGTTCGATTGCGTGCTGCCGACGCGGTCGGGCCGCAACGGGCAAGCCTTTACCTGGGATGGGCCGATCAACATTCGCAACGCCAAATTTTCCGAGGATCAGGCGCCGCTCGATGCGTCATGCGCCTGTCCGGTGTGCACGACCTGGTCGCGCGCCTATTTGCACCATCTGGTCCGGTCGGGCGAGATGCTGGGCGCGATGCTGATGACGCAGCATAATCTGCATTTCTATCAGGCCCTGATGCAGGCGATGCGCGATGCCATCGCGGCCGGGAAATTCGCCGCGTTTCAGAGTGATTTCGACGCGCGTTACCGGCGCTGACGTCAGTCCAACTTGCTGAGCAGATCCAGCAATGATTGGGGAATCGTCTCATCGACGGTCGATTCATACGCCCGGCGCAAGGCACCATTGACGTCCTGCGCCTTGGCGGCAGGTTTTTTGTCCGTGTCCTTCCGGGACGTCTCGCCACGTGACGAACCGGTTTCAGACGGCATTATTCGAGCATTCGCTTAACATGGGCCCTGTTGCTAACCGCGCATTTATCAAACCGCAATGGCGCGTTTGTTCTTCCCCATGAAACTAATTTGCGGCTAAATCGTTCCCTTAGGGTG
Organism: Sphingopyxis sp. BE259; assembly: GCF_031457495.1. Classification (NCBI taxonomy): domain Bacteria; kingdom Pseudomonadati; phylum Pseudomonadota; class Alphaproteobacteria; order Sphingomonadales; family Sphingopyxidaceae; genus Sphingopyxis; species Sphingopyxis sp. BE259. The sequence continues at coordinate 1,253,890 of NZ_JAVDWM010000001.1, forward strand.
AAATTATGTCGGTCGGCGCCGCTTCAGGCTGCGTTTGCTGGTTTTTCGGCGGGTTAAGACCCGCATCAGGAGGGAATTTTATGTCATTGGGTCAGGCGATCGCCCCGCATTTGCCGTATCTGCGGCGCTACGGTCGGGCGATCTCGGGAAGCCAGCAGAATGGCGACGCGCTGGTTGCGTGTTTGCTCGAAACGCTGGTCGCCAATCCCGCGGCGGTAGATACCGGCAACGATCTTCGCATCCAGCTTTACCGCATGGTCCACGACAATTTCGGCCTGATGGCCGAAGCATCCGCGGCGGGTGACGAGGCCGATCTGACCGACATGGCGATCGCCGACGCGCGGTTGCGCCGGATTCCGTCGCTGGCGCGGCAAGCCTTGCTGCTGACCGCAGTCGAAGGGTTCAATGCCGAGGATACCGGCCGGATCATCGGCCGCGATCCCGACGCGGTAAAGACGCTGATCGCCGAGGCAACCGACGAAATCGATCGCCAGACCCGGGCGCGCATCCTGATTATCGAGGACGAGCCGATCATCGCGATGGACATCGAAATGATCGTCCGCGACCTCGGGCATGACGTCGTTGCGGTCGCCACCACCCACCGCGAGGCGGTCGCCGAAGCGCAGAAGCATCAGCCGGGCCTCGTGCTTGCCGACATCCAGCTCGCCGACAACAGCTCGGGGATCGAGGCGGTGCAGGAAATCCTGACCGATCTGAAGGTGCCGGTCATCTTCATCACCGCCTTCCCCGAACGGTTGCTGACTGGCGATCGTCCCGAACCGGCGTTCCTGCTGACCAAACCCTATCAGCCGGCGACGTTGCGCGCCGCGATTTCGCAGGTGCTGTTCTTCGACGAAAGCACCGTTCCGGCCTGAGGGCTCGGCCCCTCCAGCCATCGTCATTGCGAGCGCAGCGAAGCAATCCAGAGCGGTTTACACAAGCTCTGGATTGCTTCGCTGCGCTCGCAATGACGAGGAGGGGTTGATACCATAAAGTTGGCGGGCGATAGCAGCGCGCAATGACGACGTCCGACGCTTCCCATCGCCAATCCGCGCTCGACCGCCTTATCGCCAACGCGCCGTTTTTGGCGCGGCTTGCCGAAATCAACCCGGATGATGTGACGCGCTTCCTGACCGACGGGACGGACGCGGCGCTGGCAGCGGTGACTGCGCCGACCGCGGATGACGACATCATGCGGACCATGCGCCAATGGCGCGGCCAAATCGCGCTGCTGCTCGCGCTCGGCGATCTGTCGGGCGAACATGACGTGGCGACGACGACGCGCTTGCTGTCCGAATTTGCCGACCAGGCCTGTGACACAGCGCTTGCCGCCGCCTTTGCCGAACGCGTGCCGGATGAGGAACCGCGCGGCCTGTCGGTCATTGCATTGGGGAAGCTCGGCAGTCACGAACTCAACTATTCGTCCGACATCGACCCGATCCTGATTTTCGATCCCGACACGCTGCCGCGGCGCCAACGCGACGATCCCACCGAAGCCGCGGTGCGGATCGCGCGGCGGATGGTCGAAATCCTGTCGGCGCGCACTGGCGATGGTCACGTCCTGCGGGTCGACTTGCGGCTGCGCCCGCACCCCGAGGTCACCCCGATCGTGCTGCCGGTGGACGCGGCCATCTCCTATTATGAATCCGAGGCGCTGGCGTGGGAGCAGGCGGCGTTCATCCGCAGCCGCGCGTCGGCCGGCGACCGGGCGCTGGGCGGGCAATTCCTGTCGGCAATTCAGCCATTCATTTGGCGCCGCAGCCTCGATTTCCGCCAGCTCAAAGAAATCGGCGCGATGAGCGACCGCATCCGCGACCATTTCGCGCAGGGGCAGGCGTTCGGACCCGGATTTGATCTGAAACGCGGGCGCGGCGGGATTCGCGAGATCGAGTTTTTTGCGCAGGTCCACCAGCTGATCTATGGTGGCCGCGACCCGTCGCTGCGTGTGCCCGCAACGGTCGATGCGCTCGCCGCTCTCGCCGCGGCGGGGCGGATCGAGGCGGAGGTCGCGACGCGGCTGTCGGGCCATTATGCCATGCTGCGCCGGATCGAACACCGGTTGCAGATGGTCGAGGATCAGCAGACGCATTGCCTGCCAACCCAGCCGACGGCACTCGATGGCGTGGCGCGCCTTGACGGCGCGGCCGATGGTGCGGCGCTGCTGGCGATGCTCGAACCGGTCAGCGCCGACGTCGGCGCCTGCTATGACCGGCTGGTCGCCGAACGCGCAGTCACCACCGGGCTGCCGCGCGACGACGATGGGCTTGCAGCGGCGTTGCTGGCCGCGGGGTTCGACCCTCCAGACGCGGCGCTGCGCACGATCGCCGAGTGGCGCGGCGGCAAATTGCGCGCGCTGCGCAGCCCGGCGGCGCTCGACGCGCTCGAAACGGTGCTGCCCGAACTGATCAAGGCGCTGGGCGCGGCACCCGATCCGCGAGCGACGCTGACCCGGTTCGACACGCTGGTCGCGGGGCTGCCCAGCGCGATCAACTTCTTTCACCTGCTCGCCGCGCAACCCGCGCTGGCACGCATCGCGACGCGCATTTTGGCCCTCGCCCCGACGCTTGCCGACGCGCTCGGCGCGCGGGCGCAGCTGATCGAGGGGCTGATCGACAGTCGCGCTTTTGACGCGCCAGCCGACACGGTGACGTTGCTGGCCGAATGGGAACCGGGGCTGGCGGCGCTCGATTATGAACGTCTGCTCGACCGGGTGCGCGATCTGGTCGGCGAGCGGCGCTTTGCCTATGGGGTGCAGCTCGTCGCCGGAGCGACCGATCCCTTGACGATCGCTTGCGGCTATTCCGACCTTGCCGAGGCGGCGCTCGGCGTGCTTGCCGACGCGACGGTGGCCGAATTTGTTGCGGCGCACGGGCGGATCGCCGACAGCGAACTGGTCGTGCTGGCGCTCGGGCGGTTCGGGGGCAGGGCGCTGACCCACGCGTCGGACCTTGACCTCATCTACCTGTTCACCGGCGATCACCTCGCCGAATCCGACGGGCCGCGGCCCCTCGGCGCGACAACCTATTACAACCGCCTCGCGCAGCGGGTTACCGCGGCGATGTCGGTGCCGACCGCGGCGGGCAAGCTCTATGACGTCGATACGCGGCTGCGGCCGCAGGGCGCGCAAGGCCCGCTGGTCGTCACCCTCGACAGTTTCGAACGCTATCAGCGCGAGGAAGCCTGGACGTGGGAGCATATGGCGCTGCTCCGCGCGCGGCCGGTCTATGGGTCGAACGCAGCCTGCGCCGATGTCAAGCGGATCATCGCCGAGCTGCTGGCCATCCCGCGCGATCCGGCCAAACTTGCGACGGATGCTGCCGAGATGCGGGGCAAAATTGCGGCGCACAAACCCGCGCAGGGCGCGCTCGACATCAAGGGCGGCCCCGGCGGCCTCGTCGATCTGGAGTTCGCGATGCAGGTGACCCAACTCGCCAGCGGGCAGTGCCATGACCCCAATATCGCCGCCGCGCTCGCCTGCCTGAAAGCGGCGGGGCTGGCGCCCGACGGGGTGTGCGAGGCGCACGGGTTGCTGGCGCGGATGCTGGTGATGCTGCGGCTGACGGCGCCCGAGGGTGAGCCGCCGACCGCGGCGGCGCGGCAGCTCGTTGCGAGCCAATGCGGCGAACCCGGCTGGCCGCAACTGCTTGCCGCGCATGATTCGGCGCGGCAGGAGATTGCCGATTGGTGGGTATCGATTCGCCCGGCGCAGGAGAGTGAAACATGAGCGGTATGAAACTGGGCGATGCCATCCCCGCGGTGACGCTGCTGGACGCCGATGGTGCGACGATCGATCTCGCCGCGATGACGGGGGCGCCGCTGGTGGTTTATTTCTACCCCAAGGCCGATACGCCGGGCTGCACCGTCGAAGCGCAGGATTTCACCCGCCTTGCCCCCGACTTCGCGCATCTCCATGCGCAGGTGCTTGCCGTGTCGCGCGATGCGCCCGCGAAGCTGTGCAAGTTCCGCGACAAATACGGCCTGACCGTGCGGCTGGCTTCCGACGAAGACGGTAAGGTGTGCGAAGCGTTCGGCACCTGGGTCGAAAAGCAGAATTACGGTAAGACCTATATGGGGATCGAACGTTCGACCTTCCTGTTCGGCGCCGATGGCAAGCTGGCCAAGGAATGGCGCAAGGTGCGCGTCAAGGGTCATGCCGAGGCGGTGCTGGAGGCGGCAAAGGCGCTTTAAGCGTTCAACAGCAGCTTCCGTTCGTCCTGAGGAGGGACTGAGCGCGGCGAAGGCCCGTCTCGAAGGACTAAGCGCGGCGCGAGCGTCCTTCGAGACGCCATTTCGACAAGCTCAATGGCTCTTCAGGACAAACGGAAAGAAATTTGGTCCCTGTATGAATAGTTTAGGAGAAGCCGCGCGCGCGGTCCTGCTGACGCCCGACCCGCACGACAAACGCCGCGCGGCGCGGAGTCTGGCGCGGGCGTGGCGACAGGGGCGTCTCGACCATCGTTGCAATACGCCGATGCCCGATCAGCCCGCGTGGCCCGCCCACCCCGAACTGCTCGAACCCAGCCGCATGCCGCGGCGCGGCAAGGGCGGTTCCGAACGCGGCCGAATCGCGCTGCTCCACGCGCTCGCGCATATCGAATTTGTTGCGATCGACCTGGCGGTTGATCTGATCGGCCGCTTTGGCGACGAATTTCCGCGCGCGTTTGTCGATGACTGGATCGGCGTCGCGGCCGACGAGGCGATGCATTTTGCGCTGCTCGACCGCCGCCTGCGGCAGCTTGGCAGCCATTATGGTGCACTGCCCGCCCACGCCGGATTGTGGGAGGCGGCGCAGGTCACCGCCGACGACGTATTGGCGCGGCTCGCGATCGTGCCGATGGTGCTGGAGGCGCGGGGACTCGACGTCACGCCGCCGACGATCGCGCGCTTTCGCGACGCGGGGGACGAGGCTTCGGCAAATATTTTGTCGCGCATTTACAACGACGAAATCCGCCATGTGCGCGCGGGCACGGTCTGGTTCGGTTGGAAGTGCGACGAACGGGGATTCAACGCCGCCCAAGCGTGGCACAGCCTCGTAAAAGCGCGATTTCGGGGTGCGCTCAAAGCGCCGTTCAACGACTCGGCGCGCCACGACGCCGGTCTGACGCAAGAATTCTATGGTGTTATTGCGTCTTAACCATTGGGATAGCACACAGGCTTCGCGGGGGATGAGCAATCATCCAAACCAACAAACACCGGCGCCAAAGCCTCTTTATGACTTTGGCGACATGGCACACGCAGGGTCGTATTTTGATAAACACTCTTCTGACGCAGAAGTTGCATCAAGTCGCAATCGTCTGCGCCGCAGCATGTTTCGGACTGGCAACGCCAGCCGCCCACGCTGCCGAAACCAGCGCCGATGCTGGTATTGTCGCTCCCGACGAGCCCGATGACGACAGCTTTACTGCTGGCGTTCCCTCTGTCGGCGAAGATAGCGAAGCCCGCGCAATTTTTCAGGCGTGGAAGCGTCTCGACACCGGCCTGACCGCTTCGATCGGCGTTGCGGTGCCCTCGCGCCGCCCGATCGACCAGATGTCGCTGTCATCCTCCTATGGCATGCGCGTCCATCCCGTCACCGGCAAGGTCGCCCGCCACAATGGCATTGACATCCCGGCGCCGCACGGCACCCCGATTTACGCGACGGCCGACGGCATCGTCGGCCGCGCCCAGCGCCTCGGCGGCTACGGCAATTACGTCGAGGTCGAACATGGCAACGCGATTCAGACGCGTTACGGCCATATGTCGTCCTACGTCGTCATCCCCGGCCAGTCGGTCAAAAAGGGCGACGTGCTCGGCTATGTCGGTTCGACCGGCCGTTCGACCGGCAACCACCTGCATTATGAAGTCCGCATCGAAGGCGCGCCGGTCAATCCGATGCCGTTCGTGCGGTCGGACCAGATGGCGATCGCTGCGATCACCGGCAAGAATGTCGCGATGGGCGGTCCCGAATAAGAATATTGACGAGCTTTCCTGGGTCGGAGAGGAGGGGCGCCAGGCGGGACAACCGTCGCGGCGCCCTTTTCATTTGGTATAAAGCGCCTATCTAACGCCCATGGCCAAGCAGCTTTCCGATATCACCCTGTCACCCGCCGCCGCGGCGCGCGTCCGCTGGATCGCCGACCGCAAGGGTGAGAGCGACGCCGCGCTGCGCCTCGCCGTCGATGGCGGCGGCTGTTCAGGCTTCACCTATCGCTTCGGCTTGGCCGAAGGCATCGATGCCGACGACATTATCACCGAGACCGACGGGGTAAAGCTGGTCGTCGATCCGGTGAGCATCGATCTCGTGCGCGGGTGCATCGTCGATTTCGTCGATTCGCTCGGCGGGTCGTCGTTCAAGGTCGAAAACCCCAATGCAGCGTCGGGCTGCGGCTGCGGGTCCAGCTTCTCGATCTGACGCCTTTCGCCGCGCCGTGCTTGCTGGCATAGGTGCGCCATGAAAATCGCGACCTTCAATATCAACGGGATCAAGGCCCGCCTGCCGCGTCTGATCGAATGGCTCGAGGAAACCCAGCCCGATGTCGCCTGCTTGCAGGAACTGAAATCGAGCGACGAGACGATGCCGACGAAGGAGATCGAGGCGGCGGGTTACGGCTTTCTCTACCACGGGCAAAAGGGCTTCAACGGCGTCGCGATCCTCGCGCGTGGCGCCCAGCCGGTCGAAACCCAGCGCGGTCTCGCGGGTGAGGCCGAGGACGAGCAGTCGCGCTACCTGGAGGCCGACGTCCACGGGGTGCGCGTCGCGTCGATCTATCTGCCCAACGGCAATCCGCAGCCCGGCCCCAAATTCGACTACAAGCTGCGCTGGATGGCGCGGCTGCGCGAGCGCGCCAAATTCCTGCTCGCGTCCGAAATCCCGACGATCCTGACCGGCGATTACAACGTCATCCCGCACGACGACGATGTCTGGGATCCGCGGGTGATGGCGACCGACGCGCTGATGCAGCCCGAATCGCGCGATGCGTGGTTCCGCCTGCTCGGCGACGGATGGACCGACGCGCTCCGCAGCCGTCATCCGGCTGGTCGTATCTGGACTTTCTGGGATTATCAGGCGGGCGGCTGGCAACGCGACCACGGCTTTCGCATCGATCATCTGCTGCTCAGCCCGGCGCTCGCCGACCGGCTGGTCGACGCGGGGGTCGACAAGGATCACCGCGGGCGGGAAAAGGCGAGCGATCATGCGCCGACCTGGGCGGTGCTTTCATAACCCATCGTCAATCCGGCCTTCGCCGGGATGACGAGCTAAATGCCGATCATGCCGCGTCGGGATACAACGTCGCCATCACCCGCTTCTGATCGAGCGCATAGTGATGCGCCACCGCGCCAGCGATCACGCTTTCAAGGCTACGCGTCGGTTTGAGGTCGCGGCCGTCGAGCCGCGCTGAGGCCGTCAGTCCGGGCCAGTCGGCCGAAACCTTGCCCCCCGCCGCCAACCCGCCGCCGAGCAGCATCGCGGTCGATGCGGTGCCATGGTCGGTGCCGCCGGTACCGTTGACCTCGACCGTCCGACCGAATTCGGTGGCGACGATGACCAGCGTGTCGGTCCACGCCGGACCGAGGCCGGTCTGAAGCGCACCGACCAGTTGATCGAGCCCGCGCAACTGCGCGTTCAGCCGCCCGCGCTGACCGCTGTGGGTGTCCCAGCCGCCGGTTTCGACCATCATCACCCGCGCGCCATCGGCGGGCAGCATCAGCGACGCGGCGAGCTTGCCAAGATCGGCGCCGTTGCGGCCGTTGTTGCCGCCGATGTCGCTCGCCAGCTCCTGCGTCTTGACCGCGCTGTTCCACAGCGGATGGAGCAGCGTATCGTCGGCATAAAGTGCGGACAGCCGCGCGATCAGGTCGCCGTCGGCCTGCGGCAACCGGCTCGGCGCATAGGTGCCGACCTGGACCGTGCCGCGCATCGCCAGCGGCACCGCGGGGGCGATTGCCAGCGCGTCGCGCTCTGCCGCGGGCAGCAGGGTCAGCAGCCGTCCGACCCAGCCGTCGGCGCGGCCATAGGGTCGCGACCCGCCGCCTTCGAGCATGTTCTGCCCATCGAAATGCGACCGGTCGCGATAGGCAGTGGCGACGGCGTGGGCGAAATGCGCCTGGCGGCCGGTGTAAAGCCCAGCCGTCGTCGCCAGCGCCGGATGCAGCGTGAACATCGCATCGAGCTTGGCGCCGCCCGCCGTCTCGTCGGCCAGCGCGCGGCGCGCCGCGGCGAACGCGGGATCGCCGGTCGGCGCTACCGTCGCCAGCCCGTCGGCGGCGCCGCGCTGGATGATGAACACCAGCCGCTTGGGCGTCGCCGCTGCGGCATAGGCAAAACCGGGCAGCGCGCCCGCGGCGGCGGCGGTGATCCCCGACAGGATGATCGAACGGCGGGAAAGGATCATGGTCTATCTCCGCAAAAAGGCCGGGCTGGCGAACAGTATCGCGATGCCCTGACCCGGGCTGTCGGCGCGGGCGATCGCCTGGCCGGTCGCGGGCGTGAGGGCGTCGGCGAGGACGAGCGGCGCCAGTTGGCGGGCATCGGCGCGATCGCCGATCCGGCCGGCGATGCGGCTGGCCAGTTCGACGCGCTGCATCAATCCCGCCGATCCCGCCCAGGTCGCGACCTTGTCGTCATAGCCGGCGGGCGATCCGGGGCGCCAGATCGGCTGGCCCAGCTGGGTGAACATCGCCGCGACATTCTGTCTCTCGCCCAGCGCCGGAATTTTCAGCGCGCGCAGCATCGACACCGTCCAGTCCCACGGCGATTTGAACATCGTCGGCGCCGCGGCCCAAGGTTCGGGGGACGCGACAAGGGTGCGGTAGACCGACGACAGGTCGCCGCCGGTCTTGCCGAAATCGGCGGCCAGTCGGTCGACCAGCGCCGCAGGCGGATCGTCGGCGGTGAAATGGCGCGCCAGCTTGGTCGCGATATGGCGCGCCGTGGCGGGATGGACGGCCAGGTCGCGCAAAACCGCTTCCGCCTGCGCGGCCCCAGCGGCATCATAGCGGCGGCCCAGCACGGTCTGCGCGCCCGGTTCGTGCAGCGGCGCGATGAACACCGTGTCGCCGGCCTGCGCGTCGGCGGGCATCAACCGCTGCCCCGCGCCGCGCCCCAGCCCGGCGACGGTCCGCCCGGTCAGCGCCTTGGCCAAGGCGGTGACGTCGGCCTGGCTATAGCCCGTCCGCACCCCCAGCGTGTGCAGTTCCAATATCTCGCGCGCCAGATTTTCGTTGAGCCCCGGCGCCTGTCGGTTGCCGCGGTTGCGGACGCGGGTCGCAAACGCGCTGCCGGGGCCGAAACTCTGCGCCTGATCGAGGTAGAGCAGCATCGCGGGATGGCGCACCGCGGCGATCAGCAGGTCGGCAAACTTGCCCATGATGTGCGGGCGGATCGCCTCATTTTCATAATTGCCGACAAAGCCGATCACCGTCTGCTTGTCGGCCGACACCGCGAAATGATTGGCCCAGAAATGGACCAGTCGTTCGGGGAAGGGGGTGGAGGTCGCGACCGCCGCGGTCAGGCGCGCCGCGGCGGCATCGACATAATGGCGCCGGATCGCCGAACGCGACAGCCGCCGCATTTCGGGGTCCATGCCTTGTTCCTCGACGCTCATCCGCATTTCGGCCGCTTCGCGGCGCATCGCTTGGCGATCTTCGCGATATTCGAAATAGGCGGCGGCGATCGCGGCGCGCCCGGCAAGCCCGGTGATCGCCGCAGGCGCCGGATCATAATCGCCAAGCTGACGGGTCAGCCAGGCCCTGGCATCGCCGATCGCCGGATCGTCAAACCGGCGGCCGAGGCCGAAACGATTGGCGGCAAGATATTGGACTGCCATGACAAAGCCTTTCGTGCTCCAAACGCACGATGGCCCGCATTTGTCGCAAAGCTGTCCCAGCCGTCAGAGCGGCTTGTCGTAAATCTGATACACCCGGTTGACCTTGGCATCGATCGCTTCGGCGACCGCGTTCATCCCCTGATTGTCGTCGAGCACCCAGCCGATGTCGCCGCGCTCGGTGCCATAATCCTTGACCGCGTCACGGCGGATCAGTTCGATCATCATGAAGGCGAGGGTGCTCGCCATGCGGCTGTTCTGCAATTTCTTGGCCACGCCCATCAGCGGCACGCGCAAGGTGCGGCTCTTTGGCTTGTGCAGCCACCACAGCAAGCGCGCCCAGTTGAACGGGAGTAACGAGCCGTCCATGTCGACCAGCAATTCGTTGATGTTCGGCAGCACGATGGTGAACGCCACCGCCTCGCCGTCGAGTTCGGCGACGCGGACCAGATCTTCGAACACGATCGTTTTCAGCTTTTTGCCGACAAAGGCGATTTCGCTGTCGGTCAGCGGGACGAAGCCCCAATTGTCCGACCATGCGTCGTTGAGCAGCCCCATGATCAACGCCGCTTCGGCGTCGAAATTCTTCTTGTCGACCTTGCGGACGCGGATGCGCGCATTCTTCTCGCCTGCCGCGACGATGCGGTTCACCAGCGGCGAAAAACCCTCTTTGACATACACGTCATAGTTGATCAGCTGCTTGATCGGTCGATAGCCGGTGGCCTCGATCCAGCCGCGATACAGCGGGCTGTTGTGCCCCATCATCACCGTCGGGCGATTGTCGAACCCTTCGATCAACAAGCCCGGTTCGTCCCAGACCGAAATCGACAGCGGACCGAGCGACCGGTGCATACCCTGACCGCGCAGCCAATCCTCGGCGGCGGCGAGCAGCGCGCGGGTGGTTTCTTCGTCTTCGGCTTCGAGCAGGCCCCAATTGCCGGTGCCCGGCCCCATGCCCTGTTGGGCGGGCTGGGCGAGCGCGAGTTCGTCGATATGCGCCGAAATGCGCCCGACGGTGCGCCCCTTGCGGCGCGCCAGAAACAGCTGCGCCCTGCCATGTTCGAACCACGGATTCTTGCCCGGGGTCAGCAGGTTATAGACCTCGCCCTTCAGCGGCGGCACCCACGCCGGATCACCGCGGTTGAGCCGAAAGGCGAGCTCGACAAACTCGCGCGTGTCGTTCTTGTCCTTGACGGGATGGATGGTGATCGGGCCGTCCGAATGTCCGCTCATACTGGTTTCCTGAAATGCCAACCCTATATGTCTGGCGACGCATTAGGGCATCGCCAAGCTGCTGGCGACCCGCATTTGGCCATTTTGCTGCCACGAAATGATGATGAAGAGTGCAGGTTATGACGACGATCAACCCCTCTGCCGATCGGGTCGCGACGCCTTTCGCGCCTGCCGCGGTAAAGACGCCCAAGTCGGCGATTGCCGACGATATGGCGATGATCCGCGCGGCGTCCGAGCTGACGCGCGACCTCGTCACGCCCAGCCCAGGCATCTATTGGACCGACTTTCTGGCGTCGGCGTTCATCGGCTACGCCGGCGTCGCGGGCGCGATTTTTGCCCCGAGCACCGCGTGGGCGCTCGCCGCGGCCTTTGTCGCGATCCTCGCGCTCTATCGCGCCGGCAGCTTCATTCACGAATTGACCCATATCCGCAAAAACGCGCTGCCGGGGTTCCGCTTTGCATGGAATTTGCTCGTCGGTGTCCCGCTGCTGATCCCGTCCTTCATGTATGAAGGCATCCATAGCCTGCACCACAACCGCACCAAATATGGGACGGTCGACGATCCCGAATATCTGCCGCTCGCGCTGATGAAGCCGTGGACGGTGCCGCTGTTCGTGGTCGCTGCGGCGTTTGCGCCGCTGGCCCTGTTGTTTCGTTACGCGGTGCTGACCCCGCTGTCGTTCCTGATCCCGCCGCTGCGCCGGATCGTTGTCGAACGCTATTCGGGGATGATCATCAACCCGTTGTTCCGCCGCAAAGCGCCCGACGGCGCGTTTCGCCGCATGTGGTCGTGGCAGGAGGGCGGCGCGTGGGCGTGGTCGAGCCTGCTGATCGCCGCGGGCGTCTTCGGCTGGGTGCCGCTGCGCGCGCTGCTGATCTTTGGCGCGATTGCCGCGGCGACGCTGGTGCTCAACCAGATCCGTACTTTGGTGGCGCATCTGTGGGAAAATGACGGCGAAGTGCTGACCGTGACCGGCCAGTTTCTCGACAGCGTCAACGTCCCGCCGCCGGGCTTGCTGCCCGAGCTGTGGGCGCCGGTGGGCTTGCGCTATCATGCGCTGCACCATCTGCTGCCGGGCGTCCCCTACCACGCGCTCGCCGAGGCGCATCGCCGGTTGAAGGATGTTCTGCCCGCGGATTCGCAATATCATGGCGCGAATTACGACAGCCTGCCGAAGCTGGTGGCTAATCTGGTTGCGGGTTCGGCGCGGGGCACTTCGGTCTGACTTCGACGAGAGTTGGATTAATCCGGCAGATGACCGCTTCGGGGTGGGAAGCGGACAAACCCCACCCCTCGTCACCCCGGACTTGATCCGGGGTCCATGACCCGTTGAGCCGCCGTAATCTTGAGAGGGCAGATGGATCCCGGATCAAGTCCGGGATGACGAAATTAAAGGTCCGAAATCGGTCGCTAGCGGTCATTCACCCAAGGGCGAACGAGACGAACCGGATGCGCCCTATTCCTCGGTCCTAATCAAAATCATCTCACCGATCAGCGCGAACAAGATGAACGGCCCCCACGCCGCCAGAAACGGCGAGTAAGCCCCCAAATCGCCCATCGCGAGCGCGAAATTGTCGGCGACGAAATAGGCGAAGCCCAGCGCCATGCCAAAGATTGCACGGATGAACAGCTTGCCCGACCGCGCCAGCCCGAACGCCGCGACCGCGCCGAGCAGCGGCATCAAGATCGCCGACAGCGGCCCCGAAATTTTGTGCCACAGCACGCCCTTCAGCGCATTGACCGGCCGCCCCGCCGCCTCCAGATCGGCGATCGCCGCCCGGAGTTGCAGGAAGGGCAATTCGTCGCCATCGACTTGCGCCAGCGTGAACTGGTCGGGCCGCACATTGGGCGCGGCGATGATCGTGCCGAGCGGCTCGACCGTGCCGGAGCGGCGCAGGAAGCGGGTCGCGCCCGACATTTCCCATCCCCCCGCGACCGCGCGCGCGCTGTCGGCCTTGAGCATCGATGACAGCACCCCGCCGGTTCGTTCGTAAATGGTGACGCCGCGCAGGACGATCGACGGACCGCCGGTCTCGACCGTCTCCGCATTGATCAGATCGTCGCCGTCGCGCACCCAGATGTTGCTGCGCACCCCATTATCGGCGGGCACGCGTTTATACTCGACCTTTTGCCAGGCGCTGAGCGCCGCGGTCGAACGGGTGACGATCCGTTCGTTGAACGCAAAGCTGATCCCCGCGACGAGCAGCGCGGCCAAGAACAGCGGCGCCAGCACCTGATGCGCCGACATGCCCGACGCCTTCATCGCGACGACTTCGCTGTTCTGGTTCAGCGTGATCAGCGTCAGGATCGTGCCGAGCAGCACCGAAAAGGGCAGGAAAGTCTCGATAATCTGCGGCAGCCGCATCCCGACATAGCGCCAAACGTCCGAATCGCTGTTGCCCGCCACCGCCAATATCTTGCCGCTTTCGCCGAGCAGATCGAGCGTTTGCAGGATCAGCACCAGCGCGAACAGGATCGAAAAGGATCGGATCAGGAACAGGCGGCCGACATACAGCGCCATCGTGCGCGACGGGAAAAAGTGAAGCTGGTGCATATCAGGTCAGGCTTTCCACGCCCCGCGGCTTGCGCTGGAACAATGTCATCAGGCCGCGGATCTTTTGCGCCGCCTTCGCCGCGACCCGTTCGAGCGCGCCGATCGGCTGGCCGCCCGGCACATGCGCGACGACATAATACATCCAGATCGCCAGCGCCGCGAACAGCAGGAAGGGCACCCACAGCGCGATCACCGGATCGATCACCCCGCGCGCGCCCATATCCTCGGCATATTGGTTGATCTTGTGCTGGGTCACCAGCAGCACGATCGACAGGAAGACGCCAAGCGACGAGGTCGATCGCTTGGGCGGGATCGCCAGCGCGATGGCGATCAGCGGGATCAGGAACATCGACAGCACTTCGACGATGCGGAAATGGAAATTGGCGCGCGATTCGAGCCGCGTCTGTTCGGACTGGCTGGCATCCTTGCCCGCGACGAACAGCTCGGGGATCGTCATTTCGCGGTCAGCGCCGCCGCGCAGCCGGAACGCCTCGATCTTGGGCAGCGGGATCGGCAGGTCGTGGTTGTCAAAGGTCAGCACCCGCGGCACCGAAAATTTCGGCGATTCGTGGATCAGCACCCCCTGCGACAGCCGCAGGATGATCGTGTTGGGATCGTCGGTGGCGAGGAACTGGCCGCGCGCCGCAGTCGCCGACACGCGCTGGCCGTCGCGGTTGTCGCCGCGCACGAAAATGCCGCGCAAGCTGCGTCCATCGTCATAGCTTTGCTCGATCCGCAGGGTCATGCGGTCGCCCAGATTGGTGAATTCGCCGACCTTGATCGACGCCCCCAGCGCGCCCGAGCGCAGCTCGAATTGCAACCCTTCATAGGCGTAGCGCGCGACCGGCTGAATGAAGCCGACGATCGCGAGATTGAGCGCCGCCAGCGCGATCGCAAAGGCAAAGGGCACCCGCATCAAGCGTCCGAAACTCATGCCCACGCCCTTCAGCACGTCGAGTTCACTGGTCGTGGCAAGTTTGCGAAATGCCAGCAATATCCCCAGCATCAGCCCGATCGGGATGCCCAGCGACAGATATTCGGGGATCAGATTGGCGAGCATCCGCCACACGATGCTGACCGGCCCGCCCTCGGTGGCGACGAAGTCGAACAGCCGCAGCATTTTTTCGAGCACGAGCAGCATTGCCGACAGCACCAGCGTGCCGACCATGGGAAAGAAGATGAGCCGCGCGATGTAGCGGTCGATGGCAGGCAGCTTATTCAATCTTTCGTCGCCCCATCACCATGATTTGGCCGCAAATGGTTCCGATATGCCGATGCAAGGGCGACAGGAACCCGTGTCGGCATGTGCTTTTGCGGTTGCTGGCGTGGCTATAACCTCTGGAGGTATTGAGGTCATGTCGAAAATTTTTCTCGCCGGCATACTCGCCGCTGGCGCTGCCGGAGCGCTGATTGCGCCCGTCGCGGCGCAGGGTGCGGCACTGGGTCCGGCGGCGGCGCTGTGCAACAGCAATGCGACCGCGGTGCAGGTCGATGTGCGCGGCTTCAAGGCGCGCACCGGCACCGTGCGGGTCCAGATTTACAGCGCGACCAGCAGCTATCTGGAAAAGCGCAAATGGATCGAGCGGGTCGATGTGCCCGTGTCGCGCGCTGGCACCATGGCGATCTGCGTCCCGGTCAAGCAGCCGGGCAATTATGTCGTGTCGGTGCGGCATGACATGAACGGCAATGGAAAGTCGGATCGCAGCGATGGCGCCGGACTGTCGGGCAATCCCGACATGAAGGTCAGCGACTTCATCTTCAAGCGGAAGCCCAAATTGGCGACGGTCAGCTTTGCGGTCGGCGGCGCCACCCGGCGCGTTCCCGTGGTGCTGAACTACGTCAACGGCCTGTCGTTCGACCCGGTCGAATAGGGAGTTTTATGGCCAGCGTCGCGCTTCTTTCCAATCCGCGTTCGACCGGCAACCGGGCTTTGCTGCCCCGGGTTCGCGAATATTGCGCGGCGCATCCCGACATCTTTCATTATGAGGTCGAGGACGTCGATCAGATCGGCGAGGCGATCCGCACCATCGCGATGGTCGGCCCGCGCGTCGTGGTCATCAACGGCGGCGACGGCACGGTGCAGGCCGCGCTGACCGAACTCTATTCGGGCGGCCACTTCGGCGGTTCGCCGCCACCGGTCGCGGTGCTGCCGAACGGCAAGACCAATTTGATCGCGCTCGACCTGGGCGCCGAGGGCGATCCGATCAAGGCGTTGCAGCGGGTGATCGAGCTGGTCAATTCGGGTCAGCTGGAAGACCATGTGATCCAGCGCCAGCTGATCTCGCTCGACAGCGGCGGCGAAGCACGCCCGGTGCTCGGCATGTTCCTGGGCGGCGCCTATCTTGCCGACGTCATGCTGTATTGCCGCAACCGTATCTATCCGCTCGGCCTGCCCAACGGCATCTCGCATTTTCTGGCCGCAATCCTCGGCCTGTTCGCGATGATGTTCGGTCTCGGCGGCGGGCGCCTGCCGCCCAAGCCCCAGGCGATGACGGTGTCGTTGATCCGGCAGGGCGAATATCAGGGCAAATTTTCGCTGCTGATCGTCACGACGCTGGAAAAGCTGCTGCTCAGTATGCGGACCAACGATGCAGCGGGACAGAGCGGGCAGATGAAATTGCTCGCGGTGGAACGCGGGCTGGGCGCGCTGGTCCGCATGCTCGGGGCCACCTGGCGCGGCACGCTGGGGCAGAATCAGCTCGACGGGGTGCATTTCCAGCAGGGCGACGAAATCCGCATCGAGGGCGAGCGGTCGAACGTGATTCTGGATGGCGAGATTTTTCAGGCCAAGACCGGCATGCCGATCATTCTCACCTCGACGCAGCCGGTTCCCTTCCTGCGCCTTGCCGCCTGACCGCATCATGTCGGCGTTGACGGACCTCGTCCGCGAAGAACTGAATACTCCGGTCGATCCGCGCGTCGCGGCCATGGCGCAGGCGATTGCGGCGCAATATCCTGGCAGCGCGCGCGCGGTGCTGTTTTACGGCAGCTGCCTGCGGATGAGCGAACTCGACGGGTTGATGCTCGATTTCTACCTGATTGTGTCGGACTATGGCGACGCTTATCCCAAACGCTGGATGGCCGCCGCCAACCGGCTGATCCCGCCCAATGTGTTTCCGTTTCAGCACGGCGGGTTGATCGCCAAATATGCGGTGCTCAGCGAGGCCGATTTTCATCGCCTGAACGGCGCCGAGACGCGCAACGTGTCGGTGTGGGCGCGCTTCGCCCAGCCGTCGCGGCTGGTCTGGGCGGTGGACGACACCG